>JAIMKJ010000079.1 GCA_020692565.1 Thermomonas sp.
CCAGCACCTGCGCGCGGTCCGCCGCCGACAGCAACGGCAGCGCCTTGACCCGCGTCCGCGGCGCGGCGACCGCGGCGCCGAGCATGCGTTCGAACGCGTCCGCCATCCGTTCGATGCTGTCGCGATCGAACAGGCGGGTCGCGTAGCCCCAGCTCATGTACAGCCCGGTCGCGCGTTCTTCCATCGACACGTCGAGGTCGAACTTTGCCTGCGGCGCGCCGGTGCCCATCGGCTCGATCGACAGGCCGGGCAGGACGAGATCGCTCTGCGCGTTGTTCTGCAGCGCCAGCATCACCTGGAACAGCGGCGCGTGGCTGAGACTGCGCGCCGGCTTGAGTTCGTCCACCAGCAGCTCGAACGGCAGCTCCTGATGCTCGTATGCGGCGAGCGAGTTCTCGCGCACGCGCGCCAGCACGGCGTCGAAGTCGGGATCGCCCGACAGGTCCGTGCGCATCACCAGCGTGTTGACGAAGAAACCGATCAGTGGCTCCACGTCCGGATGCAGACGGCCGGCGACCGGCGTGCCGAACACGATGTCGGTTTCGCCGCTCCAGCGCGAAAGCAGGGCCGCGAACGCCGCCTGCAGCACCATGAAGACGCTGGCGTCCTTCGACTGCGCCAGCGCGCGCACGTCCGCCAGCAGCGAGGCCGGCAGTTCGCGCTCGACCAGGCCGCCCTCGAACGACTGCTGCGCGGGACGCGGACGGTCCAACGGCAGCGCGTGCACCACCGGCAGCCCGGACAACTGCCGTCGCCAGTAGGCGACTTCAGCGGCCAGCGTCGCGCCCTGCAGGCGCGCGCGCTGCCACATCGCGTAGTCGGCGTACTGCAGCGGCAGCGGCGGCAGCGGCGAGGCTTCGCCGCGCGTGCGCGCCAGATACAGGGTCGCGAATTCGCGGATCAGCACGGCTTCCGACCAGCCGTCGGAAGCGATGTGATGGATCGTGAACAGCAGCGCATGCTCCGCTTCGCCGAGCACGACCAGGGTGCAGCGCACCGGACCCGAACGCGACAGCGCGAACGGTCTGGCCGCTTCCTCGGCGATCATCGCCTCCAGCGCTGCGTCCCGCGCCGCGGGATCGGCGGCGTCCAGCACGACCCGGCGCAGCCGCAGCGGTTCGGCCGGGTGCACCACCTGCACCGCGGCGCCGTCGACGCCGGCGTAGCGCGTCCGCAGGATCTCGTGCCGCGCCACCAGCGCGTCCAGCGCATGGCGCAGCGCGTCTTCGTCCAGCGCGCCGCGCAGGCGCAGCGCCGTCGGCATGTTGTACTGCGCGCTGCCACCTTCGAGCTGATCGATGAACCACAGCCGCTGCTGCGCGAAGGACATCGGCAGCGGGCCGGTGCGATCGCAGGGCATCAGCGTCGTCTGCATGCGTTCCGGCGACGAGGCCTCCGCCGGCGTCGCGGTGTCCGCGCTCGCGCGCCGCGCGGCGCTCTGTTCGGCTGCGGCCGCCAGATCCTTCAGCGTCGGATGCGCGAACAGGTCGCGCAGCGCGAGTTCGATCGCGTGGTGCTTGCGCAGGCGCGAGACCACCTGCACCGCAAGCAGCGAATGCCCGCCCAGCGAGAAGAAGTGGTCGTTGCGTCCGACCGGCGACACGCCCAGAAGATCCTGCCAGATCGCGGCCAGCGCGGTTTCCATCGCGCCTTCCGGCGCTTCGTGGGCGCGGTCGGCGCGCGCCTTGACGGCCGGCGCCGGCAGCGCCCGACGATCGAGCTTGCCGTTGGTGTTCAACGGCCAGGCGTCCAGCAGCACGCAGGCGGCCGGCACCATGTAGTCGGGCAGGGTCTGCGCGAGCTGTTGGCGCAGGTCTTCCGGCGTCGCCGCCACGTCCTCGCGCACGACCGCGTAGGCGACCAGGCGCTTGTCGCCCGGCACGTCCTCGCGCATCAGCACGACCGCTTCGCGCACGCCCTCGCAGGCGACCAGACGCGCTTCGATCTCGCCCAGTTCAATGCGGAAGCCGCGGATCTTCACCTGGAAATCGTTGCGGCCGACGTAGTCGAGCAGACCGTCCGGACGCCAGCGCGCGAGATCGCCGGTGCGATACATCCGCGCCGACGGGTCGGCCGCGAACGGATCGGGCACGAAACGCTCGGCGGTCAGCGCGGGGCGTTCGTGATAGCCGCGCGCCAGACCCGCACCGCCGAGATACAGCTCGCCGATCACACCGATCGGCACCGGCTCCAAGCGCGCGTCGAGCACGTAGGCCGTGGTGTTGGCCAGCGGCCGGCCGATCGGCACTTCGCCTTCAGGCAGCAACGGACGGCGGCTGTCGAAGGAGATCTCGGTCGCGTTGACCGTGGTTTCCGTCGGGCCGTAGGTGTTCATCAGACGGCAGGGATGCTGCCGGAAGGCCTCGAACCAGGCGAGCACACCGGCGCGCTCCGCCTTCTCGCCGCCGACCAGCATCAGCCTCAGCGGGCTGCCGACGAACGCGGCGGGGTCGGCGTCGGCGACCCAGTGGTGCCAGTACGCGGTCGGCAGTTCGAACACGGTGATGCGGTGCCGGCGCAGCAGATCCATCAGTTCGCCCTGCGACGGGAACAGACCCGCCGGCCGGATCGCCAGGCAGCCGCCCGCGGCCAGGATCGGGAAGAATTCCGACACCGAGGTATCGAACGAGAACGACGCAAACTGCAGCACGCGGTCTTCGGGCGTCAGCGCGCAATACTCGATATGTGCGCCGATCAGGTTGGCCACGCTGCGGTGTTCGATCAGCACGCCCTTGGGCTGGCCGGTGGAACCGGAGGTGTAGATCACGTACGCCAGATGCGACGGCGTCAGTCCCGGCACCTGCGGATCGTTCGTCCGCGCCTGCGCATCATCGGTCGCCTCCGCGTCCGGCGCCAGCACCGGCAGGCCCGCCGGGATCGATGCCGCCAGCAGCGCGCGCAGCGTGTCCTGCGCCACCAGCGCGACCGGCGCGCAGTCCGCCAGCATGTAGGCCAGGCGCTCCGGCGGCGAGGTCGGATCCAGCGGCACGTAGCCGCCGCCCGCCTTGAGGATGCCCAGCAGTCCGATCATCATCTCCAGGCTGCGTTCCATGCAGATCGCGACCCGGGCGTCGGGACGCACGCCCAGCGCGATCAGGCGATGCGCCAGCCCGTTCGCGCGGCGGTTGAGCTCGCCGTAGGTCAGCGAGTCGTCGCCGTAGACAAGGGCGATCGCATCCGGCGCGATCCGCGCTCGCGCCTCGAACAGCGCATGGATCGTCAGGTCGCGCGGATGGTCCGCGGCGGTGTCGTTGAACCGCGCCAGCAGCAGTCGCCGTTCGGCCGCGCCGAGCAGCGGGAGCGTGCCGACGCGGCGCTGGTCGTCGGCGACCATCGCTTCGAGCAGGGTGGTCAGATGCCCGACCCAGCGCCGGATCGTCGCCGCATCGAACAGATCGCTGGCGTATTCCAGATCGCCGACGAGCGCGCCGCCGCGCTCGCGCAGCGACAAGCTCAGATCGAAGTGGGCGGTGGTGTGGGGCGTGCCGATCTGCGACAGGGTCAGGCCCGGCAAAGTCAGCATGCCGTCGCCCGGCGTGTTGTCCAGGGTCAACATCGCCTGGAACAGCGCGCTGTGGCTCAGGCTGCGCATCGGCTGCAGCGCGTCGACCACCTGCTCGAACGGCACGTCCTGGTGCGCGTAGGCCTGCAGCGCGCTCGCCTTGGTGCGCGCCAGCAGTTCGGCCACGGTCGGATCGTCGCCGAGCGTGGTGCGCAGCGCGAGGGTGTTGACGAAGAAACCGATCAGCGGCTCGATCTCGGGCCGCTGCCGGTTCGCCACCGGCGTGCCGACGACCACGTCGTCCTGGCCGCTGAGGCGCGACAGCAGCACCGACCAGCCGGCCATCAGGGTCATGAACAGGGTGGCGCCATGGCGTCGCGACAGCCTGTGCAGATCGTCGACCAACGGCGGGGGCAGCATCAACGGCACGTTGCCGCCGGCGTAGCTCTGCACCGTCGGACGCGGCCGGTCGGTGGGCAGTTCCAGCAGCGCCGGCGCACCCTTCAGATGCGCGAGCCAGTGACCCAACTGGGTCCGCAGCGTCTCGCCCTGCAGCCAGCGGCGCTGCCACACCGCGTAATCGGCGTACTGGATCGTCAGCGCGGGCAGCGGATCGGGTTCGCCGGCGCGGTGGGCGGCGTAGAGTTTCGTCACTTCGGCGATCAGCACTCCGACCGACCAGCCGTCGGACACGATGTGATGCTGGGTGATCAGCAGGATGTGCTCGCGCGACGACAGCCGCAGCAGGCGGCCGCGGATCAGCGGTCCGGTCGCCAGATCGAACGGCGCCGCCGCCTCCTCGGCGCCGAGGCGGGCGACAAGCGCTGTCGGGTCGTCGCCACCGGAAATCTCCGATTCGATCAGCGCGAAGCCGGCGTCCGCCGGCGCGAAATGCTGCACCGGCGTTTCGCCGACCTGCACGAAACGTACGCGCAGGTTCTCGTGACGCGTCACGATCCGGTCCAGCGCGGCGCGCAGCGCGGCGACGTCGAGGTCGCCCTCCAGCCGCAGCGCGGACGACATGTGATACGCCGCGCCTGCCGCGTGATCGAGCTGGGTCAGGAACCACAGCCGCTGCTGCGCGAACGACAGCGGCGGCGCCTCTTCGCGATCGACCGGCAGGATCGCGTCCGGCGACGCGGTCGCGGCCTGGATCGCCTGCGCATCGTTCAGGCGTGGGCCGATGGCGGCGGCCATCGCGTGCAGCGTCGCGTGCACGAACACCTCGGTCAGCGGCATCCGCACGCCGAAGCGCGCGTCGATCGCGCTCAGCAGCCGCACCGCGAGCAGCGAGTTGCCGCCGATGTCGAAGAAATGGTCGTGACGGCCGATCCGCGACTGGCCCAGCAGGTGCTGCCACAGCTCGGCCAGAATCGTCTCGACGTCGCCTTCCGGCGCCGCGTAGGCGTGCCGCGCGAAGGCCTCGTCGTCCGGCACCGGCAGCGCCCCGCGATCGAGCTTGCCGTTCGCGTTCAGCGGCAGCGACGACAGCCGCACGAACGCCGTCGGCACCATGTAATCGGGCAGGACGCGCGACAGGAACCGGGGCAGCAGCGTCGCCGGATCGGCCGCATCGCCGTCGCCGTCCGCACTTTCGCGCAGGACCACGTACGCCACCAGCCGCTTGCGGTCGTTCTCGCCCAGCGCCAGCACCACCGCGGCGTGCACCGACGGATGCTCGGCGATGCGCGCCTCGATCTCGCCCAGCTCGATGCGGAAGCCGCGCAGCTTGACCTGATGGTCGTTGCGGCCCAGGAATTCGATGTCGCCGTTCGCCAGATGGCGCGCCAGATCGCCGGTGCGGTACATCCGCGCGTCCGCATCGGCCACGAACGGATCGCGGAGGAAGCGCTCGGCGGTGAGCTCCGGGCGGTTCAGATAGCCGCGCGCCACGCCCACGCCGCCGATGTACAGCTCGCCGACCGCCCCCTGGGGCACCGGCGCGCCGTGCGCGTCCAGCAGATAGATCCGGGTGTTGGCGATCGGGCGGCCGATCGGCACCGTCTCGCCCGCGTATCCCGGCGGACAGGTCCACGCGGTGACGTCGATCGCAGCTTCGGTGGGACCGTAGAGATTGTGGATCTCGACCCAGGGCATCCGCCGCTGCGCCTGGCGCACGCTGCCGCCCGACAGCGCTTCCCCGCTGCAGATGAGGCGGCGCAGCGTGGTGCAGCGCTCCACGCCATCGGCCTGCAGGAATACCGCGAGCATCGACGGTACGAAATGCGCCGTGGTGACGCGGTGGCGCTCGATCAGGTCGATCAGAGCCGCGGGATCGCGGTGCGCGCCCGGCGGCGCGATCGCCAGCGTCGCGCCCTGCTGCAGCGGCCAGAAGAATTCCCAGACCGACACGTCGAAGCCGAACGGCGGCTTCTGCACGACCACGTCGCCCGCGTCCAGCCGGTAGGCGTCCTGCATCCAGGTCAGCCGGTTGGCGAGCGCGCGATGCTCGTTCTGCGCGCCCTTGGGCGTACCGGTGGAGCCGGAGGTGTAGATGACGTAGGCAAGATGCCGCGACGTCAGGCCGGGCACCTGCGGTCGGGTCGTCGGC
>JAIMKJ010000041.1:0-2087 GCA_020692565.1 Thermomonas sp.
CACGTCGCGCCGTTGGCGCCCGTGTAGGCACGACGAATTCGCGACGCCGCCGCCCGCACTGTGGCGGAACATGCCGCCGACCCTGCGCGTGGTGACACGACTGCGCGACGCCGGCATTCTCGATCCGGCGCTGGCGCGATCGGTCTATCGCGATGCCGTCGTCAACGGCTGCGCCGGCGGCAGCGTCCGCAGCCAGCATCTGCAGAACCGGGCGATCGATTTCGATCTGCCGTCGAATCCGGACAACATCGCCCGGCTCTGCGCATTCTGGCGCGAACACGGGCCCGGGCTGGAGATGGGACTCGGCTTCTACACGCCGACCGCGATCCATCTCGATACCGCGGGCTTCCGCACCTGGGGCCGCGATCACCGTCGGGGCACGTCGCTCTGCATCGTGCCCGCGCCCGCGACGGAGCATTAGCGCGGCTGCAGCCGCACCAGCACGCCGTAGTGATCCGATGGCCAGGCGCCGCTGGCGTCGGCGCGATCGAGGATGATCCGCGCTTCGACGACGCGAAAGGCATCGCGCGGGAAGAACACATGATCGATCCGCAGCGGCGCATGGCCTTCGTGCGTATTGAGCGTGCTGTGCGACGGCACGTCGACGGCTTCCCGGGGATGCGCGGCGGCGTAGGCGTCGGTGTAGCGCTCGATCAGCGACTTCAATTCCGGCGCGTCGGCACGGGTATTGAAATCCCCGCCGATCAACACCGCATCACCGCCGCGGGTAGCCGCGACGAACGCCAGCAGGTCGTCGATCTGCCGCTGGCGTATCGCTCCGCCCTCGCCGGTGTGGTGCAGATGGGTGACATAAATCGCAAACGCCTGTTCGCCGATGCGGACGCGGACATGGCCGGCGTTGCGGTAATCGTCCAGAGGCGCCAGCATCGTTTCCCGCACGGCCAGCGGGGCATCGCGGGTGAGGATCGCGTTGCCGTAACGACGCGCGCGATCCGGCGGATCGACCGAGAAGAACCGGTAGCGATAGCCGAGCCGTTCGGCCAGCGTCGCGGCCTGATTCGGCAGTGCGGTGTCCTGCAGCACTTCCTGGAGCAGGATCACGTCGGGCGACAGCCGCTGCAGTCCGGCGACGATCAGAGCCTGCCGATGCGGCCAATCCTGTTTGTCGTGCCAGAGATTCAGGGTGACGACGCTCAGCGGTGCGGCGGGACGCGTCTCGCGATGGCAGCCGGTCGACAGCAGGGTGAACAGCCAGAGCGCGATCATCGCCCGGGCGGCGGCAGGCACAAGGACGCGTGCGCAGACCGGTCGCAGCACTGTGGCCTCAACGCTTCGGCAGCGCCAACAGCGGATCCTGCGGCTTGCCGTTGTAGCGAATCTCGAAATGCAGCATGTCGCGCGAGGCGCCGCTGCGGCCCATTTCGGCAATCTGGTCGCCGGCTTTCACGCGCTGGCCTTCGTTGACCAGACGCGCGCGATTGTGGCCGTAGGCCGAGAGCCACTGTTCGTCGTGCTTGACGATGATCAGTTCGCCGTAGCCGACCAGACCGGCGCCGGAATACACCACCACACCGTCCGCGGCGGCGCGCACCGGGGCGCCGCTCTTGCCGGCGATATCGATGCCCTGGCGGGTCGGATCGCCCGCGGCGAAGCGGCCGACGAGGGTGCCGTCCGCGGGCCAGCGCCAGGCGAAGGCCGCGTTCGCTGGCGGCGACTGTGCAGGCGGCTTGGCAGGCGTCGCGACGGGAGGCGTTGTGGCGGGTGGCGTCCCGGTCGGTGGGCGCGTCGCAGGCGGTTTCGCAGGTGTGCCCGCGACCGGCGGGGGATCGTGCCGCCGTGGCGGATCGGTGCGCCGCCCGTCGGGCGGGGTCAGACGCAGGCGCCGGCCGGGATAGATCGTGTACGGCGGCGGGATGCGGTTCCAGGTCGCCAGGTCCAGCGGGCTGACGCCATGCGTGGTCGCGATCCGGTACAGCGTGTCGCCCTTGCGGACCAGTGCGGTGGCCCCGGGTTTCGGCGGCGGCACCTGGCGCGTCGCCGGCGGTTTCCCACGGGTCGGCGTGCGCACGACGGTGGTACTGGCACAGGCAACCAGCAACGTCGACAGCAGCAGGCCGACGGCGATC
>JAIMKJ010000041.1:2116-7515 GCA_020692565.1 Thermomonas sp.
ATCGTCGGATCGAATGCTCTGTTGCGTCATCGTGTGCGCCTCAACCGCCGAACCGCTGGAACAGTTCGCGCACCGCCAGACCGCCGCCGCCGATCAGCACGCTGAAGTAGACGATGGTGCCGATATTCGCCAGATGACCCAGCAGCACCGCCACGCCGTCGCGCTGGATGAAGCCGATCGCGTACAGCAACAGCGCCAGGGCCGGCAGCGTGTTGCTGAAGGGAACGAGGCCGAACGGCGCCATCAGCAGGATCGCGGCCAGGATGAACGCGAGATTGTTGAATACGTCCGCGACGCGCCCATCCACCAGCGCGCGCACGCGGTGCGGACGACTGATCTTCTCCAGCCGGCGCACCCACAGCAGCCCGGAGGTCAGCCCCGGGCGCAATTTGTCGGCGGGTAGCGCCTTGCCGCGCAGGCGTGCCGGCAGCCACAGCGGCCGGCCGATCAGCCGGCTGATGCCGACCAGCAGGATTGCCGCGCCGAACACGGTGCTGACGCCGGGGATCGACACCGGGATCAGGAAGATCAGGGTCAACAGGATCGTCAGCAGCAGCAGGCCTTCGTCGCTGAAGACATCCAGCAGTTCCTGCAGGCTCATGGCGTCGGCGGGCAGGCTGTCGATGATGCAGGCGAGCTGTTCGCCGAGCGAGCCGCTCTGGCAGGTCTCGTCGGCCCGGGGAGTCCGCGCCATGCCGTCAGTCCACCATGCCCGACAGCAGCGGCACGAACACCACCGGCGCCAGATCGGTACGTTCGATATTGCCGTCCGCGTCCTTGCGCAACTTGATCAACGATTGCCCGCCGCTGCCGCCGACCGGCGCGATGAGCGTGCCGCCGACCGCGAGTTGTTCGGTCAGCGCATCGACCAGCGCCGGTGCCGCGGCGGTGACGATGATGGCGTCGAATGGACCGTTCTCCGGCCAGCCGATGCGGCCATCGTCGTGTTTGCTGCGGATATTCAGGCCCAGGGTGCGGAAACGCTTGCGCGCGGTACGCAGCAGGTCGCCGATGCGTTCGACGGTATGCACTTCCAGCCCGAGCGCCGCCAGGATCGCGGCCTGATAGCCAGAACCGGTGCCGATCTCCAGCACCTTCTTCGGCGCGACGCCGTCCTCGAACAGCGCCTCGGTCATCCGTGCGACCACCCACGGCTGCGAGATGGTCTGGCCGTGGCCGATGGGCAGCGCGTTGTCCTCGTAGGCGCGCGCAGCCAGGGCTTCATCGACGAACAGATGCCGCGGCACGGTGCGGACGGCGTTGAGGACATTCTCGTTCTGGATCGCGCGGCTGCCGGGCGAACCTTCGCGCAGGCGCTCGATCAGACGATCGCGCACGCGCTGCGAGGTCATGCCCATGCCGATGGCTTCGGGCTGCAGGCGCATGCGCGCGGTCATGCCGCGTCTCCGTTGCGCGTCCGATCATCGCTGCCGAGCGCGGCGGCAAGCCCGCCGACCCAGCTGGCGACGTGATCGAGCGCCTGGTAACGGGTCAGATCGACATGGATCGGGGTGATCGAAATGCAGCCGCGACGCACCGCATCGAAATCGGTGCCCGGGCCGGCGTCCTGCTCGGCGCCAGCCGCGCCGATCCACCACCACTGGCGGCCGCGCGGATCTTCCTGCTGGGTGCAGGCTTCGGCGCGATGGCGGTTGCCCAGGCGGGTGACCTCGAAACCGGCGATCTCGTGCCACGGCAGATCGGGCACGTTGACGTTGAGGATGGTGTCGGCCGGCAGCGGATCGGCGCGCAGTCGGGCGACGATCTCGACTGCGGCGCGCGCGGCGGTTTCGTAATGGCGGCCGTTGTGATCCGCGGTGACCAGCGACACCGCGACTGCGGGCAGGCCGAGGAAACGGCCCTCCATCGCCGCGGCGACAGTGCCGGAATAGATGACGTCGTCGCCGAGATTGGCGGTGTTGTTGATGCCGGACACGACGATGTCGGGCTCCTGCTCCAGCATGCCGGTGATGGCGACGTGGACGCAGTCGGTGGGCGTGCCGTGGACGCGCCAGGTGCTGTCGTCCTGGCGCACCACCCGGATCGGCATGTCGAGGGTCAGCGAGTTGCTGGCCCCGGACCGGTCGCGGTCGGGAGCGACCATCAGCACCTCATGCCCGGCCTCGCGCAGACCCGCGGCGAGGACGCGGATGCCGGGGGCGTCGACGCCATCGTCGTTGCTGACCAGAATGCGCATGGGTTCGGAGATTCGCCTTGTCGCGGAAGAAGTCCTCGCCATGATACCGGAACCCTCCGTCCGATCCGCGACAGCGCGCCGCGTCGCAAGTCCCTGCTAACCTCGACCGCGATGAGCGCCCGCAAAGATCCGCCCGACGACAGCGAAGACGACGCCGACGATGCGGCGCTCTTCCGCGCGGCCATCGGTCCGGTGCGCGAACTGCCGGCGGCGCCGATCGCGCCGCAGAAACCGCGTCCCAGGCCGCAGGCGCGCATGCGCGACCTCGACGAGGCCGACGCGCGCAGCGAATTCCAGCGCGCGCTGGACGCAGCGCCGCTGCTGGCCGGCGATGTCTCCAGCTATCGCCGCGACAACGTGCCCAAGGGCGTGCTGCAGCGGCTGGCGCGCGGCGAATACGCGGCCCAGGACGAATTGGATCTGCACCACGTCACCGCCGCCACCGCCGAAGCGATGCTGCGCCGGTTCATCAAGGAAGCGTTCGACACCGGCATGGGCTGCGTGCGGGTGATCCACGGCAAGGGCCTGAACTCCCCGGACGGCGTGCCGACGATCAAGAACCTGGTCGATCGCGTACTGCGCCAGCGCAGCGACGTGCTGGCCTTCCACTCGGCGCCGCCCGCGCAAGGCGGCACCGGTGCGGTGCTGGTGCTGGTGGGCAAGACCCGGCCCGCGCAGACCTGAAGCGCCGCGACAGGGTCAACGCTGCCCAACTGCCGATCACCAGGGCTGGCCGCATCACGGCTCGTCGACGTGACGCTTCACCGGCTTGTTGACCCAGCGAACGGTCACGCCCCGGCGTCGGGCGACCTGTTCGACGTAGGCCACGTATTCGGCGTTTTCCACGATCCGCGGATCGTAGGTGGAACCGTGCGCTACCGGCTTGGCGGCCGGGACGTAGCGGGCGGACTCGTCGGTGGTCCGGCAGCCGGGAAGCGCAAGGGCGGCGGCGAGGACGAGGAATGGACACAGCTTGGCGTTCATCAGAAACCTCCGAGACGACGACTGCGACGCGCCCGGTGGCTCTGGGGAATCTTGCCGGGCGTTCAACCGGCTTATACGCCTGCGTCCGGAGGGCGGCTTTACGCCCGGTGTTTTTCCGACGAACGGTCGATTCAGTGTCCGCCCGCTGCGCCCGCGATCGTTCCGAGTTCGGCCAGCACCGTGGTGGCATAGCAGCCGGCCGGCAGCGAGAACCGCAGGCGCAGCACACCCGGCTCGGGCCAGTCGAAGTCCAATCCTTCCGGACGCAGCCGCAGCGCCCGGCGCTCCTGATCCATACCGGCGCGCTCCAACCCTTCGCACAGGGCGCGAAGATGATCGTCGTCCAGCGTCGCGCGCTCCAGCGCCCGCGCGTCCGCCTGCGTGCGCAGTTCGCCGCGACCCCACAGCGGACCGCTGGGGTGGATGTCGAACCGCGCCAGTCGCTTTGCCAGTACGTCGCTCCACGGCTCCGGCCCGAACACGCTGCGGCTGCCGTCGAGCATCCACACCTCGCCATCGAGGCCCGTGTCCCAGCACTGCGCGTCGACCCGCGCAGCGAGCACGCGGTTGAACAGTTCCGAACGCGCCGCCGAGAGCAGATGGCCGCGCTCCTCGCGCGCCACGCGGCGGCCGGCGAACATCGACAGCGCTTTCGACACGTTGTCGCCGCCGCGCCCGAAACGCTGTTCGCCGAAATAATTGGGGACGCCGCGTCCGGCGATGGCGTTCAAACGCGCTTCGATCGCCGCGGTATCGCCTTCGACCTCGCGCAGCGTCAGCGCGAAGCGGTTGCCCGCGAGCGCACCGCGCGGCAGTTTGCGCGCATGCCAGGCGTATCCGAGGACGCGAAGATCCTCCGACTGCAGCGCATCGATGGCGGGCGCGATCTTCTTCGGAATCCAGACGCTGAAACGCTGCCGGGTCAGCGCGTGGCGGTCCTTGAGGCCGGCGTAACCGATCGCGGATTCGGCGACGCCCGCCCAGGCCGCGATGCGTTTGGCCGCGAACGCGGTGTTCATCGCGCGTTTCTCGACGGTCAGCAGCAGATGCTCGCCCACGCCGCTGGCCGGGAAGGCATCGATCTCGTCGACCGCGAAATCTTCCGGCACGCTGCGGATACGCGCCGTCAGTACCGCATCGCCGTGCGCGCGCGCCGGCAGCGCTTCGTTCATGCCCGGACCGCGCTCATGTCCTGATCAAAAGACAGACCGCCTGCGCGGCGATGCCTTCGCCGCGCCCGGTGAACCCCAGGGTTTCGGTGGTGGTGGCCTTGACGCTGACCGCATCGAGTTCGATACCCAGATCCAGCGCGATGACGCGACGCATCGCCTCCGCGTGCGGACCGACCCTGGGCCGTTCGCAGATCACGGTGATATCGACATTGCCGGCCATCCAGCCCCGATTGCGGATCAAATGGTCGCAATGGCGCAGGAACGCCCGGCTGTCGGCGTCCTTCCACTGCGGATCGGACGGCGGAAAATGTCGACCGATATCGCCCAGCGCCAGCGCACCGAGCAGCGCGTCGCAGAGCGCATGCAGCACGACATCCCCGTCGCTGTGGGCAACGATGCCGCGGTCGTGCGCGACGCGTACCCCAGCGAGCATGACGTGATCGCCCTCGCCGAAGGCGTGGACGTCGAACCCCTGGCCGATCCTGATCGATGCGCTCATCGCGATGCGCTCACTTTCCGAGGATCGCGCGTTCGATGCGCGCGGTGTCGGCATGCTGCATCAACTCCGACACACCGGCGATCACATTCGGATCCTGCAACAGCGCGCCCATCGCGGTCTCGCCGAGCCGCTCGAAACTCTTGCCGACCGCATCCGTCCCCGAACGGCGCACCGCTGCGCGCAGTTGCAGCGCGCATGTGTCGGCCATCAGCGTCTCGAACACCGCCGCCGCGTCGCGGACGATCCTGTCGTTCTGCGCAGCGTTGATGGCGGACAACGGCTTCACGTCGGGGTGGCGCGCCAACACCGCGAAAATCCATTTCACCAGCGCGCGCTTGTCGTCATCGGAGACGGCAGTCACCAGGCAATCGCCCAGCGCCTGCTGCGCCTGCGCGGCCGTCTCCACGCCTGCTTGCTGTGCGGACGCGGCAGGCGATGCCGATTGCGCGGACGCCTCGCCGGCGGCGGCGAACAGGCATGCGCCGAAAATGATGCCTATGATCGAAGTACGTGTCATGTCGTCCCCAGTGTGCGACGCGCCTGCGCC
>JAIMKJ010000041.1:7579-37074 GCA_020692565.1 Thermomonas sp.
CGACCAGCAGCGGGCGCAGCCCTTGCCGCTCCATCGCCATCGATTCGTCGGTGATCGCGATGCCCGCGGCATGCGCGGCAGCGAGCGCGCGGCTCAGTTGCATGCGCCGGAACAACTGCGGCGTGAACGCGCGCCACAGGCGTTCGCGCGGCTCGGTGCGGTCGATGCCGCCCTCGTCCCCGGCGCGCTTGAGCGTGTCGCGCACCGGCGCGGCGAGGATCGCGCCGACCGGATCGCCCATGCCCACTTCGAGCAGTCGATCCAGGTCGTCGTGCGAAAGATTGGGGCGCGCCGCATCGTGGACGAGCACGAACTCGTCGGCGCGCACCGATTCGGGCAACGCGTCGAGGCCCGCCAGCACCGAATCCGCGCGTTCGGCGCCGCCGATGCAGGTCAACAGCGGTTTGCCGCTGATCGATGCCCAATCCTTCCAGTGATCATCGTTCGCGGCCAGCACCACCATCACGCCGGTGATCGATGGATGCGCGAGCAGCGCGTCGAGGGTGTAGGCGATCAGCGGCCGACCGGCAACGTCGAGATACTGCTTCGGCACTTCGGCGCCGAAACGCGCGCCGCGGCCGGCAGCCGGCACCACCGCCCAGAGCCTGCCCCGGGTTGGATCCGGGGTCATGGCGCGTCGCCCTCGTCCAGCGGCGCATCGACCGGCAAGGGATCGATCGGCGTCGACGGCTCGACCACGCGATAGAAGGTCTCGCCGGGCTTGATCATGCCCAATTCGCTGCGCGCGCGCTCTTCGGCGGCGGCCTCGCCCGACTTCAGATTTTCCACTTCCGCCGCCAGTTGCTCGTTGCGCTGGCGCAGGCCGCGGTTCTCCACGACCTGCCGATCGACCTTGTCCTGCAGTCCGGCGGCAGCGGACGCGCCACCTTCACCGAACCACAGTCTGTACTGCAGCCACACCAGCAGCGCCAACAGCAGCAATGCCAGCAATCGCAGCGTGCGCGTCGCGTCGGTCATCGAAGCCGTCATCGAGGCCGCATCAATCCCGGCCGATCGACACGAAC
Organism: Thermomonas sp.; assembly: GCA_020692565.1. Lineage (GTDB taxonomy): Bacteria > Pseudomonadota > Gammaproteobacteria > Xanthomonadales > Xanthomonadaceae > Lysobacter_I. The sequence continues at coordinate 8,605 of JAIMKJ010000041.1, forward strand.
GCGGCGCGACCGGCGTACTTCGCCGCGGTGCCGAGCTGCTGTTCGATGCGCAGCAACTGGTTGTACTTGGCGACGCGGTCGCTGCGGCACAGCGAGCCGGTCTTGATCTGGGTGGCGGTGGTGGCGACCGCGATGTCGGCGATGGTGGTGTCTTCGGTTTCGCCCGAACGGTGCGAAACGATCGACGCGTAGTTCGCGGCGTGGGCCATCGCGATGGCTTCCAGCGTTTCGGTCAGCGTGCCGATCTGGTTGACCTTGATCAGGATCGCGTTGGCCACGCCCTTGTCGATGCCTTCGCGGAAGATCTTCGGATTGGTGACGAACAGATCGTCCCCGACCAGCTGGACCTTGCCGGCGAGACGATCGGTGAGCAGTTTCCAGCCGGCCCAGTCGTGCTCGGCCATGCCGTCCTCGATGGTGACGATCGGATATTCGCGCGCCCAGTCGGCGAGGAAATCGACGAACTGCTCGCTGGTCAGGCGCTTGCCTTCGCCGGTGAGGTTGTACTTGCCGTTCTCGAAGAATTCGCTGGAGGCCACGTCGAGACCCAGCAGCACGTCTTCGCCGGCCTTGTAGCCGGCCTTGCCGATAGCTTCGATGATCGTGTCCAACGCTTCCGAATTGCTGCGCAGGTCCGGCGCGAAACCGCCCTCGTCGCCGACCGACGTGCTCAGGCCGCGGCCCTTCAGCACCGACTTCAGCGCGTGGAAGATCTCGGTGCCGCAGCGCAGCGCTTCGGAGAACGAATCGAAACCGACCGGCAGCACCATGAATTCCTGCAGATCGACGTTGTTGTCCGCGTGCGCGCCGCCGTTGATGATGTTCATCATCGGCACCGGCAGGGTCACGTCGCGACCGTCGGCGAGGTATTCCCACAGCGCCTGCTTGCGCGACGCGGCGACCGCATGCGCGGCGGCCATCGACACGCCCAGCAGCGCATTCGCGCCCAGCCGGCCCTTGTTCTCGGTGCCGTCCAGATCGATCAGGCGCTTGTCGAGGCCGGCCTGATCGGCGGCGTCGAAACCGGTCAGGGTCTGCGCGATCGTGCCGTTGACGTTGCCGACGGCTTTCAGCACACCCTTGCCCATGTAGCGGGTCTTGTCGCCATCGCGCAGTTCGACGGCTTCCTTGGTACCGGTGGAGGCGCCCGACGGCACCATCGCGCGGCCGAAACTGCCGTCGGCGAGCGTGACTTCGGCTTCCAGCGTCGGATTGCCGCGGCTGTCGAGGATTTCGCGGGCGTGGATCTTCGTGATCGTGGTCATGGGTGTGTGGGCTTCGAGGTCAAAGGGAGGATTCGAGAAAACCGTTGCGTTTGGTCACTTCATCCAGCGCCTGCAGCGTTTCCAGCAGCGCGCGCATCTTGCCGAGCGGCCACGCGTTCGGACCGTCGGACAGCGCTTTGCTGGGGTCGGGATGGGTTTCCATGAACAGGCCGGCGACGCCGACGGCCACCGCCGCGCGCGCCAGCACCGGCACGAATTCGCGCTGGCCGCCGCTGCTGTTGCCCTGCCCGCCCGGCAACTGCACCGAGTGGGTCGCGTCGAACACCACCGGGCAGCCGGTGTCGCGCATCACCGACAGGCTGCGCATGTCGCTGACCAGATTGTTGTAGCCGAAGCTGGCGCCGCGCTCGCAGACCATGATGTCGTGGTTGCCGGTGGACTTCGCCTTCTCGACGACGGGCTTCATGTCCCACGGCGACAGGAACTGGCCTTTCTTGATGTTGACCGGCTTGCCGGCGGCGCAGACCTTCCGGATGAAATCGGTCTGGCGCACGAGGAACGCGGGCGTCTGCAGCACGTCGACCACACTCGCCACTTCGTCCATCGGCGTGTATTCGTGGACATCGGTGAGCACCGGCACGCCGATCTGACGTTTCACTTCCGCGAGCACGCGCAGCCCTTCCTCCATGCCGGGGCCGCGGAAACTGGTGCCCGACGTGCGATTGGCCTTGTCGAAGCTCGACTTGAAGATGAAGGGAATGCCGAGCGCCGAGGTGATTTCCTTGAGCTGACCGGCGACATCGAGCTGCAACTGCTCCGACTCGATGACGCAGGGACCGGCGATCAGGAAGAAAGGTTGGTCGAGGCCAACGTCGAAGCCACAGAGTTTCATCGCACGACTCCTGTAGGAGGGGCTTCAGCCCCGATGCTTTTCTCGGAAGGGATCGGGGCTGAAGCCCCTCCTACAAGATTGGCTTTGTGCTCGCGCGCGGCGCGGATGAAACCGATGAACAGCGGATGGCCGTGACGCGGCGTCGACAGGAATTCCGGGTGCGCCTGGCAGGCCAGGAACCACGGGTGCATGGTCTGCGGCAGTTCGACCATCTCCACCAGCAGATCGTCCATCGATTTCGCCGCGATCACCAGGCCGGCGTCTTCCAGTTGCGTGCGATAGCGGTTGTTGAATTCGTAGCGGTGACGATGACGCTCGCCGACCACGTCCTTGCCGTACATGCGGTGCGCCAGCGTGCCCGGCTTCACCCGCTGCTCCTGCAGGCCCAGGCGCATGGTGCCGCCGAGGTCGCTCTTCTCGCTGCGGCGCTCCACTTCGCCGGTGGCGGTGCGCCACTCGGTGATCAGCCCGATCACCGGATGCTGACTCTGGCGGTCGTTCTCGGTGCTGTTGGCGTCGGCCAGGCCCAGGACGTTGCGTGCGTAATCCACCACCGCGGCCTGCATGCCGTAGCAGATGCCGAAATACGGCACGCCCTGCTCGCGCGCGTACTGCGCGGTCAGCACTTTGCCCTCGAAACCGCGGTCGCCGAACCCGCCCGGCACCAGGATGCCGTCGACGCCGGCCAGCGTGGCCGCGGCGCCGTCGCGCTCGATGTCCTCGGATTCCAGCCACTTGAGCACGACCTTGCTGCGCTGGCGCAAGCCGCCGTGTTTCAACGCCTCGGCCACGGACTTGTAGGCGTCCTGGTGATCGACGTATTTGCCCACAACCGCAATCGTGACGGTATCGATCGGATGCTCGGTGGCATCCACCACCGCCAGCCACTCCGACAGGTCCGCGCCGGCCGAGGCCTTGGGCTGCAGATGCAGGTGTTCGACCACGATCTGGTCCAGTTCCTGCGTGTGCAGCCACATCGGGATCTTGTAGATGTTGTCCAGATCGACCGCGGAAATCACCGAGCGCTCCGGCACGTTGGTGAACAGCGCGATCTTGCGGCGCTCGCCGTCCGGCAGCGGCTGTTCGCTGCGGCACAGCAGCACGTCCGGCTGGATGCCGATGGAGCGCAGTTCCTTCACCGAATGCTGGGTCGGCTTGGTCTTCAGCTCGCCGGCGGCGGCGATGTACGGCACCAGGGTCAGATGCATGAACATCGCTTTTTCCGCGCCTCGCTCGGTGCGGATCTGGCGGATGGCTTCGAGGAACGGCAGCGATTCGATATCGCCGACGGTGCCACCGATCTCCACCAGCGCGACGTCGAAACCTTCGGTCGCGGCGTCGATGCAACGCTTGATTTCGTCGGTGATGTGCGGGATCACCTGCACGGTGGCGCCGAGATAATCGCCGCGCCGTTCCTTGCGGATCACCGCCTCGTAGATCTTGCCGGTGGTGATCGAATTCTTGCCCGAAAGACGGGTGTTGACGTAGCGCTCGTAGTGGCCGAGGTCGAGGTCGGTCTCGGCGCCGTCGTCGGTGACGTAGACCTCGCCGTGCTGGAACGGGCTCATGGTGCCCGGATCGACGTTGATGTAGGGATCGAGCTTCATCATCGTCACGCGCAGGCCGCGGGCTTCGAGGATGGCGGCGAGGGAGGCAGCGGCAATGCCTTTGCCGAGCGACGACACCACGCCGCCGGTAACGAAGACGAGGGGAGTCGCGGAGCTGGGGGGGTTCATGTCGGCAGCGGGTCGCTGGAAAGCGATAGTCTACCGGGATGCGGCCGCCGAGGCGACACGCCGCACGCAAGAAACTGATTTTTCTGGAAAAAACGACGCCCCGGCAGGACCGGGGCGTCGATGATGCCAAAACCGGCGAAGCGGCGGTTTCGGACAGGATTCGGAGGAGCGACAGCTCGGACCGGAAGCGGTGGTCCAGACGCGGTGGTTCAGATGTCTTCCTCTTCCTCAAGCTCGCGATCCGAGCCCTTGTCGTCCTTCGACTTGTCGCGCTTGGCCTTGCGCGCCGCGTCCGCTTCGGCCTGGCGACGCTTCTCGGCTTCGGCCTTGGCTTTTTCGGCTTTGGCTTTCTCGGCATCCTGGGCGGACTGCTGCGTCGTGTCCGACTGCGTACCGGTCGCGGCCTGCGCGAACACGGCGCTGGCCGCGAGCGCGAGACCGACGACGGCGAACACGCCGAGCAGGGAACGGGGACGGAACATGCTGGTGGTATTGGTCTTGCGGATCATGATGTCTGCTGCCCGCGGCGCCGCCGGAAGGGCGGGCTTCGGTACGGACGGCGGCACCTTAGCGCCCATCGGCCCACTGCGCCATGAACACCCGACCCGCACTGCGGCCGGCGACTGAACGGCTTGACCCTGCCCCGCCGGACCGCCAAGCTCGCCGGCCTCGGCGTCGCCACCCCGGCGCGCCCGTTCGGACCCCACGCCAGACCCATGAGCAGTCGCTACAACGCCGCAGATATCGAAGTCCTGTCCGGCCTGGATCCGGTCAAACGCCGGCCCGGCATGTATACCGACACCACCCGCCCGAACCATCTGGCGCAGGAAGTGATCGACAACGCGGTCGACGAAGCCCTTGCCGGCCACGCGCGCAGCATCGAGGTCGTGCTGCACGCCGACGGCAGTTGCGAAGTCTCCGACGACGGCCGCGGCATGCCGGTGGACATCCACCCGGAGGAGAAGATCCCCGGCGTCGAACTGATCCTCACCCGCCTGCACGCGGGCGGCAAGTTCAGCAACAAGAACTACACCTTCAGCGGCGGCCTGCACGGGGTCGGCGTCAGCGTGGTCAATGCGCTGTCGAAGCAGGTCGAACTGTTCATCAAGCGCGACGGCAACGAATACCGGATGGCGTTCCGCGACGGCGACCGCGCGTCGGACCTGGACATCGTCGGCAGCGTCGGCAAGAAGAACACCGGCACGCGGCTGCGGTTCTGGCCGGATCCGAAATACTTCGACACCGCGAAGTTCAATCTGCGCCATCTGCGCCACATCCTGCGCGCCAAGGCCGTGCTGTGCCCGGGCCTGACCGTGAGCCTGCTCGACGCCGCGACCGGCGAGAAGGACCAGTGGTTCTACGAAGACGGCCTGCGCGACTACCTGAAAAGCGAACTCGGCGCGAGCGAAGCGCTGCCGCCGGACCTGTTCGTCGGCCAGCTCAAGAAGGATTCCGAGATCGTCGACTGGGCGGCGACCTGGATCCCCGACGGCGATCTGGTGCAGGAAAGTTACGTCAACCTGATTCCCACCGCGCAGCACGGCACCCACGTCAACGGCCTGCGCACCGGTTTCACCGACGCTTTGCGGGAATTCTGCGATTTCCGCAATCTGCTGCCGCGCGGCGTGAAACTGGCGCCGGAAGACGTGTGGGACCGCGTCGCCTTCGTGCTGAGCGTGAAGATGACCGACCCGCAGTTCAGCGGCCAGACCAAGGAGCGACTGTCGTCGCGGCAGGCCGCTGCGTTCGTCGAGGGTGCCGCGCACGATGCGTTCTCGCTGTGGCTCAACCAGCACACCGAACTCGGCGAGCGGATCGCGCAACTGGCGATCGAGCGCGCCGCCGCGCGCCTGAAGACCGAAAAGCAGATCGTCCGCAAGAAGGTCACCCAAGGGCCGGCGCTGCCGGGCAAGCTCGCCGACTGCATCAGCCAGGACCTCTCACGCACCGAATTGTTCCTGGTCGAAGGCGACTCGGCCGGCGGCTCGGCGAGACAGGCGCGCGACAAGGATTTCCAAGCGATCCTGCCGCTGCGCGGCAAGATACTGAACACCTGGGAAGTCGCTTCCGGCAGCGTGCTCGCTTCGCAGGAAGTGCATGACCTGGCGGTGGCGATCGGCTGCGATCCGGGCAAGGACGACATCAGCGGTCTGCGCTACGGCAAGGTGGTGATCCTCGCCGATGCCGACTCCGACGGCCTGCACATCGCGACATTGCTGTCTGCGCTGTTCCTGAAACATTTTCCGGCGCTGGTGATCGCCGGCAACATCTTCGTGGCGATGCCGCCGCTGTTCCGCGTCGACGTCGGCAAGCAGGTGTTCTATGCGCTGGACGAGGAAGAGAAGCGCCTGCTGCTGGAGAAGATCGAACGCGAGAAAGCCGCGAACACCAAAGGCTTCGGCGGCGCGATCAACGTCACCCGCTTCAAGGGCCTGGGCGAAATGAATCCGCAGCAGTTGCGCGAATCGGCGATCCACCCCGACACCCGCCGGCTGGTGCAGCTGACCGTCGATGGCGGCACCGAAACCCACGCGCTGATGGATATGCTGCTGGCGAAGAAGCGCGCGAGCGATCGGAAGACGTGGCTGGAAACGAAGGGCGATCTGGCGACTCTGGAAGTCTGACAGAAGAGCGTGGAGCCGCCGATCGCATCGAAGCGCTCCGTTTCGAAACAAGAACCACGCTGAGCGCGGCCGCCGATGGGTGTCATGTTCAACCCTGTCTTGTAGAGCGGCCTTCAGGCCGCTGAAGTCCGGCAGGATCATCAGGCCGCAGCCTGAAGGCCGCTCTACGGAATCAATCGTCAGGTTTCGAGCAGAAGCCTTACACCGAAGTCACATACAACTGCGCATACAGCGGGTGATCCACTTCGCCCAGCAGCCGCAGGCGCTGCGATTCGGGCAGCGCGGCGGTGATCTTCTCGAAGGTGTCCAACGGCGACAGTTCCAGCGCCAGCACCCTCGCGACCATCGCATCGATGGCGGCGATGTCGCAGTTGCTGCGCGCCAGCTCCGCGGCATCCTCGCGGCTCAGCAGATCGTGGACGATCGCGAGGCGGTCGCGCACGCGCTCCCACTCGCGCGCGCCGATCTGCCCGGACTGCAGGTAGCGGTCGACGATCGCTTCCTGCAGCGCCGCCAGCCGCGTGCTGCGCTGCATGTCGACCGCGAGCTGCATCTGCTGCTCGTCGAGTTCCGGCACCGGGGCGCCGGTCGCTTCGGAAACGCGTGCGCCGACGCTGCGCATCGCCTCGGCATCGGGCATCTGCTTCGACAGGATGTGATCGATCGAGCGCGCATACAGCTCGATGAAGACCGACTCGAAATTCCCGGCATCCAGCGGCAGCAGGTTCCCGGCCACGGGCTGCGCGCGAAGCGTCTCCAGGGCGGTTTGCGGCGGCATCGCAGGATCGGCGATGCAGCGGCTGCCGGGCGGCACATTCTCGGGATCGTGGATGGGGTTGGTGCTGACGGTACAGGTCGCGAGATCGTCGTAGACGCGGACCAGATCGAAAAATACCGGCATGGTGCCGTGGTCGTAGATCGCCGCGGCCACGCCGTCCTGCGGGTGGCAGCCGGCCCAGAGCTGCATCGTCGGCATTTCCGGCACCACGAAACGGCCGATCTCGACGAAACCCGATGCGCGCACGTCGTCGATCACGCGCGCGGTGACCGGTTGTTGCCATGCCTGTACGGCGGGCACCAGGCTGATGCGCGCGGCGATGCCGGCGTTCTGCGGCATGTCCGCCATCGCCGCGATTTTCCGGCGCAGCCACCAGGGCAGCGCGAACCGCAGCAACAGCCACAGCAACACCACGCACCCGACCAGGGTCGCCGCGATGACGGCCAGCACCATGACAAGACTCATTCCACTCTCCCCCGTGGCCGCAATGGCCAGCGAGCGGGAGTGTACGGAATCCGGGGCCGGTCGCGAACCCGGTCACGGTTTCGATCACCATCTCGTGACCGCTCTCCCGTGTCCCCGGACCGTTCCCCGGTATGGGCATCGATCGCCACGGGGTCAAACCGCTTTCGAGCGCGGCATCATCGACGCGATGGCAGCCCTCCTGGCCGCATGCTCAGGCCAGGGCCACTTCGATCAGCGCCCGGATCGCGCGCTGCGCGTTGGCGGCCAGGGTTTCGTCGTAGTCGAAGCTGTCTTCATTCATATAGATACGTTGGGCGATTTCCAGCTGCACCGCGTCGATGCCGTTCGCCGGGTCGCCGTAATGGCGGGTGATGAAACCGCCCTTGAAGCGGCCGTTGAGCACCCAGTCGAAGCCGGTCTGCGCAGCCAGCACAGCTTCGATCCGCGCCTGCCGATCCGGCGCGCAGCTGGTGCCGGACGCCGTTCCGACGTTGAGATCGGGCAAGCGCCCGTCGAACAGGAACGGGCATTCCCCGCGGATCGAGTGACCTTCCCACAGCAGTACGCGGCCGTGCTCCGCGCGCAGGCGGTCCAACTCGCCGCGCAGCGCGTCGTGATACGGCCGCCAGTAGGTCTCGATGCGCACATCGATCTCGTCCGGCGTCGGTTCCGCGCCCGGCAGGTATACCGGGTCGCCGGAAAACCTCACGATCGGGCACAGCCCGGTGGTGTTCTGGCCCGGATACAGCGACACGTCGTCCGGCGGGCGGTTGAGGTCGATGACGTAGCGCGAATACTGCGGCGCGAGGATCGAAGCGCCGAGTCCGCGCGCGAACGAGTACAGCCGCGACACGTGCCAGTCGGTGTCGGGCGCGCGTCGCGCCTCGGGCGTCATCCGCCCGGCCAGCACGTCGGGAATCGCGCTGCCGTCGTGCGGCAGGCTGACCAGCAGCGGCGCGGTGCCCTGATGCAGGTTGAAGATGGGCGTCGCTTCGGCGGTCGGCATGTCGGCGAGCATGGGTTTCCTCGGGAAGATCGATCAGGGCCTGAGCTGGCGCTCGAAGAACGCCATCGCGGCATGGTGCGCGCGCAGCCAGTGCGCATGGCGCAGGAACCAGTGGTCCTCGTCGGGCAGCACCAGCGTTTCCACCGGCACGTCTCTGGCGCGCAGCCGTTCGACCAGATCGACGCCCTGGCTGAACTTCACCGCGCGGTCGTCGTCGCCGTGCACGATCAGCACCGGCGAGCGCCAGCCGTCCAGATGCGTCACCGGCGAGGAGCGCCCGGCCAGTTCCAGTTCGTCCGGGCGCAGGCCCCACAGGCCGCTGTTGTCGCCGCCCTTGGCGCTCTCGCGCCAGTCGTGCACACCGTGGCGGTCCACGCCGGCGGCGAACAGGTCGGAGTTGCGCGCCAGCGCCTGCGCGGTGAGATAGCCGCCGTAGGAACCGCCGTAGATACCGATGCGCTTGCGATCCACCTGCGGCAGCGCCGCGAGATACGCATGCGCGGCGAGCACGTCCAGGTATTCGCTGGCGCCGCGCGGCCCCTGCCCCGGCGCGCGCCGGAACGCCTGGCCGTAGCCGGTGCCGGCCCGGAAATTCAGCGCCAGCACCACGAACCCGCGACTCGCCAGCCACTGCTGGTTGGCGTACTCGCTGTAGTAATAAGCGCCGGGATGCCAGCCAGCCAACATCTGCCGGATCGGACCACCGTGGACATAGACCAGCGCCGGCCGCAGAGCATCGTCTGTGTCGGGCGGCAGGAACACCTGGCCGTGGACCTCCAGGCCGTCGGCGGCGCGGAAGCGCACCGACTTCGGCTCGACCAGCGCGTCGACCGGAAAATCCGCAGGCAGCTGGGCCGGGAAGATCCGGCGGGGTGCGCCGCCCGCGGCCGGCATCACCGCGATCGCGGTCGGCAATCGCGCATCGGCATGGCGGAACGCGAGCCACGCGCCGCCGTGGACCGGCAACGGATCGGTGGCGATGCCGTCGCGCGCGGTCAGACGCCGGCTCGTGCCATCGTGTACGGCAGCGAACAGCTGGCGATGATCGATGCCCTCGCAGTTCGCGCTGTAGACCAGCGTGTCGGCGGCGGCGAGCGCGGCGGTCTCCACCTCGCAGTCGCCGCGGCTCAGCGCGACCGGCGCGGCAGCGCCCTCCGCGTCCGGCGACAGCGCGTACCAGTGCAGCCAACCGTTTTCTTCCGATGCGAACAGCAGCCGGCCGTCGCGCGCCCAGCGCAGCGGCGATTCGACCGCGAACTGCGCGTAACCGCCCGCAGTCGCGCCGGAACGGAACACGCGTCGGCCTTCGCCGTTCGCGGCGTCCGCGACCCAGATCTCGAACGCCTGCGCGGCGGTGAGATCGAAGGCCTGCCCGGGACGCAGCGCGGGCGCGCGCAGGAACGCGATGCGGCGGCCGTCCGGCGACCAGGCCGGCGCGCTGTCGAGATTGAAGTCCGGCGCCATCCAGCGCACTTCGCGCGCCGCGAGATCGAGCACACCGACGAAGGCGTGATCGCCGCGCTGGCTGAGGAACAGCAGCCGCCCGCCGTCGGGCGAGAACGCGACGGCGCTGTTCGCACCGCGCGTCTTCAACAGCGCTTCCACGCACCACGCCGGCGCGGCGGCACCCGGTCGCGGATGACAGGCCACGCCGCGGCCCTGCACGATCAGCGCATCGCCGTCGGGCGCGAACAGCGCGGCGCGGCCGGCAGCGATGCGCTGCGGCGCGGCCGAGGCATCGGTCGGCACCAGCCAGACCGCCTGCTCCGCGCCGTCGGGGTCGCTGGTCGGGTTGAGTACATTGCCGGCGGCATCGGGCGCGCCGCCGCGCACGTACGCCAGCCAGCGGCCGTCGGCACTCAGCGCGAGCACAGCCAGCGCCTGGCCATCGTCTTCGGCGTAGTCCGTCAGCCGTTTCGGCTCGAAGCCGGGCGCGCGCGCGGTCCAGACGTTGCGCACGCCCTGCTCGCTCGCGGACCATGCGATCACCGGCGCCTCGACGGCGGCCACCGGCGGCTCGGGACGTGGCGCGCCCAGCAGCGCTTCGATCCGCGGCGTTTCGGCCCACGCGGTCGCCGCCAGCGACATCAATGCAAGACACACCGACGCGCCGATGCGTTTGCCGGAAAACATAGGCTTCGCTGTCATCGCTGGCATCTCCATTATCAGTCTCCGGTCTCCGCGCCGGCATCATCGCATTCCATGCCGGCCATCCGTTTGCGCGCTGCGAAACCGCGTCGCGCGATAGCGCGTTCAGCGCATCAGTACCACTTCCTCGGCGCTGGTCGGGTGGATCGCGACCGTGTCGCGCAGATCGTCGAGGGTGATACCGCGCTTCAGTGCTACCGCGAAGCCCTGCAGGATCTCGTCGGCACCCTCGCCGAGCAGATGAATCCCGACGACGCGACGCTCGTCGCCAACACAGACCAGTTTGAACAGGCTGCGCTGCGGCGAATCCGCCAGCGCGTGCAGCATCGGCCGGAAGCCGGCGCGATACGCGCGCACCGCATCGCCGTGTTGCGCGCGCGCGTCTTCTTCGGTCAGGCCCACGCTGGCGAGCGGCGGATGCGAGAACACCGCGGTCGGAATGTCCTTGCGATCGAGCAGCGCCGTGCCACCGGCGTAAAGCCGGTCCATCAGCCGGCGCGCGGCGGCGATCGCCACCGGGGTCAAGGCGGGATCGGTGGTGACGTCGCCGACCGCGTACACGCTCTCGATAGTCGTCTCGTTGGCGGCGTCCACGACGATACGACCCTTGTCGTCGAGCGCGACGCCCGCCGCTTCCAGGCCCAGATCGGCGGTGTTCGCGCGCCGCCCGGTCGCGAACAGCAGCGCGTCGAAGCGCTCGCTCACGCCGCCGGCCACATCGCGCAGACGCAGACCTTCATCGTCCGCATCGCGTTCGACAGCGTCCAGTCCGTAACCGAAATGCAACTGCACGCCGGCCTGGCGGTAATCCTCGGCCAGCTGCACGGCGAGTTCCGCGTCGAACCCGGCCAACAGGCGGTCGCCGCGGCCGAACACCTCGACCCGGCTGCCCAGCGCCTGCAACACGCCGGCCAGTTCCACCGCGATGTAGCCCGCGCCGACGATCGCCACCCGCGGCGGCGGCGCGGTCCAGTGGAAGACATCGTCGGACACGCCGCCGAGTTCGGCACCGGGCACGTCGGGGCGATGCGGGCGACCGCCGGTCGCGATCAGCAGCCGCTCGCCGCGCATCGCGATGCCGTTGGCGCAGACCACGGTCTGCGCGTCGCGCAGCCGGACCCGGCTGGCCGACACCACGATGCCGGCCTCGTCAAGACGGCGGCGATAACTTTCGTGGATGTTGTGGATGTAGCGCTGGCGATGGACGACGAACGTCGGCCAGTCCAGCTCGGCCGCGGGCAGATCGAAGCCGAGCGTCCGCGCCAGCTCCAGCTTCATCCCCACGTCCGCCGCCAGCCACATCGCTTTCTTCGGCACGCAGCCGACATTCACGCAGGTGCCGCCCAGCGCGTCCGGCTCGCACAGCGCCACGCGGGCGCCGTGTTCGGCAGCGCGGAACGCCGCCGCCAGGCCGCCGGAGCCGCCGCCGATCACGATCAGGTCGTAGTGCGTTTCCGTGCTGGCGTTCATGCGAATCGCTCCGGGCGGTAGGGTGCGGGATCGATGGCCGGCGCGCGGCCGGCCATCATGTCGGCCAGCAACTGCGCGCTGCCGGTGCTCATGCCCACGCCCATCATGCCGTGCCCCGTGTTAAGCCAGGTGCGACGGGCACCCGGCGCACGACCGATCAGCGGCATGTCGTCGCGACTCATCGGCCGCCAGCCGTACCAGCGTTCGCGCTCGTCGGGGCCGACCGGTTCGTGCAGATATTCGCGTGCGCCGCGCTCCAGCGCGCCGAGCCGGCGCGCGTTGAGGCTCTCGTCGAAGCCTGAGAATTCCATCGTGCTGCCCAGACGATAACCGTCGTTCCACGCGGTGACGCACACCAAACGCTCGCGCAGCACCAGCGGCCGTTTCGGCACGCGGCCGGGCGCGCGGTAGGTGATCGAATAGCCTTTGCCGGGCTGGATGATCCGCTTCATCCACGGCATACCCAGCGCGTCGGCCGATTTCGCCGACCACGCGCCCAGCGCCAGCACCGCGTTGCGGGCGCGCAGCGCGCCGTGATCGGTATGGGCCAGCACGCCCTCGCGGTCTTCGCGCAAACCGTGCAGGGCGCAGTGTTCGACGATCTCGCCGCCGCGTTCGCGCACCGCGCGCGCGAGTTCGGCGAGATAGCGATCGGGCCGCAGCGCGGCGTCGCCGCTGAAACGCAACGCACCGGCCACACCGGGTTTCAGCGCCGGTTCCTGCGCTTCGTAAGCGTTGCCGTCGATGGCTTCGACCGCCACGCCCAGTTCGCGCAGCAGCGGCAGTTCGTGCTGGCTGTGGGCGAACGCGCGGGCGTTGCGATAGACGTAATCCTCGCCGGATTCGACGAACTCGCACTGCAGCGCGTAACGCTGCACCCAGTCGACGAGCCGGCGGCGGGAGTCGTCGAGCAACGCGTACTTGCCGCGCGCGCTGGCTTCCCAGTCGCGCGCGTTGCAGCGCCCGGCGAAGCCCAGCAGCCAGCGCCACAGCAGCGGATCGAAACGCGGCGGGATATACAGCGGCGCATCGGGCGTGAACATCCACTTCAGCGCGGTCCCCACCATGCCCGGCGCAGCCAGCGGCGGCGCGTGGCTCGGGGTGATGGTGCCGCAGTTGCCGTGCGAGGCGCCGCTGCCGATGGCATTGGCTTCGATCACGCGCACGCCGCGTCCGGCTTCCAGCAGCGCGAGCGCAGCGGCCAGGCCGTTCACGCCGCCGCCGGCGATGAGGACATCCACTGTGGCGGTTGTTCCGGTCTGCGACATCGTCTGCGCGGCGAAGGAAGGAACCGCATTATGCCGTCGCACGGCGCCGGCTGCGGCCTCTGAAGACTTGCGATCGGGCGCGGCTCAATCCACAGCGGAGATCCGCATTGTCGGCACCCGCAAATAAGTGACCGCGCGCCAGAGCCATTCGGCCGGCCCATAGCGATAGCGCGCCAGCCACCAGCGGCTGAACACCACCTGCAGCGCGAACAGCGCGAACACGAACGGCACCTGCCAGGCGCGCGGCAACCGCTCGAAATAGCCCAGGCCGTAGCCGTAGAACACCAGCGTGCAGATCAGCGACTGGGCCAGGTAATTCGTCAGCGCCATGCGTCCGGCCGGCGCCAGCCAGCGCAGCCACCGTGCGCCGGCATCCAGTCCGCGCAGAATCCACGCCAGGTAACCGAGACTCATCGCCTGCGAAGCGATCAACAGCAGCACGGCGGCGGTGCCGCTGGTCATATCCAACCGGTCGAACGCTACGGTCGGCACCATCCAGAACGAGACCAGCATCAATCCCAGCCCTAGCGGCAGCGCGACCCGGCGCAGGAAGGCGTAGAGCCGCGGCCATGCCTGCGGCTGCACGATCGCGCCGCTGCGCACGAACCAGGCGCCCAGCACGAACATCGCCAGGATCTGCCCGCCCATGAGCAGGGTGTACGGCACCATCACCACCGCGTCCCGCACGCGCTGCCACACCGCCTGCGCATAGCTGCCGCTGCCGTAGGCGGCGCGTTCGTCGGCCATCAGGCGCGCCATCTCGGCCGCCTGTTTCTGCAGTTCGTCCTGCATGAGCGCGCCGACCGTCGGGTCGAGCTGCGCCAGCGCGCCCATCGCGCTGAAGCCCGCCACCATCAGCAGAGTCAGCCCGAACAATCCCAGCGCCCAGTACGGCAATTGCCCGGTCGGCACCTGGCGGAAGATCACCAGCAGCGGCAGCGCGATCAGCGCGTAGATCGTCAGGATGTCGCCGGACCAGATCAACAACAGATGGATCAGCCCGATGACCAGCAGCGCCAGCGTCCGGCGCAGATACAACGCCCCGAACGCGTGCCCGCGCGCGGCGGCGCGCTGCATCATCACCGCGAAGCCCATGCCGAACAGCAGCGAGAACAGCAGATAGAACTTGCCCTGGACCAGAATGAAGATCGCGGCATCGACGATCCTGTCGGCGCCGGTCAGCGTCGGATTCAGGCCATCGAGCGACGCGACCAGCGGGCCGACGAAGGCTTCGATATTCATCAGCAGGATGCCCAGCAGCGCGACGCCGCGCAGCACATCCATCGCCTCGATGCGTTCGCTGGCGGCGATCGGGCCGGGTCGGGTCGATTCGGACATGGGCAGGAGACCGGGTTCGGGCGATGCGGCGATCTTACCCGCGCTGCCCGCATGAAGACGTCCCGCGTCCGGGTCGATGGCGGTCATGCCCCTGCCCAGACGACGACGGCCCGCCGAAGCGGACCGTCGAGATGGAACGATGCTGGCGACGCGGACTGAAGCGCCGCGGACACGTCGTCAGTGCTGGTGACCGCCGTCGCCGTGCACGTGACCGTGTTCGATCTCTTCGGCGCTGGCTTCGCGCACGTCCACCACTTCGATGTCGAAATGCAGCGACTTGCCGGCCATCGGGTGATTGAGGTCGACATCGACCACGCTCAGGCCGACCTTCTCGATGGTCACTGCGCGCGGGCCGTATTCGGTCTGCAGCACGACCTGCATGCCCGGAGTCAGGCGCTGGTCGCCGAAATGCTTCTTCGCGATGCGTTGGGTCAGGCCTTCACGGCGCTCGCCGTAGGCTTCGGCGGGGGCCACGTCGACGGCGAAGGTCTCGCCGGCCTCGCGGCCTTCCATCGCCTTCTCTAGGCCCGGAATGATGTTGTTGTGACCGATCAGGATCGCCAGCGGCTCGCCGCCCTGGGAGCTTTCGGTGGCGGGCTGGCCGACTTCGCCGACGGTGTAGTGGAAACGGACAGCACGGTCTTTTTCGATTTTCATGGGTCTGGCTCGATCTGGTTCGGGTCTGGGCCGCAGCGTGGCGGCAGGGGGCGGCTTGATCGCCACCCGGCGATGCGGCCAAGATGGCCGCCGTGAAGTTCATGACGCAAATCGCGGCCGCGCATTATCCGCACTCCACCGCCCCGGCGCCATTGGCGCCGGCGTCGCCCCCATCGCGGACGGCCATCGCAGCGGGGCTGCTGCTATGCCTTGCGCTGGCCGGCTGCGGCGGCCCGGAAACCGTCCGCAGTTCGCCGCCGCCTCCACCGCCGTCACGCGACTGGTCCGGAACCGCACCCGACGACCCGGCCGCCGCCAATGCCGTGCTGATGCGGGCGATCGGCCTGGTCGGCACGCCCTACCGCTACGGCGGCAACACCCCGGATGGCGGCTTCGACTGCAGTGGTCTGGTCAATTATGTCTTCCGCGACATGCTCGACCTGCGCCTGCCGCGGACCTCGCGCGAACTGGCGGCGATCCAGGGCCCGAAGATCGCCCCAAATCGCCTGGCCACGGCCGACCTGGTGTTCTTCGGCAGCCGCGGCGAAGTCAGTCACGTGGGCATCTATGTCGGCGAGGGCCGGTTCGTCCATGCCCCCAGCACCGGCGGAACGGTCCGCCTCGACCGCCTCGACGGCGCCTACTGGCGGGACCATTACACCGGAGCCAAACGCGTCCTGAAGTGACGGCGGCCGGGGCGGATGCCCCGTTTCGCGACTCCGATCACCCTTCGGGAGGGGCTTCTAACGAAATCTGAACCCCCCGGCGGCCGGTGTCGGGCAATATCCCTGCTCCTTTCGCAAAGTGCATGACGCGTGACGACCCCAGCCCAAGGCTCCGGCCGCCCCACTGCCATCCACCGTTCCACGCTTGGCAGCACCCGATTCATGCTCACCTGCCTGCTCACTCTCGGCAGCCTTCCGGTCTTCGCACAGCAGCACACCGAAGCCCCGATCCCACAGGATCCCCTCGAATTCTCCGCGGGCATGCTGTCCACCGGCATGTTCCCGGCCGGCGACGCCATGCTCCACGGCCCGCTGTCCCTGCCCGGCCGCAGCGTCATGTTCGCCAAGGACATCCGCAGCATCTTCGATGCGTCCCCGGTCGCACTGAACGCCGTCGGCGACGACATCCCGGCGCATGGCGAAGGCCGCATCAAGACCATGCTCAAACGCGCACTGGCGCTGCTGGGCACCCCGTACCGCTGGGGCGGCACCAACCCCGAGGGCGGCTTCGACTGCAGCGGTCTGGTCGGCTACGTGTTCCGCAACACCCTCGGCATCGAACTGCCGCGCGTCTCGCGCGACATGGCCAAGGTCGGCGAACTGATCCGCGACCCCAAGGCACTGGTCGAAGGCGACCTGGTGTTCTTCAGCCGCCGCGGCAAGCATGTCGACCACGTCGGCATCTATATCGGCAACGGCCAGTTCGTCCACGCCCCGCGCACCGGCAAGGATGTGGAAGTCGCCAACCTGATCACCGGCTACTGGAGCCAGAAATTCTTCCAGGCCCGCCGCGTCGCGACCCAGTAAGCGCAGCCGACCGTCAGGTATTTCTGCAAAGGCCGCGAAAGCGGCCTTTTGCTTTTGCGGGTCATACCCGCTTGCGGACCCGCCCCGGCAGGGACATGCTTCGCCGACCGTTATCGAGACGAGGGGGCAACGACGATGGGCCGCACGATCCTGGGCATGCTGTTAGGCGTGGTGACGATGATGGTCACCATCTACGCGATCGAATCCATCGGCCACCTGCTGTACCCGCCGCCCGCCGGCCTGGACCCCAGAAACCCCGAACACCTGCAGATGATCGTCGCCGTCGCCCCCGCCGGCGCCATGGCCATGTTGGTGCTGGGCTGGACCACCGGCGCCTTCGTCGGCGGCTGGATCGCCGCCCGCATCGCCCGCCACGCACGCGCCGCGGCCATCGCCGTCGCCCTCTTCGTCATGGCCGGCGTCGCGGGAATGATGGTCATGGTCCCCGACCATCCGAAGTGGGTTGCCGTACTTGGGTTGGTACTGCCGATTCCGGTGGCGCTGGTGGCGGCGAGGTTGGCGGGACGCAGAGAGAAAACGCTACCGCAATGACGCGCAAGCGTGATCGTCATATCTACGCTGGACCGTCAACCAGCGGGCCGTGGTAGTGCAGCGTGAAGAAGGACTCCCCCGGCACTACCGGGGGAATCGGTTCGCGTATCAACGACCGCCAGCCACCGGCGGCATCGACTCGATCGCCTGCAGCAGCAGTTCGTGTTCTTCCGCGAATTTGTCGAACTGGTATTTCTGGCGGAGCTGCAGCAGCCCTTCGTCGTAGAGCTGGACCTGTTCCTGCGACAGGTTCTGCACGCTGATCGGGCCATTGCCCTTGGGGCTGGACACCATGTAGCCGTTGAAGCCGGAATGGCATTGGCAAAAACCGAAACCGGGGTTCGGGTTGTGCGTGTAACCCATGCTCGTGAATATCGAAGCGTTGGCGTAGCAGGTCGAAGCGCTGTAGCCGGAAGCCATGTGATACAGCCATTTCGCGTTGCCGTACTGGTCCAGGCCATCGTATTTGCGCAGGTGCGCGGTGCACAACTGCACGCCGCCCCACGGGTCTTGCGGCGTGGGCGTGACCGGGCCTCTGGTATCGATACTGAAACCGCCAAGGGCGCGGGCGGAAGCCTGCGGCGCGGCCAGCGAGGCGCATGCGACCACGGCGGCGAGGACGAGCGGGTACAAGAACGAACGGATCATGAGATTCACTCCATTGAATGGCATTGGACACCGCCGGAAAACGAGCGCCTTCCTGGCGTTCGATGTCCGGCGGCGGGCGCCGATCTTCCTGTTTCCCCGGAACGGCCCATCGTCGGGCACGTCCGTGATAGCACCGGACTCCAATAGCGTCCAGTGCAGCCATTACCGATGCAATTTGCCCGATTGTGGCCTCGGCCGATCTGCGTGCCTGAGGTTGTGGCATTTGTGGCCAGGGTCACGCATTGGCGCCCGCCTGCGACGCTATAACGGCATCAATCGCAACGCTGTGATCGCATCCCATCCAAGGAGACAGGATCTTGAAAAAGAACATAAGGAAAATATTGCTGGCATGCACGTTCGCGGCGATTGCCACGATCGGATCCGCGGCGGCCTGGGCGAAATGGGGCGACTACAACTACTCCATCGAGTACTACGACGGAAACGGAAACATCGTCGGCCAGGAAGGCTAGGACTGCAATATCGGTCGCTACCGCTGGAGCGACCGCACCTTGGACTCGGTGTACTGGGATTACGGTCCCTGCCCCTGAGTTTGCCGGGTTCGAACACTCTCACGCCTTTTCGCACACGCGCTCGCCGCTGGCAAGCGCCTATCCAAGGAGTCAGAACACATGCGACACACTCATTTCAAAGTACTCTTGGCCTGCGCATTCGTGGCCGCGACCGTCGGCGGCACGTCCATCGCCTCGCAGCCGGATGCGTTCGAAACCGTGTTCTACGACGACGACGGCAATCAGGTCGGCGTCGTCGGATACAGCTGTACGCGCGGCCGTTATCGCGCGGGCAGCTTCAGCATGAACTTGGTCACCACCGAATTCGGCCCCTGCCCGTAAAGCACGGCAAACGATCGCGCCCGGCGACATCGCCGTGCGCGATCGAACAGAATCAAACCGTCTCTTCCTCGATCCCCACATTGCTCGAAGCGCGTTCGTAGATCTCGCGATCGAGCAGGCCGGTTTCCTTCGCCACCAACACCGGCACCAGCATCTGCCCGGTGACGTTGGTCATGGTGCGCATCATGTCGAGGATGCGGTCGATGGCGTAGAGGTAGCCGATCACTTCCAGCGGCAGGCCGGCGGCGCTGAGTACGACGGTCGCCATCACCACCGCGGTGCCGGGCACGCCGGCGGTGCCGAAGCTGCCGAGCACCGAGGCGATCAGCACGATCAGGTATTGCTCGGGCGAAAGCGGCGTGCCGGTGTATTGGGCGATGAACACCGCGCACAGCGCCGGGTAGATCGCGCCGCAGCCGTCCATCTTGATGCTGGCGCCCAGCGGCACCGCGAACGCGGCGTAATCCTTGTTGACGCCGAGGTTGTGGGTGACGCTGCGCAGCGACGACGGCAGCGAGGCGAAGCTGGACGAGCTGACGAAGGCGACCTGCATGCCGGGCGCGGCGCCGCGGAAGAATTTCAGCGGGTTGAGGCCGTGCGCCATCAGCAGGCCGCTGTAGACGACGACGATGTGGATCGCGCAGGCGACGTACAGCGCCAGCACGAAATTGCCCAGCGGCAACAGTTTGTCGAAGCCGTAGGCGCCGACCAGCGCGGCGATCAGGCCGAAGGTGCCGATCGGGGTCATCTCCAGCACGAAGCGCGTGAGCTGGATCGAAATCTCCGCGGCTTCGCCCACCAGCTTGCGCGCCAGCGCGACCTTTTCGCCGAGCTTCACCATCGCGAAACCGATCAGCCCGGCGAAGAAGATCACCGGCAGGATCGAGCCCCGGCCCGCACGCAGCACGGTCTCGCCGGCCGCGTTCTTCACTTCGCCGATGCCGGTCAAGGCGTGGAACGGGTTGGCCGGCACCACGTTCAGCAGCACCTGCACGACGCTCGGGACATCCCTCTGTACGTAGTTGGGATCGACCGCCAGCGGAATCTGCACCAGGCCCGGCTGCATGATCGTGCCGACCGCCAGCCCCACGCAGACCGCCAGCACCGCGGTGATCGCGAACCACAGGAACGTGCGGCCGCCCAGCGCGGCCATCGACTTCTGTCCGTGCAGCGAGGCCACCGCGTTGATCACCGCGAAGAACACCAGCGGCACCGCGATCATCTTGATCAGGGTGACGTACAGGTCGCCGAGCGGACCGAACCAGGTCTCGGCCGCCGGCCCCATCAGCCAGCCGGCCAAGCCGCCGAGGACGAAGCCGGCGAGCACGCGCTGCCAGAAGGGAATGCGGAACCAGGCCGAGATCAGGCGCATGAACGGTCTCCGGCGCGCTGCGCGCCCAAATCGACGATGACGCACGATAGCCGAGCACGGCAGCCCCGGCGAGCATCCGCGCGACATGACGGCATTCCACGATTGCAACGTCGGCCGGGCATAATCGAAGTTTCCGCCCGAACGCTCGCGCCCATGCCCTTTCGCCACATGCCTCTTCGCCACGCCCTGCTTGCCTTCGCCTGCACGCTTGCGGCCAGCGCATGCGCCACCACGCCGGCTGCGTCGCCGCGGGCGGCCGGGACCGGGATCGGCGCGATCGACGTGCCGCAGATCCGCCGTCCCGAAGGCGAGACCCCGGCGTGGTGGTTCCGCGCAGGCGCCGCGCAGGCCGCCGAACGCGGCGCGATGTCCGGCAAAGCGAAGAACGTGATCCTGTTCGTCGGCGACGGCATGAGCCTGCCCACGGTGGCCGCGGCGCGCATCCTGGACGGCCAGCGCAAAGGCGGCCCGGGCGAAGAGAACGCGCTCGGCTGGGAGCGATTTCCGCACACCGCGCTGAGCAAGACCTACAACACCGACACCCAGACGCCCGACTCCGCCGGCACCATGACCGCGATGGCCAGCGGCGTGAAGACCCGCGCGGGCGTGCTCGGCATCGGCCAGGAACCCATGCTGGGCGACTGCACCGGCGCATTGCGTTCGCCGGTACTGAGCCTGTGGGAACTGGCGGCCGGCACCGGCCTGGCGACCGGCGTGGTCACCACCACCCGTCTCACCCACGCCACCCCGGGTGCGACCTTCAGCCATACGCCCCACCGCAACTGGGAGAACGACGCCGAGATGCCCCAGGACGCGACCGATGCCGGATGCATCGACATCGCGCGGCAATTGATCGAAACGCCCTACGGCAACGGCCCCGACGTGCTGATGGGCGGCGGCCGCAGCAATTTCCTGCCGGCGACCGAGCGCGATCCCGAGTACGACGACAAGGTCGGCCTGCGCCTGGACGGCCGCGATCTGGTCGCCGAATGGAAACGCCGCCACCCCGACGGCCATTACGCCTGGAATGCTGCGCAGTACGCCGCGGCACCGAAAGACAAGCCGCTGCTGGCGCTGTTCGAACCCAGCCACATGCAGTACGAACACGATCGGCCGACCGACAAGGCCGGCGAACCGTCGCTGGCGGAGATGACCCGCGGCGCGATCGAACGCCTGCGTGGCAATCCGCAGGGCTTCGTGCTGCTGGTCGAAGGCGGTCGCATCGACCACGCGCATCATTCCGGCAACGCCTATCGCGCGCTGACCGATACCATCGCGATGAGCGAAGCGGTCGCGGTGGCGGCGCAGATGACCTCGGCCGAGGAGACCCTGATCCTGGTCACCGCCGATCATTCGCACACCATGACCTTCGCCGGCTATCCGGTCCGCGGCAACGCCATCCTCGGCAAAGTCAGGGGCAGCAGCGGCGAAGGCGGCACTCCCGGCAACCTTGCGTCCGATGGCACCGGCCTGCCCTACACCACACTGGGCTACGCCAACGGCCCCGGCTACGTCGGCGCCACCGACCAGCAGCCGGAAGGTCCGAAAACCTTTCTTCACGAAGTCAGCGGTTACCAGAAAGCGGCCAACGGGCGGCCGGATCTGGCGGACGTCGACACCGAGCACCCGGATTACATGCAGGAATCCACCGTGCCGATGTCGAACGAAAGCCACGGCGGCGACGATGTCGGCATCTGGGCGCGCGGCCCCGGCGCGCAGGCGGTGCGCGGCTCATTGGAGCAGAACGCGATCTTCCACATCCTGGTACAGGCCACGCCCGCACTGCGCGAACGGTTGTGCGCGGCGAAGCTCTGCAACGCCGACGGCGTGCCGGTGACGTTGCCGAAGCCGGACGCATTCGAACGCTGATCGGCGGCAGACAATAGCAACGGAGGAACGGCCTTCAGGCCGGCCCAGGCAGAACCCGGCCGGCGCCGACATCAGGGCCGTGCCCACGGCCGATGACAACGAAACGGTTGCGTATAGAAACCAGCGGCCTGAAGGCCGCTCTACGGTTCGAGGGCATCTCCCGAACGGGCTGTCAGAACGGCTTCGCCAGCACCAGATAGACGACCGCGATCAGCGCGAACAACGGCAGCTCGTTGATCCAGCGCATCGCCTTCGCGGACGGCAGTGCCCGGCCCTTGTCGACGCCCTTCAACCAACGGCCGCAGACCGTGAAATACACCAGCATCAGCAGCACCAGGGTCAGCTTCGCGTGCATCCAGCCGCCGCCGATACCGAAATGCAGCCAAAGCGCCAGACCGAACAGCAGCGCGATCCCGAACATGATGTGGCCGAAGCGGTACAGCCTGCGCCCCATCAGCACCAGCCGCTCACGTACCGCCGGCACATCGCCCACTTCGGCGATATTGACCAGGATCCGCGGCAGATAGAACACGGACGCCATCCAGGCGATCACGAAGACGAGATGCGCGGTCTTGGTCCACAGATATGCGGTCATCGGAGGGGTGGTATGCGAAAAGCGGCCATCACGATAGCAGAACGTATCGTTCGATCCGCGTCCGGCTCCGCGAACCGCCGCCACCGCTGGCGGCCCGCAACATCGGCTGCCGTATGGTGTCACTCCGGCATGGGAATCGTTCCCGACATGGTCTATAAGTAGAAAAAATTGACTCCCAGCGTCCAGAAAATGCAACAGGCATCGCTTTACCGGGATCAACAATGTGACGGAAATCACTATTTTCACAGCCACAGACATCAGAGCATCGAGCAATGCGGGCTTGGCATGAAACATGCTATTCGCTCCGTATGCCCACAAGAACACTCCAGACGCAGGCCATCGCGACATCGATGAACGATTCGAAGCCCGCGCATCCACCCCCCAGCACGCACGCGAAAATGGAGTGTCAGGCCGTGCTCGAATCTCTCGTCGGGAAAGCGCCCGCGATCCGCTTCGCATCGGTGGCGCTGGTCGATGGCCGCAGCTTCGCGCACGCCAATGGCGCATCGCACGACGCCGATCCGCAGCGCTCCGCAGCGCTGATGAGTTCGCTGCTCGGCCTGGTCGAATCCTTCAGTCGCGAAGCGCTCGGCAGCAAGGCGCTCTACAACAGCACCGCGACCGAACAGGGCTCGATCGTGATGGTCAGGGTGCCGACCCGGACGAAGATGCACACCCTGTGCGTTTGCGCCGATGCGAGCGACAACCTGGCGATGACGATCCGCACGGCGCTCGACACCGCCGCGCAATTGGCGCTGCTGATCGACGCCAAACACTGAATCCAGATCTCCACCGGCACATCGAACGAACCGGTTTGCGTGCCGACGCACCGAATCGTTTCGACTTCGATCGCCGGCAGTACCGCCGCAATACCCCGCTACCTCCAACCCGCAACCTCCAAAGGATCCATCCCATGGCAAAAATTTCGCTTGAACCCCTGCGCAGTCTCGACGGCTACATCGCCTCCGCCCTCGTCGACACGGAAAGCGGCATGCTGCTCGCCGGCGACGGCTCCGGCGTGGATCTCGAAGTCGCTGCGGCCGGCAACGCCGAAGTCGTGCGATCGAAGCGCAAGGTGGCCAACAACCTCAAGCTCAACGACACGATCGAAGACATTTTGATCAGCCTGACCAAGCAGTACCACATCATCCGCCCACTGGAATCGAACCAGAAGCTGTTCCTGTACGTGGTGCTGGACCGCTCCAAGTCGAATCTCGCGATGGCGCGTCATGAACTGCGCACCTACGAGAAAGGCATCGACTTCTCCTGATCCGCATGCAGCAGAATCACGTGAACGGTTCCGGCGGATTCATGCGAATCCGCGGGGACATCAAGAGCCGGCCGCAAGGCCGGCTTTCCCCTGCCCCCATCCTCGCCACGAACATGATTCGAGCCGACATCGCAACCGCCGCACTGAACGAACAGGTGGAGCAACGCATCCGCATCGCGGCCTCGTTGCTGCCCGCTTACAGGATCGGCGCCAAGGTCCGTCCGTGGGACGGTACGCGCTGCGGCCTGCTCATCACCGATCTGTCGGACGCATACGGCCGCCAGGCGTTCGCACTCGCCAAGAGGCGCGGCACGCCCGTCCTTGCGATTTCCGACGATCCGACCGGGCTCGAAGCGGAATACGTGGCCGTTTCGGAAAACAGTCCTGCACCGGTACTCGCGCAACACCTGCGCGAACTGTTGACGCGTGACCAGCCCGTCGAGAGCGCAGACCCGGTCGACGACAGCGAAGCGGTGCTTCCCGCGCTGTGCAGACTCGCGGCCCCCGGCTTTCGCGGCCAGGCGATCGATGCGAGTTGCAACGGCAGAACGATCCATATCCGTCCGGTCGAAGGTCGCGTCTACGCGAACACGCTCAGCGACCTGTTGTCCGCATGCGATTCGTTCTCCAACAGCGCATGGGACATGCAGGTCTCCGCGGCATCGGATCGCGCCACGCCGACCGACGGCGCCAGCCGCAGTCTGGAAGCGTTCCTGTTGCAATCGGCTTTCCAGGGCCGCGATCAGCTGCCTTCTTTCCCCGCGGGTCGCTACCAGCTGAAGGACTGGCCCGACGTGGGCACCGCACCGGAATTCATCGGCGCACTCAAGATCGCCAGATCGCTGCTGCGCGCTCCGGCGAGTCCGCGCGAGCTTCAACTCGCATGCGAAGCGAGCGAAGACGATGTGAAAGCAAGCCTCTGGGCCTACCAGGCATCCAATCTGCTGTCCTCCTCGGACCATGCGGTCGACGCGATACGACCGGCGCCGCCACCGACCGCACGCTTTTCCGGGATGCTCGCCCGCATCGCCAACCGGTTCGGGCTCGGAAGACACTGACCCGGGCACCCTTCATCGCAACCGGTCGCAGGCAGCATGCGGCCTCCTTCGAAGAAAAGAACGAGACATCACGTGGCATTCGACAGCGCAAAACTCGTATTCGCAGGCCCGGTCGGCGCGGGAAAGACAACCGCGATCCGATCGCTGTCCGACTTCGCCCCGATCTCGACCGAGATGCCCATGACCGATGGTCCGATGGGCGACAAGACCACGACCACCGTCGCGCTCGACTTCGCGCCGATGCTGCTCGACGACGGCACCCCGCTGCATCTCTACGGCCTGCCCGGGCAGGAACATTTTTCGCATATGCGCGCGATCGTGCTGGAAGGCGCGGTCGGCGTGATCGTGGTGCTGCCGGGCGACAGCGAGCGCATCTCGGACGAATGCGAGGAATGGATCCGTTCGATCAGGAGCATCACCGAAAACGCGGGACTGGTGATCGGGATCACCAAGACCGATTTGTCGCGCGGGTTCCGCATGGACAGCATCCGGCAGGCGGTCCGTCGTTGCGGGCCGGCGATTCCGGTGTTCACGTTCGACGCGCGTGATCGCGAGCAGACGACGCATCTCGTCCGCGCGCTGCTGCTGACCCTTGATTGAATGGACCGATGAACGAGCGGATGAACGCACAGAGTCACGAACTCGTCGTCGCATTCCAGCAGGCGGATCTCGGCCTGCACAAGACTTTGCACGAGATGCTCGATGAGCATCCCTCGCACCGCACGGAGCGCCGCGGCTGCGGTTACACGCAGGCGACCCGGTTTCTTTCCACCCTCATCAATCGGCCGCGCACCGCGGAAGATGCGTTCGACCTCGGGATGTTCGCCGATTGGCCCAAGCATCGGACCGAGTCCCTCGCGCGCCAGGCGATCGCGGCGGGATGGCCGCAGGGTTGGCGCGGCCTGGATCGAGCCGGATCGGACGTATTCGACCGCCTCGCCCCTTCCTCGCTGGCGACGACACTGGCGGCATTGCCGGCGCGACTCGCCGGTATCCACGCGCGATTGCAGCGCGAGGAAAGCAGGCTGTTGCTGGGACTGATCCGCGGCATCCTCGTGCCGACGATCCCGGACGCGCCGAGCATGCCGGAAATGCCTGAAAAACCCGAGATCGGCAGTTGTTCGCAGGCTGAGGAATTTTTCCTCGAAATCGCCCACGCCCGTGTCCGCCGCGGCGGGCGCGTCAATATTTTCGTCGATGCCGACGAACGACCCTTGCTGGTGGAAAAAATCGGCCTGGGCGAATCGCATTCGGCGATGGCGGTGGCGCCGGTCTCGATCTGCGGCGTCGCCCTGCCCGCCGGTGCGCTGTTCGCATTGGCCTACCCCGAAGACACCGCCCCCTTGCGCACGCTCGGCTGCGGGCATGCCATGACGCTGGATGCGATCGTGCAGGCGCGTTTCCTGCGGCTCACGTCGCTCGCGGTTTCGCCCGAAATGCGGCAGCGCGCTTTCAGCGCGCAGCTCGATGCGCAGGTCCGCGGCGATATGCTCTCGCCGCGGACCACGACCATCGAAGATCTGCGCGCGTTCGCCTGCGCGCAACTCCGCGACGGCTGAGCATGCAGCGCTCGAGCACACGCATCCCGGCTTATTTCGACGACCGCTACGCGCCGGTCGAAGAGCCGTTGTTCGCGCGACTGGGCACGACGGCATCGAAACTGCAGCGTCTACGGCTGGTGGAACTGCGGTCTCCCGCGACGTTGCCGATACCGCTGCTGCGCGGGCTCCACGACGACCGTTATCTCGATGCTTTCCTGAGCGGCGAGGAGCCCATGGCCTCGCGCCACGGCATCCGCTGGTCGCCCCGCGTGCGCGATGCGACGCTGGCGATGCTGGCCGGGCAACTGGATGCCGGCGAAGAAGCGCTGCGCAGCGGCATCGCGATGAACATCGCCCGCGGCTTCCATCATGCCGTGCATGCGTCCGGCAGCGGCTTCTGCCCGTTGAACGGGCTTGCGCTGCTGGCGCACGCCTGGCCGCAACGCAAGGTGATGGTGATCGACTGCGACGAACACGGCGGCAACGGCACCGAGGAATTCGCCGCGCGTCTGCCCAATCTCTACAACGTGTCCGTGTTCGGCACGCGCTTCGGCTGCCGGGGCGGGACGCGTTCATGGGCCTTCATGGTGCGGGCGCGCAGCGATGGTTTCGAACGCTATCTGGAAGCTCTGCACGAGGCGGAAACGATCGTCGATGCGCACCGCCCCGATCTGCTCGTGTATCAGGCCGGCGCGGATTGCCACGAGGACGATCCCAAGAGCCTGGCCGGGCTGACCACCGCGCAGTTGTTCGAACGCGATATCGCGGTGTTCCGGATCGCGCGCGAACGCGGAATTCCGATCCTGTTCGTGGTCGCCGGCGGCTATCAGGGCGCGGAGCGCGTCGCGCGTCTCAATGCCAATACAGTGCGTGCCGCGCGTTGGGTATGGCGGCGGCATTCCGCGCACCATACTTGACGCCCCGCGGATATTCGCCGAAGACCGTCGGCCCGGGATGATCCCGGCGCCCACGCAGCGGACATCCCTGACGCCGCCCCATCAGGAAACCCTTCATGCACAGCGCTCCCGCGCATGCGTCGCCCGTTCTGTTCCTCGGCCACGGTTCGCCGATGAACGCGATCGACGACAACGGCTGGTCGCGCGCATGGCGCGCGCTCGGCAAGCGCCTGCCGCGCCCGCGCGCGATCCTCTGCGTCTCGGCGCACTGGGAAACCCACGGGCCGTGGGTCACCGGCAACGCCGCGCCGCCGACCATCCACGATTTCGGCGGATTTCCGCGCGCATTGTTCGATGCGCAATATCCTGCGCCCGGTGATCCGGCGCTCGCGAAACGCGTGGTCGATCTGCTCGGCGACGCCCGGGCGCACATCGACCCCGAACGTGGCCTGGATCACGGCGCGTGGGGCGTGCTCAAGCCGATGTATCCGGACGCCGACATCCCGGTGGTGCAGCTCGGCATCGATTCCCGTCGTCCCGGCGCGTGGCACGTCGCGCTGGCGCAACGCCTCGCACCGCTGCGCGACGAAGGCGTACTGGTGGTCGCGAGCGGCGACATCGTCCACAACCTGCGTCTGTTCGATTTCCGCGATCCGACGCCGCTGCCGTGGGCCTCGC
>JAIMKJ010000010.1:0-48282 GCA_020692565.1 Thermomonas sp.
GGATGGCGTTGCCCAGACGGTCGAGGCGTTCCATCGCGTTCTGCAGCCAGGGCTCCAGCCCATCCGTCAGGATTTCGTCGATCCGGGCATAGCGCGTGTGCGCCGAGAGCGCACCGGCCTGACGCACCACTTCCAGCGTCTTTCCGCCCGCCAGCGTGGTCAGCACCTGATGCAGGCTGTGGGTGCAGGTCTGCAGCGAGCGTGGATTCGCGTCGTGCAGCAGCATCACTTCGGCGACCCCGGCGGGCGTGACCGATTGCCGGTGCAGGCGGCGGTAGGTCTCGAAGGCAGACAGGGATTGCAGCAGCGCGCTCCACTGGAAGTATTCGATGGTGTCGCGTGCTTCGCCGGTCTCCGGCAGATCGCCGTCGCTGCCGACCACATCCAGCAGACGGATCGCCCATTCCGCGCGCTCGATGAACACGCCGAGCTGCATGAAGTGATAGCCCTCACCGCGGCCGAGCGTGCCGATGGTGACGCCGCGGAACGACGCCGAACGGCTCTTCACGCGTTCGAGGATATTGCTCAGCCCCTCGCGACCGATGCTGGCGGCGCCGAGGCCGCGCATTTCCAGCCACGAGGTGTTGAGGTCTTCGTACATTTCCGAGGTGATCGCCACCCGCTGCGCGCGCGCGGCCTCGCGCGCAGCGCGCAGGCAACTGTAGATCGATGACGGGTTGTCCGGCGACAGCAGCAGATGATCCAGCACGCTGTCGGCATCGATGCTGCCGTAGCGTTTCTGGCAGATCTCGACCGCGCCCAGTGCGTCCAGCGCGCGTCGCCACGGTGCGGCCTCGGCTTTGCCGCGATCCAGGCGCTCGGGCAGCATCGCGATGCGGGTGGTGACATCGATCAGGCGCGCGGTGTTCTCCGCGCGTTCCATGTGTCGCGACACCCAATAAAGATCGTCGGCGGTTCGGCACAGCATGCGGTCAGCTCTCCAACACCCAGGTGTCCTTGGTCCCGCCGCCCTGCGACGAATTCACCACCAGCGAGCCTTCGCGCAGCGCCACGCGGGTGAGCCCACCGGGCATCGCCTGGATGCGTTTGCCCGACAAAACATATGGCCGCAGATCGATATGCCGCGGTGCCAGCCCGCTTTCGACGAAGGTGGGGCAGGTCGACAGCGACAGCGTCGGCTGCGCGATGTAATTCGACGGCGAGGCGAGGATGCGCTCGCGGAATTCTTCGATCTCGGCCTTCGTCGACGCCGGCCCGACCAGCATGCCGTAACCGCCGGCGCCGTGGACTTCCTTCACCACCAGCTCGGGCAGATGATCCAGCACGTAACGCAGGTCGTCTTCTTTCCGCAATTGCCAGGTCGGTACGTTGTGCAGGATGGGCTCTTCGCTGAGATAGAAGCGGATCATCTCCGGCACGTACGGATACACCGACTTGTCGTCGCCGACGCCGGTGCCGGGCGCGTTCGCCAGGGTCACGCGGCCGGCGCGATACGCGCCGAACAAACCGGGCACGCCGAGCATCGATTCGGCGCGGAACACGGTGGGGTCGAGATAATCGTCGTTGATCCGCCGGTAGATCACATGCACGCGCTGCGGGCCGCGCGTGGTGCGCGCATAGACGGTGTCGTCGCGCACGAACAGATCGGCACCTTCCACCAGCTCCACGCCCATCTGCTGGGCAAGAAAGGCGTGCTCGAAATACGCGGAATTGGCCGAGCCCGGGGTCAGCACCGCGACCACCGGATCGTCGATGCCTTCCGGCGCGGCTTCGCGCAGTGTGCTGAGCAATGCGTCGGGATAGCGTTCGACCGGCGCGATCTGTTGACGCGCGAACAGTTCGGGGATCAGTCGCGCCATCATGCGCCGGTTTTCCAGCATGTACGACACGCCGGACGGCACCCGCAGATTGTCTTCCAGTACGTAGTATTCGCCGTCGCCGGCACGCACCAGATCGATGCCGGAGATATGCGAATACACGCCGCCGGGCACGCGCAGATCGCACATGTCGCGGCGGAATTCGGCATTGTTCAGCACCAGGTCGGCGGGCACGCGGCCGTCGTGCAGGATGCGTTGTTCGCCGTAGACATCGCCCAGAAACAGATTCAGCGCATGCACGCGCTGGCGCAGCCCGGCTTCGAGCATCCGCCATTCGGCGGCGGGTACGATCCGCGGCACCATGTCGAAGGGGATCAAACGTTCGTTGCCGGCCTCTTCGCCGTAGACCGAAAACGTGATGCCGACCCGGTGGAAAGCGATCTCGGCCTCGTGGCGCTTGTTCTGGATCACCGGCCCGGAGGTGTTGCGAAGCCATTCGTCGAAAACGCGGTAATGCGGGCGCGGTGCGCCAGCGTCGTCGTGCATCTCGTCGAATCGTTGCGTCATGCAGCGGCCCCTGGATGTTGATCGTTGGATATCGATCGAGGGCGAACCCTTCCTTCATTCAATAGCACGCGGCGCGCGGCTTGCCTAGATGCTGCGGTGCAGCAGGGGCGCGATCGCTGTGGCTGGCGCTGCGCTCCGATTGGCGAGATGCGCACGCGGGGACACGTGTTGCGACTGCTGCCGTCGCCGTACCGCCGCGTCATCGTTCACGCCACGCGCGGGGCGCCCGCGGCAAAGATGCGGCTTGCACCGATGGCGGCCAACCGGTGCGCCGACTTCACAATGCGTCCCTGCGCACGGTTGCAACAGGAAAGCGCTGGCGCGGCCCGGCGTTCGCCTAGCATCGCGTCGGGTCGTGTCAGGAGCGGCGCGATCCACACGGAGGGGGCGTATGTGCAGCAGGGCGGAATGGACTGACGCTTACCCGGTTTTTCTCACAGATAGGAGTGTGCAATGGGGTCGAAAACAGACGCAGAAGTGGAGCTCGAAAAAATAGGAACGCATATATTGGATGCAGGTAAATGGAGCGCGAGGACCTCCGGTACCACTGAGCCCACGTACGACAAGGAGGGGCTGGCAAAGGAGCTGGTCCAGGTCAGCCGCCTGAGCTATACCGTCTCGTCGATGAATGGCGCTACGGCCGCGATCGTGGGCTGCATCGCGGTCTTCGATGATCCCGAAAGCTCGCCCGCCGCGAAGGCGGCATCGGTGATGCGCAGTATTTCCCGGGTCGTCCAGTTTGGCGGCCTGATACCGGGGGGCGGTGCGTACGTGATACTCATCAGCGCCTTCATGGATCTGGTGTCGAGCATCCTGGACGCGACGTCGCCACAGATGGAACCGCTGTTCGACAGACTCGAAAAACTGATGCGCCAGTTGCGGAGCGAGGAAGTCGCCGCCGACGTCGTCGCGAGCCGGAACATGATCGCCCGCCAGATCAAGGCGCTCGACGGGCATCCCGATCAGAGCCTGAGCTTCAAAGAGGTGCTGGACTATGCCCCGATCACCAGCGGCATCAGCCAGTTCAAGATCCTCAGCGCCAACGAATGGCTGACAGGTCCGAAAAACCAGAACAGTCCGGACTGGGAGGATGTCTTCAATTGCCACGTCGCGGCCGTGACGCAGGTCCAGGCGCTGCTGATGAAGATCCGGAGCAAGATCGACCCGGACAAGGCCGGCTACAAGTCCTTCCTTGAGGTTGAAGAAGAAATCAACAACGAGATCTGGACACAGTGCCTGAAGTTGCGCGGACGGATCGCCAAGACCGGCCATTTCGTGCACCTGGGCATGGACGACCACTACGCCTATGTGACCGACAATCTCGACACCGGCTGGAAACGCCGCGATACGGGCAGGTTCCAGTCGGTGTCGCTGATCGAAGACACGAGCAATAAAGACGTCCGGGGCTGGGCTTGCTACCAGGGCCACAATCTGTGCATCGGCGCTTTCGACGAGCGCATGGCGGTCGTGGAGAAAAAGGAATTCGACATCCTCGATGTGGAGATCGCGCCTGCGCAGCGTGAGCAGGATCAGTACGTGCTGCTGGCGACCGTGCGGGACGAGGTGGATGGGAAGAAGACGAAGCGCCGCCTGCTGGTGCTGCCGGTCGGCAAGCCGGCGTCAGCGTCCGCGTCGGGTGGCACCGCCCACGAGAAGGAGCGGGACCTGGTCGACTGGGTGCAGGGCGGGACATGGAAAACAGGTTTCGAATATGGCGGTGACGCCGCGATCGGCATCTTCATGGCGAAGCCGTTCAAAGCGGTCATCAAGGCACCGGGGACGGACATCTTCGTCAGCAAGGACTGTGTCTACCTGGTCTACCACACGAACTTCGGCACGAGCCTGGCTTACGTCGAACGGGAGGCCCTTGCCAAGGGCAAGCCCCGGGTGCTGGCCGTGAAAGGCGACATGAGGATCGGCGCCGAGCGCATCGCGGTGTCCGAAGGCATGGTGTTTTTCGCGGCAGCCAAGGCCGGTACGATCCATTACTGCACGCACGATGTGTTCGTCGACGGCAGCAACGGCATCGACCGTAACGGGTTCGCGTCCAAGGTGCACGGATCGTTGCAGATCGTGCCCAACGGCCGGCTGGAGACCGGCAAGGTGCGCGACATCTTCGCCTGCTCCGACGAACGCCTGCTGGTGGTACTGGACTCCGGCGACATGTGGGATGTGCTGCTGGACCAGAACAGGCGCCGCACGCGCGACGTCACGCAGGACAAGTGGACGTGGACCAAGATTGATGGCAAGGCCAACAGGATTGCGTGGGTGCCGTCGATGGCGGCCTACAATTGGACCTCGCTGCGGGACGTGGTGAAGAAGACGCTGCTGCCGGAAGCCATCGCGCCCTGAGCCGCTCGGGTGGCGCCCTGCGTCCACGGTCCTCGCGATCGTGGATGCGGGGCCTTCCTCGTTTGCAAGTCTGTCTGTCAGGATGGCGAGGCTGTTTCGACAACCCGCCGCACGTGTCGCGGCGACGCCAACCGCCGATGCCGGCGCTTCAGGCCAACCGCTGGTCTCGCTGGGACGACACGTCGATTCGTTCGGTATCCGCCTCTCCCACCAGCCGCAGCGCAGGCTCCGCCGGCCGATACTCGCGTTCGACCCGTCCTTCCGCCATCACCAGCACGCGGTCGGCGCTGGCGATGGTTTCCGGGCGGTGCGCGATCAGGATCTTGGTGAGCCGCAGGCGCCGCACCGCTTCGTTCACCGCGCGCTCCGAATCCACGTCCAGGTGGCTGGTGGCTTCGTCCAGGAAGAGGATGCTGGGGCATTTGTAGAGCGCACGCGCCAGGATGATGCGCTGCTTCTGTCCGCCCGACAGCGCGGCGCCCATGTCGCCGATCAATGTCTGGTACTGCATCGGCATGCGCTGGATATCGTCGTGGACGGCGGCGGCCTGTGCGGCATTCCGGATACGCAACATGTCGAGATCTTCGCTGCCGAAGGCGATGTTGTCGGCGATCGATCCGGCGAACAGCTGGTCGTCCTGCATCACCGCGCCGATCACCCGGCGATAATGACGCAGATCGATGTCGGCGAGGTCGCGCCCGCCGACGAACACCTGTCCCGTCTGCGGCTTGAGCAGCCCCAGCATCAGTTTCATCAGTGTGGTCTTGCCGCAGCCGGAAGGGCCGACGATGGCGACGGTTTCGCCGGCCGCCACCGTGAAACTGCAGTCGTCGATGACCTGCGGGTCGGAATCGCTGAAGCGATAGTGCAGGCCGCGCACTTCCAGTCCGAGCGATGGCTCGCCGGGTAATGCATCGCGGGGCAATGGATCGCTGTCGCGCACGATCGCCGCTTCGGGCTCGGTGAGCACGATGTCGGCCAGACGCTCGGCCTGCACGCGCAGGGTGCGGAACGCGATCCAGGTGTCGATCAAGCGGCTGATGCCGCCGGTGAACATGTCCTTGTAGGAGAGATAGGCGACCAGCATGCCGGCGCTCATGTGGCCCTGGATCACCAGCGCAGCGGCCAGCGCGACCACCGCCACGCGCTCGATCCCGAACAGCATCTGGTTGACGAAGCCGAAGCGCAGCGTGAAGCGCTGCATGTCCAGGCCGACATTCGCGGTGTCGGCCATCAACGTATCGAAGGTCGCGCGGCGCATCGATTCGGCGCCGTTGAGTTTCAGCGCCTGGATGCCGCGGATGGATTCCAGCAGATGGGTGCTCTGTTTCGCGCCGGCCGCGAGCTGTTGCTCGGACAGGCTCCGGATGGTCGGGAAGGTCGCCCATCGCATCGCGAGATACAGACCGACCGCGACGATGCTGACGATCAGCAGCTTCCAGCTGTAGGTGGCCATGATCGCAAGCGCGATCAGCACCATCAGGCCATCGAGCAAGGCCTCGATGAAGCTGGAGCTGAGCGTGTTCTGGATCGCATGCACCGATTCCATCCGCGACACCACATCGCCCAGATGACGCTTCTGGAAATAGCCCATCGGCAGGCGCAGCAGATGCGCCAGGATGCTGCCGAACCACTGCATGCCGACCCGTGCAGACAGATAGGCCAGACACCAGCTGCGCAGCCAGCCGATGGATGCGGTCACGAACATGGACAGCACGAAGCCGACGCTGATCAGCCACAGCAGATCCTTGTCGCGGGTGACGAGCACGTCGTCGAGGATCCACTGCATGTAGAACGGCGTGAGCAGCCCGAACAGTTGCAGGATCAGCGACAGCGAGAGGATCTGTACCGCGGACCGCTTGAGCCCGCGGACCTGGCCGACCAGATGGCGCAGCGAAATGCCGTCGTCCAGTTTTCGCTTGACGAAGGTTGTCGTCGGCGACAGTTCCAGCGCGACGCCGGTGAAATGCGGGGACAGCTCGCTCAGCCGCATGCGGCGCAGGCCGGTGGCGGGATCGTGGATCACCACATCGGTGGCCGACGCTTTCGCCAGCACCACGAAATGATCCATGTCCCAGTGCAGGATGCAGGGCGTTTCCAGCTGCGGCACCTCGTCCAGCTCGATCCGCAGCGCGCGACACTGCAGACCGGCGGCATGGGCGTCGTCGATCAGGGTCGCCAGCGTCGCGCCGCGCATCGAGGCCGGGAATTCGCGCTGCAGCGCCAGCGCATCCATCCGATAGCCGTGATAGTCCAGCACCATCGCCAGGCAGGTGTGCCCGCATTGCGCGGCTTCGGCTTGCAACAGGCTTTTGAGGATGGGCATGGGTCCGCTCGAAGGATCGGTGAAACTCCCCGCCATGCTGCGCGGGGAGTCGTGTCGCTTGCGGATGCCGCCGACGATCGGCGGCACGGCATCAGGGCATCAGCGGGGCGGCAGCGGATCGCTCATGCAATCGGCCGCTGTGCTGGTGAAGTCGTTGCAGACGCCGGTGTCGGCTGCGGTGCCGCTGTCCTGGTAGGGTGCGGTCTCGTTGCCATAAACGACATCGCCGTTGACCGGGTTGGGATTGGTCTGGGTGACGATCGTCGTGATGGTCTGCTTGGCGCCAAGCACGGAGTGGGTTTCTTCGACGGCGAGTACGCGGCCGAGGACGCGCTTCTGATCGTGATTCATGGGTGTCTTCCTTTTCGAGAGATGAAGAATGCGACCTGCGACGGCCGCTGGTTCTGCTTGTGCATCCATGCATGGCATGCGCGGATGCAGCGTTATTGCGAATCGTCGATATCCAGAGGCGTCGTCAAACCGGGTCGATGCAGATGTCGCGTGTGGTCGACGATGTGCTGCAGTCGAGCAGCGGATCGGTCGGCGTGATGTCCGCGGCGGGCTGGCAGGCGGTATCGGTCTGCGTGTTGCTTTCATCGCAGGGCGAGCTGTCCAGCTCCGGCAGCGAAACGTCGGAGCCGCCATCCGGGCCGGTACCAAAGTCGCGGTCCCTTGCGCCGCTGACCTGCTTCGTCTCCTCGACGGCGAGGATGCGGCCGAGAATGCGTGTGTTCTCATTGCTCATCGTGAATTCCTGTGTGGTGGATGAAGTGCGAAGGCGGCGATGGTCGGCCGTCTTCGGTCAGTGCCCTGGCATGCAGGGCGCTGACCGAAATCGACCGGTGTCGACCGCGGGAAAAAGACGCGCACGGCAAGGAACGACACCGTGCGCGGAAAACATGCTTCAGCGGCCGGTCGAATCCGGCGACGGGTCGGGATTGCCGTTGACGTCGATGCGGATATCGGCGACCGGCGAAGTCGGTCGTGCTCCGGAAACGTTGGCGGTGTCCTCGACGGCCAGAATGCGGCCGGGAATGCGGTCGCTGTCTTTGTTCATCGTGTACTTCCCGGTTGATATGTGTCGGCGTTCGTCCATGAACCAGCGTCATCGGGCGAGACCGGATCGCGGATGCGGGTGCACGTGGGTTGCGACCCATGCGCGGCGGATGCCTCCGCCGCGCATGGGCCATGCATCGATCGCATGCATCGATCACATCGGTCTATCACCAGTCGTGCGGTGCGTCGCGCGCCAGCGGGTTGGGGCTCGTATCGGCGGCGGTGCCGCTGTCGGAGGTGGTGCCGCTGTCGGCCGTGGTCCCACTGTCTGCGGTCGTGCCGCTGTCGGCCAACGTGCCGCTGTCGGCGGTGGTGCCGCTGTCGGCCAGCATGTTGGTCTCTCCGGTGGGGAAGGTCTTGGCGCCAGCGACTTCGCTCAGTTCAGCGACTGCCAGTACGCGGCCAAGCACGCGGTCTTTCCTGTTGTCCACAAAGGTTCTCCAATCGGGTTGTGTTGCCGGATGACGTGTCGTCGTCACCGGTGGACATCGCTTGCGTGCAGGCGCGGCACGGAAACGACGACCGCTGCCCGCGCGTCCGCGGGTGCGCATGGGGTCACGCAGCTGGGGTCACGCAGCTTCGGCCTGCGCTTGCGCAGACATTCCGGCGGATGCTTCGACCGGTGTGCCTGCTGGTGCCACAACGCGTCGCGAGGCGTCCTGTTCGCTGATGCGTTCCGGATCCGTCGTCGCGATCAGATCGGCCAGCCGCTGCGGGTCGGATTTCTGCCGGTATCGGAATGCCGGGTCTCCGCTTTCGATGAAGTCGCAAAGCGCATCGAACAGAGTGAATGCCGTATGCCATTGCTCGACGAAGATGAATTGCCCGGCTTCGTTCACTTCGAGATAGATCCACTCGTCGTCGGGCGTGACGATGAAATCGAAAGCGCCGGCCACCAGGCCCAGGCTGTCGAGCTGTTTCAGGCAGGCGCGATAGACCGCATCGGGCAGTACGACGCTGCCGTCGGTCATGGCGCCGTTCTGGTGCAGGCGCCAATCCATCTCGCCGTATTCGATGCGGGTGGAGTCGATCTTGAGCGCGAAGTAACTGGCGCCGAAGAACTGCGCGCGGACCTCGAACCGCTTCGGCACCTGCGCCTGGAAGATGCCGGGCGCAGCGCGGAGCAATGCTTCGCCGGGAAGATCCTCGGGCCGGACCCGCGCGGTGTAGGTGGACAGGGTTTTGTCGTCTTCTTCCCAGGCCGCGCCGATCAGGGGTTTGTGGATCACGCTGGGATGGGTATCGATGAAACGGCGGATCGCGTCGGGACGATTGCTGATCAGCGTTTCCGGAATCTTCAGGCCATTGCGCAGCGCCAGCTGCAGCTGCTTGGGTTTGTGGTCGGCATTGCGCGCCGCATCGTAGGGATTGATCCAGAACGCTTCGCGCAGCAGGCTGCGCATCGAGGCGTCGCCGAAGCGAAGCTGCTGCGACACGTAGTCGCGGTCGCGCGGGTCGATGCCGCCCGGCAGCTTCGGCGCGGTCATGCGCCGGTTCCAGACCACGTCGAATTCGGACAGCTGGTAGCTGCCGTCGATCGTATGCACGCGCAGCGACTCGCCGCCTTCGCCGTATTCGAATTCGATGTCGGCCAAGGCCGGGAAATCCGTGCCGAAATAGCGCAGGACGCGGTGGCCGCGCTGTTTCAACGCCGCTTCGGCGAGGATCGCATGCCAGTCGCCGGGCATGGTGTAGATGAAGACGGTTTTCTGCGGATTCGACATGGCGGTCTCCTTGGGGGCTGTCGGATGCGGTCGGGGGCGATGGCGTCGTCGATGGCGGCTATGCGCGCAACCGCTCGCGCAGCCGCGAGAACGGTTCGAACAGCCAGGCGTACAGTCGGCGCCGTTCGACGATCACGTCCGCCTCCACCGTGAGCCCCGGATGCAGGTCGCGCTCGATGCCGCGGTCGTTGCGCACGCGCTGGCGTTCGAGCCGGACGGTGGCGCGGTAGCGGCTCGGCGCAAGGCCGGACGCGCCATCGGTGCCGCTGGACGGTGCGGCAGGGATCGGCTGGCGCGAAATGCGGACGATGCGGCCGCGATACTGGCCATAGTGTTGATGCGGAAAGGCCGGATACCGGAGCTGGACTTCCTTGCCGACCGCGACCGTGGCCAGCAGGCTCTCTGGCACCGCGAGTTCCGCTTCCAGGCGCCCGCTTCCGCCCTGCGCAGAGGTCGGGGAATCGACCAGATGCCCCACGACCCGGGCCTTGCGCGCGTACTCGCCCACGTACAGGAAGGCGATCGCGATCGCGACCGTGCCGATCGCGATCCAGGTCAAGGCCCAGTGCGACAGCGGTTGGCGCAGGATCAGGCCGCCCAGCCAGCGGTTGCGCTTGGCATCGAGCACTTCCGAGCGGTAGAGCGGCGATGACGTCATGCGCGTTGCCCGGGAACGACGGCCCCGGGCGCCAGGAGGCGCAATGGACGGTGACGGCCCGCGATGTCGCTGACGGCGTTCATGAGATCCTTCTCTTTGTTCGCAGGTACCGGGCCCCGGCCGGAGGCGTGGCATGGCCGGTGTGCGCTGGGGGATCGGCTGTGCTTTACTTCAACCGTTATTCGCAGGAGGGATCGGTTTCCGGACATGCAGGCGACAATGGCCATCACGGACACGGGTTCGCGGGCGGAACCGCAGATCGACCCGCCGGTCGACCCGCAGGTCGATCTGCCGATCGAGTCGCCCGAGTCCATCACGCGTCTGCTGGTCGACGCGCAGGCGGGCGAAGACGGCGCCTGGAACCGGATCTACGGATTGCTTTACGGCGATCTGCACCGCATCGCGCGCGCGCAGGTCCGCCAGCGCGCGTCCGGCAGGATCTCGGCGACGTCGCTGGTCAGCGAGAGCTGGCTGCGATTGAGCGGCGCGCACTTCAGCGTCGAGAATCGCCGGCATTTCACCGCACTGGTCGCGCGCGCCATGCGCTTCGTACTGATGGACGAGGTGCGCCGGGATCTGGCCGAAAAGCGCGGCGACGGTCAGCGCGCGCTGTCGCTGAACGAGGGCATCGATACCGGCGAGGACAGCGCGCTCGAAGAAATGATCGCGCTGGATGCGGCGTTGACGCGACTGTCGCGTCTGGACGCGCGGTTGGCGCAGTTGGTGGAGTTGCGGTATTTCGGCGGCCTTGACGAGAGCGAGATCGCCGATGTGCTGGGGGTGACCGACCGCACGCTGCGGCGCGACTGGCGCAAGGCCCGGGCGTTCCTCTTCACCCAATTGGGCGACGTGTCGGACATGCCGTTCATGATCGGGCAGGGCTGAGGCGGCATGCCCTTCGACGGCCGATGACGCCCGACGACGAGGTCGCGGCCAGGGCGCTGGATCTGTTCGATCGTTATGCGGACATGTCGCAAGCCGATCTGGCGCAGGCGCTGGACGCGCTGAGGGCGCAGGATCCCGGTCTGTGCGCGGCCTTGACGTCGCTGCTGTCGGCGGATGCCAGGCAGGACACTTTCGTTTCGCCGCTGGAATGGATCGCTTCGCGTCATGCCGGCGGAGCGGTGGAGGCGCGCGACGATGCCGGTGCGGTCTGGCGCGCCGGCACGCGTCTTGGCGCGTGGTGCGTGGATGAGGTGATCGAGACCGGCGGAATGGGCGTGGTGTATGCGGCCCATCGCGCGGACGGCCTCTACGAACGCGAAGTCGCGCTCAAGACCATCCGGCCCGGGTTGATGTCTCCCGCGGTGTTGCAGGCGTTCGATCGCGAGCGCAATCATCTCGCCCGTCTCGAACATCCCGGCATCGTCGCGTTGCTGGACGCGGGCATCGCTGCGGACGGGCAGCCGTGGCTGGCGATGCAGCGCGTCCATGGCGAGCACATCGATCGCTGGTGCGATGCGCAGCAGGCGGACCTGCGCACCCGGGTGGGTCTGATCATCGACGCCTGCGGCGCCTTCCGTCACGCCCACGCGCACGGCGTGCTGCACCAGGACATCAAGGCATCCAATCTTCTGGTCACGCAGGACGGCGCGGTCCGGGTGCTCGATTTCGGCCTGTCGGCGCTGCTGTCGCCGAACGAAGAGGCCGCCGCGGCGCGGATCGGCATCAGCGCGTCGTATGCCGCGCCGGAAGTGTTCCGCGGCGCGGCGCCCAGTGTCGCGATCGATCTCTATGCGCTGGGCGTGATGCTGTATCGACTGCTGTGCGATGCCTGGCCCGTCAAGCCGGCGACGTTCGCGGCGATGCCGTCCGCCGAGGGCATCGTGCCGCGCGCGCCCAGTGCGCTGGCGCTCGCATGCGCGCCGGAGACGGCTCGCATGCGCGGCGTTCGCGACCCGCGCGCGCTGTCGCGTGCCCTGGCGGGCGACCTGGATGCGATCGCGCTGCGCTGCGTGCGCAATGATCCCGCCGAACGTTATCCGGATGTCGCTGCGCTGCAGGCGGATCTGCAGGCGTGGCTCGATGGCGCGCCGGTCTGGGCGCGGGAGGGCGGTCCGGGCTATCGGGCGATGCGTTTCGCGAGGCGGCATGCGTTCGCACTGCTGGTTTCGTTCGTTTGCTTCGCCGCCGCGACGGCCGGCGTCGTTGCGGTGACGCAGCAGCATCGTCGCGCGCAGCAGGAAGCGGACAACGTCGAGGTGCTGAGTCAGTTGTTCGAGCGGTCGCTGGGTGCGGCGACCTTGTCGTCGCTGGGCAATGCGCCGCTGAATTCGCGCGCGCTGCTCGCCGACACCGAGCGTCGTCTGCGCAACCAGTCGGGCGAGGCGCATGCCGCGCTGCTGGCCCGGGGTCTCACCGCGCTTGCGCGCGCGCATCTGATGGGCGGCGACTACGACCGGGCCGCGCACCTGTCCGCGGAGGCGAAGGCCCTGGGCTCGGGCGACGCGCTGCAGGCTGCGCGCACCGACGCGGTGATCGCGCAGCTGTCGAACCTCCGGGCGCGTCATGCCGATGCCGAGCGCGTGGTGCGCGCGGCGCTGGCCTCGATGCCGTCGCGGCCCGGCATCGATGGTCGACTGGTCGGACTGGATCTGCAGATGCAGCTCGCGCGCGCGCGCTGGGGTCGCGGCGATACGACCGGCGCGCTCGCCATTCTCGATGCGGCGGTGGCGTCCGCAGCGGCATTGGGGGAAGACGGCGTGCCCGCGCTTGCCGAGCTGCTGGGGCAGCGGGGATACGCGCTGACCCAGTTGTTCCGGCTCAAGGAGGCGGAGGCGGATCTGGATCGCGCACGGGCGGTGCTGGGCGATCGCAGTCCGACCATCCACAACACATTGCGGAGGTATCTCGCCAGCGTCCTGCTGCTCTCCGGCCGCAAGGACGAGGCATACCGGCAGGCTTCTGCTTCGCTGGAAAGCAATCTGCGGATCTTCGGCGCGAACCATCCGGAAACCGGGCGCGCCTGGGCCGTGGTCGGCAAGACGTTGTTCTATCTGGGCGAGAACGCGCGTTCGCACGAGGCGATCGACCATGCCACGCGCATCCTCGAAACCCAGATCGGCGCGCATCACCCCGATCTGGCGGAAGCCATCGTGATCCGCGGCGGGCTGGCGTTCGAGCAGGGCGACAAGGCCGGCGCGCTGGACAACGCGCGCAAGGCCCTCGACATCCTCGAGCGCGCCTACGGCCCGCACCACGAGGCCGCGCTGAAACGCCGAACCGATCTGGCCTCGATGCTGGTGATGCACGCCGAAGGGGAGGATGCGGAGCGACGCGACGCGCTGTACCGCGAAGCCGAAACCCTGTTGTCGGATGCGATCCGGACCGGGCTGCGCCAGGGCCTGCCGATCGGATATGCCCGCGACGAATACGCGCTGACCCTCCTGCATTTCGACAGATTGGCCGAAGCCGAAGCGCAGACGCGCCGGGGCATCTCGGAGATGTCGGCCCTGTTCGGCGCGGACAGCGACTATGTCATGCCCGCTTACATGAGCCTGCTGCGGGTGTGCACCGCGCGCGGACGTTACGATGAAGCGGACGCGATCGGTTCCCGGCTGCTGGCGATGGCGGCGCCGGAAGAAACGTCGTTCTTCACGCGTTTCCTGGTGCTCGACATGCTGCTGGACAACGCGATCGCGCGCGGCGATCCGCAGCGCATACGCCATGCCTATCGCGAGGCGGAGCGCCTGGCGCAGCGGCACGGTTTCATGGATGCGTTGAAAGCCAAGCGCATTCCGGCCATCGCTTCAGCAGCGCGCGGCTGACGCCGGTCCGGCGCTGGCATCGCGCTATGCTTCGCACCCATGTCCGGTCTGCGGGACGCATGCGCGAACGAATGCCATCCGATGTCCGTATCGCCCGCCATCGCGGAGCGCCGCCATGTGCCTGATCGCGCTGGCATGGCGCATGCACCCGCGCTATCGGCTGATCCTCGCGGCCAATCGCGACGAATTCCACGACCGGCCGACATTGCCGCTGGCCGAATGGCAGGATGCGCCGGAGATTTTCGGCGGTCGCGACGCGCTGCACGGCGGCAGTTGGCTCGCCCTGCGCGGACGGCGGCTGGCAGCGGTGACCAATGTACGCCGCCCGCCGGAACAGGACGGCCGCTCGCGCG
Source organism: Thermomonas sp. (assembly GCA_020692565.1). Classification (GTDB taxonomy): domain Bacteria; phylum Pseudomonadota; class Gammaproteobacteria; order Xanthomonadales; family Xanthomonadaceae; genus Lysobacter_I. The sequence continues at coordinate 14,582 of JAIMKJ010000010.1, forward strand.
GCGCACTGGTCGCCGATTTCGTTCGCGGGGCGGCCGACGCCGCCACCGCCATGCGGATGCTCGCGAACGAAGCGACGCAGTATCGCCCGTTCAATCTGCTGATGCACGACGGCGACACCCTCGCGTTCGCGAGCAATCGTCCCGGTGTCGCGGGGCCCGGTGTCGATGGCGGTCCCGGCTTCGCGACGCGCACGCTCGACGCCGGCATCCACGGCGTTTCCAATGGCGCGCTGGATGCGCCGTGGCCGAAGACGGCGATGCTGATGGCGCGACTTGGCGACTGGGTCGCGTCGTCTGCGGCTGTCGTTGATGCGGGTGATGCGCCGCCCGATCTCGACCCTCTTTTCGCCGCGCTCGCCGATACCACTCTCGCTGCGGATGACCGTCTGCCCGATACCGGGATCGGACTGGAGCGGGAGCGGTTCCTGTCGCCGGCCTTCATCGCGCATCCGACGTATGGCACGCGAGCGAGCACGGTCGTGCTGATCGCGGACGATCATGCAGAGATCGTCGAGCGGCGGTTCGGGCCGGCAGGATCGCGCCTGGGGGCGAGCCGGGCGACAGCAGGATTCTGATGTCGTTCCGGTCGCGGTCGGTTTTCGATGGCGCAGGCGATCGCCCCGGGTTCTTCTTGATGTCGCAACGCGGCCGGGACGACGAAGGGCGCCTTGCGGCGCCCTTCTTTATATCGGGGAGACGGCGCGCCTGGGCGTGCCCTTCCGGTGACGGAATCAGCGTCTGCCCGAGGCCGCGTTGGAATTGGTCACCACGCCGTTGGTGGTGTTCTTGATCCAGTAATAGTAGGTCACCCCCGGATTGGCACCGGTGTCACTGAAGCTCCGGATATTCGCGCCGACGGATGCGATACGTACGCGCCCGCTCGGGTCGGAGTCGGTATCGCGATAGATCTCCTGCGCGGATGTGGTCAGGTTCGCGACGCTCCAGACCAGGCCGATGTCGCTGGCGGTGGTTCGGGCGCTGAGATCGATGGACGCGCTGCCGCCGCTGGTGCCGCACTGTGGTGCGCTGGTGGCGAGGTGGGTGGCGGCGCCCGCGGTGGCGAAGACCAGACACTTCACCTGCGTCGCCGGTGCGATCGCCAGGCTGTAGGGCAGGGCTTCGGGGAAGCTGCGCGTGGTCTGCCAGTTGGTGGCGTTGACCGTGCCGCTGTTGCCGGAGCTCCAGGTGATGCCCGGGCCGACGTAGTTGTTGCGCAGGTCCCAGTAGCCGATCTGCGAACTGTCGCGCGAGGTCACCGGGTTGGCGACATTCTCGAAGTAGTTGGCTTCGATCAGCGACACGCCGCCCATGCGCACATTGATGCCCGAGGTCGAGACCCTGCCGAAGTAGTTGTTCGCCATGTGGCTCAGGCCGAAGCGCTGCAGCGGCAGCCGCGACTGCACGTTCTCGAAGCGGTTGCGGTAGTAGGTGGTGCGCGCGGCGTTGTGTTCGGTCGAACTGTCGCTGTGGCCGTTCAAGCCCACTTTCTGATAGTTGTAGACGTGGTTGTAGGACACGGTGATGCGGTTGGCGCCGCGCTTGATGTCGATGCCGCCGTCGAAGCTGGCGTCGCCTGCGCCGGAGCACTGCGTGAGCGATGCGAAGATCGTGTTGTGATCGATCCAGATCCGCGAGGGGATGCGGCCGGTGCCGCGGCCTTCGACCGTGATCGTATCGGCGCCTTCGCCGCCCGGCAGCAGGCCGATGGTCATGTTGCGGACGACGATGTTCTGCGAATTGCCGACGATGAAGATGCCGAAGTTGGCGGTCGAGCCGCTGGCGCCCAGGATGGTGATGTCGCTCTTGTCCTTGATCTCGACGACGTTCGGCGATTTCTTCCACTGCGCGCAGACGTCGGTGATGCTGGCGAAGTCGAAGCGCCCGGTGTAGTTCAGCACCAGACCGCCGGTGCCGCTGTAGGCGCCGATGGCGCTGCGCATCTGCTCGGGCGTGCTGACGTTGATCGGCGTACGGTTGCCGCCGCCGGTGGCGCCTGCGGCGTAGCCCATCGCCTGGGCATGCACGTTGGCGCTGAGCGCCAGCGTGAGGAGGATCGAACCGGCGGCGAGCGGTAACGCCCTCGCCAGACGTGTGCGGCTGATGTTCATGAAGACTCCCTTCGATGGTGGTGGTGGGTCCCTGCTCCGCTGCCGCGCATGGCGTGAATGGATGTCCCATCGGCGTGTCGCGTGCGGCGGAAGCTATTCGGCGCCATGAATGTTACCGGTGTCAATTTGCGGTGCAGCAAAGGTCGTGTCTTGGGGACAGGCAGCACGGGCATCCGCTGGCAGAGCGAAGTGGCGGTTTGATCGTATTGAAATCAGAGGCTTGCATCGGTATCCCGCATTGCGTGCTGGCGGGTCGGCATCTTCGGACAGGGATGCCCGCCCCGAAACGGCGAAGGGCGCCTTTCGGCGCCCTTCGGTCGGAACGGGTTGCGAACTGCGGAGGCTTACTTCAGCCCGGCCGCCTTGCGCAGGTCGTCGGCCTTGTCGGTCTTTTCCCAGGAGAACGCGGTCGCGGTCTGGGTCTTGCCGGCGCCGTCGACGTAGGTCACGTCCTTCGGCTTGCGGCCGAAGTGGCCGTAGGCGGCGGTGTCCTGGTAGATCGGGTGGATCAGGTCGAGCATCTTGACGATGCCGTACGGGCGCAGGTCGAAGTGCTTGCGGATCAGCTTCTCGATCTTGTCGTCGGAGATCTTGCCGGTGCCGAAGGTGGTGACCGAGATGGAGGTCGGCTCGGCCACGCCGATGGCGTAGCTGACCTGCACTTCGCAGCGGTCGGCCAGGCCGGCGGCGACGATGTTCTTGGCGACGTAGCGCGCGGCGTAGGCGGCCGAACGGTCGACCTTCGACGGATCCTTGCCCGAGAACGCGCCGCCGCCGTGACGGGCCATGCCGCCGTAGGTGTCGACGATGATCTTGCGGCCGGTCAGGCCGCAGTCGCCGACCGGGCCGCCGATCACGAAGATGCCGGTCGGGTTGATGTGCACCTTGTTCTTCGGCAGCGTTTCCAGCCACTTCTTCGGCAGCACCGGCTTGAGGATGTGCTCGTACACGGCTTCGACCAGATCTTTCTGCTTGATGCCCGGGTCGTGCTGGGTCGACAGCACCACGGCGTCGAGGCCGACGACCTGGTGCGCGCTGTCGTAGCGCAGGGTGACCTGCGACTTGGCGTCGGGGCGCAGCCACGGCAGCTTGCTGTTCTTGGCCTTGCGGATCTTGGCCTGCTGCTCGACCAGACGGTGCGAGTAGTAGATCGGCGCCGGCATGAATTCCGGGGCTTCGTTGCAGGCGTAGCCGAACATCAGGCCCTGGTCGCCCGCGCCCTGTTCTTCCGGCTTCTTGGCTTTCTTGCTGGTGCCGTCGACGCCCGCGGCGATGTCCGGCGACTGCTTGCCCAGCATGTTGATGATGGCGCAGGTGTGGCCGTCGAAGCCGACGTCGGAATTGTTGTAGCCGATGTCGTTGATGACCTTGCGGGCCAGCGACTCGATGTCCACCCAGGCGTTGGTGGTGACTTCGCCCGCGACGATGGCCGCGCCGGTCTTCACCAGGGTTTCGCAGGCGACGCGCGCGCGCTTGTCCTGGGTCAGGATGGCGTCGAGCACGGCGTCGGAAATCTGATCCGCCATCTTGTCCGGATGGCCTTCGGACACCGATTCGGAGGTGAAGAGGTAGCTGGACATCGAATGGTCTTCCTTTATTGGATCCCGCTGCGGGGATGGTTATATCCCTTGATCGGGATGAAAAGATGGGTGCGCATCATACACCCCCGGCTTGACGCCTGCATGACCGCTTGGCGGGGCCGGCCAGCATGGCCCCGGCAGTGTCACGCAAGCGCCCCGGGAATGCCATGCGGCTGTCGCGCCCGGCGGGCAGGCTGGCGGCCAACTCAGGCCGACCCGATGGCAACGCCCATGCCCACGCTCAAGCAGCATCCGCTGGAGCAGCATCCGCTGGAGCAGCAGCTCGAAAGACGCTACCCGCAATGGTTCTCAGGCCGGCGCGCAAACCTGACCCGGCCGCTGCTGCGCACGCTGGGCCGCTGGTCGCGCTTCGACGAGATCGGTGAATTCCTGGAACGCAACGGCGATCGGCGGGACTTCGAATTCATCAGCGCCGCGCTGGGATTCCTGCAGGCGGATTACCGGGTCGATGCCCAGGCGCTGGCGTCGATCCCGGCTTCCGGGCGGCTGCTGATCGTGGCCAACCACCCGTCGGGCGCGCTGGATGCGCTGGCCCTGCTGGACGCGGTGGGCCGGGTGCGCCGCGACGTGAGGATCGTCGCCAACGACGTGCTGTCCCTGCTCGAGCCGCTGTCCGGCCTGCTGCTGCCGGTGCGGGTGTTCGGCGGCGGCGCCGGCGCCGAGAGCCTGCGCGCGATCGATCAGGCGCTGGCCGCCGAGCAGTGCGTGATCGTGTTCCCGGCCGGGGAAGTCTCGCGGCTCGGCCTGCGCGGCGTGCGCGACAGCCGCTGGCGGCAGGGCTTCGTGCGCTTCGCGCGCAACTCCGGCGCGCCGGTGCAGCCGGTGCGGATCGTCGCCCGCAATTCGGCGCTGTTCTACGGCGCCTCGGTGCTCTACAAGCCGGCGGCGACCGCGCTGCTGGCGCGCGAGATGTTCTCGCGGCCGGGGCGACGGCTGGAGCTGCGGATCGGTCCGATGCTGCAGCTCGATCCGGAGCGCGAGAACGCGCAACTGCTGCAGGAGGTGCGGCGCGCGCTGTACGCGCTGGGTCGTCGTCGCGACGTGCCGTCCGGTCCCGAGCCGCTGCCGGCGCCGATCGCCCCCGCGCGGCTGGCGGAAGCGGTCGCGGCCACCGAACTGCTGGGCAGCACCGGCGACGGCAAGGAAATCCGCCTCGCCCGGCTGGCGCACGGCGCGGAACTCCGACGCGATCCGCTGATGCGCGAACTCGGCCGCCTGCGCGAGCTGACCTTCCGCGAAGTGGGCGAAGGGACCGGCCGCGCGCGCGACCTCGATGCCTGGGACGCGCACTACGACCACATCCTGGTGTGGGACGCGCAGGCGACGAAGATCGCCGGCGCGTATCGCGTCGCCCGCGGCGCGCGGGTGCTCGCATGCCAGGGGCTGTCCGGACTCTACACCGCATCGCTGTTCCGCTACGCCGACGAGGCGTTGCCGCGGATCGCCGAGGGCATGGAACTGGGGCGCAGCTTCGTGGTGCCGGACTACTGGGGCAGCCGCAGCCTGGATTACCTGTGGCAGGGCATCGGCGCGTATCTGCGCCGCTATCCGCAGGTGCGCTATCTGTTCGGCGCGGTGTCGATCAGCGCCGCGCTGCCGCTGCCCGCGCGCGAGCAACTGGTCGCGTACTACTCGCATTTCTATGGTGCGGGCGCAGGCTCTCCGAGCGGCGACAATGCCGTCGCCGCATCGCTGCGCCCGTTCCGTTATTTCGCCGCGCCGCCGAGCTTCGGCGACATGGACGCGGACACCGCGTACGGCGTGCTCAAGGGCAATCTTTCCGCGCACGGCGCAACGGTGCCGGTGCTCTACAAGCAGTACACCGAGCTGTGCGAACCCGGCGGCGCGCGCTTTCTCGCGTTCGGCGTGGATCCCGCCTTCAGCGACAGTATCGATGGTCTGATCGAAGTCGATCTGCAGCGGGTGCTGCCGAAGAAGCGCCAGCGCTATCTGCAGCCCCGCGAGGCGATGGCGTGACAGCGCCCGCCGGCCGACGGCGCGCGGTGTTCCTGTCCGATCTGCATCTGGGCGCCACGCACTGCCACGCTGCCGAGCTGGCGGATTTCCTGGCCGGACTGGACTGCGAGCGGCTGTATCTGGTCGGCGACATCGTCGACCTGTGGTGGATGGCCGCGCGCCGCGCGCACTGGGGCGCGGATGAAAACCGGGTGATCGAACGGCTGCACGCGCTGCGCCGTGCGGGCACCGAAATCGTCTACATCCCGGGCAACCACGATCGCCCGTTCCGGCATCTGTGCGGCTTGGCGATGCCGGCCATGCGCGTCCGGCGCCGGGCGATCCACGTCACCGCCGATGGTCGCCGCCTGCTGGTGGTGCACGGCGACGATTACGACGCCGTGACCCAGTTCGGCAATCTGCAGGAAAAATTCGGCGACTGGCTGTATTACCGCATCCTCACCGGCAATCAGTGGTTCAACCGGCTGCGTCGCTACGCAGGACTTCGCTACTGGTCGCTGTCGGAATTCCTCAAACGCCGGAGCGGCGCCGCCGAGCGCTACATCGCGCGTTTCGTCGATGCGGGTCTGGGCGATGCCCGTCGCCGCGGCCTGGATGGCATCGTCTGCGGGCATATCCACCGCGCCGCGCTGTTCGAGCGCGACGGCATGCTCTACGCCAACGACGGCGACTGGGTGGAGAGCCTCACTGCCTTCGTCGAAGAACAGGACGGCACCCTGCGGCTGGTGTCGCATCGCGGCGAAACGCTGGCCGAATTGCCGCCGCGGACACCGCAGGCATGGCCGGCCGCGGAGCATCGGCAGGCCGCCTGAGCCACGGCCGCGGTCGCGCTGCGGCCGTGCTACGGCGATACGGCGGCCAAGCGTGCTACAACGCCGGACGGCGCGGCGTCGCCGCGCATCTTCGAGGAGCGCAAGGATGAGTGCACCGATCACCGTCGGTTTCCCGCTGTACCCCGGCTGCACCCTGCTGGATTTCGCGGGCGCGACCCAGATCTTCGCCTACACCCCGGGCTTCCGGGTCGTCTGGATCGCCGCCACGCTCGATCCCGTGCCCACCACGGAGAGCGTCTCGGTGATGCCCAACGCCACGTTCGACAACCATCCGCCGCTGTCGATCGTGTTCGTACCCGGCGGCGGCAGCGACGGCGTCGGCGCGGCGATGCTCGATCCGACCATCCAGGCCTGGCTGAAGCGGGTCGCCGACGATGCCGAGTGGGTCGGCTCGGTCTGCACCGGCGCCTTCATCCTGGCTGCCGCCGGACTGCTCGACGGCTGCCAGGCGACCACCTACTGGAGCGCGCGGCCGGTACTGGCGCTGTTTCCCGACGTGAGCCTGGTGCCCGGCTACCCGCGCTGGCATCTGGACGAAGACAGGAAGCGTTTCAGCGGCGGCGGCATTTCCTCCTCGATCGATCTGGCGCTGAAGCTGGTGGACAACATCGCCGGGCCACAGGCCGCGCAGACCAGCCAGTTGTTCGTGCAGTACGCGCCGTCGCCGCCGGTGAATGCCGGCGATCCCACCGAGGCCTCGCCGGAACTGGTGATCAGCGTGACCCAGTCGCAGGCGTCGTTCACCGCCGGCCTGATCGCGGCGACGAACAAAGTGTTGGGGCAGGGTGGCTGAGCGGCCGAGCACCTGAGCGGAACTTCATGCGTTCCGGTTTGCCGGCGGTGGCCGGCCGGTTAGCATCGCGCGATGGATTCCCTCAGTCAGATCGTTCTCGGCGGCGCGCTCGCCGCCGCCATCGCCCCCGCCGGTCACCGTCGCGCCGCACTGCTGGCCGGTGCGGCGCTGGGCACCTTGCCGGATCTCGACGGCATCCCGCTGGCGCTGCTGTTCGACGATCCGGTGATGCGGATGACCTGGCACCGCAGCCTCAGTCATTCGCTGTTCGTGCTGCCGTTCGTCGCGACCTTGATCTGGTGGCTCTATAAACGCCGCGGCGGGCGGGTGGCCGAATCGCCGGTGCGCTGGTTCTTCGCGATGCAGGCCGCGCTGATCACCCATCCGCTGCTGGATGCCTTCACTGTCTACGGCACCCAGCTGTGGTGGCCGCTGAAGACGCCGCCGACGATGTGGTCGAGCCTGTTCATCATCGATCCGCTGTACACGCTGTGGCTGCTGATCGCTTGTGTCGTCGCCTGGCGTGCGCGCGAACGCGCGATCGCACAGCGGGCGCTGGTCGCCGGGCTGGTGCTGAGTACCGCCTATGTCGGCTGGTCGCTGCTGGCGAAGGCGCGCGTCGATCGCGCCGCCGACGAGGCGCTGGCCGCGATCGGGCTGCAGGACGCGCCGCGCTTCAGCGTGCCGATGCCGTTCAACACGCTGCTGTGGCGGGTGGTGGCGATGACGCCGGAAGGCTATGTCGAAGGCGAGCGTTCGCTGGTCGCGGATCGCGGGGCGATGCGCTTCGTCGCCCGGCCGTCGGACGTGGCCGCGCTGCGCGAGGTCGCGGACTACGACGCTGTCGCCCGGCTGCGCTGGTTCAATCATGGGTTCATGAAAGCGCAGCAGCGCGACGGGACGCTGGTGGTTTCCGACCTGCGGATGGGCCTGGAGCCGGACTACATCTTCAACTTCGCCGTCGCCGAGCGGAACAGCCCGGCTTGGCGCGAGATTCCGCCGCGGCAACAGCAATGGCCGTGGGATGCCGCGGGGCGGCTGCGCGCGATGTGGGTGCGGATCTGGGAAGAGCCGCAAAGCGACGCGGCGCTGTAAAGCGGACTTCAGTCCGCCGCATCGCCCCTTCGCATTCCCGCTGCGCGCGAAACTCCGCCTGCGGCATGAAGGGGAGGGTTGGGGTGGCGAGCGGGCTGAAGCCCGCTCTACAGCCCGCTCTACGGGATGACTTTCAGGCAGCCGCGGGCAATTCCGGCGCCACGCCCGCGATCAGCGCATCGAAATAATCGCGGGTGAGCCGGCATTGCGTCTCGGCACTCTCCGCGCGGTTGACGATCGCACGGAACATCGCGTTCTCGGGGCGATCCTTCGCATACCAACCCAGGTGCTTGCGCGCGATGCGCACGCCCTGGTGTTCGCCGTAGAACGCGTGCAGGTGATCGAGGTGGCCGAGCAGGATGTCGCGGATCTCGCTCAGCGACGGCGGCGGCAGGTGTTCGCCGGTGGCGAGGTAGTGCGCGATTTCGCGGAAGATCCACGGCCGGCCCTGCGCGGCGCGGCCGATCATCACCGCGTCGCAGCCGGTGGCGTCGAGCACGAAGCGCGCCTTCTCCGGCGAATCGATGTCGCCGTTCGCGATCACCGGGATGCGCAGCAGGGATTTGATTTCGGCGATGGTCCCGTATTCGGCGCTGCCGGTGTACTGCTGGTCGCGGGTGCGGCCGTGCACGGTGAGCGCGGCGATGCCGGACTGCTCGGCGATCTTCGCGATGACCGGCGCGTTGCGCTGGCCGGCGGCCCAGCCGGTGCGGATCTTCAGCGTCACCGGCACGTCGACCGCATTCGCCACCGCGTCCAGGATGCGCGCCACCAGCGCCTCGTCGCGCATCAGCGCCGAGCCTGCCCAGGCGTTGCAGACCTTCTTCGCCGGACAGCCCATGTTGATGTCGATCAGCTGTGCGCCGTGATCGACGTTGTAGCGCGCGGCATCGGCCAGCAGATGCGGGTCGGTGCCGGCGATCTGCACGCTGACCGGCGCGGGCTCGCCGTCGTGGTCCATGCGGTGCTGGGATTTGCGGGTGTTCCACAGTCGCGGATCGGAAATCGTCATCTCCGACACCGCCAGACCCGCGCCGAGTCGCTTGCACAGCTGACGGAACGGCTTGTCGGTGACCCCGGCCATCGGGGCCAGGATCACGCGCGGTTCGATGCGGTAGGGACCGATCTGCATCGGCGGATTCTAGCTGTCATCCCGAACCCCCGCTTTATCGGGGTGAGGGATCTGCTTCATGTTCGTAAAGATCGAAAGCAGATCCCTCACATTCGTTCGGGATGACGGGTGTTGCTGGTCGTGAGGCTCAACCCGTCTCGTCGACGGTCTCGGCCCCCGGCGCATTCGCCTTCACCGAAGCGATGCCATCGTCGCGGCCGTTGGCGTCGGCGTACATCTGGCTGGTGCCGATGGTCTGGCCGTTGGTCGCGGTGAGATTGAAATAGAACTTGCCGTTGCTGGCGGTTTCCCTGGAAAAGCGCTTGTCGTCCTGGCTGTTCTTCTTCACCGATGCCACGCCGTCCTCGCAGGAGGATTTGGCCTTGTAGCCCTCGCTGGTCAGGATGACCTGGCCGTTGCCGGCCTTGAGATTGAACTGGAATTCGCCGTTGCTGCGCTTGCTGATCACGAATTTGCCGGCCATCGCACACCTCCTTTCCTTGGGTATGGGAAGGCCGAGAGTAGCAGCGGTCTGCGGCGAAAACACGGCCGGACCCGTGCCCGAGCCCGCCTAGTCGGGGAATCTCACCTCCAACTCGGCGCGGGTGGGCATCGACAGCGCCGCGCCCGGGCGTTCGGTGGACAGCGCGGCGTAACGGTTGGCTGCGCGCAGATGGGCGTTGAAGGCCGCGCCGGGGCGCTGCGCCAGCGCCGCCGCCAGCGCGCCGTTGAAGGCATCGCCGGCGCCGGTGGTGTCGACCGGGTTGGCCGGTTCGGCGGACAGCCGGTACCAGGCGCTGTCGTCGCCGCGGGTGGCGTTGTCGGGGTGGGAGACGAAGCAGCCGGCGGCGCCCAGGGTCACCACCACGCTGCCGCCGGGCAGCAGGTCGCGGCACAGCGCGTGCAGGCGCGGCGAGTCGAGACTGGCGATGGCTTCGCCGTAGACGCGTTCGCCGAGGTGGCGGGCGAACAGACCGGCGCATTCGGTTTCGTTCGGAGTCAGCACGTCGGCCAGCGCCAGCAGCTCGCGCGGCACCGCCACGTTCGCCGGGGCCGGATTGAGGATCGCGATCCGCCCGGTCTCTCTCGCCAGGCGCAGCGCCGTCGCCACGGCGTCCAGCGGCGATTCCAACTGCGCCAGGGTCACGTCGGCCGCGGTGATGGTCGAAGTCTGTGCCTCGATGAAGTCGCTCGTCAGCGCCGCGTTGGCGCCGGGGCCGATCACGATGCTGTTGCGGCCCTGGGCATCGACGAAGATGCCGGCGGTGCCGGTGGGCGCGTCGCTGCGCTGATCGCGCAGGTCGATGGCATCGGCGGTCGCCAGCGCGCGCGCCAGTTGCCCGCCCACGTCGTCGCCCAGCGCGCACAGGAATGCGGTGGCGGCGCCGCTGCGCGCGGCCGCGGTGGCCTGGTTGAAGCCCTTGCCGCCGGGGCCGCTGGCGTAATCGCCGCTGTGGGTGGCGCCGGGCTGCGGCAGGGCGTCGCTGCGCCAGACGTGATCGACGTTGAACGAGCCGACGATGACGACCTGCGGCGTGCCGGGAGAAGCATTGGACATTGCGGTGTGCTCTGAAAACGCGCCCGGGATCGCCCGGGATGGTTCCGGACGTTTCGGGGCGGGGTGAAAAAGGCGTTGCGGCAGAGGTCTGGACGTTCCGGATGTCTCCCCAGCGGGGAGACATCCGGTCACGCAGAGGGATCAACGCAAATGGATCAGCACACCGGCAATCGTCGCAGTCATCAGGGTGGCGATGGAGCCGCCCAGCACCGCGCGCATGCCGAAGCGGGCGAGGTCGCCGCGGCGCTCCGGCGCCAGGCTGCCGATGCCGCCGATCTGGATCGCGATCGAGGCGAAGTTGGCGAAGCCGCACAGCGCGTAGGTCAGGATCAGCCGCGAATTCTCGCTGATCGCGCCCGGGCCGGTGCCGACCGGCGTCTGCGACAGCTGCAGATAGGCGATGAACTCGTTCAGCACCACCTTCTGGCCGATCAGGCCGCCGGCGATCACCGCGTCGTTCCACTCGATGCCGATCACCCAGGCGATCGGCGCCAGCACATAGCCGAGGATCAGGCCCAGGTTCAGCCGCACCTTGTGCTGCGCCGTATCGACGATGCCGTCGTTGAGCATCATGTTGAGGCTCTGGTAGCTGCTCAGGTGCAGGTCGCCGACCCAGCCGATGAGGTAATTGACCATCGCGATCAGGGCGACGAACGCCAGCAGCATCGCGGCGATGTTGATCGCCAGCTTCATGCCGTCGGAAGCGCCGGCCGCGGCCGCGTCGATGATGTTCTTGCTTTCCTTCTCGACGTGGATGGTGACCTTGCCGCCGGTGAGCGGCGTGCCGGTCTCCGGGATCAGGATCTTGGCGATCAGCAGGGTGGCCGGCGCGGCCATGATCGATGCGGCCAGGAAGTGCTTGGCGTACATCTGCTGCAGTTCGCCGTCGGTGCCGGCGAGCATGCCGATGTAGATCGCCATCACGCCGCCGGCGATGTGCGCCATGCCGCCGATCATCATCGTCAGCAGCTCGGATTCGGTCATCTTGTTGATGTACGGGCGCACCGTCAGCGGCGCCTCGGTCTGGCCGATGAACACGCTGGCGCAGACGCTGGTGGTTTCGGCGCCGGAGACTTTCATCACCTTGGTGATGGCCATCGCCATCATCCGGACCACCCATTGCATCACACCGAGGTGATACAGCACGGCCATGAACGACGCGAAGAAGATCACCGTCGGCAGCGCGTGGAAAATGAAGACGAAGCCGTATTCGTCCTGATCGGCGAAGCCGCCGAGGATCATCCTCGAGCCCTCGGTCGTGAAGTTGATCAGGGTCACGAAAACCTTGCCCAGGCCCTCGAAGATCGCACCACCCCAGGTGGTCATCAGCACGAACGCCGCGAAGGCGATCTGCAGTGCGATGCCGGTGCCGACCAGTTTCCAGTCCACCGCTTTCTTGTTGTTCGAGAACGTCCACGCGATGCCGATCAGCACCGCCAAACCGAACAGGCCGAAGCCGATCCGTGTCAAAGCTTCCATCGTCTACTCCCCAGGCCAAAGGCCGAACTGGGGCAGGGTAGGTCAGTGGGGTGTCTGTGGGCAACTGGGCGTGCGCGCAATGCGATGGCGTCCGCGCAGGGCGGCCTTCGGGCGGCCGATGGCCCGGGTCAACGTTTCCGGGCGCCTGTAGAGCTGAAGAGCAAATCCCCCGTAGCCGCCTTTTTCAAAGGGGGCGAACAGCTTGGCGCAGAAGTCCCCCCCTTTGAAAAAGGGGGGGCGGGGGGGATTTGCTTTTTTGTCAGCAGCGGCCAGTACGAAGAGCACAACGCAGTGAACCCCACGGGCCTACACGTCCCGCGCAACCACCCGGTTGCAGCCCTGCTGCTTGGCGGCCTGCAGCCGGCGGTCGGCGTTGCGCAGCATCGACGACACATCGCTGCCGTCGCTGGGGTAGGCGGCCAGCCCGCCGCTGAAGGTGATGTGCAGCGGGTTGCTGCCGCGCTCGGCCAGGAACGGCCGCTCGGCCATCAGATGGCGCAGCCGGTCCAGCCGCTCCCATGCGTTGCCGATCGGGCAGCGCAGCAGCAGCACGAACTCCTGGCCGCCGATCCTCACCAGTCGCTCCTTCGGGTGCAGAATCTCGCGCATCGAGCCGGCGATGTGGCGGATCGCGCGGTCGCCGGCGAGGTGGCCGTAGTCGACATTGATGCGCTTGAAATCGTCGAGATCCAGCAGCGCCAGGGTCAGCGATTCGCCTTCGTCGCGCACGTTGTCGAGGATCATCGGCATCCGCTGCACCAGCCACGCGCGATTCGGCAGCCCGGTCAGACCGTCGCTGCCGGAAGATTCGATCAGCCGCTGCATGCGGTAGACCATGGTGGCGGTGAGCAGGGTCATCAGCAGGATCAGCACCAGCCGCTCCACCTGGCCGCCGATCGACACCGTGCCGTAGTCGATCGACACCAGTTGATCCGGCGATTCGGCCCGCATGTAAAGAATGGTGATCAGCAGGCTGTACTGTACGATCGCCATCCCGCCGGAATACAGCGTCAGCCGGCCGTCGTTGCGCAGAGCGGTCATGCCGATCGAGAACAGATAGAAGCACCAGACCACCATGCTGTTGAACGGCGCGACCGGATCGCTCAGATGCAGCAGCGCCAGCACCAGGGTGGTGGTGGTGACGTCGTAGCTGGTGGTGGCGTAGGGCAGCCAGGTGTGGCGGCGGCGCTGCCCGGCCAGCGCCAGCCAGATCTGCGCGAAGATGTTGATGAAGATCGAGGCGCCCAGACCGATCATCAGTTCGGTCGTGCTGCCCGCGCCCAGATTGCCGATCATCGCCAGCGGCGGCAGCAGCAGCGTCAGCGCGGACAGCAGCGCGCGGACGCGCGCCACCAGCAGTTCGCCGCCGGCGCCGAGGTCGAGCATGACTTCGTCCGGCCGCGCGAACAGGGTGCGCAACAGATCCCGCTTCCAGTCGCCGGTGATGCTCATGCCGTTCCGAAACCCCGATATGGATATGCGCGCAGGATAGCGTTGCGGGCAGCGCTTGAGGATGTGGCGTCGACACAGACACACCTCGCTGCCCATCGTGCTTCTGCGGCGACGCAACATGACCCTATCATGACGACAACTTCAGTACGCTTATGGAAAAGATCTGATGACGATCCGCAGGAAACGAAAGCGCCACGTCGGTGTCATGCTCGCCATCGCCGCACTGATCGGCATGATGCCGGCATGCTTGCCGGTCCCCAGCCCATTTTCCGGTCTGCGAATGGATCAGGTCTATATGCTCCAGCCGCACAACAGTTACGAACACAGCGCACAGCTTACGAGTTGGCTCACGGCCGGTTACCGCACGCTGGAACTGGACGTGCAGGACCAGGCATCCTGGTCGACGCACCCGCGCGGGCCGTACGTGGCGCACGGCAGCGGGCCGAAAAACAACAACTGTCGCGGCGCCGCGGATCGCTTGGCCGATTGTCTCGACGACATCGTCGCCTGGCAGGACGCGAACCCCCGCCAGTTGCCGATCGTGGTCTTCATCGACATGAAGGTACGTTTCGACCACAACGCGGTCTTCGCGTGGGACGCGGGCAAGATCGAGACGCTCGATCGTTTCGTCGGCAATTACCTCGGCAGCCGGTTGTACCGGTACAGCGATCTCCGCAGCCATATCGAGAAGGCTCCTGGCGCGACGCCACGCCAGAAGTTGAAAGCGACCGGTTGGCCCATGGCCGATTCGCTGCGCGGCAGGATCATCGTCGGCTTTACCGGCGGCCGCTTCGGTGCGGTGAACCAGGGCATGGGCGGGCTGCTCGCCCGCCGCGGCGCCAGCGCCAATGCGTTCATGTGCCCCGATGTCGATGCCTCCGATCCGGGCGAGATATCGGGTCAGGTCGACGGCATGTCGGTCGCGCTGTCCGGCCAGGTGCTTTGTGCGAACGTGAAGGTAGGCAATCATTATCAACGAGTCGCCAACCGCAGCGCCGAGTATCGCCAGATGATGCATGTGTGGGACGCCGCCAAAGACTTCAAAAGCACCAGTTTCGAAGCCAACTACATCGCGATGGCGCACGGTGCCTCGGCTATCGGTATGGACGTGTCCAACTCGCTTGCCGACCGCAATGTCTTCAGGCCGACCTGGGCCTCCACCATTCCTCTGGTGGGGGTGCGTCGCGGCAAGCCAGGCTATTTCACCCTGCGGCCGAAGAGCGCCGGTGGCACGCGCTGCATCGGCACCCGCAACAACGGCTATTCGAACGGTGCCAGGATCGATCAGGAGGCATGTACGGGCGGCATCGATCAGCAGTTCGTATATACCGCCGAGGGTCAGCTCCGGCCACGCGGCAACAACAAGTACTGCATGGATATCTCCGGCGGCAGTGCGGCCAGCGGCAAGGCGATGCATCTGTGGGACTGCGATGGCGGCCGTTCGGAAAAATGGAGATTGACGCCGAACGGGCAGTTGCGCAGCGTGTCCAACGGCATCTACTGCGCAGCCGTGCCAAGCGGCACGCTGTCGACAGGCGTCCAACTGCGGACGGAGATTTGCGGTACGGCGTTATCGCAAGCGTTCGAGCTGTTGCCCGTGGCGGATTGGTCGCAAACGTCGTTTTAAGGCCATGTCGATCGAAGCTTGCTTGTTGCCTGGATCAACTCCCGATCGCGCGCTGTTTGATGGCGGCCTCTCCGCCGGCTGCGTCAGCGGTGCGTCGACGGATACCCCGCGCACCGCGACCCACGCCGCCAGTGCCAGGAACAGTGCCGCCGCCGCCATCCGCGCGGCCTTCAGCGGCAGTTTCGCCGCGAACCGGCTGCCCAGCAGTACGACCGGGACGTTCGCCAGCAACATCCCGACGGTAGTGCCGACGACCACCGGCCACAGCAGCGGCGATTTCGCGGCCAGCACCACGGTCGCGATCTGGGTCTTGTCGCCGATCTCGGCGATGAAGAACGCGATGGTGGTGGCGATGAACGCGCCGCGCGCGGGCAGGCGCTCGTCTTCGTCGAGTCTGTCGGGCTTGAGTGTCCACAGGCCGATGGCGGCGAAGCTCGCCACGACGATCCAGCGCAGCACGTCCGGGGTGAGATGGCTGGCCAGCAGCGCGCCGAGCCAGCCGGCGAGCGCATGGTTGAGGACGGTGGCGACGAAGATGCCGGCGATGATCGGCCACGGCCGACGGAAGCGTGCGGCCAGCAGCAGAGCGAGCAGTTGAGTCTTGTCGCCGATTTCGGCGATGGCGACGACCAGGGTGGAAATGCCCAGCGTCGAAAGCGCGCCGACCGGCGAAAGCGGGGAAATGTCCATTGAAACTCCGGCCGGGCGTTGCGATGGACACGAAGACAGAGATCGCGCAGCCCGGCATGGCACGCGATCTCCGCCTTCGGTCTTGCCCGATGCCGATCAGACTCTGCGACGAGACTGTCGTCACCCCCTGCGCCATGGCCTGCCGGCCAAGTGTGTTGACGCAGATGCCGTCGCGGCCAAGGGCCGTGCGGCGGGCTACTCCCCGGAGGAAGGGGCGGCCATTGTATGCGTTCGGAAGACGAGGCGCCCGGGTACACTGATTTCTCCCGCCACATCATCGGATCCGCCATGCACTATCGTCGTCTGGGCGCCACCGGCCTGCAGGTGTCCGCGCTGTCGTTCGGCGCCTGGCTCACGTTCGGCCAGCAGATCGGTCGCGGCACGGCGCGCGACCTGGTCGCCGCCGCCTGGGACCACGGCATCAATGTCTTCGACAACGCCGAGGGGTACGCCAACGGCGAGGCCGAACGGGTGATGGGCGATGTGATCGCCGATCTGCGCCTGCCGCGCGACGGTTTTGCGGTGTCGAGCAAGGTGATGTTCGGTTCGGCGAAGGATCCGCTGCCGATGCAGAAGGGCCTCTCGCGCAAGCACGTGCGCGATGCCTGCGACGCCGCGCTCAAGCGCCTGCGCGTGGACTACCTCGATCTGTATTTCTGCCATCGCCCCGATCCCGATACGCCGATCGAGGAAACCGTGTGGGCGATGGACGGGCTGATCCGCCAGGGCAAGGTGCTGTACTGGGGCACGTCGGAATGGTCGGCCGGACAGATCCGCGAAGCGGCGAAGATCGCGAAGCATCACGGCCTGCACGGCCCATCGATGGAGCAGCCGCAGTACAACCTGCTGCACCGGCAGCGGGTGGAACTGGAATACGCGCCGCTTTACGCCGAATTGGGGCTGGGCACCACGATCTGGTCGCCGCTGTCTTCCGGCCTGCTCACCGGCAAGTACAACGCCGGCGTGCCCGACGACACCCGACTGGGCCAGGAAGGCCAGACCTGGCTGCAGGGCATGGTGCTGGGCGACAGCCAGAACCGCCGCCTGGAGCGCGCGCGCAAGTTCACCGCACTGGCCGCCGAGCTGGGCCTCGCGCCGGCGCCGCTGGCGATCGCCTGGTGCCTGCGCAACCCGCACGTGTCGACGGTGATCCTCGGCGCCAGCCGGGTCGAGCAACTGCTGCAGAACCTGGAGGCCTTGCGCCTGGCCGACAGTGTCGAGGACGCGATCTGGTCGCGGCTGGAAGCGTTGACGGCCTGATGCCGTGCGCGCACGGCGGGCGGGCCGGCACGCAGAACGATCGGCTTGACGCGCGAATGATAATCGTTATCATTTGGTCGTCCTTCTTGTGGAATGCCTCGCATGGCCATGCCCCAGCCCACGCCGCAGCTTGATCGGCAGTCGCTTCCGTCCGTGTCGCCGTCGACGCCGGAAGCGCTGTCCGCCGATTCCCCGATGCCCGTGTTCGACAGCGCCGGCCTGCTGCAGGGTGGGCGCGAAGTCCTGATCCGTCACGGTGGCGAGTGTTATCGCCTGCGCCACACCCGCAACGACAAATTGATCCTGACCAAGTAAGTCCGCACCAGGCCGTCTTCCGCGTCATCCACGCTACATCGATCAAACGCCGGATCGCGTTCGCGGCATCGTTGCCCGATCGCGACGCTTCCTTCTCTCTCCAGGCACGCAAGCCACCGGTCCGCCGGACGCCAGCCGCCTTGTGTTCTCCGACACGAGCCCGCCATGCGTCCGAATCTGTTGTCCCTGTCCCTCGCGCTTTGCCTTGCCCTGCCCGCCGCCCAATCGTTCGCGGAAGCTTCCGCCGCGGACACTGCCGCCCCCGATGCTGTCGCATCCGCCGACAGCAGCGGCGGCACGGTCCACGAACTCGATCGCGAAGTCGTCGTCGCCACGCGCGCGGCGCGCGCACTGGTCGACGTGCCGAACACCGTCGATCTGATCGACCGCGAGAGCATGGACGAGCGCCTGGTGCGCGACCTCAAGGATCTGTTCCGCTACGAGCCGGGCATCTCGGTGCCGTCGGGTTTCGGGCGCTTCGGTATCGGCGACATCCGCATCCGCGGGCTCGGCGGCAACCGCGTGCTGATCCAGACCGACGGCATCCCGGTGTCGGACGCGTTCTCGATCGGCAGCTTCTCCAACGCCAACCGCAATTTCGTCGATCTCGACACCCTGAAACAGGTCGAAGTGCTACGCGGGCCGGGCAGTTCGCTGTACGGCTCCGACGCGCTGGGCGGCGTGGTGTCGTTCCAGACCAAGGATCCGGAGGACTATCTGACCGGCGGCAAGCGCAGCCACGTCGGCCTCAAGTTCGGCTACGAATCCGACTGGAACGGCCTGTTCGGCGGCGCCACCGTCGCCGTCGGCGGCGATCGCTGGTCGGGCATGGTCGCGGTCGGCCACCGCCAGGGCGTCGAGCAGGACAACAAGCGGAATAACCGGGGCGAGCGCGCTGTGGACGGCAGCCTGCGCACCGCGCCCAACCCGCAGGAACGCGACGGACGCAGCCTGCTGGCGAAGCTGGTCTTCGCGCCCAGCGACACCCAGCGCTGGCGCCTGACCGTGGAAGGCAACGAGGATGCCAGCGGAACCGACGTGCGCAGCGGCCTCGGCTTCTCGGCGCTGACCAACGCCACCGTCACCGCGCAGTACGGCGACGACCACCAGACCCGCGCGCGCGTCGCGCTGGCGCACGACATGGATGCGCTGAATGCGGGCTTCGCCGACAGCCTGCACTGGACCGTCTACCGCCAGGACAGCGAAACCACACAGCGCACCGACGAATTCCGCACCCTCGCCAGCGGCGCGCGCCAACGGCGCCAGCGCGCGTTCAATTTCGATCAGCGGCTGATGGGCGCGGAAGCGGTGCTGACGAAGGATCTGCAGTTCGGCGCCACCACCCACATCCTGACCTACGGGGCCGAGTTGGCCCGCACCGAGACCCGCCAGAAGCGCGACGGTTTGGCCACCAACCTCGCGACCGGCGTCAGCACCCCGGTGATCATGCCGGACAGCTTCCCGGTGCGCGACTTCCCGAACAGCCGCACCACCACCGCGGCGCTGTTCGTGCAGGACGAAATCAGCTTCGCCGACGGCGTGGGGGGCGAAGGAACGTTCCGGCTGGTGCCGGCGCTGCGCATCGATCGCTACGCGCTGCGCCCGACGATCGACACCATCTTCGCCGCGGACAATCCCGGCGTGGCCGCGGTGGATCTGGAGAAAACCAGCATCGCGCCGAAGCTGGGCGCGGTGTGGAAGTTCGCGCCGGACTGGTCGCTGTTCGCAGGTTATGCCCGCGGGTTCCGCGCGCCGCCGTACGCCGACGTCAACATCGGCTTCACCAACCTGGCGTTCGGCTACACCGCGATCGCCAATCCGGATCTCAAGCCGGAAACCAGCGACGGTTTCGAGGCCGGCGTGCGCTACGGCGGCGAGGCGTTCTGGTTCGGTCTGTCGCTGTACGACAACCGCTACCGCGACTTCATCGAGTCGCTGAGCTTCGTCGGCATCAACGACCAGGGCCTGCAGGTGTTCCAGTCGCGCAACGTCGCCGATGCGCGCATCCATGGCGCCGAACTGAAGGGCGGCGTGGACTTCGGCAGCTTCAGCGAAGCGCTGGCCGGCTGGTCGCTGCGCGGCGCGGCGGCCTACGCGCGCGGCGAGGATCGCAATGATGATGTGCCGCTGGATTCGGTCGACCCGCTGCGCGGCAGTCTGGGCCTTGCCTACGACCGCGAGCATTGGGGCGCGGAGCTCGCCGGGACTTTCGCCGATCGCAAGGACCGGGTGTCGAGCGCCACGCTGTACCGGCCCGAGGGCTATGCGGTGTTCGATCTGCTCGCGCACTGGCGTTTCCCGGACACCGGCGTGCGCCTCAACGTGGGCGTGTTCAATCTCGGCGACAAAAAATATATCGATTGGGCGGACGTGCCCGGCGTGGCGTCGTCCAGCCAGACGCTGGATCGCTACACCCGCGCGGGCCGGTCGTTCGCGGCCAGCGTTTCCGTCGACTGGTGAGTCATGGCGTCCGAGCGGCCCATCGCGGAAGACAGCTGCCCGGAGAGCCGCGGGCGCAGGCGGGCGAGCTTGCCCTCCGCCGCCGGGCTGGCGTCGCTGGGCACGGTGCTGTGCGTGTATCGCAGCCGCTACGGCGGTGAACTCGGCGGTTGGGCGCAGGCGGTCAGCGTGGAGTCGTGGTGCGGCATCGACAGCGACGGCTGGCACGAATGTCTGCAGTTCCGCGACCGCAACGGCCACTGCTGTTGGCGGCTGTACCTGCTGCCGGACAGCGACTTTTTCGCCTGGGAACAACTGGCGGCGCAATTGCCGCGCGGCGAGGCACAGCCGTCGCCCGGCGACGGCATCGCCACGCGCCTGTGGCGCCGGGTGGCATCGCGGGTCGGCGGCGAGCGTTGGCTGGCCAGCGTGCTGCGCCTGCACACATTGCCGGCGGCGCAGCAGGCGACCGCGTCGGTGCCGGTGCTCGCGGCCAGTCTCGCGCCGGTGTCGCCGTTCGGCGCCGATGTGGTGCGCCGCATCGCCAGGATCGAAGGCATCGACAGCGAGGGGCCGCTGGACGACTGCTGCTGCCGCCAGTTCGCGGTGATCGCGCCGCCGCAGGCCGCCCGCACCACCGCCGCCCCGCGCCGCGAAACCGCGCGAAGCGCGCCCCATCCGGACGGCATGCACCACGACACCGCATTCCCACTGATCCGCTTCCACACGAGGACTTCCGAATGAACACCAGGACCCCGCAGCGTTGGCCAGGTCTGCTGCTTGCGCTGCTGCCCGGCATCGTTTCCGCCCAGACGGCGACGGCCGACGTCGCCCGCGACCGCGCTTCGGTCCTGGCGATGCAGGGCGAATACGCCGTCGACTTCGCCTTCGACGAAACCGTGCTGCTGCAACCGGACTACGAGCGCGCATCGGCCCAGCGCAGCGGCGCGGATGAGGTGGTGATCGTCGTCGAGGACACGCCTGCGCGCGTGGTGCTGCAGCACCTCCTGGTGGACGCCAAGAGCGGCCACGTCACCAAGCACTGGCGCCAGGACTGGGTGTACGAAGCCGCGCAGCGCTTCGAGTTCAGCGCCGACCAGACCTGGACGGTGCGCGCGATCCCGGCCGACGACACCCGCGGCGCGTGGACGCAGTGCGTGTACGAAGTCAGCGATGCGCCGCGTTATTGCGGCACCGGGCGCTGGACCCATGCCGGCGGCGTCGCCACCTGGACCAGCGGCGAGAGCTGGCGCCCGCTGCCGCGGCGCGAATACACCAAGCGCAGCGACTACAACGTGGTCGATGCGATCAATCGCCACACGATCACGCCCACCGGCTGGACCCACGAACAGTTCAACACCAAGGTGCGGCGCGGCCCCGGCGGCGCGCGCGTCGAACTGGCGCGCGAATTCGGCTTCAACGATTACCGCAAGACCAGCGGCACCGATTTCGGCCCCGCCTATCGCTACTGGAAGGCCACCGCCGATTACTGGGCGAAGGTGCGCGCGCGCTGGGACGGCTATCTCGGCCGGCCGCCGGGCCTGCATCTGAAGACGAAGATCGACGGCATGGCGATGATCATTCCGCTGTTCACCCAGGCCGGCGAGATCGAGGCCGGCAAGACCGTCGCCGACGCCGAGATCGACAAGGTATTCGCTGAATGGACGCAGCCGGCGACGCCGGAGAACGACGGCGCCGCCGCGGCGCGCTGACCGGCGACGCCGCGCCCGCACATGCGGTCCCGGGCGTACGCCGGGGCCGATCATCGCGACGGGGGGAAGCCGCCGCGCAGATTCAAGGGCAGGAGCCAGCCGGCCGCCGCAGGGCGGCCGGATCGTCCGCGTGTGCCTGTCCGCCAACCGGCGACGTCGCGCGCATATTCCGAATCACGCCCAGGGGCCCCATGAATCATCCGAACCGTTCCCTTCTGGCCTGCGCGATCGTCGCCGGCCTGCTGCATGCGTCCGTCGCCGCCGCTGCGGAATCCGCCCCGCAACAAACCGCGCAGCGACAAGCCGCGCAACCCGCAGCCACGTCCCCGTCCGAAGACGCACCGCGCGAGGCGGACGCCGCCAAGTCCAAATCATGGCGCTTCGAGCCGGTGATCGTGGTCGGGCAGCGCCTGTTCCCGTACCAGGAAGGCATGGTGCTGGACGCGCGCTACATGGACGAGCAAGTCAAGGGCAACGGCGACATCGGCACCGTGCTGCGGATCAACCCGAACGTGCAGTTCGACGACACTGCCTTCAATTCGCGCAACATGGGCGAGATCCGCCCGGCCGACATCAGCATCAACGGCGGGCTGTTCTACCAGAACGCGTTCGTGCTGGACGGCGCCGGCTTCAACAACGATCTGGACCCGGCCAGCGACAACCCCAATCATTTCGCCGATCCGCCCAGCCACACCCAGGGCGTGGCGCTGGACACCAGCCTGATCGGCCAGCTCACGGTGTACGACAGCAACGTGCCGGCGGCGTTCGGCGGCTTCAACGGCGGCGTGGTCGATGTCGAGAGCCGCCGCGCGCGGGATGCGTTCTCCGGCAAGGTGTCGCTGCGGATGTCGCGCTCGGTCTGGAACGCGATCATCGTCGACGACAGTTATCGCGATACCTTCGAGGAATCGACCTCGGCGGCCAACATGCCCCGGTACGACAAATACCAGTTCAACGCGACGCTGGAGGGCCGCACCGCCAACGGCCTGGGCCTGATCGGCAACATCACCCGCACGCGCTCGGTCATCCCGCTGCGCGGCTATTCCTCCGGCAATACCTCGCAGGCCGACGACAACGTCAAGGATCAGGTGCGCGAGAACACCAGCCTCAGCCTGCGTGCCGACTGGGACGACGGCAACGGCCTGAGCCTGGGTGCCAGCATCACCCACGCGCCGACCGACGAGCGCTATTTCATCCAGAACGCACGCGATTCGTTCTTCGACCTGAAGCAGGGCGGGCCGGTGGTAAGCCTGCGCGCGGGACTGGAGCGCGGCGCGTGGTCGTTCTCCAACACGCTCAGCTACAGCGACCTCGACAGTTCGCGGCGCAGCGACGTGGCCTACTGGTACAGCTGGCGCTGGTCGCCGGACAAGAACTGGGGCGCCAGCACCACCGGCCTGAGCACCGAGGGCAACTGGGGCAATGTCGACCAGACCAGCCGCAACATCGGTTATTCGCTGAAGATCGATCGCGACCCGGTGCGCTGGGGCGCGACCGAGCACCGCCTGCAGTTCGGCCTGCAGATTTCGGACCGGCGCGCGACCTACGAGCGCCTCAACGATCACGTCGCCTACATCAGCCCGGCCCAGACCACCACCTGCACCGCGAGCAACGGCACGGTCGACAGCACTGCCTGTTCGCTCTCGCCGGTGCCGCAGTACAGCGGTCGCGGCCAGTACCTGTCGCGGCTGACCACCTACCGCGCGGGCAGGTTTGAGGCCGAATCGCGCGAGTGGTCGGTGTTCGCGCAGGACGACATCCGACTGGGCCGCTGGAGCTTCCGTCCCGGCGTGCGCGTGGATCGCGACAGCCTGAGCGAACAGACCACGCTCGCGCCGCGCTTCGCGATGTCCTGGGATCCGTTCGGCGACCAGCGTTCGCTGCTGACCGGCGGCGTCAATCGTTATTACGGACGCAATCTGTTCGCCTACAAGCTGCGCGAGGGCCGCGAGAATCTGTCGACCGTGCAGACCCGAACTACCAACCTGATCTGGAGCGCGCCGGTGCGCGACACCACCCAGACGCGCTTCGCCTCGCTGGATGTGCCGTACAGCGACGAACTGGCGCTGGGTTTCAACCAGCGACTGGGCACGTTCGATGCGAACTTCAAGTATGTCCACCGCCGCAACCGCGACGAGGTGATGCGCGTGCGCGTGCCCAGCAACGACACCAGCGGCACCTACGCGACGAACGTCTACGAGTACCGCAACGTCGGCCGCGCCGAGAACGACACTTACACCCTGGGCGTGGGCCTGCGCTCGCCGTGGGACTGGGGGCCGGCCCGCAGCACCGCGCAACTGGCGCTGGACTACACCGACACCCGCCGCAACTACACGGGCAGCGGCCAGGATTACGAGTCGATCTACAGCGACACCGCCTACAACGCCATCGTGCGCTACGAAGGCGCGATCATGCGCTATCACGAGATCCCGACCGACAGCTTCATGCGGCCGTGGACCGCGCGCCTGGCCACCCAGACCCGGATCGAGTCGTGGGGCCTGCTGTGGAGCAACTTCCTGCGCTATCGCGACGGTTATCGCGGCATCGCCCGCACCGGCAGCGAGGTCCACGAGGGCGCGCCCATCGATGTATACGAGAACGTCGACTACCCCAACGGTTGGACCTGGGACAGCGCGCTGGAATACACCGCGAAGCTGCCGCGCGACCAGGAAGCCTTCGTGCGCGTGGAGGCGATGAACCTGCTCAACCGCTCCAACCAGGTACAGGCCGGTGGCGTGAGTGTCTACGAACCCGGCCGCAGCTATTGGCTGGAAGTCGGTTACCGTTTTTGAGCCCGCATCGGGAGTCGACATGAAGTTCGTCCGTCATCCGACAGGGCTTCTGCGTTCGCGTGCCAGGCGTCGTCTGTTTGCGATGTGGCTCGCGGCGACGACGCTGGCGGGCGTGGGGTTGGCGCAGTCCCGATCGCAGTCGCAGTCCGGCATGCCGGCTGCACTGTCCGCCGACTGCGCCGCGCGCATCTCGATCAACGCGCCGAGCATCGACATCGCCTGCCTGCGCGCCGCCTATGCCGGTCCGGCTGCGACATGGCCGGCGCCGCATGTGGATGCGGGTGTCGCATGGTCGGAACTGGCGCCGCTGCCCAAAAAGCCGCCCGAGCCGGTCGACAACCCCGGCACGCCGGCGAAGATCGCGCTCGGCAAGCGGCTGTTCGAAGACCCGCGGCTGTCGAAGTCGGGACAGATCGCCTGCGCCAGTTGCCATGATCCACAGCTCGGCTGGGGCGACGGGCGCAGCGTGCCGTTCGGCCACGACCGCCGGCCGGGCAAGCGCAACGCGATGAGCGTGGCGATGAGCGCCTACGCCGGCCCGCTGTTCTGGGACGGCCGTGCGGCGACGTTGGAGGCGCAGGCGCTGCATCCGATCCAGGACGCGACGGAAATGGCGTTCGACGGCGGCGCGCTGGAGAAGCGTCTCAACAGCAGCGACGATTATGCGGACGATTTCACTGCCGTCTTCGGCAGTCGTCAGGTCACCGTGCCGAGGGTGTCGCAGGCGCTGGCCGCGTATCAGCGCAGCCTGGTGCCGCGCTTCAACCGGTTCGACCGCTTCCTCGACGGCAACCGCAAGCTGCTGACCGACCAGCAACTGTGGGGGCTGCATCTGTTCCGCACCCGTGCGCGCTGCATGAACTGCCACAGCGGGCCGGCGCTCACCGACAACGGCTTCCACAATCTCGGCCTGCATTTCCAGGGCCGCGCGCGCGAGGATCTGGGGCGCTATCGGGTGACCGGCGACCCGGCCGACGTCGGCAAATTCCGCACGCCGTCGCTGCGCATGGTCGCAAAGACCGGGCCGTGGATGCACAACGGCGCGTTCCAGGACATGCGCGGCATTCTCAATATGTATAACGTCGGCATGCCGCGTCCGAAGCCGGCAGCGGGCAAGGTCTACGACCCACCCTTTCCCGCGACCGACCCACTGCTGCGACCGCTGGAGCTTCACAAGGCCGAACTGGAAGCGCTGACGGAATTCCTGCGCACGCTTTGAGCCGGCGCGAAAACGAAACTCCCTCCGCTCTGTCGCGGAGGAGGGCGAGACTGCCGGCAGGGCCGCGCCCGACACACCGGGAAGGCATCGGACGCGGCCCTGTCGACAACACTCAGTCCACGCGCGGCGCCGACGGCGGGGCGGGTGGAGCGGGCGGCATCGGCACTGCGCCGTTGCCGTCGTCTTCCCAGGTCTGCACCTGCCCGTCCTTGTCGACCATGACGACCCTGCGGTGGGTCAGCGTGCCTGCGACGGATGCCTGCGGCGCGGCGCCGGCCTTCGGCGGCTGCGGCGGAGCGGGGTGCGCAGGCGGCATGGGCGGCATCGTCGGGAACGACATCGCCTTCGGCACTTTCAGCTGGATGCTGGCGGAAACGCGGTCGCGCAGGTAGTCCACCGCGACCGTGCTGTCCGCCGGTTTGTCGCGCAGTGCATCCATCACCGCCCGCGGGGTGCCCACCGGCTTGCCGTCGACCCGGCGGATCACGTCGCCGGCCTGCAACTGTCCCAGCGCCGGGCCGGTGCTGAGCACCAGCACGCCCGCGTCGGTGCCGAAATAGCGGCCGAGCTGTGCATCGACCGACGCCAGGTTCAAACCGTTCCAGCGGAAGGCTTCGGCCAGCCGCTGCTGGCCCACGCCGCAGGTCTCGCCGGGTTTGCAGTCGAAGCGGAACACGCTGGCGCCGCCGAGCGCCGGCAGCGGCCGACCGATCCGCGCTTCCGCCTGCTTGCGGCAGTCCGCATCGCCGTCCTTGCATTCGATCCGGATCACCCGCCGTTCGCCGGGCCGCGGGCCGCTGGCGTCGCCGGTGAAGACATGGATCTGCGGCGCGGTGCCCATCGCGAGGGGCGGTCCATCGATCCGCGTTTCGACATCGATACTGTCCGCGCGCATTTCGGAGCGGCCGTCGAGGCGGCGCACGATCACGTTGCCGCCGGGACGCATCATCGTGCCGTCGCCGACGAAGACCATGATCCGTTCGTCCAGCTTCGGGGTGACGCTGACCGTGTGTTCGCGGCCGTCGCGGGCATAGGTGAGTTTCACCGCGGTCTTGTCGTCGATTCCCTGCAACTGCAGGCGCGCGTTGTCGACCCGTGCTTCCGGGGTCTCCCCGGCGATCGGTTTGCCGGCGATGCGCAGCAGGCGGTCGCCGCTCCTGATGCCAGCGCCCGCGGCGGCGCCGTCGGGCGTCACCCCGGCGATGCGCACGCCGCCGGCGGGATCGGGCGCGAACAACACGCCGACCACCGGTTTGCGGCCCAGACGCTGCATGACGACTTCGCAGCCGCCTTTTTCCGCATCGTCGGCGCAGAAGCGCTCCCGGGTGGCCGTGTGTTCCGGATCGCCGGGGCGCAGTTCGTGCCTGATCACCCGGATCTGCGGGGTTTCGGCACGGGGCGCGCTGGCGTCGGATTTTTTGTCGTCCGCGGACAGATGGGCGCAGGGCGCGACCAGGGCGAGGAACAGCGCGGTGCGGACAAGAAGATCGGGTGCGGTTGGCATGGACGGGCGCATGGCGTGCCTCATGGTGATGGAATGACGGAAAGAAGAAGGAAGGGTCAGTCGACGCGGACCAGCGCGCCTTCGTAGCTGCGGCCCTGTGCCGACAGCACGCGCTGCTGGGTTTCGAAGTCGGTCGCCTGGCGCAGGGTGTCGACGCGCGCCTGCCACAGCGCCTGCTGCTGCAGCGCTTCCAGGCCCGGCTGCGCGAGCTGGGCATCGATCGTCGCCAGTTCCGCGTCCAGCGCACCGGCCAGCGCCGCCGCGGGCCCGCTTTCGACGCGGGTGTCGCGGGTCAGCGCCAGCAGCGTTTCCAACTGCGTGGACGCGGCATACAGTGATTCGAGCGCGCGCTCGGGCGTGTCGTCCTGCGGCATCGCGGTCGTGTGCGGACGGGATGCCGCGCTCGCGACGTCGGCGGCGGTTTCGGCGACGGTCGTGGTCGCGGCGAGCCCGCGCACCCGGTCGGCATCGCGCTGACCGTTGCGCTTCGTATCCGTTGCCGACGGCGTCGGCGCGCGTGTGGCTGCGAACGGCGGTGCCGCGGGATTTTCGACAGATGTGTCGACGGGCGTTTCGACGGCGGGTCCGAAGCGCGCTGCGCCTGGCGGGTCGATGCGCGGCGCCGGCGCTGTGGCGCTCGCTGCGATGCCGTCGAACCCACCGCCATCGCTGCCGCCATCGCGCAGCGTCCAGGCCAGCGGCAGCGCCGCCAGCGCGCACAGTCCGGCGGCCAGGGCCAGCCAGTGGCGACGGCTTCGCGCGCGTCGGGCAGGAGCGTCGAGTCGCGCGGCGAGCTGCGGCCAGCGCGATGCGGGCGGAGATTCCAGCGGCAGGGCGGCAAAAGCCTCGTCCCAGCCAGCGGGCGTCGGGTCGCGGGATGCATCAGCCATGGGCGGCCTCGCGGAAAGGAGAAAGAGTGGGTGCGGCGGCGGGTTCGAGCAGTTCGCGCAGACGTCGGCTGCCGCGCGCCAGCTGGGATTTGGAGAAACTCGCGGTGCGCTGCATCAAGGCGGCGATCTCGTCGTGGGTATAGCCCTCGGCGTGATACAGCCACAGCACGGTGCGGGTGTTGGCCGGCAGCGCCTCCAGCGCGCGCTGCAGCAGCGCGGCATCGGCGGCGGCGGGCGGCGGCGGGGTGCGTTCGTCGATCGCATCGATCTCGTCGAGATGGTCCCCGTCTTCGCCCGGCCGCCGGCGGCGGCGCAGCGTCATCAGCGCCTCGTTCACCGCGATCTGGCGCAGCCAGCCCCAGAACGGGCTGCCCGCGCCGTCCGTACCGCCGCGGAACTCGCCGATCCGGTCGATGACCTTGAGCATGGTGTCCTGCAGCACGTCCGCGGCCTGTTCGCGCTCGCCGCAGATCCGCAGCGCCAGGGTGAACACCGGCCGCTCGAACCAGCGGTAGACCTGCTCGAACGCCGCGCGCTCGCCCTGGCGCATGCGCGCGAGCAGGGCGTCCGGGACATCGATGGCGAAACTGGAAGGTCGGCAGGTCATCTCATCGTCTGGATGCGCCGGTGGGCGAAACCGTCGCAGCCGGATCGCCTGCGCTCCGTCGGCGGGCGTCCTGCCGCATGCCCATGCCAGCCGGTCGAGCCTATACTGACCCCATTCCAGCAGGGAGGGTTGCAGATGGGTCCGTTCATCGGTTTTGTGCTCGTCATCGTCGGCGTCATCGTTTTCTTCAAGGCCGTGCGGATGGTGCCGCAGGGTTACGAATGGACGGTCGAGCGCTTCGGCAAATACGTCCGTACCCTCTCGCCGGGCCTGCATTTCCTGATCCCGATCTTTTACGGCGTGGGCCGCAAGATCAACATGATGGAACAGGTGATGGACGTCCCCAGCCAGGACGTGATCACCAAGGACAACGCCGTGGTCAAGGTGGACGGCGTGGTCTACTTCCAGGTGCTGGACGCCGCCAAGGCCGCCTATGAGGTCGCCCAGCTCGAACTGGCCATCCTCAATCTGGTGATGACCAACATCCGTACCGCGATCGGTTCGATGGATCTCGACGAATCGCTGTCCAAGCGCGACGAGATCAACGCCAAGGTGCTGACTGCGGTGGATCACGCCACCCATCCCTGGGGTCTGAAGGTCAACCGCATCGAGCTGAAGGACATCCAGCCGCCGCGCGACCTGATCGCCTCGATGCAGCAGCAGAAGATGGCCGAGCAGAACAAGCGCGCCGCGGTGCTGGAAGCCGAAGGCGTGCGCCAGTCCGCGATCCTGCGCGCCGAGGGCGAGAAGCAGGCCGCGGTGCTGGAAGCCGAAGGCAAGCGCGAAGCCTCGTTCCGCGAAGCCGAGGCCCGCGAGCGCCTGGCCGAAGCCGAAGCCAAGGCGACGCAGATGGTGTCCGACGCCATCGCCGCCGGCAACGTCAACGCCATCAACTACTTCATCGCGCAGAAGTACATCGAAGCCTTCAAGGCGCTGGCCGAAGCGCCGAACCAGAAGTTCATCATGATGCCGATGGAGTCCGCGGGCATCCTCGGCTCGCTTGCCGGCATCACCGAACTCGCGAAGGAAGCCTTGAGCCACCAGCAGTCCGGCAAGCCGCCGGCGATCACCCGCGGTGGGGGCTGAACCATGCCGCTCGACATGCGCTGGGATGTGTTCGCCTGGGCTGTGTTCGCGCTGGTGCTGTTCGCGCTGGAAGTGATGGCGCCGGGCGCGTTCATGCTGTGGCTGGCGTTCGCCGCCAGCGCGGTACTGGTGATCGTGTGGGCGGTGCCGGGGCTGTCGTTCCTGATCCAGGCGGTGCTGTTCGTCGTGCTCGGTTTCGCGTCGATCCTGATCTACCGCAAATGGTTCCGCGGCAACGACGACACGCCCACCGATCAGCCGACGCTCAACCGGCGCACCGACCAGTTGCTGGGGCGGGTGGTGGTTCTGCAGTCGGCGATCGAGCGCGGCACCGGCCGCGTGCAGATCGCCGATGCCTACTGGACCGTGAGCGGCACCGACCTGCCTGCGGGCACCAGCGTGCGCATCGTCGGCGCCGATGGCATGACCTTGATGGTCGAACCCGTCGCCTGAGTTTCCGCGGCGCGCGCGTCGCCGCACCATGCGCAGGCGTGCGGTGAAAAAACGTCATGAGCGCGGCCGCGCATCCGCCGCCGCGCTCTGGGATAATGCCGGCCTTTCCGAATCGGCCGGGCACATGACGCAGAAAACCATCCTCAACGACGCCCATCGCGCGCTCGGCGCCAAGATGGTCGACTTCGGCGGCTGGGACATGCCGATCAGCTACGGCTCGCAGATCGACGAACACCATCAGGTGCGGCGCGACGCCGGCATGTTCGACGTTTCGCACATGACCGTGGTCGACCTGCGCGGCGCCAAGGTCCGGCCGTTCCTCCGTCGTCTCGTCGCCAACTCGGTCGACAAACTGCAGAAGTCGGGCAAGGCGCTCTATACCTGCATGCTCAACCCGCAGGGCGGCGTGATCGACGACCTCATCGTCTACTTCCTCGCCGAGGATTTCTTCCGGCTCGTGGTCAATGCCGCCACCCGCGAGAAGGATCTGGCGTGGATCGGCCAGCAGGCCGCCGCATTCGACGTCAGCGTCACCGAACGCCCGGAGCTGGCGATGATCGCAGTGCAGGGCCCGAACGCCCGCGAGCGCGTCGTCGGCCTGCTCTCCGCCGACACCGCGCCGGCCGCCGGCAAGATCGGCAAGTTCGTCGCCACCGAAGCGGTGACCAGGGATGGCACGCCGCTGTTCGTCGCCCGCACCGGTTACACCGGCGAAGACGGGTTCGAGATCGTCGTACCGCAGGATCGCGCGGTCGCGCTGTGGGAGGCGCTGCTCGCCGCCGGCGTGAAGCCGGCCGGACTCGGTGCGCGCGACACCCTGCGCCTGGAAGCGGGCATGAATCTCTACGGCCAGGACATGGACGACACCGTCAGTCCGTACGAAGCGGCGCTGGCGTGGACCGTCGCGCTCGACGCCGACGCCGATGGCCAGCCGCGCGACTTCATCGGTCGCGCCGCGCTGGAAGCGCAGAAGGCCGCTGGTGCGCCGCGACAGATGGTCGGGCTGGTGATGGACGAAAAAGGCGTGCTGCGTCACGGCCAGACCGTGCTCACCGCCGCAGGCGACGGCGAAATCCTCTCCGGCACATTTTCGCCGACGCTGGGCAAGGCGATCGCATTCGCGCGCGTGCCGGCCGGCGAACTCGGCGAGGTGCACGTCGATATCCGCGGCAAGAAGCTGCCCGTGCGCGTCGTGAAGTTTCCATTCGTGCGCGACGGCGCCGGTCTGGTGCCCGAGAAGTGATCCGGAAAACGACATCGGCTTTCGTTCCGGAGACCGAAATCGCGTCGGTCGCCCGGGTCGCGCCGGTGTCGCGCGCGACCCGGGCGGCGGCGCTGAGCCGAAGAATGTCGCGACGGGTATTTGATCCGTGCCGTCCCGCTTCTACACTAGCCGCACATTCCCCCTTCCCACCGCCACCAACACCCCTGCGGAGCCCAAGATGAGCGAGATTCCCGGCGACCTGAAATTCATGAAGTCCCACGAGTGGGCCCGCGTCGAAGGCGACGGCAAGGTCACCGTGGGCATCTCCGATCACGCCCAGGGCCTGCTCGGCGATCTCGTCTACGTCGATCTGCCCGAGGTCGGCGATCGCGTCGAAGCCGGCAACGCCTGCGCCGTGGTCGAGTCGGTGAAAGCCGCCTCCGATGTCTACGCGCCCATCAGCGGCACCGTCGTCGCCGTCAACTCGGCGCTGGCCGACAAACCGGAGACCATCAACGAGGACGCCTACGGCGAAGGTTGGCTGTTCGTGGTCGAGGTCGACGACGCCGACCAGCTCAACGATCTGCTCGCCCCGGACGATTACGCCGAACTGCTGGAAGACGACGACCACTGATTCCGCCGCTGCCGCCCGTGCCCCGTCGTCGGGCGCGCGCAGCGACTGCCAGCCGTTCGCGGAAACGCGGACGGTTTTTCTTTGCCCGCGCGAAGCGATGTCGCGGCATGCGGCGATCAGGATCGCCGGTTGGTGTCATCGCCCGGGATCCGCAGTTGGGGTTGGTTGTTGGAATGGCCGGTTCGCGCATCGTCGTGAGCGCAGTTCGAGCAGATCGCGGTCGGCTTCGATGCGCCGCAACGCGCTTCCGCGGATGTCGTCGACGCGCTTCCGATGCGCGCGCGGCGCGTCGTGGATGGCGCGTATCGCCTTTTCGGGTTCGCGCAAATCTGCGCAATCCGGCTTGTGCGACGCGAAAAAACGCCAGCTTGTAAAAAACTCCGAACCGATCTGTTTATCCTTCCGTCGTTACCGGCGCCGTGTCGTTCGAAACGTTGCCGGCGATGCTGTGCGATCGCTTCGCGCGCACTGTCTTGCGGATGAAACCACTTTAAATACGATGTTTCGTTTCCGGCATCGGAATGCGGGCGCCGGTCGTGCGCACGGGCGATATCGACGGCAACGATGCGATTCCCGGCGAGCGCACGGCGCGTCCGAGGCGCGCCGCACTCTTTTTTTTCGTGCAGGGTGTTGACAGTTGAAAAAAGCGTGATTAGGTTTCGCCCCAAGTGTCGTCATAGCAGAAGCGAGTGAGTCCGTCCAAGACAAAAATGCGAAGCACAATCCGATCTTCCGCCCGGACTCGCGTTCCGGTGGAAACAGGCTTCGTCTCCCCTGCTGAAAAACGAGTCGTGACCGAGCCGGCAGGCTCGCATCGTTCAACCCGCGGCCATGCCGGTCCCGGGTTTTCTATTGCCCGGCGCAGGAATGCCGCAGCAATCGAGTTGGCGATGACGCTCACTGACGTTTCCACAATCCGGGTATCGCGGATGCGATCCCGGAACGAATCCGTACCGGCTTGCCAAGCGCGCCGGCGGTGGATAGCGGGTCCGACTCCCGCGATCCGGTTGTTGTATGGGCGTAATACCAATAGCTAGTCCACTGACGAGGAGAGCCATCTCATGGCTGTTAAAAAAGCTGCGAAGAAAACCGCCAAAAAGGCGACCAAGAAAACCGTGAAGAAGACTGCCAAGAAGGCCGTCCGCAAGACCGCGAAGAAGGCCACCAAGAAGGCGGTTGCCAAGAAGACCGTAAAGAAGGCCGCCAAGAAGGCTGCTAAAAAGACTGCAAAGAAGACCGTGAAGAAGGCGGCTGCCAAGAAG
>JAIMKJ010000010.1:48315-55807 GCA_020692565.1 Thermomonas sp.
AAGACTGCCAAAGCCGCGAAGAAGCCGGCCAAGAAGGTCGCAAAAAAAAAGGCTAAAAAAGCTGTAACGCGCGCGAAGAAGGTTGCGCCGGCCGCTGTGCCGGCAGCACCCGCGCCGATGATGTAAATAAAGCAGGAATGCGATTAGCGCTATCCAAAACTCCTTCTCCGCGTGCCCAGGCGGAGAAGGAGTTTTTTTATGTATGGACTTCAGTCAGGTCTATCGGCGCGGATGTTTCCACCCAACTTGAAGTGAGGATGGACGAATCTGGATCGTGCTAATTTTCAACCGTATCGAACAGATGCCCGGTCATGATGCCCAGTCATGGACAGCAGCGGTTCTGGTTCTCAAGGGCTTTCGTATCGTCTTGATCCAAGGCGGTGGGCGTATAGGGTGTGCTCTTTCGCCGGAATCAATTCGGCTTCGCGTCAGACACCGAAGCTTCGACGCCGCTGTTCGTGGTGGACGCGTCCGGCAGCTTGGGCAGCCCTTGAGCGTAGAGCCCTTCGTCCAGTGAATCGGCTTCGCCCTCGAGCCAGCGCTGCGGTGTGGCGCCGATGGCGCGATCCAGAATGGTCGGCAGCAATCCTGACGGAGCAGCGCTGTTGGCGTTCCACAGGATGACGACGCCAAGGTCGCGTTCCGGCATCAGTGCGATCACGCCGCGATAGCCTTGGACCGCGCCACCATGGAAGACCACGCGGTGGCCGGCATAATCGTAGACGCGCCAGCCGAGGCCATAGCCTGCGGAGTTCAGTCGATCGCGCCGCCACTGCGAGCCGCGTGTTTCGCTCGGGGTGTCGATCAATGGTGCGTGCAGGGTCGCGAGGAGCGAACCCGACAGTACGTCGGGCCGGTAGCCGTTCTGCGCGAGCAGCCATTGCGCCATGTCGCTGATGCTGGCGTTGACGCCAGCGGCGGGCGCGACCCGATAGTAAGTGGGTTTGGGTGTGACCGCTGACCAGCCGCGGCCGGCACGGATGTGCGGTTTGGCCCAGCGCGGGCTGGCGAGGATCCCTTCGAGACCGTAGCTGGCATCCTGCATGCCCAGCGGTTTGAACAGGCGGCGCGCGACCCACTGGTCGAACGCTTCGCCGCTGGCGCCGTGCACCACGTCGCCGATCAGGCTGTAGGCGATGTTCTGGTAGGCATAGCACTCGCCCGGCGCGCACTTCATCGGCGTGTAGGCGAGCTTCTGCACCAGCGAGGCGTATTCGGCATTGCGCTCGAGATCGCGGTCGAAGGCGTTGTGGCTGACGCCGACCCGATGGCTCAATACCTCGGCCACGGTCAGATGCAGCGCTGCGCGCGGTTCGGAGAGCTGCAGCGTCGGGTAGTAATCGACCACGCGGCTGTCCCAGCGCAGCTTGCCGTCGGCGACCAGCATGCCGGCGGCGGTCGCGGCGAAAGACTTCGACAGCGAGGCCAGCCGGAATACGGTGTGGGCGTCGACGGTTTCGGGCTGGTGGACATCGGTGATGCCGTAGCCGCGCGCGCTGAGTACGCGACCGCCCTGCACGATCGCCATCGCCAGGCCCGGTACTTTCTGGCCGGCAACGAGATTCTCCGCAAGGGTTTCGAATTCGGTCACGTTGAAGCTCGTCGCCAGCGGCGCGACGCGCAGGCCCGCACCGGGGTAGACGCGCGCCATCGTCGCCTTGGGCGAATACACGCCGAATGCTGCCGCGCCGGGTGAACCCGCAGCATGGGTGGAGTCGCTGCTGTCCCAGCGCAGCGTGCTTTGCGCGGACAGCCCGGCTGCGAGCGGCAGCAGCATCGTGATCGTGCCGGTACGCCAGGCCAGAGCGACGGCGCGCGAGCGCCCATGGTGCGATTGCTTGCGGCGCATGTGCTTGTCTTTCATCGCGAGCCCCCCCTGCGTATGCTTCGCGTGCAGGTCAGTGTCGGAAGTGTTCGTCCGGAAGCGCGTTAGTCCGCCCGTGTGCAGGCGACCATCGCTTCCCGACCTTTCGGACCGATCATAGCGCCTGTTCCGCCATTTGCATGAACAAGGGGAGATTTGATGGTTATTTTGTTGATCCTGCTCGCAATTCTTGTGGTCGGCGTGCTCTGGGGCGTCGGCGTCTACAACGGGCTGATCACTTCCCGCAATGGCTACAAGAATGCGTTCGCCCAGATCGACGTGCAGTTGCAGCGGCGTTTCGACTTGGTCCCCAACCTCGTCGAGACCGCGAAGGGCTATCTCAAGCACGAGCGCGAAACCCTCGATGCGGTGATTTCGGCGCGCTCCGCCGCGCAATCGGGCCTGGCTGCGGCCAAGGCCAATCCCGGCGACCCCGGGGCCATGGCGACGCTGGCGGCCGCACAGGGGCAGCTGAACGCCGGTTTGGGCCGTCTGCTCGCGATTGCGGAGGCCTACCCGGATCTGAAGGCCAACCAGAACATGATGCAGCTGACCGAAGAGCTGACCAGCACCGAGAACAAGGTCGCGTTCGCGCGTCAGGCGTTCAACGACGCGGTGATGGCGTTCAACAACAAGCGCGAAGTGTTTCCGTCGAGCATGATCGCCGGGATGTTCAGTTTCCCGGCCGCCACTCAGCTCGCGATCCCGGCCGACAAGCCGGAAATGCGCGACGCGCCGAAGGTGCAGTTCTGACGAACGGGATGCGGTCGTCGTCCTTGCGGATGACGACCGCGTGCTTCCATCCTCCAGAACCGCCATCCCGGGCTCGAGCATGAACTTCTTCGAACATCAGGCCGCCGCGCGCAAGGCCTCCATCCGACTGGTGCTGCTGTTTGTTCTGGCGGTGATCGGGATCGTGTGTGCGGTCGATGTCGCGGTGCTGATCGCTTTGAGCGCCAATGACGAAACCACGCCCGGGCATGCCGCCGTGCTGCTGGTCGTGGCGTCGCTGGTCACGATCGCGATCATCGGCCTCGGTTCGCTTTACCGCGTCGCCAGCCTCCGCGGCGGCGGCGAGACAGTGGCGCAGCAGATGGGCGGCGAACCGGTGCCCGAGCAGACCCGCGACCCGCAGCTGCGCCGCTTGCGCAACGTGGTCGAGGAAATCGCCATCGCCTCGGGCGTGCCGATGCCCAAACTGTATGTTCTCGAGCACGAGGCCGGCATCAACGCCTTCGCCGCCGGATACGCGCCCTCCGACGCGGTGATCGCGGTGACGCGCGGCGCTCTGGACCGGCTCAATCGCGACGAGCTGCAGGGCGTGATCGCGCACGAATTCAGCCATATCCTCAACGGCGACATGCGCCTGAACATCCGTCTCATCGGCGTGCTGTTCGGCATCCTGATGCTGGGACTGATCGGCCGCAAGATCCTGGAGCACGGCCGTTTCGGCGGTCGCGACAAGGGCGCGGGTGCCGTCATGGTGGCGGCGCTGGTGGCGATGGCCGTCGGTTACATCGGGCTGTTCTTCGGGCGGATGATCAAGGCAGGCGTCAGCCGTTCGCGCGAGATGCTCGCCGACGCTTCGGCCGTGCAGTTCACCCGACAGACTGCGGGTCTCGCGGGCGCACTGAAGAAGATCGGCGGCGTCGGCGAAGGCGCGAAACTCGAACGCGCCGGCGATGCCGAGGAAGTCAGCCACATGCTGTTCGGCGACGGCGTCGGTCTCAGCGGCATGTTCGCGACCCATCCGCCGCTGTTGGACAGGATCCAGGCGCTGGAACCGGGTTTTCGCCGCGATCAACTCGAAAGCCTGCACCGGCGTTGGCTCAGCCAGCCGCCGAACGGTCTGGACGAAGACGCGCGACTGGGCCTGAGCGACGGCAAGACCGCGCATTTGCCGGGCGTCGATGCAGAATTCAACGTCAGCCCGCCGATGGTGGTGGCGCAGGTCGCGCACCCGACCACGGACGACTACCGCCGCGCCGATGTCATCGTTTCGACCATTCCCGAACCGCTGCGTGCGCTGGTCGCCAACCGCGAGGACGTGGTGCCGCTTGTGCTGGCGCTGCTGCTCGACGGGAACACGACCGTGCAGGGCAAGCAGCACGCCGAGATCGCCGCGCGGCTGGGTCGCGAGACCGCCGTGTTCGCCCAGGCCATGCGCAGCGAACAGCTCGGCGCGCTGCACCCGATGCAGCGCCTGCCGCTGGCGGCGCTGGCCTTCCCGGTGCTGCGCCTGCGCCCGAGTCCTGAACTCAACGTCGTACTCGATACCGTGCATGCTGTGGTCAATACCGACGGCCGCGTGTCGGTGTTCGAATATTGTCTGGGCACGCTGCTGCAGCATCAGTTGCGCGAATCGCTCGACCCTTCGCGGCATGCGCCGTTCGGCCGCGACAAGGTCGCTGCCGTCAAGCGCGAGGCCGCGATCCTGCTGGCGCTGGTCGCTCAGGCCGGTCACGACAATCCGCACGATGCCCTGCGCGCCTATCTTGCCGGGCTGCAGCGCGTGCTGCCGCGCGAACACATCGACTACGCGCCGCCGCCGGAAGGCGTGCTCGCGCTGGAAGCGGTGTGGCCCGCGCTGAACCGCCTGAATCCCGCCGCGAAGCAGTCGATGGTGGAAGCCGTCACCGCGGCGATCAGCCACGACGGCAGGATCAGCGTCAACGAAGCGGAGTTGCTGCGCACCCTCTGCGGCGTGCTGCATTGCCCGCTGCCGCCGATGCTGGAGCGGGGTTAGATCGGGTCCTGGTCCGGCATGTCCGGGCCAGGCATGCCGGCGTGCCTGGCGTATGCGCCCATCGAACGAAACGGTCATCGAACGAAACGGTGGGAGCGGCGGGAGCCGCGATGTTCGTCTCTGCGCTGCGAACCGCCTGGGCACTTGGGCGCGGAACCTCGCTGGGGCAGACTGCTCCACGCCCATGCGCCCTCCTTCCGCACTGATCGCCTGCCTGATTGCGCTGCTGACCTTCGCAGGCGCTTCCGCGCGCGGGCCCACGGACGATGTCGCCACGAATCGGCGCACGGTGCTTGCGGGCGACACCGCGCTGCAGGTCGATGTCATCGGTATCGACGATCCCGCACGCGTTGCGATGCTGCAGCGTTGGGTCGAAGAAGCCGCGCGCGCGACGGTGTTGCCATCGGGGCGGTTCCCGCTGCGTTCGGCGCGGGTCGAGGTGCGCGAAGCGCGGAGTCGCGGCGACAGTCCGGTGCCGTGGGGGCAGACGTCGCGGGGTGGCGGTGTGTCGGTGCTGCTCTATGTGCGCCGCGGTGCGAGCTACGAAGAACTGCGTGCGGACTGGACGGCGGTGCACGAATTCTCGCATCTGGCGCATCCGTATCTCGGCGAGCGCGGGCGCTGGCTGGCCGAAGGACTGGCGAGTTATCACCAGAATGTCCTGCGCGCGCGTGCCGGGTTGTTGGCGCCGGAGGATGCCTGGCGGCGCCTCGATGCAGGCTTCCGTCGCGGCGAGGCGGTGGGTGGCGGGCCGACGCTCGGCGCGATGGGTCGTCAGCGCGGCGGCACCATGCGCGTGTACTGGGCGGGCGCGGCGTACTGGCTGGAGATGGATCTGGCGCTGCGCCGGAACCACGCCACGACGCTGGAGGCGGTGCTCGATCGTTATGCGCAGTGCTGTCTCGACGGGACCGCGCACGTGGCGCCGGACGATTTCGTCGCCGCGCTCGATCGTGCGGCGGGTATCGAACTGTTCGCGCCGCGGTACCGCGACTATGCCGAATCGACGACGTTTCCGTCGTTGATCGACAGCTATCGCGCGCTGGGGATCGAGCGATCGGGCGCTGGACTGAATTTTTCGGACGCGCCCGCTGCGCGGCGACTGCGCGCGTCGCTCACAGCGCAGACGCCCAAGGACTGAGCATTACTCGGTTCATTGTCCTGGCCGGATGTCGCAGCCATCGCAGCGAAGTTCACGGTCGCGGGCTCCCGTGTCCCGCAATGCGGGACACGGGCTACGAGAAGGCCAGTTGGGCGATCAGTCCGCCCGCTTTGCCGCTATCGATCTGATCAGCTTGTCGATGGCGGAATCGTATTCCCTGTCGTCGACGAAATCGCGGAACTCGCCGGCATCGTAGAAACGGCCGTAGCAGAACTTGCAGCTCTCGAAGCGGAGATGCGGCTGATGCGGGTCGACCATGTGGATCAGCGGGTAGTGATCGCAGGCCGGGCAGAGCAGGGCGACGGCAGCCGGCGCGGTCGGATCGAAGAATACGTTTTCAGCCGGTGGCGCCGGTTCGACCAGATCGATGCTTTCCGCCTGATCGCGCAACTGCTCGTGCGCCATCAGCTCGAACCACATGCCCTTGCAGCCCTCGCAGCGATGGACGGGTTCTTCCAGACCGGCGAGCAGATGCATCGGAGATCGGCATTTGGGGCATTGCATGGGCGGCGGCCGGTGGTGGGGCAAGACGGCTATTTTGCCGGACGGCGGCGATGCCGTCTTCCGCAGCCCTCGCCTTGGAGATGTCGCCCGGAGAGTCAGTCGCCCAGCAGCTTCACGAAACGCACCGCGCCGTCGGAAAAGCCGCAGGCGCGGTAGAAGGCGTGGGCTTCGGTGCGATGGCCGGCGCTGGTGACTTCCAGCCGCGCGGCGCCGCCGGTGCGGGCACGGCGTTCGGCATCGCGCAGCAGCAGGCGGCCGACGCCGCGGCCCTGTGCGTCCGGCGAGACCACCAGCGCGGTGACCCGGCAGGTGGTGG
Source organism: Thermomonas sp. (assembly GCA_020692565.1). Lineage (GTDB taxonomy): Bacteria > Pseudomonadota > Gammaproteobacteria > Xanthomonadales > Xanthomonadaceae > Lysobacter_I. The sequence goes on from JAIMKJ010000010.1 coordinate 54,908, forward strand.
TGTCCAGCGGCAGGTAATACATATAGTCCAGCGCCATCAGCCCGCAGACCGCGCCGTCGAGGCGGGCCAGGACCAGCGCCTGACGGTCGTTGTGCAGCACGGTGGCGATGCGTTCGCCGGCATCGGCCGGCTCGCAGGGGTAGCCCAGCTGGGTCAGCAGGGCGGCGACATCGTCGGCATCGGCCGGGACCGCGCCGCGGAGATCGATGTCCGCGGCATCGGCCTGGGGCTGCGCGCCCGTCGTCACCGGTCAGCGGGTGCCGTACACGACCACGGTCTTGCCGCGGGCGTGCAGCTTGTTGTCGGCCTGGAGCTTCTTGAGCACGCGGCCGGCCATCTCGCGCGAGCAGCCGACCAGGCGGGCCAGCTCCTGGCGCGATACCCGGAGCTGGGTGCCCTGCGGGTGGCTCATGGCTTCCGGCTCGCGGGTCAGATCGTGCAGGGCGCGGATGATGCGGTCGGTCACGTCGAGGAAGGCCAGACGGCCGGCCTTGCGGCTGGTGTCCAGCAGGCGACGGGACAACTGCGCGCCGATGGCATAGATCAGCTGCGCGGCGTCGCCGCCGAGCGGGCCTTCCAGCAGCTGATAGAGGCGCTCGTAGCCGATTTCGGCCAGTTCGCATTGGGTGCGGGTGCGCAGGATCACTTCGCGACGGTCGCTTTCCACGAACAGTCCCATCTCGCCGACGAACTCGCCGGGGCCGAAATAGCCCAGCACCAACTCGCGACCGTCTTCTTCCTCGGTGATGATGCTGACCGATCCGGAGATCACGTAGTAGAGAGTTCCTGCCGGGTCGCCGGGGCGGAACACTTCCGTCCGCGGCGGATAGCGGCGGCGGTGGCAATGCGAAAGGAATCGCTCGATAGTGGCGACGGTGGGGGCGAGGGGATTCGCGTTAC
>JAIMKJ010000010.1:55842-101956 GCA_020692565.1 Thermomonas sp.
GTGTTCATGCGAGCCAGAACGGAGGAATAGGCAAGAGTAGGCCTTTGTCACGTTCCGGGCAAACGGCGGTCGTAGACTATGGGCGTCGCGACCCGTGTTGCACCGCAGCGCCGGCTCCCCCCGGGGGCTGCAATGCCGCATAATCGCGCCCCCAACCTCCCGTCCCAAGGAATCGATGCCGTGGTCAAGCCACTGCCGCGTCTGAAGCTGCAAGGCTTCAACAACCTGACCAAAGCGCTGTCGTTCAACATCTACGACGTGTGCTACGCGGTGTCCGAAGAGGAGCGCCAACGCTACATCGCGTACATCGATGAGGAATACAACGCCGACCGGCTCACCCAGATCCTCACCGACGTGGCCGAGATCATCGGCGCGAACATCCTCAACATCGCCCGTCAGGACTACGACCCGCAGGGCGCCTCGGTGACCATCCTCATTTCCGAGGAACCGGTGATCGACAAGAAGGACGCCGGCAAGGAGCTCATCTCCGACGCTGTGGTCGCGCACATGGACAAGTCGCACATCACCGTCCACACCTATCCGGAAACCCATCCGGACAACGGTATCGCCACGTTCCGCGCCGATATCGATGTCGCGACCTGCGGCGTGATCTCGCCGCTGAAGGCGCTGAACTACCTGATCGAAAGCCTGGAATCCGACATCGTGGTCATGGACTACCGCGTGCGCGGCTTCACGCGCGATATCAAGGGTCGCAAGCACTACATCGACCACAAGATCAATTCGATCCAGGATTACCTGGCGAAGAACATCAAGTCGCGCTACGAGATGCTCGACGTGAACGTGTACCAGGAAAATCTCTTCCACACCAAGATGCACCTGAAGGAATTCGACCTCGACAACTACCTGTTCGAAGAGAAGGCCAAGAACCTCTCGTTCAAGGAGCGGATGAAGATCGAGGCGCGCCTGCGGCGCGAGATCGAGGAGTTGTATCAGGGGCGCAATCTGGCGGAGTGACGCCGGGTTACGTACGGGTCATCCGCCCCGTGCGACGCTTGCGACCGATTCGCGGGACGACCCGCGCGCATGCAGCATCGAGTCTGCGTTGCGATCCAGACGACCGACGGCGGTCCGGGCAAACCCCGGGCCGCTTTCGTTTGGCGGCTCCCGGGCATGAGGAGACGACGATGTCGAAATGGATCTATCTGTTGCTGGCCGGGCTGTTCGAGATCGTTTTCGCCCTGGGCCTCAAGCACACCGAGGGCTTCACGCGGCTGTGGCCGAGCGTGTGGACGATGTCCGCGGCCGCGATCAGCCTGTGGCTGCTGACCCAGGCGCTGCGCGAAATCCCGGTGGGCACCGCCTATGCGATCTGGACCGGCGTGGGCGCCGCCGGGGTGGCGCTCATGGGGATGCTGGCGTTTGGTGAGAGCGCTTCGCCCGCGCGGCTGCTGTGCCTGACGCTGATCCTGGCCGGCGTGGTCGGGTTGAAGCTGGCGACTTCCTGAGCCCGCATCCGCCAGCGCTTGCTGCCAGGTACGATCGCCGGGCTCAGAGCCGATACGCCACCGCTTTCATCACCTTCGACGCCGCCGCCATCAGCGTCGGTACCGGCTGCGGCAGGATCCGCGCGCCGGCGGCTTCGGCGTGCTCGGCGTGGCGCGCTTCGTCCGCCTTCATCACCCTCAGGATCGCGCGGCTGCGTGCGTCGGCGGGAGGCAGGGTTTCGAGGTGTTCGTCCAGATGCGCTTCGACCTGGCGCTCGGTCTCGACCACGAAGCCGAGGTTCCAGCCGTCGCCGCGCAGGCCCGCGAGCAGGCCGATGGCGTAGCTGCCCGCATACCAGACCGGGTTGAGCAGGCTGGGGCGGCTGCCGAGTTCGCGCAGACGGTCCGCGCACCAGGCGAGGTGGTCGGTTTCCTCCTGCGCGGCGGCCTGCAACTGCGTCCGGGTCTGCGGGTCGCGCGCGACCGCGGCCTGGCCCACGTACAGCGCCTGCGCGCAGACCTCGCCGACATGATTGATCCGCATCAGGCCGGCCGCGTGGCGGCGTTCGGTGTCGTCCAGCACCACGTCGGCCTGGTCGGCGCCGGGATTGGGTCGCGCGGCCTGCGGCGCGCCGGCGATGGTTTCCAGCGCGTTCTGGGCATCGGCTAGCAGCCGGTCGAAGGGCGAAAGCGCGCGGGGCGTGCGGGAGTGGGGCATGTTCATGACAGACATTCTGATAGGAATTCGAGCGGGTGTTGCACCGGCAGGACGGTGCCGTTCGCCAGGTGCAGTCGGCAGCCGATGTTGGCGCTCAGCAACCGGGTCGCGCCGCTGCTGGCGAACTGATCCAGCAGCGGCTGGCGGAAGCGCGCCGCGCGCGCCGGGTCGATCATCATCTGCGTCCCGGCGGCCCCGCAGCAGCCGAAGCCGGCATCGATGACGACGACGTCAAGTTCCGGCACCCGTGCCAGCAGATCGTGCAGGGGGGCATCGCTGCGCACCACGTTGCGCTGGGTGCAGGGCAGATGGAGGGCGATCCGTTCGCGCCGCGGCGCGAAGTGCGGGGCGTCGACATGCCGTGCCAGGTAGGCGATCGCGTCGACTGCCCGCCCGTCGACGGCATCGGCCACGGCCTCATGGCAGCCGCTGGCGAGGGTCAGTACCACCTCGGCGTGGGCGAAGGCGCGGCGGTTTTCGGCTTCGAGACGCTGGGCGGTCGCGCGGTCGCCGCCGTGCGCATGCAGCGCGCCGCAGCAGGTCTGGGCGGCCGGGAAGCTGGCCCGCACGCCGATGGCGTCCAGCAACGCCGCCAAGGCCGCTCGCACCGGCCCTTCATATTGTTGTGCGATGCAGCCGATGAAGACCGCCGCCTCGGGTGGGCCGGCGGCCTGTGCGGACCGGGCCGTGGCCCGAGGCGGTCGCGGCAAGGGCCTGAGCGCGGCCGGAAGCAGCGGCCAGAACATTCGATACAGGGCCAGCGCCACGCGGCGCAGACCGGAATGCGCCGCCAGCCGTTCGGCGCCGCGCTGACGCCAGCCCGGGGCGCGACGCTCGCGCTGGTGCGCACGGGACCGGATGAGAATCGGCCCGTACTCGACCCCGGCCGGGCAGGCCGTCTCGCAGCGCCGGCAGCCGAGACAGTGGTCGAGATGCCGGTCGCCGGCCCCGGTCGGGGCCAGTGACCCGGCTTCCCAGGCCTTGATCAGTGCGATCCGGCCTCGCGGCGACTCGGTTTCGATCGGCTCCAGTGCGTAGGTCGGGCAGACCGGCAGGCAGAGCCCGCACTGGACGCACTGATCGGTCAGGGCGTACAGGGTCGGGGCGGCGGGGTGGGCGCAGGGCGCGGCGGCGGTCACTGTGTGATTTTCCGGGAAGACGGTGGATTTCGCGAGGCCGGGCGCGGGTATCCTCCCGGCCCGGCAGGTCGTTCCACCCCGCGACTTGCGACCGCCCGCCCGGCCGGCTATCATTCCGCTTCTTTGTGGCTCCGCTCACGCGGCGACACGACGACAACGCGAGGCGAAGTTCCGCCGGTTTCCCAGAGAAACCACGCGGAATCAGTCCGACCAGGCACCAATCAAAAGAGCTCCTTCATGAAGACTTTCACAGCCAAGTCCGAGACCGTCCAGCGCGACTGGTATCTCGTCGACGCTTCCGGCAAGACCCTCGGTCGCTTGGCCGCCGAGTTGGCCAGCCGCCTCCGCGGCAAGCACAAGCCCGTTTACACTCCGCATGTCGATACCGGCGACTACCTGATTGTGGTCAACGCCGAGAAGATCGCGGTGACCGGCAACAAGTTGAACGATAAGCTGTATCACCGCTTCACCGGCTATATCGGCAACCTGAAGACCGAAACCCTCGCCCAGGCGCTGGAACGTCATCCGGAGCGCGTGATCGAGATCGCCGTGAAGGGCATGCTGCCGAAGAATCCCCTCGGCCGCGCCATGTACAAGAAGCTCAAGGTGTACAAGGGTGCCGAGCACCCGCACGCCGCCCAGCAGCCGCAAGTCCTGGATATCTAAACGATGGCTACTCAGCAGAATTACGGCACCGGCCGTCGCAAATCCTCCGTCGCCCGCGTGTTCCTGCGCAAAGGCACCGGCACCATCACCGTCAATGAACGTCCGCTGGACGAGTTCTTCGGCCGCGAAACTTCGCGCATGATCGTGCGCCAGCCGCTCGAACTCACCAAGACCAGCGAACAATTCGACATCGTCGCGACCACCACCGGCGGCGGCACCACCGGTCAGGCCGGCGCCATCCGCCTGGGCATCGCCCGCGCGCTGGTGGAGTACGACGAAACCCTGAAGACCGAACTGCGCAAGGCCGGCTTCATGACGCGCGACGCCCGCGAAGTCGAACGCAAGAAAGTCGGTCTGCACAAGGCGCGTCGCGCCAGCCAGTTCTCGAAGCGTTGATCCTTTCCGCCCGGCCGGGTGCGTTCTCCCGGTTCTGGCGGCACGCTTTTGGCGCTACAATCGCAGCCGAACAGCTCTACAGCCCCGTCGCCAAGCGGTAAGGCACCTGACTCTGACTCAGGCATTCGGTGGTTCGAATCCATCCGGGGCTGCCAATCTTCAAGAAAACCCTGCCGCAAGGCGGGGTTTTTTTGTGGCACCCTGTCCGGCTTCGGCGACGCGGGGCGCATGTCCGGTGATGGCGCGCTGCCGTTCGATGCGCATCGAACGGCAATGCCTGCGGTTTCAGGAGCCCGCGACCGGGACATGCATGCCTGGATGCGTGCGAAAAACGGCTCTTTGACCGTTTTAGCGATTCCGAACGGGCTTCCATCACTCCTGTCAGACCTGACAGGTACACGACCCCCGGCAGCTGGGGCTAAGGTCGTCACGGTCGGCGCTTGCCGACAGCTCATACGACAGGGGATGTTGTGTTCGATTTTCTGAAAAAGTGGTTGGGGGGTGGGCAGGGGCCGAGGTCTCAGGCGCTGCCGCAGGGCATGCCCACCGTTGAACAGCGTCGCGCCGGTTTCGGCATCGCATACGATGCCGATCTTGTGCCTTCGCTCAAACGCGACCATGCCGATCTGGTCAAGCTGTATACCGCGATCGGAGCGTTGGCGCAGCAGGGGCAGTTCCAGCAGGTTCCGCAGATGCTCAATGCCTTCAAGGTGCATCTGGAAGGGCATCTGATCGCCGAGAACGTGCGTTTCTACAACTATGTGGAAAATGCGATGCAGGGCGATCCGGAAAGTACGGCGCTGGTGCGCAGTTTCCGGCGCGAGATGAATGCGATTGCGCGTGGCGTTGTCGACTTCGTGAAGAAGTACCAGATCAGTACGTTCGACCACCAGGCTCGTCAGGAATTCATGACGGACTATCAGGCCGTGCTCGCCCTGCTGGCGCAGAGGATCGAGCGCGAAGAATCCAGCCTGTATCCGCTGTACCTGCCGGGCTGATGGGCCGGCCTGGGTTTCCGCCGCCGGTCGAGGACTGACTTCCGCATTCGATTCCAATGTGCACGCACAGGTTCGGCGACACAAGGATGTATCGCTCGCGGGACGGACGCTTCGGTGTCCGCTCTGCAGGGACTCGGATCCGGCGCAAGCCGGCTCCGTGAGGTCTGAACGGGCCAGGGATGGTTTCGTTCAGACGTTCCCGGTTTTCCCCCAACCAAAGTGCTCGACCAAGGAGATCGCAATGAAAAAGGAAGCGGCCGCAAAGCAGCACGATGTCGTTCTGACCCAGGCCATGCGCCGTCTGCGTCACGAACTGGAAATACACCCTGTCTTCGCCGAAATCGCGCATACCGATGCCTTGCGCTCGTTCATGCAGGTGCATGTGTTCGCTGTCTGGGATTTCATGTCGCTCGCCAAGCGATTGCAACGGGATCTCACTTGCGTCGAACTGCCGTGGATGCCGCCGATCGACCCCGTTGCCGCCCGTTTGATCAACGACATCGTGCTGGCCGAAGAAAGCGACATCGATGCCGACGGCCATCCCGCGAGCCATCTCGATCTCTATCTCAAGGCGATGCGCGATGTCGGTGCTTCGACAGCGCAGTTCGATGCCTTCATGCGTGAGCTGCGCGCGGGGGCCGGCTTGTCCGCTGCGCTCGCCACGGCGGAAGTACCGCAGTTCGTGCGCGATTTCGTCGAACACACCATCGACACGTGCCTGCACGGCAGCACGCTCGAAGCGATGGCCAGCTTCTTCTACGGTCGCGAGAACGTCATCCCCGACATGTTCCAGAGCCTGCTGGAACACTGGGGGCTGGACGTCGAGCAGGCGCCAGGCTTCGTCTATTACCTGCAGCGGCATATCGAACTGGATGGCGACACGCATGGTCCGGCGGCCCAGCAGTTGATCGAAAAAGCGCTGGCCCGCGATCCGGCCGGGCTGCAGGACACGCGCGAAGCGGCGCGTCTTGCCCTGCAGGCGCGTCGCGCGCTTTGGGATGGAACGGCCGCGCTGTTGCGGGAGCGTCATGGGGTCCAGGTTGCGCCCGTGCGCAGACTGACCCCGGTCGCTGCCTGACGTTTCAAACGCTGCCCGCGCCCGTGCACCGGGCGATCACCGCTGCGCAACCCCCTGGGGGCTTGCGCAGCGGCTCCGTCTCGAACGGGTTGTGTGCGGCCCTACGCGGCTGCGATAACGACACCGGACGCGCCGCGATGCGACAGCGGTACGATTGCGATCGGTCCCTTGCCGGATATCGTGGGCGTTGGTGCGTATCGCATCCATTCGAATGACCCGGCCCGCGTCTTATGCAGCGTGCGCGACATTCGCGATGGGCGGTGGGCCGACGACGCGTAGATTGTCGGCAACCGGCATCCGGAACGCGAGACTCATCACGTTGCCGATCCTGTGCGTCGCGCCCAGCCGCTCGACCTTGAGCCCGAGGTGCCGCAGCATGCGTTCGACCGGCGCGCTCGTCACGCCGACCAGTGCCCCGATGCCGTGCGCGTCGGCGAAGCGGAACATCTCGGCGAGCATCGCGGCAGGCACATCGCCGAACCCGAAACCGGTACCCGCACAGCGTTCGCTGATCGCGAAACGACTGACTTCCCAAGTCGATGCCGCGGCTGGTGCGGGCGCACTGTCGAGCAGGAACGGGAAGATATCGCGCAGCATGTTCGGCCCCAATGTGGGCAGCAGCCGACAGCAGCCCAACGCCGATGCGGCCTCGTCGTGCGCCACGAGATAGTATGGGCCGATCAGATCGAACCAGTCGTGTTCGCGTCCGTTCTCGACGCGCACATCCCAGCGCAGCCGGTCGTGGAAGACCGCGCTGCGAAGGCGGTACATGCTGTCCAGAAGCGGTGCGCCGAGTCCGTGTTCGCCGGCACGGGCGATAGTGATGGTGGTCATGGTGTCTCCTTGTGTCGTGGGAAGGAGACATAAGTGAGAGCAACCACTGTCAGAGCTTGCAGCTGATCGACATGACAGGTTGATACAGTTCCGTTTGCGGCGTTGAGGCCGCCACGGATTGGTGCGGTGCCCGGACGGAAATCGTGATTTCCGCCGATACGATCGCGATCTCAGTCGCGAAAATCGGATTTTATCGACAACAAAATCATGGTTGTCGAAAGGAGTCGCGCGAAAACCGCGCGTTTGCGCGGTGTGTCGGCGCTTGGCCGGTCAGTTGCGGAGCGAGACGATCAAGCCGAGGGAGACCGCGCGCGCGATCGCGGCCTGACGGCCGCTGACACCGAGTTTGTGGGTGGCGTTCTGCAGATGGAAGATCGAGGTGCGTTCGCTGATGTTGAGCAACTGGCCGATCTCCCAGCTGGTCTTGCCTTCGGCGGCCCAGGACAGGCATTCGCGCTCGCGCTTGGTCAGCGCCGGCAGGCGGGTCGGGGTTTTCGAGCGCAGGAACTGCCGTGCCGCTTCATGCACGAAATGCGAGAGCAGATGCAGTTCCGGCAGCATCGATTCGAAGTCCGACGCGCTGAGGTGCCCGGACGCGAACGACATCAGCCCCCACGACACCCCCGGACCGTGCAGCGGCACGCTGATGCCGTTGGCAAGGCCGTATTCGCGGGCTTCGCCGAAGAGATGGCGGATCTTCTGCAGATGCGGATCGACGATCCGGCGGTGGTGGTGTTGGGCCTCTTCCCACGAGACCGGCGTGGCGTGGTCGTGGCAATGGCTGATGATCGGATCGATGCTGATGTAGTCCATCTTGAAATAATGGGCGACCCACGCTTCGGGATAAGTGCCGAGGCGCAACTGGTTCGGGTGGTCGTTGACCAGCGGTAGATCCACCGCATAGAACCAGTAGTCGACGCCGAGCGGTTTGAGCTCAGCGTCGATATCCGAAGTCAGTTCTTCGGTGCTCGACGATTCCGCGAACGCGCGCAACCGGTCGATGTCGATCAGCATCCTGCCTGCCATTGCTATCCCTGCCTTGCTTGCTCGTTGCCGAGCCAGAAACCGCGACCGCGGGCTGCGACGAGGATGCGGCGGACGCATACCGCCGACTTGAAGCCTGTCCCGTCAGTGCCCGGTCGAGCGGCTAAAGTAACAGGCTTGTCGCATCGCGTGGGGTTCTGAATTCGGGACAGCGCGGCCCGTGACTGCGATCGTTACAATGGCGGCCCCTTGGTGGGCGCCGTACCTGCCATTCATTCGTCGAGAACATTTCATGGTCGCTACGTTCCGTGCGCCGTTCACGCCCCGCGACGGTCTGGTGTCGGCTCTGCGCAGTCGGGGATTCGCGGTGATGGCGCCGGACGATGTCGCGGCATTGGCGGGGGTGTCTCTGGATGCGTTGCGTGCATTGGCCGCGGGCTGGGACGATCTGCCCCCGGACGAATACCTGCGCGACGGCGGACGTTATCGGCAGCGCAGGCATGCCTGCTTCGTGATCGGCGCCGACGGCATCGAGCAGACGCCGCATCGCGCGCACTACCAGCCGCTGGATTACAACGCCCTGCACGGCGGTCTGCAGCGCTGGTTCGCGCCGGTCGCGCCGGAAACGCTCGCCGCGCCTGCGTGGGGCCGGTTGTTGCGCGCGCTCGGCGATCGCCTGCGGGAGGTGCGTCCGGTCGATCCCTGGTATGCGGAAGCGCACCAGTTCCGGATCGACACGGCCGATGGCATCGGTCGCCCGACGCCGGAGGGCGCGCATCGCGACGGCGTCGATTTCGTGGCCGTCTTCATCGTCGGCCGGCATGCGATCCGTGGCGGAGAGACCCGGATCTTCGAGGCCGATGGCCCGGACGGCCAGCGGTTCACCCTGACCGAACCGTGGAGTCTGCTGCTGCTCGACGACCGGCGGATGATCCACGAGACCACGCCCATCCAGCCCGAGCAGTCGCCGGATGCCAGCGTGGACGGCAGGCCGGGGTATCGCGATACGCTGGTGGTGACGTATCGCGCCGAAGGTTTCCAGGCCGAGCCCTGACCGACTGCGCGGACGCGTCAGTTACAATTGAAACCAATTCCACAGCGCGTCAGGGGTTCCGATGAAACTGGGTTCTCTCAAGGCAGGCGGGCGTGACGGCACGCTCATCGTCGTTTCCCGCGACCTGCATCGCGCGGTGCGCGCGGAGGGCATCGCGCCGACCCTACAGCGCGCGCTGGAGGACTGGTCGAATCTCGCGCCGCGTCTCAACGCGCTGTCGGAAGCCTTGAATGCGGGCGAGGCCGACGGTGCGTTCGACCTCGATCCGTCGCTGCTGGCCTCGCCGCTCCCGCGCGCCTATGAATTCGTGGACGGCAGCGCCTATCTGCCGCACGTCGAACGCGTGCGCCGCGCCCGCGGCGCCGAGGTGCCGGAGAGTTTCTACGTCGACCCGTTGATGTACCAGGCGGTCAGCGCCGGCTTCTACGGCCCGCGCGACCCGGTGCGGGTGCCGAGCGAGGATTACGGCATCGATCTGGAAGCCGAAGTCGTGATCGTCACCGACGACGTGCCGATGGCGGCCACACCCGAACAGGCCGCCGGCCACATCCAACTGATCGGATTGGTCAACGATGTGTCGCTGCGCAACCTGATCCCGAACGAGTTGGCCAAGGGCTTCGGCTTCCTGCAGTCCAAGCCGCGCTCGGCGCTGTCGCCGGTATTCGTGACGCCCGACGAACTGGGCGATGCATGGCAGGGCAACAAGGTTCATCTGCCGCTGCTCACCCACATCAATGGCGCCTGGTTCGGCGCACCCGAAGCCGGCATCGACATGCACTTCGATTTCGCCCAACTGGTCGCGCACGCGGCGAAGACCCGGCCGCTGTCGGCCGGCACCATCGTCGGTTCCGGGACCGTGGCCAACGAGGACACATCGCGCGGCGCGTCCTGTTTCGCCGAGAAGCGCACCGTCGAAACGCTGGAAACCGGCAAACCGATCACCCCTTTCATGAAGTACGGCGACGTGGTCCGGATCGAAATGCGCAGCCGCGACGGACAGGATATCTTCGGCGCGATCGAGCAGCGGATCGAGCCTGCGGCAGGCTGATGTCGGCCGTTCCGGCAGACGTTCCGCTCACTCTGGAGGCCCTGCGCGAGCGGACGGCATCGGGCGAGCATTTCAGGTATCTGTATTTCTGGGGGCATCGCCCGCGCACCGATGGTCGCGCCAGCGCCGCGTGTTTCAGCCAATGGTACGACGCGCCGTTCGTCGTATGCGGCCGGCGTTAGCCGTCATGGAAGACGTTGAAATAGCGACGGCTGTTCCTGAAATGCGGCGCCTCGCCCGCGAGCTGATTCCCATGCTGCTCGAAGGAGAGGATGTGCGGCTGAAGACGCTGCTGCTGCAGTGGCAAACGGCAGACGTGACGATTGATGCTGTGTCGTCCTGGGGCTTTTACGCCGATATCGCTGTCCGGCCTGAAGCGCCGCGAGTGCAAGCGGTAAGCCTGTGCGGCGGAAATGCCGTGATCCCTGTGCTGGGTTGCCAGGAACCTGCCGGGTGCGTGCTGTATGTCGTCGATGGAGCGCTGCATTTTCTGGAGGTATACAACGTTGCCGCCTGGGAGAAGCCCCCGGTCTTTGGCCTTGCCCGGGATATCCAGCCGCTCGCGTTTCCAGCGTCGGTTGTCGGCAAAGGGCAGGACGCCTGACGATTGATTCAGGCCGAACCGGCGTCAGAACGGCAGTCGGGCGCAACCCTGCGATCAAGGCTCCGACCCGCCGTCGCGCTATGCTCGGGCCGGGCGATACGGAGGCCGAAACATGCGGGCGATGCGTTTCAGCGCTGGACTGTTGTCGGTATCGGCTTGGGCCGCGGTATCGCTGCAACTGGGGCTGAGCCTGCAGCTGGTCCGTACGCAGGGCGGTGGCATCGCCGATGCGCTGGTCATCGTCCTCGGCTATTTCACGATCCTGAGCAATCTGTTCGTCGCCTTGACCGCCGGCGCTCTGGCGCTGGCGCCGGGATCTCGGCTGGCATCGCCGCTGCTGCGCGGGTGCGCCACCACGGCGATCGTCGTGGTCGGCCTGGGCTACCACCTGTTGTTGCGCCAGATCTGGGACCCGCAGGGCTGGCAATGGATCGCCGACAACCTGTTGCATTACGCGGTGCCGGTCGCCGCACTGGCACATTGGCTGTGGTTTCCGCCGCAGACGCGACTGCCGAAGCATGCGCCGCTGCTGTGGGCGCTGTACCCGGCCGCTTACCTGGCCTATGCGCTGATACGCGGCGAGTGGATCGCCGCGTATCCGTACCCTTTCATCGACGTGCCGGCATTGGGCTATCCGCGGGTGTTCGCGAATGCCGCCGGTCTGCTGCTGGTGTTCCTGGCCTCCGGTGCGCTGCTGCGTCTGGCCGTGCGTCGGCGCTGAGCGCCGTACGGCAGACCGTCGCTTCCCCGCGGAGCCGTCGCGGCGCTATCGTGGTCGTGCCGCGCGCTGCGGTTCATTCATCGTCGGGCCCGCGTGGCGCGACCAGGTCATCTCACGGAGCAGTCATGAGCGATTCCCTGCGGCTGTACGGCTACTGGCGCTCCAGCGCCGCCTACCGGGTGCGGATCGGCCTGAATCTCAAGGGCCTGGCTTATGAATCGGTGCCGGTACATCTGATCCGCGATGGTGGCGAGCAGCATTCGGCTGCGTTCGCGGACGCGAATCCGCAGAAGCTTATCCCGGTGCTGAGGCACGGCGAACGGATGATCCGGCAATCGCTGGCGATCCTGGAATATCTCGACGAAACCTGGGATGGATCGACCGCGCTGCTGCCCGCGACCGCGCGCGAGCGGGCGCGGGTGCGGGCGCTGGCGCTGATCGTGGCCTGCGACATCCATCCGCTGAACAATCTGCGGGTCCTGCAGTATCTGGAGCGCGAGTGGAACGCGCCGCAGCCCGAACGCGACGAATGGGTGCGGCACTGGATCCGCGAAGGGTTCGACGCGTTCGAAGCCCTGCTGGCCGACGACCCCGCCACCGGCACGTTCTGCGAAGGCGACACGCCCACGATCGCCGATTGCTGCCTGATTCCCCAGGTCTACAACGCCCGCCGATTCGCCGTGGACCTCGCGCCGTATCCCACCATCCGCCGGATCGAAGCCGAATGCCTGGCGCTGCCGGCGTTCGACGACGCCCGGCCCGAAAAACAGGCTGACGCGCCGCATCAGGCGGACTGATCCGTCGCGATGTGATCGCCCCGGTTTCCTCGGGCGATGGCCTCGGCACGCCCGACGTGTTCACGCGGATGGAAAGAAGAACGCCCCGGCTTCCCGGGGCGTTTTCTGGCGTGCGTGGCGGCCCGGTGCGGCAACTCAGTGCGAGAACGAAGAGCTTCCGTCGCCGCCTTCGAACGCCACCGCGTACGGATCGTGTTCGCTGCCGCCGCCTTCGGACAGGCGGAATTTCAGCGCCAGACCGTCGCGGGAGTCGGCTGCGCGCAGCGCCTGCTCCATATCGATCTTGCCTTCCTTGCACAGCCGGAACAGGCACTGGTCGAAGGATTCCATGCCTTCCTCCAGCGTCTCTTCCATCGCCGCCTTGATCTCGTGCACCTGGCCGCGGCGCAGCAGGTCGCGGATCATCGGCGTGTTGATCAGCACTTCCACCGCCGGGATGCGGCGGCCGTCGGTGCCCACCACCAGCCGCTGGCTGATCACCGCCTTGAGGTTCAGGGCGAGGTTCATCAGCACGTTCTTGTGCGCGGTTTCCGGGAAGAAATTCAGGATCCGCTCGATGGTCTGGTCGGCATTGTTGGAATGCAGCGTCGCCAGGCACAGATGCCCGGTTTCGGCGAAGGCGATGGCGGCCTCCATCGTGGTGGCGTCGAGGATTTCGCCGATCAGGATCACGTCCGGCGCTTCGCGCATCGCGTTCTTCAGCGCGTTGTGGAAGGCGTGGGTGTCCAGGCCGACCTCGCGCTGGTTGACGATCGATTTCTTGTGCTTGTGCAGGTATTCGATCGGATCCTCGATGGTGAGGATGTGGCCCGCCGCGGTGGTGTTGCGGTAGTCGATCATCGACGCCAGCGATGTCGATTTGCCCGAGCCGGTGGAGCCGACGATCAGCACCAGCCCGCGCGGCGCCATGATCACGTTCTTCAGCACCTGCGGCAGTTGCAGTTCCTCGATGCTGGGGATCACGCTGCGGATCGCGCGGATCACCATGCCCACTTCTCCGCGCTGCTTGAACACGTTGACGCGGAAGCGCCCGGCGTCGGCCAGCGACAGCGCCATGTTCAGCTCCAGATCGCGCTCGAACTCTGGCACTTGGCCCTCGTCCATCAGCGAATACGCGATCTTCTTGACCATGCCCGGGGGCAGGCCGGTGTTGCCGAGCGGGTAAAGCTTGCCTTCGACCTTGATGTGCACCGGCGCGCCGGTGGTCAGGAACATGTCGGAGGCATTCTTATCCGTCATCAGCTTCAGGAAATAGCCGATGTCCATCGATGAACCTCCCGGGTTCTGATATCTGTGCAATGATTTTCGGACGCAGCGGCGGGACCGTCGCATTGCATCGGCCGGGTAGGCTGATGACAATGAGCCGATGTCGCGATCGAGCGACGAACGCATCGATTCGACCACCACCGGCTTTGCGACCAACACGACCCACTACCGACACGCACCCCATGCCCTCAAGCTTCGCACAATTGTCGCGCGTCTCGCAGTCCCCGCACCGGGTACGAAGCCGCATGTCCGCCGCATTGCTTGTGATAGCGCTCACGTTTCCGGTGCTGGTCGCCCCGATCGTGGCGGCGGCGCGGACACCGCTGCCGACCCATGAACTCGCCGCGGCCCAGTCCGCGGTAGCGCGGGCCGAAGGCGCGGACGCGGCGCAATATGCGGCCGAGGCGCTGCTGCGCGCCAAGACCGCGCTGGGTCAGGCCCAGGCGGCCCTGGCCGCCCGCAAGACGGCCGACGCCAGCGGGCTCGCGCAACTTGCGGCGGCGGAGGCCGACTACGCTTATGCCCGCAGTCGCGACGCCATCCAGCGCAGCGAACTGGCCCGCCGCCGCGCCGAGATCGATGAACTGCGCCAGCGTCTGGGCGTGGAGGGCGCGCGATGAGCGCTGTCCGCGGCCCGATCGTCGCCGCATTCGCGCTGTCATTGGCCCTGCCGTTCGCGACCGCGCGGGCGGCCGATCCCGACCCCGATATCGCCCGTCTCGGGCAACGGCTGCAGGCCATCGACACCGATCCGCAGCGCAATGCCTTCGCGGCCTACGAGCGGTTGCAGGCGCGTCAGGCGGTGCAGACGCTGCAGACGGCCAAGCGCAAGCAGAAGCCGCTGGCCCTGCAGATCGCCAGGATCCGGGTCGAAACCGCCGAAATCGCCTCGCGTACCGAGTCAAGCGGCGCCGAACTGCAGCGGCTGGAGATCGAGCGCGGCGAGCTGCTGGTGGAGGCCAGCCGCCGCGACGCGGAACGTGCCCGGGCCGAGTCCGAGCGGCTGCGGATCGAGGCGCGGATCCAGGCCGAGGAAACCGCCCGTCTGCGCGAAGCGGTGCAGGCCGAGTCGCGGAATCGCGAGGAGGCGGAGGGACTGCTCGATACCGTCGCTGGCAGCGAGGCCGAAAAGCTGCGTCTGGCGCGCGAGCGCGAGGCCGAACTGGCCCGTCGCGAGGCTGAACTGACGGCCGGCGGGCCGTTGCCGGGGGATGCCGCGCCCAAGCCCGCCGCCAAGCCGAAACCCAAGCCCAAACCAAAACCCAAGCCGGTCCGTCGCTGATCGGTGACGCTTCGAATGCCAGAAAAGGCATTGATCAACAATTGTTTACATGAGTCGGGCCGCGCTGCGTCAGGGCGCGAGGCTGGTTCGTCGCATGGACCTGACCAGGTCGTACAGGTCTTGCTTGCCGAGCGCCGGGTAGAGGAGTAGGGTCGGTTTTGCCGGAGGTCCCTCCGTCCTCCGGAGGACGAGCAGAGCCGATGACGCTGATGCACGATTCATTCCAGCACGCCTCCGCCCGGGAGGATGCCGCCGCAAGCAAGGTGCTTGCGGACGCTCCGGTCTGGAGTGTCCGTGTCATGGTTCCGAAGCTCGTCCCCGCAGCGCCCCGTGCCGTTTCCGGCCGGGGCGTTCTCGTTTCCGTGCGCGACTTTGCGCCTCGATCGTTCCAAGCCAACCGTTCCGACACCCCCACGTGTCCCACCCTGCGATCCAGCTTGCTGGCCGGGTCGTTCAATATCCTGTGAGGAGGAATCTATGTTCGAAGGGCAGCCCCAGACCGAGCTCGAAGCCTTGATGAAGGCCAATACCGAATTCCGCCAGCTGTATCACCGCCACAAGGAGCTCGACAAGCAGGTGCTCGATGCCGAACTCGGCGTATTGCCGATCGACGACACCCGGCTGGTGCAGATGAAGCGCGAGAAGCTGGCCGCGAAGGATCGCCTGACCCGGATGTACGACGCGCTGCAGCACTGACGCAGGATTTCCGGCGCGTGGGCGACGACGGGGCGTCGAGAAGCGTTCCCGTCGTCGTCGTCCGGACCGGGGCAGTCCGGCGCGCCCATGCAATGCCGCGCCCCTGCGGCCGACGATGCGATAATCCGGTCTTTCCAATCCGAACTGGGCCGGCATGTCGAATTCCCCGTCGAACGATCCCTCGAACTGCGAGCCCGCGATCCGCAAGCCCGCCATCAGCGACTCCGTCCTGGACCTGATCGCCGACACCCCGATCGTCCGCGCCCAGCGCCTCGACACCGGCCTGTGCACGCTGTATCTGAAGCTGGAATGCCAGAATCCCGGCGGTTCGATCAAGGACCGCATCGGCCTGCGCATGATCGAGGCCGCCGAGCAGCGCGGCGACATCCAGCCCGGCGCCACCCTGGTGGAAGGCACCGCCGGCAATACCGGCATCGGCCTGGCCCTGGTGGCCCAGCAGAAGGGCTACCGCCTGCTGCTGGTGGTGCCCGACAAGATGAGCCGCGAGAAGATCTTCAACCTCAAGGCGATGGGCGCCGAAGTGGTGCTGACCCGTTCGGACGTGGCCAAGGGCCATCCCGATTACTACCAGGACATGGCCGCGCGGATCGCCCGCGAGACCCCGGGCGCCTACTTCATCAACCAGTTCGGCAACCCCGACAACCCGGCCGCGCACGAGCACGGCACCGGCCCCGAGATCCTGCGCCAGATGAGCGAAGTCGGCGGCCTGGATGCCATCGTCTTCGGCTGCGGCAGCTCCGGCACCATGACCGGCCTGTCGCGCTGCTTCGCCGAGCACTCGCCGCACACCGAACTGGTGCTGGCCGATCCGGTCGGCTCGATCCTGGCCGAATATATCAACGACGGCCGGCTCAACGAGAAATCCGGCAGTTGGATGGTGGAAGGCATCGGCGAAGACTTCCTGCCCGATATCTCCGACTTCAGCCGGGTCAAGAAGGCGTATGCGGTGACGGACAAGGAAAGCTTCCTCGCCGCGCGCGAACTGCTGCGTTGCGAGGGTGTGCTGGGCGGCTCGTCCACCGGCACCCTGCTGACCGCCGCGCTGAAATACTGCCGGGAGCAGACCACGCCGAAGAACGTCATGGTCTTCGTCTGCGACACCGGCAACAAGTACCTGTCGAAGCAGTACAACGATTACTGGATGCTCGACAACGGCTTCCTGGAGCGCGAGCAGCACGACGACCTGCGCGACCTGATCCTGCGCCCCTACACCCGGCGCGATACCGTGGTGGTCGGCCCGAACGATCTGCTGGTCACCGCCTACCAGCGGATGAAGCTCTACGAGATCTCGCAGCTGCCGGTGATGGACGGCGAGACCATTGTCGGCATCCTCGACGAGAGCGACGTGCTGTTGCACGTCTACGGCGACGAGTCGCGGTTCCGCGACCCGGTGTCGACCGCGATGGTCAGCAAGCTCGACAAACTGGACGTGTGCTCCCCGGTGGAGGCGCTGCTGCCGGTCTTCGACCGCGGCCACGTCGCGATCGTCATGGACGGCGACCGGTTCCTGGGTCTGATCACCCGGATCGACTTGCTGAACTGGCTGCGTCGCCGCGTTCAGTAAACCGAAGGGCGTCCGGGAGGGCGATGGTACAATCGCCGCGTTTTCACGGCGTTCGCCGAAGGACGATGCGAATGCCGCCGTGGGGGCGTCGGTGAGGTGGCCGACGGGGTGCCCGGCGGTTGCCGGCATCGGGTCCAGCCCTTCGGGTTCGTCCCGGTCCTGGCGCCTTCCGTGCCCTGCGACGCTCCAACCCTGATTCGGACCCGATCGACATGAGTCATTACCTCGAATCCAGCACCGCGATGCCCTTGGGCGATGTGCTGGAGGTCATGCAGAAGCGCATCATCGACGGTCGAACCACCTATTTCGGCGTCCCCACCCAGAAGAATCCGCTGGATTTCTGGGTCTATCAGGAAATGCTGACCGCGCGTCCGCCGGACGTGATCATCGAAATCGGCAACAAGTACGGCGGCAGCGCGCTCGCGCTGGCCCATCTGCTCGATCTGATCGGCAAGGGGAGGGTCATCGCGATCGATATCGATCATGCCCATCTGCGCCCTGCCGCCAAGGCGCATCCGCGGATCCAGTTCATCGAGGGCGACGCCTGTGCCTTGGCCGAGGAGGTCAAGCGACAGGTTCCGGAAGGCGCCGAGGTGCTGGTGATCGAGGACAGCTCGCACACCTATCGGAATACGCTCGACGTGCTGCGCGCCTATTCGCCGCTGATCCTGCCGGGTGGGTATTTCATCGTCGAAGACTCGATCTGCCACCACGGTCTGGATGTCGGCCCGGATCCGGGGCCGTTCGAGGCGGCCGAGGATTTCGTCGCCGAACACCCGGATTTCGAGATCGACCGATCGAAGGAATCGTTCCTGATCACCTGGAATCCCAAGGGCTTTCTGCGCAGGAAGTGAGCCGGGCGCAGACCCGTCACGGATCAGACAGACCGCCGCCCCGGGAATCGCCCGGCCGTGCGGAACCGCATCGACACCAGACCAGACACAACGACGAGGCCACCATGGGTGAGGATCGCAAGCAGGAAACAACGTGGGGCCTCGGCACCAAGGCCATCCACGCGGGACAATCCCCTGACCCGACCACCGGCGCGGTGATGCCGCCGATCTACGCCACCTCGACCTACGCCCAGAGCAGCCCGGGCGTGCATCAGGGCTTCGAATACTCGCGCACCCACAACCCGACCCGCTTCGCCTATGAGCGCTGCGTCGCCGGGCTGGAAGGCGGCAGCCGCGGATTCGCGTTCGCTTCCGGCCTGGCTGCGACCTCGACCATCCTGGAATTGCTCGACAGCGGCAGCCACATCATCGCGATGGACGATCTCTACGGCGGCAGCTACCGCCTCTTCGAACGCGTGCGCCGGCGCACTGCCGGTCTGGACTTCAGTTTCGTCGACCTGACCGATACCGCAGCGCTGGAAGCGGCGATCAAACCCGGGACGCGCATGATCTGGGTGGAAACCCCGACCAATCCGATGCTGAAAGTCGTCGATCTGCAGGCGGTCGGCGCGGTCGCGAAGAAGCATGGCTTGCTGATGGTGGTCGACAACACCTTCGCCTCGCCGATCCTGCAGCGACCGCTGGAATACGGCGCCGATATCGTCATGCATTCGGCCACCAAGTATCTCAACGGCCACTCGGACATGGTCGGCGGCATGGCGGTGGTCGGCGACAACGCCGAACTCGGGGAGCAGATGGCGTTCCTGCAGAACTCGGTGGGCGCGGTGCAGGGGCCGTTCGACAGCTTCCTCGCCCTGCGTGGATTGAAGACGCTGCACCTGCGGATGAAAGCGCACTGCGAGAACGCGCAGGCGCTGGCCGAATGGCTGAGCGCGCATCCGGCGGTCGAGCAGGTGATTTATCCGGGCCTGAAAGACCATCCGCAGCACGCGCTGGCGGCGCGGCAGATGGACGGCTTCGGCGGCATCGTGTCGATCCGGATCAAGGGCGGTTTCGAAGGCGCCAGACGTTTCTGCGAACGCACCCATCTGTTCACCCTGGCCGAATCCCTCGGTGGGGTGGAAAGCCTGGTCAATCATCCCGCGGTGATGACCCATGCCTCGGTGCCGGTGGAGCGCCGTGCCGCATTGGGGATCCACGACGATCTGGTGCGCCTGAGCGTGGGCGTGGAATCGCTGGACGACCTGCGTCGCGATCTGGAGCGGGCGCTCGCCCAATGAGTCGCGGCAGCCTGATCGATGCCCATCGTCCGTTCCCCGCAGGGCCGTCGAGCCTGTTCGCGGGATTCTGGCGCGAGCGCCGTTTGATCGGGCAATTGATCCGGCGGGAAGTGCTGGGTCGCTACCGCGGTTCGGTGATGGGCGTGGCGTGGTCGTTCCTGTACCCGATCCTGATGCTGGCGGTGTACACCTTCGTGTTTTCGGTGGTGTTCGAGGCGAAATGGCCCGGCATGCTCGAAGGCCAGAGCAAGACGCGTTTCGCATTGTTGTTGTTCATCGGCGTGATCGCGCATGGCCTGCTGGCCGAAGCCATCACCCGAGCACCGGCGCTGGTCGTCGGCAATGCCAACTACGTCAAGAAAGTGGTGTTCCCGCTGGAGACGCTGGGCTGGAGTCTGGTCGGCTCGGCGGCGTTCCATGCGATCGTCAGCATCCTGATCCTGCTGGGGACCAAGTGGCTGTTCGAAGGCTGGGTGCCGCTCACCGCATGGTGGCTGCCGGTGATCCTGCTGCCGCTGGGCTTCTTCGCGCTGGGGGCGGCGTGGCTGCTGGCCGCGCTCGGCGTGTTCATCCGCGATATCGCCCAACTTTCCGGCGTGTTCGCCACCGTGCTGCTGTTTCTTGCGCCGGTGTTCTATCCGATCGCCGCGCTGCCGGAAGCCTATCGTCCCTGGGTCTACGCCAACCCGTTGACCGTGGCGATCGAGCAGAGCCGCGCCGCGCTGTTCGCCAATGCCGCTCCGGATCCGGCGACGATGCTGCGGTATTACGGCGCCGGCCTGCTGTTCATGCTGTTCGGTTACTGGTGGTTCCAGAAGTCGCGCCGGGGATTCGCCGATGTCCTCTGAACAGCCCCCCGAGCAAGCCATCGTCGTCGCCGACATCGGCAAGTGCTACCAGCTCTACGAACGCCCGGAGCATCGTCTCCGGCAGGCGCTGATCCCGCGCCTGCAGCGCGCCGTCGGCCTCGAGCCGACGCGGTTCTTCCGCGAATCCTGGGCGCTGCGCAATGTGTCCTTCGGCATCGCCCGCGGCGAGACCGTGGGCATCATCGGCCGCAACGGCTCGGGCAAGTCCACGCTCCTGCAGATCGTCTGCGGCACGCTCACGCCGACCCACGGCCATGTTGCGGTGTCCGGCCGGATCGGCGCGCTGCTGGAGCTGGGCAGCGGCTTCAATCCCGAGTTCACCGGCCGCGAAAACGTCTACATGAACGGCGCGATCCTCGGCATGGCGGCCGAGGAAATCGCCGCGAAGTATGCCGATATTGTCGCCTTCGCCGATATCGGCGAATTCATCGATCAGCCGGTCAAGACCTATTCCAGCGGCATGTATGTGCGGCTGGCGTTCGCGGTGATCGCCCATGCCGATGCGGAGATCCTGGTCGTCGATGAGGCGCTGTCGGTCGGCGACGTCTTCTTCGCCCAGAAATGCATGCGCTTCCTGCGCGATTTCCAGAATCGCGGGACGGTGCTGTTCGTCAGCCACGACGCCAGCGCCATCGTCAATCTCTGCGACCGCGCGATCTGGCTCGATGGCGGGCGTATCGCCATGGACGGTCCGGCCAAGGCGGTGTGCGAGGCGTATCTCGCCAGCACCTACGGCCATGCGCCGTTGCCGCCGCGCGTCTCGAAGGTTCCCGCGCCCGTGGCCCCAACCGCGCCGGGCGATGACGCGGAGGCATCGCCCGACATCAGCAGGCTGCGGGTGTTCGCCTTCGACCCCGATCGCGCCGGCTTCGGCGACGGTGGCGCGAGCATCGAAGCGGTCGTGATCGAGGATCTCGGCGGCCAGCCACTGCGTCAGCTCGCTGGGGGCGAATGGGTGCGTCTGCGGATCTCGGCGGTGGCCGAACGGGCCCTGGCCAGCCCCATCATCGGTTTTTTCATCAAGGACCGCCTCGGCCAACAGATCATCGGCAAGAACACCTGGGACGAGGACGCGCCCGCGCCCGCGGCGGCGGCCGGTGGCCGGGTCGAAGCGGTGTTCGAGTTCCGGATGCCGCATTTCCGGCGCGGGCGCTACACCGTGGACGTGGCGGTCGCCGACGGTTCGCACCTCGAGCACGTCCAGGCCGCCTGGGTCTACGATGTTCTGGCGTTCGAGTCGGCGCCTACCACCGTGACCGCCGGCCTGATCGGCATCCCGTTCCGCACGGTTTCGCTGAATGTCGGGGCGGGCGAGGGCTGACGGCCCGGCATCCGCTGCTCTTGGCATCCATGTTCGCGCCAGATTACGTTGCTCACCAGATTACATCTTCACCAGATTACGTCCGTACACCCACTTCCGACTTCAGCACCAACGACTTCCGAGGCTTCCCTTGCACGTCAGCTCCTACGAACACATGCAGCGGCTGGTGTCGAAATACCTGGATCGCGAGCGCGCGATCCAGGCGATCGACATCGGTTCCTACGACGTCAACGGCTCGTATCGCACCCTGTTCGACAGCCCGCAGTGGCGTTACACCGGCGTGGATCTGGAGAAAGGTCCGGGCGTGGACGTGGTGTTGAGCTCGCCGTACCGGTTTCCGTTCGCCAGCCGCAGCGTCGATGTCGTCTTCTCGGGCCAGGCCTTCGAGCATGTCGAATATTTCTGGATGACCTGGCTGGAGATGATCCGGGTGCTCAAGCCGGGCGGGCTGATCTTCCTGATCGCGCCGTCGCGCGGTCCCGAGCACCGCTACCCGCAGGATTGCTGGCGGTTCTATCCCGACGGCTACCGCGCGCTGGCGAAGTTCGGCCGTTGCGAACTGGTCGAGGTCACCACCGACTGGGAGCCGCATCCGGATCCCGGCAGCGGCCCCTGGGGCGATACCGTCGGCGTGTTCCGCGGCGTTGATCTGAGCCTGCGCCAGCGCCTGACGCAGGCGTTCGCGCGCCGTGCTCTGGGTGCGCAGGTGCGGGCATGAGCGGCACCGCACCGGATATCGCGCTGAATGTCGGCATGTCGATGGTGCCGCGGCTGGTGCCGCCCAGCGCATGGATCGGCCATCTGCCGTTCGCGTTCTGGGCGGTCGAGGAAGCGCGACCGGGAATACTCGTCGAACTCGGCAGCCACAACGGCACCTCGTATCTCGGTTTCTGCCAGGCGGTGGCGCGCTGCGGGCTCGAAACGAAATGTTTCGCGGTGGATACCTGGCAGGGCGACGAGCACTCCGGGTTCTACGGCGACGAAGTCTTCCAGACCCTCACCGGGCACAACGCGCAGTACAGCGGATTCTCGCAGTTGATGCGGATGACCTTCGACGAGGCGCTGGCGTACTTCGATGATGGCTCGGTGGATCTGCTGCACATCGACGGTCTGCACACCTACGAAGCGGTGAAGCACGATTTCGAATCGTGGCTGCCGAAACTGTCGGAGCGTGCAGTGGTGCTGTTCCACGACACCATGGTGCGCGAGCGCAACTTCGGGGTGTGGAAACTGTGGGCCGAACTGCGCGCGCAGTATCCGGGCTTCGAGTTCCAGCACACCCACGGCCTGGGCGTGCTGCTGGTCGGCGCGCAGGCGCCCCAGCGCTTCCGCGAATTGGCGGCGCTGTCGGGTACCGATGCCGAAGTGCCGGTGCTGCGCCTGTTCGATGCGCTCGGTGCGCGGATCTACGCCAGCGAACGCGCGGATGCGCTCGAAGCCGGCCTGGCGCAGGCGCTGCAGAACGAACAACGATCGATGGCGGCCGCGCAGTCGGCGCACGAATACCTTGCCGGGCGTATCGCCACGCTGGAAGCGGGCGAAGCCACGCTCCAGGCGCAGTTGCAGTCGGCGCGCGACGCGCTGCAGGCGGAATCCGCGCAAGCGACTGCGGCGGGCGAAGCCCTGCGTCGTCGGGAAGCCGACCATGCCGCGATGGTGGCCCGCAACGGCGCGCTGGAAAACGAGCGCGCGGCCCTGACCGGGCGCAACGGTGCCCTCGAAGCCGAGCGTGCGGCCTTGAACGGTCGCATCGATGCCGTCGAAGCCGAGCGTGCGGTCTTGACCGGGCGCATCGATGCTCTCGAAGCCGAACGCGCGGCATTGGACGGGCGCGCAGATGCACTGGAAACGGCGCGCAGGTCGCTGGCCGAACGCGCGCAGGGGCTCGAAGCGACGGTGCTGCAGGCGCAGGCTGCGCTCGCCGCCGAGCAGGCCCTGCATGCTGCCGAAGCCGAACTCGCCGCAAGCCTCGGGCGCCAGTCCGATGCGCTGGCGCAGGCGCAGGCCGATCTGCACGCGCAGCTCGCCGCGCGCGACGCCGAACTGGCGGCGCGGCACGCGCAACTGGACGAACTGCTGCGTTCGACCAGTTGGAAAATCACCGGCCCCGCGCGCTGGCTGTCGTCGCTGATGCGGGGAAAATCGGCATGAGTTCGATTCGCGCCATCGCTGGTCGCGCGCTGCAGGGCGTCTATCTGCGCATGCCGATGTCGTGGAAGACGCGGCTCGCGATCAAGAGTGCGGTGTTCAGTGTCTTCGCTCCGGTGCTGAAGCATACGAACGCGTACCGGCGCTGGTACGCGTTCGGCGCGCAGCGCGGGTTCGTGGCCGTCGATGTGCCGCCTGCGCCGCTGCCGCGGTTGCCCGATCCGGATGTCTCCGCGGACGGCGAGCCGAACGCCGCCGCGCGCTGGATGCGCGATGTGCTGGGCCAGGCGCGGGCGCCGCGCAGCGCGCATCATGTCGCCCGCCCGGCCGATGCGCCGCCCGCCGCGGTGCGCGCGAAGGCGATCGCGTTCTATCTGCCGCAGTTCCATCCGATCGCGGAAAACGATGCGTGGTGGGGCAAGGGCTTCACCGAATGGACCAATGTCAGCAAGGCCGTGCCGCAATTCGTCGGCCATGAGCAGCCCAAGTTGCCCGGCGAGCTCGGCTTCTACGATCTGCGTCTGGTCGATGTGATGCGCCGCCAGGCCGAACTGGCGCGTCTGCACGGCGTGCACGGCTTCTGTTTCCATCACTACTGGTTTTCGGGCCGGCGCCTGCTGGAACGACCGGTCGACCAGTTCATCGCCCATCCCGACATCGACATCGCGTTCTGCTTGTGCTGGGCGAACGAGAACTGGACCCGGCGCTGGGACGGCCACGACAGCGACGTGCTGCTGGGCCAGAACTACAACGACGACAACGATCTGTCGTTCATCCGCGATCTGCAGCCGTATCTGCGCGACCCGCGCTATATCCGCATCGACGGCCGCCCGCTGGTGATCGTGTACCGGCCGTCGCTGCTGCCCGACTGCCGCCATACCCTCGACCTGTGGCGCGAAGACTGCCGCCGGCAGGGCCTGGGCGAGATTTTCCTGGCGATGGTGCAGTTCGATGTGGACGATCCCGGCACCTACGGGTTCGACGCCGCCCTGGAATTCCCGCCGCACAAGGTCGCGCGCGGTCTGGAACCGATCAATGCCCGGCTCGATATCGTCGATCCGGCGTATTGCGGCAATGTGGTCGACTATCGCGAGATGGTCGATCGCGCGCTGCAGTGGCCGCGGCCGGACTACCCGCTGTTCCGCGGCGTGTCGCCGAGCTGGGACAACGAGGCGCGCAAGCCGGGCAAGGGGTATACCTTCGCGGAGGCATCGCCGCCGGAATATGCGCGCTGGCTGGAAGGCGCGGTCGACTACGCCGAGCGCAACCCGGTGGCCGGCGAGCGCGTGGTGTTCGTCAATGCCTGGAACGAGTGGGCCGAAGGCGCGATGCTGGAGCCGGATTCGCGGCACGGCTATGCCAACCTGGACGCGACCCGTCGCGTGCTGGAGGCGCGGCCCAGGGATGCGACGTTCGGGCGCGGCGATCTCGCGCACGGCAAGCTCGTGCTGCTTTCGCACGATGCCCATCCGCATGGTGCGCAATATCTCGCGTTGAATCTGCTGCGCGAGCTGAAGAAGATCGGTCTCGATGTGGTCGTGCTGTTGCAGGGCGATGGCCGCCTGGAGTCCGAGTTCGAAGCGCTGGCGACGGTGCACCGGCTGTATGCGATGGCGCCCGAAGCGATCCCCGCGCTGGTCGACACCCTGCGTGCCGATGGCTGTACGGCGGTGATCGCCAATACCGCGGTTGCGGGCCGGATCACGCCGGTATTCGCCGCCGCCGGCCTGCGCATCGTGGCACTGGTGCATGAACTGCCGGGCGTGATCGCCGAGTACGGTCTGGCTTCCGCGGTCGCAGCGCTCGCGCGCGACAGCGCCGCGGTGGTCGTGGCCGCGGAAGATGTGCGCGAGGGCCTGCTCGGGCTCTGGCCGGCGGAGGTGGGTCGCGACAAGCTGGTGCTGAGGCCGCAGGGGCTGTTCACCCGCAGTCGTTATCGCGGACGCAGCGATCTGGCCGAACCCCGTCGCCTGCTGCGCGAGAAACTCGGGTTGCCGATGCAGGCGCGCATCGTGCTTGCGGTCGGTTACGCCGACCATCGCAAAGGCGTGGATCTGCTGGTGGACGCCGCAGTGCGCTGCTGTGCGCGCAATGCCGATACGCATGTCGTCTGGGTCGGACATCGCGAGGTCGGGCTGCAGGCCGGGATCGACGCAGCGCTGGCGAAAGCGGGCATCGCCGACCGCTTCCATTTCGTCGGCCTGGATTTCGATACCGACGATTACTACGCGGGCGCCGATGTCTACGCGCTGAGCTCGCGCGAAGATCCGTTCCCGTCGGTGGTGTTGGAAAGCCTCGCGGTAGGAATGCCCGTCGTGGCGTTCGCCGGCACCGGTGGCGGCGCGCGATTGGTCGAAACCCACGGCGTGGGCAAGGTCGTGCAAGCGCTGGATACCGTCGCTTACGCCGATGCCATCGACGCACTGCTCGACGACGGGACCCTGCGCGCGCGCTGCGGCACGGCGGGACGTGCGCTGATCGATCGCGACTTTTCGTTCCGCGGGTATGCGCTGGCGCTGGCGAATCTTGCCGGGCTGGACATGCCCCGGGTGTCGGTGGTGGTGCCGAACTACAACTACGCCCGCTATCTGGAACAGCGTCTCGCCAGCATCGCCGAACAGACCTGGCCGGTCGCCGAGATCATCGTGCTGGACGATGCGTCCAGCGACGACAGCCTCGCGGTGCTGCAGACCCTGCGCGCCGGCCTCGACCCGGAGCCGCGCATCGTCGTCAACGCCGACAACTCCGGATCGGTGTTCCGCCAGTGGCGCAAGGGCGTGGAACTGGCGACCGGCGAGTACGTGTGGATCGCCGA
This sequence comes from Thermomonas sp., assembly GCA_020692565.1. Classification (GTDB taxonomy): domain Bacteria; phylum Pseudomonadota; class Gammaproteobacteria; order Xanthomonadales; family Xanthomonadaceae; genus Lysobacter_I. The sequence continues at coordinate 82,441 of JAIMKJ010000010.1, forward strand.
GGCCGACGATCTGGCTCAGCCGGCATTCCTCGAAACCCTGCTCGCCGCGATCCACGGCCACCAGGACGTGGTGATGGCCTATGCCGAGTCCGAGGCCATCGATCTCGACGGACGCACCGCGATGCCCGATTACCGCGCCTACACCGGCGAACTCTCGGCGCAGAAGTGGAACGCCGCCTACACGGCGACGGGCGCGGAGGAGGTCGCGCAGGCGCTGGCGGTGAAAAACACCATCCCCAACGTCAGCGCCGTGCTGTTCCGCCGCGAGCCGCTGCTGGCGGTGCTGCGCGAACACGAGGACGAGATCTGCGCGTACCGCATCGCCGGCGACTGGGTGGCGTATCTGCATCTGCTCGCGCGCGGCGGCATCCATTACCACCCGGCGTCGCTCAACCGTCACCGCCGCCATCAAAGCAGCGTGACTTCGGCCTCCGACCTGCAGCGGCACTACGATGAAGTGGTGCGCGCGCAGGGCGTCGCCGCGCAGACCTTCGCATTGGATCCGCGCGTCCGCGCCGCCGCTGCGGCCTATGCCGGCACGCTGCGCGAGCAGTTCGGCCTGCCCGAACCGCAGACGGAGCCCGACTGAATGCACGCGCTGATCGTCGGCGGCAATGGTTTCATCGGCTCGCATCTGGCCGAAGGCCTGCGCGCGGGCGGGCATGCCGTGCGCGTGCTCGATCCGGGGCCGGCGCGTGCCGACACCGACTGGTCGGGGATCGACTATGTGCGCGGCGCGTACACCGATGCCGTGCTGCTGGATGCGGCGCTCGACGGCATCGATACCGTGTTCCATCTCGCCAGCACCACCGTGCCGGCCAGTTCCAATCTCGACCCGGCGTTCGACGTGTCCAGCAATCTGCTGGGTGCGCTGGGCCTGTTTGCGGCGATCGAAGCCAAAGGCATCCGCCGGGTGGTGTTTTTTTCCTCCGGCGGCACCGTCTATGGCAATCCCGAAACCCTGCCGATGCGTGAGGACCACCCGCTGCGGCCGATCTCGTCGTACGGCATCGTCAAGGTGGCGGTGGAGCATTATCTGCGGATGTACGGACATCTCGGCCGGCTCGATCCGTTGATCCTGCGCCCGTCCAACCCGTACGGCCCGCGCCAGTCGGCGGCGGGTGGGCAGGGCTTCATCGCCGCGGCCATCGCCCGCGCGCGCGCAGACGAGGCCCTGCAGATCTGGGGCGACGGCGAAATCGTGCGCGACTACCTCTACATCGACGATCTGGTCGATCTGGCGATCCGCGCCGCCGCCAGCGGCGAATGCGGCACCTTCAACGCCGGCAGCGGCGATGGCCACAGCCTCAATACGATCCGTGCCGCGATCGAACGGGTCGCCGGCCGCGCGATGCGCGTCGAATATCTGCCCGGTCGCGGTTTCGACGTGCGCGAGGTCCGGCTGGACATCGCCGCCGCGCGCGAACGCTTCGGCTGGACGCCCGTCGTCGATCTGGACGACGGCATCGCCCGCACATGGCGCGCGCTTCCCCTCGATACCCCTTCCTTTCCCCCAGGATATCCACGATGACCGACACCACCACGCCCTGGCTGCAGACCCTGATCGACAGCCTCGATTCCCCGCAGGTCAGCCCGCTCGGCGAAGCCCTGCCGAAATTCCCTTCGGTGGAAATGCAGCAGAACACCACCGGTCTGTCCGCCGACGCCGCGCTGCGCGCCGCGCACGCGTTCTATACGGATGTCGATCGCGAAACCCTGGCGCTGGGGCGCGAACTCGGCCCGGATACGCGGGTACTCGATTTCGGCTTCGGCTGGGGCCGCATCTCGCGCACGTTCATGGAAAAGGTGTCGGCGCGGAATCTCCACGGCATCGATGTCGACCCCTCGTTCGCCGAGCTGACCCGGACGTTGTTCGATTCCGACCAGTTCGATTTCTGTGCCCCGTTTCCGCCCACGCGGTTCGAAGACGGCAGCTTCGATCTGGTCATCGCCTATTCGGTGTTCTCGCATCTCTCCGAGCGCGCCTGCGCCGAATGGATGCGCGAATTCGCGCGTATCGTGAAACCCGGCGGCATCGTCGCGTGGACCACGCGCCACGACAGTTTCTTCGCGTTCTGCGAGTGGGCGAGAGACCAGGGCGATGCCGTCTCGGCGTATGTGCAGGGCTTGGGCAAGCTGTTTCCCGATATCGACGACGCGCGTCGTCGCTACAGTGCGGGCGAGATCGTCCACGGTTCGTCATACGATGTCAGCGGCGGCGGCCCGCGCGACGCAAGTTTCTACGGCGAGACCTGGATCCCGGTGCAGTACGCGCGCAGCGCATACGCCGAACATTTCGATCTGGCCGCGACCTGCTTCGACGGCACCAAGTACGATCAGGCCTGTTTCGTTTTCCAGCGCAAGTGATCCGTGATTTCAATGGGCGTTCGACCACGGATCGATTCGCCGCTGCCGACATCGCTTGCCAACACCCATGACCGAGTCTTGTACTCGCTCTCGACCCAGGAATCTTCATCATGAAATCCATCGCTGCCCCTTTGCTGGTCTTCGCGCTCGCGTCGACGCTCGCCGCATGCTCGCCGCCCGACGATTCGCAAAACCCTGCCGTTCAGCAGGCGCCGACCGCTGAAACGCCCGCTGCCGAAACGTCGGCGGAACCTGCCGCGCCCGCGGCCCCCGAGGTCCTTGCGGTGCGTGCGCTCGGCGAGGCGGAGCGTGCGGAGGCGCTGGTCGCTGCCGCCGATTGCAATCTGGAATCCGCCGATGGCGCGGCATTCGCGGGTGCGGACATCACCGTGGCGACGCCCTCGGTCATGAAGGTGTCGGGATGGTTCATGGCCGATCGCGCCGGTGCCCCTATCGAACAACTTGCCCTGCGTTTCGAGGCCGCGGACAAGGCCCGGCTCTGGGACATTCCGCTGCAGACGACAATCGTCCGCGGCGACCTGCCGGTCCCGGATACGAACGGGTCCGCATCCGGCTTCGAGGCGATCGTCGATGCCGGCGCGCTTCCGTCGGGTCGCTATCACCTCTACCTCGCCTACCGGGCGGATGGCGTGCTGACCAGCTGCGACAACGGCCGCCACATCTCGATTCTGTGAATGGCAGCCAAGGCATGAACACGTTTTCCACGGTGTGCCCGATCTGCGACGAGCAGCGCGAATTCACCTGCGCCGACGATTTCTGGCACTGCCGCGACGGCATGTCGTCCGCCGGCTGCGAATTGTGGGGATGCGTGACCCGCGAGCGTGCGCTTGCGGCTGCGCTGTTCTCGCTGGTCGATCGCAAGGCCATCCGATCGCTCGCGATTCACGAGCCCGCGCCGGTGATGCGCGGGCTATCGCTGTGGTTGTCGCAGAATTGTCCCGGGTATCAGCGTTCCGGCTATTTTCCCGACGCGCCGTTCGGCGACATCATCGAAGGCATCCGCAACGAAGATCTGGAGCGCCAGACCTTCGCCGACCGCAGCTTCGACATCGTGTTGCATCTCGACGTGATGGAGCATCTGTTCCAGCCGTTCCAGGCGCTCTCGGAAATCCATCGCACGCTGAAGCCCGGCGGGCTGTGCATCTTCACTGCGCCCACCGAGCCCCAGCGTTTCGAAAGCGAGCAGGTCGCGTTCATGGAAAACGGCGAGCTGCGCGTGGTCGGCGAACCCGAATACCACGGCAATCCGCAGCGGCCGGAAGATGGTGCCATCGTTACCTGGCGTTACGGTTTCGATCTGCCGCTGCTGATCCAGCGCAACACCGGTTTCGATGTCGAAACCCGTCGCTATCAGTCGCGTGGCAGTGCTGCGATGGGCTATATGAACGATGTGTACGTGCTGAGGAAAGAGCGCTAGCTCGGCGAGACCCTGCGGGGCGCGCTCACCGCTCCGGCTTTTCTCGCCTGGCGGCCATGTCTCGCCGATCCGGCATGGCATGAGGAGAACGCGCCTGCTCGACGCCGGCCCGGAAGATCAGGAGGTGGCCTTGGCGCCCGACGATATCCCAGCCGGGTGTTCAGGCTGTTCCAGAGTCCAGCCTGAGTCCTTGCGATGAACGGCGCGCAGCGCTGGGCGCCAGCAGCCGGCTGATCACGGCTTCGGTACCAGATCGGCGCAGGCCGCATTTCAGCGGTCGCGTACTTGCCGGTACCCGCCTGGCTGTACAGCCAGTCAGTGCAGCACTGGAGTTGTAGGGAACCACCGGGCTAGAATCGGTCGGCCATACAGTATGAATGTGGCGAAATGTGAACCCGGTTCGGTTCCGGGTGAGCGCCCCCTCTCAGGCTCCAGCGGCCAAACACCGGCTGCTGGATGCGACGCCCCTGCACTTGGGCGTATGCTTCGCCTTCACGCTCCGGTCGTCGGGGCACGTTGTCGAGAACTCTATGCGCAAACTTGCCCTCACCCTTACCGTGGCGCTGGTCGTCGGCGGTTGTACGTCTGAAACCGAGATCGCGCAGGAAGCCTCTCACGCTGGCGGGAAGCCGCAGACCACCTCGGCCCAACTGCCCCAGAATCCTCGCGTCAACACCGGACGCACGGTCGCGTTCGCCTCACTGCCCGACCGCGGCACGCTGCTCGCCTTCGATCGCAGCCAGAAGCCGGTGCAACGCGGCGCTCACACCTACCATGCGGTCAAGCTGAGCGAAGCGCACGCGCTCAACGCTGCGGTCGCGGGCAAATCGATCGACCTTCCGCTGCCGTCCGGCGAGACCATGCGCATCGCCTATCAGCGCCACGAAGAGGCGCTCGACGGCAACTGGTCGTGGATCGGCAAGACCAAGGATGGCCTGGACGCCGTCATCACCTTCGGCGAAGGCGCAGTGTTCGGCCGGATTTATCAGAAGGACACCGAGGCCTACAACCTCACCATGTCCGGCGGCCGCTCCTGGCTGGTGCAGACCGATCCCAGCAAACTGCTCGACGGCAACCTCGGCCGCGATGCCGACGCATCCGATGTGCTGATCCCGCCGAGTGTCGCCGCCGCCGCCAGCGCCAGGAAGCGCAGCGCTCCAGGCGCGGCCATGACGGCCTCGGCCGCCATCGACGGCAAGGCAAGCGCAGCCAACACGGTCGACGTGGTGCTGGGCTATACCAACGGTCTCGTCACCAAGTACGGCAATGCCGCGAACGCGACCACCCGGCTCTCGAACCTGATGGCCATCACCAACCAGTCGTACGTGAACAGCCTGATCACCCCGCGCGTACGTCTGGTGCGCACGGTGCAGGTCAACTACACCGACACCAACAGCAATACGGCCGCGTTGTCGGCCCTCACCGGCTATACCTGCACCACGACCAGTTGCACTCCGCAGACCGTGCCCACCGAACTGGTCCCGCTGCGCACCGCCCGCGACCAATACGGCGCCGACCTCGTGTCGCTGGTTCGTCCGTTCCTGGCGCCCCAGCATCAGGGGTGCGGTATCGCCTGGCTGCTCGGCGGCGGCGGCTTCGCCATCGACAATACCGATGCGCCATTCGGCTATTCGATCGTCAGCGATGGCAGCGACGAGGACGAAAGCGACGGCCGGACCTATTTCTGCCGTGAAGAAACGCTCGCCCACGAGCTCGGCCACAACATGGGCCAGCAGCACAACACCGAGGACAGTGGCGGCGATTCCGGCACCCATTCGTATTCCTACGGCTACCGCGAAACATTGACGACGGGTTTCTACACCGTCATGGCGTATCGTCTGGCCAACAGCAGCCAGTTCTCGATCAACTATTTCGGTAACCCGAGCGTCAACTACACCGATACCGGTCGCCCGACCGGTACGGCCGCCGCCGACAATGCGCGCAGCCTGAACATCTCGATGCCGCAGGTCGCCTTGTTCCGCAATTCGGTGGTGCCGTTCGGCGGCCGTGCCCGGAACGATTTCAATGGCGACGGCAAGAGCGATATCGCGATGTGGAATCCGTCGATCTCGTATTTCGCATACTGGATCATGAACGGCTCCGTCTACACCGGCTCGGGCGGCTTCGGCGTGGCCTCCGGCTTCTCGCCCGCCGCAACCGGCTTCCTGACGGCCATTCCGCAGAGTTCGCTGCTGGCCCGCAATACCACCACGCAGACGCTTTACAGCTATATCTGGAACGGCACCACGCATGCGCAGGGTACGGTCGGCGGCACGCCGGCCGGCTGGAATCTCATCGGTACCGGCGACATCGATGGCGATGGAAAGGGCGATCTGCTGTGGCGCAATCCCGGGACCGGCCAGTTCGCATATTGGCTGATGAACGGCGCGATCTATCTCGGTGGCCAGACCTACGGTACGCCGGTCAACTATGTGATTGCCGGCATCGCGGACTTCAACGGGGACGGTCGCGTCGATCTGCTTTGGAACGACCCGGGCAGCCGCAATGCCAGCGTCTGGACCAGCACGGGCACCGGATTCTCGGTGGCCCAGATCGGCCAGTACGGTACCGACTGGAACATGGTCGGCACTGCCGACGTGACCGGTGACGGTAAGGCCGACATCGTGCTCCGCGATAACGCCAAAATCTATCTCGCCTACTGGCGGATGAACGGCGCGGTCTTCCAGGGCGCCTCGGCCTTCGGTCTGGCGTCGGACCGCGAACTGTTCACCGCCGGTGATTTCGACGGCGACGGGATCGAGGATCTGGTGATCCAGCGTGCCGCCGACCGCCGCTTGTACCTGTGGCGCAGCAATGGCTCGGTTTTCACCGAAAGCAACGTCGGTCAATACGGCGCCGACTGGACCATCGTCAAATAAGCCTGTGCGTCAGGCAAACAGCAAGGCCGGCGACGCAAGTCGCCGGCCTTCTTTTTGCACGGTTCCCGATGGGACACTCCTGGGCCGGCGAAACAATTGTTGCAATGCAAACTCGGCTATATTAGCCGCCGGGCAGCAATTGCTCTTACTGGGGAAATACACATGTCAATCGCACTTCGTTGTACGGCGACGGCTCTGTCGCTCGCGCTCGGCGCACTAGTCATGGATGCTTCAGCGCAGCAGGTCAGTGGTGCTTCCGGCAACCGCGGTAACGCGATGCCGGCCGCCAGCGTTTCCGTCTCGCCGACACAGCGTGGCGAAATGGCGCGCCAGTTCGTCACCAAATGGGGTGGTTATGTCCAGCGCGTCTACAACGTGCCGGTGCGCGTGTGGTCGCAGCGGATGGTGTCGAACTTCGCCGCCGCCGACGCCGTCAACTTCCGCGACGCGCTGAAGCGCGACACCTTCGAAGGCGCGATGGCGGCGCTGTCGGGCAGCGGTCATCGCCTCAGCGACGAACGCGTCATCAACAAGTTCGCGACCATGAAAGCCGGCGGTCCAAAGGTCCTCGGCAGCTTGAGCGGCGACCTTGTCTATACCCCGATCCAGCCTTGCCGCATCCTCGATACCCGCAACACCGCTGCAGGTCCGATCGCCGGCAACAGCAGCCGTAGTTTCGTCTCGATCAACCAGGCGAACTTCACCGCGCAGGGCGGCAGCGCCACCGATTGCGGCACGCTCGGCCTCAATGCCACTGCGGTGGCGGTCAATCTGACCGCTGTGTTCCCGACCGGTGCCGGCTATGCCACGGTCTATCCGTTCGGCACCACCCAGCCGCTGGCGGCGAGCGTCAATTACACCGCCGGTGCGATCGTGAACAACGCGATCATCGCGCAGATCCCGAATCCGTTGACCACCTCCGACTTCACCGTCTACACCTTCGCCGAGTCGCATTACGTCGCCGATATCGTCGGCTACTTCGCGCCGCCGCAGGCGACGCCGCTGGGTTGTGTCACGACCTTCGCTACACAGAATATTGCCGGCAACTTGCCCTTCAGTTTCCCGATTCCGGCATGTCCGAGCGGCTACACCGTCACCGGCGCAGGTTGCCGTACGCCGGGCTTGAACGAAGCCAACTGGGCCATCAACGGCCTGTACCGCAATGGCGCCAACATCGATACGTACTGCTCCGGTTTGAATACCACTGCGGGCTTCATCACGGTCGAAGGCACGGCGCAGTGCTGCCGAGTGCCGGGTCGCTGATTCCAAGCATCACGTTCCGAACCGAAAGAGCCGGGGAAACCCGGCTCTTTTTTTGTTGCGCCGGGTTCTTTGCGACCCGACGGTTCGCGCTGCGACGTCTTCTGCCCGCTTGTTGTCGTTGTCGTTGTCGATGCCGCTGGCCGGCCGACGATGACGGGCACTGATCGGTTGGCCCATTCTGGCGGCCTTTCTCGTGATTAAGACTACCGGCAACATTCCGTTTGCCCAGACACCCGGAGACCAGAAGATGGCGACACAGAACCGTTATTCCAGTGGCATGCTCGCGCTCGCGCTTGTTGCCTTCGCTGCGTCCGTATCCGCCGCGCAACCAGGCGTACAGGCGCAAGGCGAGCGACAGGGGCGTGCGGTAGCGACCACAGCGAAGGTGTCGCCCGCAGAGCGTGGTCAGCTGACCCGCCAGTTCGTGAACAAGTGGGGCAATTATGTCCAGCGCGTCTACAACGTGCCCGTGGGGACGTGGTCGCAGCGCATGGTGTCGAATTTCGTGAGTGCGGATGCCACCAATTTCCGCAATGCGCTCAAGCGCGACACCTTCGAGGGCGCGATGGCCGAGCTGACCGGCACTGGTCACCGTTTGAGCGATGAAGCCGTCATCACCAAGCTCGCCTCAGTGAATGCAAGCTCGTCCAAACCGCAGTCCACCGTCAAATTAGGCGAGTTGGGCAGGGACCTCGTCTATACCCCGGTCGCACCCTGCCGCATCCTCGATACGCGCAACGTGGCAGCCGGCGCCATCGCAGCCAACAGCAGCCGCAACTTCGTCGCGTTCGGCGTATCCAGTTTCGCCGGCCAGGGCGGCAGCGCCACCAACTGCGGCGTGAACCCCTTGGCCGCCACCGCGGTTGCGATCAACCTGACGGCGGTCACTCCGGCCACCGCCGGCTTCGCCACTGCGTACCCGTTCGGCACGACCAGGCCGGTCGCCGCCAGCGTCAACTACGCCGCTGGTGCCATCGTCAACAATGCCTTGATCGTGCAGACGCCGAATCCGATCGCTTCGTTCGACTTCACCGTCTACACCTTTGCCCAGTCGCATTACGTAGCGGACATCGTGGGTTACTTCGCGCCGCCGGTCGCCACTGCGCTGCAGTGCGAGCAGACCGAGAAAACCATCGTCGAGGATATTGTGGCGGGCGGTACCGCGAATGCGAACGCTCCAGCCTGCACAGCGGGTTACACCCAGACGGCGACCAACTGCGAGACGTCCAGCTGGTTGATGCCGATCGTGTTTTCCAATAATGGCACCTGTTCGGCACGCAACAACGATGCGACGCCGCAGGATCTCCGCGCTTCGCGGACCTGCTGCCGCGTGCCGGGTCGCTGATCGATCGAGCCAACGTGTCGTAAACGGAAAGAGCCGGGGAAACCCGGCTCTTTTTTGTTCGCAACCGTGTTTTTTCAGAGCGCTGCCTGCAACTCCGGCAGCAATTTGAACAGGTCGCCGACCAGGCCGATGTCGGCGATTTCGAAGATCGGCGCTTCGCCGTCCTTGTTGATCGCCACGATCGTGCCGGCGTCCTTGATGCCGGTGAGATGCTGGATGGCGCCGCTGATGCCGATCGCGATGTAGAGTTCCGGGGCGATGATCTTGCCGGTCTGGCCGACCTGCATTTCGTTCGGCACGTAGCCGGCATCCACCGCTGCGCGTGAGGCGCCGACGCCGGCGCCCAGCTTGTCGGCGAGGTCGTAGATGATCCTGAAGTTCTCGGCCGAACCCACGCCGCGACCGCCGGAGACCACGCGACGGGCGCTCTGCAGGTCCGGGCGGTCGGATTTGCCGGCCGCCAGGCCGACGTAGCGGGTGTGGGTGGGCAGCGCGGCATCGATGGAGGTCGCTTCCACTGCGGCACTGCCGTCGCGGCCGGCTTCCGGCCACGACGCGGTGCGTACGGTGGCGACCACGACCTGATCGGCCGCGGCTTCGACCGTGATGATGGCGTTGCCGGCGTAGATCGGGCGCTTGAAGGTGTGGCTGCCGTCGACGGCCATGATGTCCGACACCTGCGACACGCCCAGCAGCGCGGCGACGCAGGGCATCAGATCCTTGCCGAAGGTGGTGCTGGGGCCGAACACATGGCTGTAGCCGGCAGCGAGCTGCGCGACCTGCGGCGCCAGCACCTGGGCGATGGCATCGGCGTTGGCGGCGTTGGTCACCGCCAGCACTCTGGCAGCGCCGGAGATCTTCGCGGCTTCAGCGGCGACGCCGGCCGGGTCCGCGGCCAGCACGACGATGTCGATGCTGTCGGGGTTCAGCGCCTTGGCGGCCGACACGCACTTCGCGGTGGACGCATTGAGTTTGCCGTCGAGATGTTCGGCAACGATCAGAACTTTGCTCATCACAGCAACCCCTTCGCTTTGAGTGTGGCGACCAGTTCGGCCGCGTCCTTCACCATCACGCCCTTGCTGCGTTTGGCCGGCGGCGCGTAGTGGGTGGTTTTCAGCGTGTCGCCGGATTCGACGCCCAGATCGGCGAACTGCAGGGTCTCCAGCGGCTTGCTCTTGGCCTTCATGATGTCCGGCAGCTTGATGAAGCGCGGTTCGTTCAGGCGCAGGTCGGTGGTGATCACCGCCGGCAGCTCGACTTCCAGCGTTTCCAGGCCGGCGTCGACTTCGCGCACCACGGTGGCCTTGCCGTCGGCGATGTCGAGTTTGCCGGCGAAGGTCGCCTGCGGACGGCCCCACAGCGTGGCCAGCATCTGGCCGGTCTGGTTGGCGTCGTCGTCGATCGCCTGCTTGCCCAGGATCACCAGATCGGGCTGTTCGCGTTCGATCAGCTTGAGCAGGGCGCGGGCGGCGGTGAGCGGCTGCATGCCGGCGTCGCTGACGATGTGGACGGCGCGGTTCGCGCCCATCGCCAGACCGTTACGCAGATGCGGCTGGGCGTCGGCCGGGGCGATGGTGACCACCACCACTTCGGTGGCGATGCCCTTGTCGCGCAGGCGCAGCGCTTCTTCCAGGGCGATGTCGTCGAAGGGATTGGGCGACAGCTTGACGCCATCGGTGACCACGCCGGAGCCGTCCGGTTTGACCTGGATGCGGACGTTGTAGTCCACCACGCGCTTGTAGCCGACGAGGATCTTCATCGTTCGGAATGTCCTGGGAGCGGAAGAGGGACCGGGCGATGTTCGGTGCCCGGCCAAGACGGGAATTTTAGCGGTTCGGTGCGGCGGCTGCGACCCGAGACCGTATGGTCGGGTCTTCGGGCGGCTTCAGGCCGCTTTGATCAAGTCGGCCGCGCGCTCCGCGATCATGATCGTCGGTGCGTTGGTATTGCCGCCGATCAGGCAGGGCATGACCGAGGCATCGATCACGCGCAGGCCTTCGACGCCGTTGACCCGCAGTTGCGGATCGACCACGGCGTCGGCATCGCTGCCCATCCGGCAGGTGCCGACAGGGTGGTAGACGCTCTCGGCCTTGGCGCGGACGAATTCGGCCAGGCCGGCATCGTCCAGATCGTTGCGCGCCGGGAAGATCGGGGCGCCGCGATACCGGTCGAAGGCTTTCTGCGCCAGGATCTCGCGCGACAGCTTTGCGCACTCGACCATCATCTTCAGGTCGAAGCCTTCCGCGTCGCCCAGATAGTTGGCTTCGATCCGCGGTTTGTCGCCGGCGCGATTGCTGACCAGCGACAAGCGGCCGCGGCTTCGCGGGCGCAGGAAACAGGCATGCAGGGTGTAGCCGTCGCCGGGCAGACGGTTGCGGCCGTGGTCGTCCAGCATCGCCGGGACGAAGTGGAACTGGATGTCGGCGCGGTCGTCCGGCGCCAGTTGCGAGCGCGCGAAACCGCCGGCTTCGGCGACGTTGCTGGTGCCCGGGCCGCGGCGGCCGCGCAGGTAATAGTCGAAGGCGGTCTTGATGTCGCTGATGCGGTCGTAGGTCACCCGTTCGGTCGAATGGAACAACGTGCAGATGTCGAGGTGGTCCTGCAGATTGCCGCCGACGTCGGCGCGGTCGGCGATGACGGGGATCCCGTGCCGGCGCAAGTCGTCGGCCGGGCCGATGCCGGACAGCATCAGCAACTGTGGCGAGTTGATCGCGCCGCCGCTGACGATGACCTCGCGCGCCGCCGGCTGGTGGAAGGCCTGGCCGCGCATGGCGTAGGTGACGCCGCTGGCGCGCAGGCCATCGAAGGTGACGCGGCTGACGACGGCGCCGGTGTGCACGGTGAGGTTCGGGCGCTGGCGGGCCGGGTCGAGGTAAGCCAGTGCCGCGGAGCAGCGCGCGCCCTCGCGCTGGGTGACCTGATAGAAACCGACGCCGTCCTGCACCGCACCGTTGAAGTCGCGGTTGTGGGCCAGGCCGATCTGCAGGCTGGCATCGATGAACGCCTGCGACAGCGGATTGGTGTAGCGCAGGTCGGAGACGCTGAGTGGACCGTCGCTGCCGTGGAAGGCGTCGGTGCCGCGCACGTTGCCTTCCGACTTTTTGAAGTAGGGCAGGACGTTGTCCCAGTGCCAACCGGTCGCGCCCTGCGCGGCCCAGTCTTCGTAATCGCCGGAAACGCCGCGGATGTAGCACATGGCGTTGATCGAACTGGAGCCGCCGAGCACCTTGCCGCGTGGCCACCACAGCGCGCGCTGGTTGAGATTGGGTTCGGCGGCGGTGTTGTAGTCCCAGTTCACGCCTTTCTGGTTGACCAGCTTGGCCACTCCGGCGGGCATGTGGATGAAAGGATGCCAATCGCGCGGTCCGGCTTCCAGCAGCAGCACTTTGACCGCAGGGTCCTCGCTCAGGCGGTTGGCGAGCACGCAGCCCGCCGAACCGGCGCCGATGATGATGTAGTCGAACACGCGTGGACCCTGTGAAATCGTGTGCAGGCGACACTATGCCCGCCGCCTAGAGCAATTGCTCGGCGTGCGCGCCGGGCGCACGCATGGGGGGGACGGTCTGCCTGCTAGAGTGGCGCCTCCGCATTGCACAGGTGGATGGCGGATGCCGCCACAGCCCGAAATGAACGCCGCGAAGGTCTCCGCCCCGCCCGTCGGCACGCTCCGGAGGCTGCGGCAGGAACTGGCCGAATCGCCGCCGCTGTGGTGGGCGCTGTTGTACTTCTTCAGCCTGCTGTGCGGTTACTACGTGCTTCGCCCGGTGCGCGATGCGATGGCCGCATCCGGCGACGTGGCCGCCGTCTTTCCCGATGCCTGGATCGCATGGGCGCTCGGCCACGGTTTCGCGCTCAAGGACTTCGTGCTGCAGGCGCTGTTCACCGCGACGTTCGTGTCGATGCTGCTGCTGCAGCCGCTCTACGGCGCGCTGGTTTCGCGCTACCCGCGCCGGGTCTTCCTGCCAGCGCTGTATCTGATCTTCATCCTCTGCCTGATCGGTTTCTGGTGGATCTTCGATCGGAACGTCTCCGGTCGCGGCACCCTGTTCTTCGTGTGGACGGCGGTCTTCAACCTGTTCGCGGTTTCAGTGTTCTGGAGCTTCATGGCCGACGTGTTCGACAACGAACACGCCAAGCGCGTCTACGGCTATATCGGCGCCGGCGGCACCCTCGGTGCGCTGCTGGGGCCGGTGATCACCCGGCTGCTGGTGGATCGGGTCGGCGTCGGCAGCCTGCTGCTGGTGTCGGCGGGCTTCCTGGTGGTCTGCCTGCTGTGCATCGTGCGGCTGCGGCCGTGGGCGCGGCAGCGCGAACAGCGCAGCGGCCAGAGTGTCGATGGGGCGATGGGCGGTTCGATCTGGGCGGGGTTCAAGCTGGTGGCGAACGATCCGCTGCTGCGCGGGCTTGCGCTGCTGATGTTCTTCGGGGTGGGGGTGGGCACGTTGCTCTACAACGAGCAGGCCGCGATCGTGAAGCAGTTCTACCCCACGTCGGAGGCGGCGACCAAGTACTACGCGCGGATCGATTTTCTGATCAATCTGTCCACGATCCTGATCCAGGTGTTTCTCACGCGCTGGCTGCTGCGGCGGTACGGCGTGGGCCCGGTGCTGTTGATTCCGGCCTTCGCCATCACCTTCGGCTACTGCCTGCTGGCGATGTCGCCGCTGCCGCTGCTGGTGGCGGCAGTGCAGATCGCCACGCGCTCGGGCGAGTTTTCGCTGGGTAAACCCGGTCGCGAAACGCTCTACACCCGGGTTGATCGCGAGGCGCGCTACAAGGCCAAGGCGTTCATCGACACCGCGGTGTATCGCGGCGGCGACCTGACCTACGTCTGGCTGCACAAATGGCTGGCGATGTTCGGCAGTCGGGTGGTGTTCGCCGCGGGCATTGGCATCGCCATCGCTATGAGCCTCAGCGCCTGGCAGGTGATCCGCGCCCAGCGCAAACTTCCGCAGTGATGCGCGCGGCTGTCATTCACGCTGCGCCCTCCATTTTCGTTTTTTGACAGGAGTCTTTCCGATGCCGTTGATCGCCATTGTGCTGACTGTGCTGGTCGCGCTGCTGCACGTCTATTTCCTCGTCCTCGAAATGTTCCTGTGGACGAGACCGCTGGGCATGAAGGTGTTCCGCAACACGCCCGAAAAAGCCGAGACCACGAAGGTGCTGGCTGCGAATCAGGGGCTCTATAACGGATTTCTCGCCGCCGGCCTGCTGTGGGCCGTGTACGCCGGCAAGACTGACGTTGCGCTGTTCTTCCTCGGCTGCGTCGTCGTCGCGGCGCTGTACGGTGCCTACAGCGTCAGCAAGCGCATCTTCTATGTGCAGGGCGTGCCGGCGCTGGCGGCGATCGCGGCGGTGGTGCTCGGCTGAGGCACTTGGGCCGCGACTGGCGCGGGTGCGATGGGATCCATGCGCGCGCCTACGCGATCCACGACGGTCAGCGCGCGGGGCGCGGCGACATCCACATCGAGATCGTGGCCCGGAACACCACGTCGCCGGCCTCGTCGGTCAGGACCACATCCACCGGCAGGTCATAGCCTTCGCCGGCGGCGACGATCGGGATCGCCGGTGTCGCCACGCCGCGGATCGTGCCCATCGCTTTCTTCACGTATTCGACGGTCATCCCCTTGGGAATCCAGCGCATCGAATCGGGCAGGCTGACCTCTGTCATCATCCCGCCGGTCAGTTCCGCGAGGTTGCACATCGCGATCGCGTGCACGCTGCCGATGTGGTTGGTGATGCCGCGATGGCGGCGCAGACGCGCGACGCAGCGGCCGGGTTCCAGCACTTCGATCCGCGGCGAGATGCTGCCGAAGTAGGGCGCCTTGAAGCAGATCGCGCGGGTGAACAGCCAGTGCCCGGCGGGCCAGCGGCGCATGCGTTCGTACAGGGCGAGGGTCTTGTTGGCCATCGTGCGATCCCTTTGGGGGCGTGAAGGGGGTGGGAGTGCTGGAAAAGAGAACGCCGGGGCTGGCCCGGCGTTCGTGTGGCGGATGAGCAGGCGCGTTTCGCCGGACCGTGCGTCAGGCGGCGGCGCGCTGTGCCTTGGACGGCGCGTCGTCGACGTAGCCGGCCGAGCGCAGTTCCCACGATTCGAAGTCGTCGACCATGATCGTGTCCAGCGTCATCTCGCGCAGCTCTTCCAACTGCTTGCGTTCTTCCGCGGTGATCCAGCCTTCGCGCACGCCCTCGTCGAGCTGGGCGACGAAATCCAGCGCCTCGATATCGCTGTTCTTGAGGGCTTTGAGGAACTTGC
Organism: Thermomonas sp.; assembly: GCA_020692565.1. Lineage (GTDB taxonomy): Bacteria > Pseudomonadota > Gammaproteobacteria > Xanthomonadales > Xanthomonadaceae > Lysobacter_I. The sequence continues at coordinate 97,989 of JAIMKJ010000010.1, forward strand.
GCTCCACCGGCTCGGCCAGGATCATCTTCGGCAGATAGCTGTTCACGCGCCCGGCCGGATTGTTCTCGCAGGGCTCCAGGAACATGTCGCCGGCCAAGCGGTCGCGGGCTTCGCACGGGGTCATCAGCAGACTGGCGGCGCGGTGACCCAGACGGTCGCTCGGCGCTTCCGCGCGGCGGCCCCACGGGAAGATCACCAGCCACAGCAGCCAGCCGACTGGACGGATCGGGAAGTTGCGCAGCGCGCCGGAGAGCGCCAGCTCGATGCGGTGGATGGCGTCGTGGAAGGCCCAGGCCAGCAGCGGGTGATCGGCGACCGGGCGGCCCTGGTCTTCGTAGCGCTTGAGCATGGCGCTGGCGATATACAGATGACTGAGCACGTCGCCGAGGCGGCCGGACAACGATTCCTTGAACTTCAGCTTGCCGCCGAGCAGCAGCATCGACGTGTCGGCCATGACCGCCAGCGCCGCCGAGTAGCGGTTGAGCTTGCGGTAGCAGCGGCGGGTGTATTCGCCGCCCGGGGCGGTGCCCACGCGCGAGCCGGTGAAGCCGAACCACCAGGCGCGCACGGCATTGGAGATCGCATAGCTGATATGGCCGAACAGCGCGCTGTCGAACTGGTCGATGCGCTGTTTGGGATCTTCCAGCTGCGCCGATTTCATTTCCTTCATCACCCACGGATGACAGAGGATCGCGCCCTGGCCGAAGATCATCAGGCTGCGGGTCATGATGTTCGCGCCTTCGACGGTGATCGCGATCGGCGCCGCCTGCCAGGCGCGGCCGGCGTAGTTGCGCGGGCCGAGGATGATGCCCTTGCCGCCGTGGATATCCATCACGTCGCGGGCGACTTCGCGGCCCATCTCGGTGCAGTGGTATTTGGCGATGGTGGACGGCACGGCGGGATTTTCGCCGCGCGCGACCGCAGCCGCGGTGGCTTCGGCCAGCGCGCTGCAGGCGTAGGCGCGGCCGGCGATGCGGGCCAGCGCTTCCTCCACGCCCTCGAAGCGGCCGATCGACAGGCCGAACTGCTTGCGGATGCGGGCGTAGGCGCCGGTGACGATCGCGCCCATCTTCGAACCGCCGCTGGCGGTGGAGGGCAGGGTGATGGAGCGGCCGATCGACAGGCATTCCATCAGCATCCGCCAGCCCTGGCCGGCGTAGTCTTCGCCGCCGATCAACTGGCTCAGCGGCACGAACACGTCCTTGCCGAGGATCGGGCCATTCTGGAACGGGGCATTCAGCGGGAAATGACGGCGACCGATTTCGAGGCCGGCGGTGTCGCGCGGCACCAGCGCCAGCGAGATGCCGATGTCCTTCTTGTCGCCCAGCAGACCGTCCGGATCGTACATGCGGAAGGCCACGCCGATGAGCGTGGCGACCGGCGCCAGCGTGATGTAGCGCTTGTTGAGCGTGAGGCGGATGCCGAGCACGCTCGCGCCGTTCCATTCGCCCATGCCGACGATGCCGTAGTCGGGGATGGAGGTGGCGTCGGAGCCGGCGAACGGGCCGGTCAGCGCGAAACAAGGGATTTCGCGGCCATCGGCGAGACGCGGCAGATAGTGGCGCTTCTGTTCTTCGGTGCCGTAATGCATCAGCAGTTCGGCCGGGCCCAGCGAGTTGGGCACGCCGACGGTGGAGCTGAGCACGGAGGAGATCGGCGCCAGCTTCTGGATGACCTTGTGGTTCATCAGCGCCGAGAACCCGAGGCCGCCGTATTCCTTCGGAATGTTCAGGCCGAAGAATTTGTGCTGCTTCACGTAGTCCCACAACTGCGGCGGCAGATCGGCGCGGACGTGGGTGATTTCCCAGTCGTTGGTGATCCGGCACAGATCTTCGACCGGGCCGTCGAGGAAGGCCTGTTCCTCGGCGCTCAGCATCGGCCTGGGCAACGACAGCAACTTGTTCCAGTCCGGCTTGCCCGAGAACAGTTCGCCCTCGAAGCCTACCGTGCCGGATTCCAGCGCGGTGCGCTCGGTGTCGGACAGCGGCGGCAGCAGTTTGGTGTAGAACTTCAGCAGGGTGGAAGTGATCAGCGCCTTGCGCAGCGGCGGGATCAGCATCGGCACGGCCACCAGCAACATCAGGCCGGCAGCCGCCAGGGTGGCGGTCTGATGCGCCCCGAGCAGCCAGCAGCCGACCAGCAGCGTGGCGGTGATCGCGGCCCAGATCGCCAGACGCAGGCGGTGGTAGGCGCAGAACGCGGTGGCGAGGAAGAGGGCGAGGAAAGGAGCGAGATACTGGATGGCGATGCTCATGGGGCGCTCCGGCGAGCCTGTGCTCGGCGTATGAACTGTATTGGGAAGGCGGGACTGGCAGTGCGTGCTGACGAAGGCGTGCTGACAGGTGTGGCCCGCAGGCCGCTCCATACGCAGCAGTATGGGTTTGTTGCTTCGCGATTGTCAATGTGCCGGAGTGATCCGGGACGGTCCTGGATTGCGGGACTGCAATCGTAGTCACACGATACTTTTCCTGGCCGTTCCGTATGGTTACACTACTGTCATGAATGACGCCGCCATCAAGACCGAACGCAACGGCCGCCTCAGTGCGGAAGACTGGGCGCAGGCCGCCCTCGACATGATTGCCGAGCAGGGCGTGGCCGCAGTGGCGGTCGAACCGCTTGCGCGGCGGCTGGGCGTGACCAAGGGCAGCTTCTATTGGCACTTCCCGTCGCGCGACGCATTGCTTGCCGCAGCGCTGGAGCGTTGGGAAGCGGTGGAGCAGGAGACCGTCTTCGGCCAGCTCGAAGCGGTCGGCGATCCGCGGCAGCGTCTTCGCGCGCTGTTCCAGCTCGTCGCCCACGAAGTGAAGCCGCACAAGATCTACAGCGAACTGCTCAAGGCGCTGGACCACGCCGCGGTCGGTCCGGTGATCGAGCGGGTCTCGCAGCGTCGTCTCGAGTACCTCGCCGCATCCTTCCGCCAGACCGGCCTGGTCCGCACCGATGCGCAGCACCGCGCGCGTCTGGCCTATGCCGCGTATGTCGGCTTCCTGCAGCTGCGGCTGCAGTTGCACAACCCGCGTCTCGCCCACGACGAGTTCGAAGCCTACGTCGAGCACGTGATGGATACGCTCATTCCGCCCGTCCCCGCCCCACGCGCCTGAGACCCGCCCTGCATGAACGCAAGCGCCAGCAAAGATACCGCCGCCGCCGCCGCATCCACGCAACTGCAGAGCCTCAGCGACTGGGTGGCCGAAGTCGTCGCGCTGACCCGCCCGGATGCGGTCCACTGGTGCGACGGTTCCGATGCCGAGCACGACGCGCTGGTCGCGAAGATGCAGGCCGACGGCACGCTGATCAAGCTCAACGAACACACCCATCCCGACAGCTGGCTGCACCGCTCGCACCCGGATGACGTTGCGCGGGTCGAACATCTCACCTTCGTCTGCACCGCGCAGGCCGACGATGCCGGCCCGAACAATCACTGGATGTCGCCCGCCGACGGCCATGCGCAGATGGACGCGCTGTTCGACGGCTGCATGCGCGGTCGCACGCTGTACGTGATTCCCTACTGCATGGGGCCGATCGATTCGCCGCTGTCGCGCTGCGGCGTGGAGATCACCGATTCGCCGTACGTGGTCGCGAACATGCGCATCATGACCCGCATGGGCGCACCGGCGCTGGCGCGGATCGAGCGCGAAGGGCGCGCCGGGGGCACGTTCGTCAAAGGCCTGCATTCGATCGGCGAGCTCGATCCCAACCGCCGCTTCATCATGCATTTTCCGGAAGCGCTGACGATCAAATCGTTCGGCTCCGGTTACGGCGGCAACGCGCTGCTGGGCAAGAAATGCCACGCGCTGCGCATCGCCTCGTATCAGGCGCGCAGCGAAGGATGGCTGGCCGAGCACATGCTGATCCTGGGCGTGGAAAATCCGCAGGGCGAAACCCACTACATCGCCGCCGCGTTCCCCAGCGCCTGCGGCAAGACCAACCTGGCCATGCTGATTCCGCCGGAGGGCTACCGCCAGGAC
>JAIMKJ010000010.1:101991-111043 GCA_020692565.1 Thermomonas sp.
CTGGATGCGCCCCGGCGCCGACGGCCGCCTCTACGCGATCAATCCGGAAGCCGGTTTCTTCGGCGTCGCGCCCGGCACGTCGAGCAAGTCGAACCCCAACGCGCTGGCGACGATCCAGCACGACACCATCTTCACCAATGTCGGTCTGACCGCCGACGGCCAGCCGTGGTGGGAAGGGCTGGATGGCGCGCCCGCCCATGATTGGCGCGGTCGTGAATACGATTCCACGCAGGGGCCTGCGGCCCACCCGAACGCCCGCTTCACGGTCAGCGCGAAGCAATGCCCGTCGTACTCGCCGAAAGCCGAGGACGCGCAGGGCGTGCCGATCAGCGCGATCGTGTTCGGCGGCCGTCGCGCCTCGCTGGTGCCGCTGGTGTTCGAAGCGCGCGACTGGACCCACGGTGTGCTGGTCGGCGCCGCGATGGGCTCGGAAACCACCGCCGCCGCCACCGGCGCGGTCGGGGTCATGCGCCGCGATCCGATGGCGATGAAGCCGTTCTGCGGTTACAACTTCGCCGACTATTTCGCGCACTGGCTGTCGTTCGACCGGGCCGATGCCAAGCTGCCCAAGGCGGCTCTTCCCAGGATTTTCCACGTCAACTGGTTCCGCAAGGGCGACGACGGCGCATTCCTGTGGCCGGGCTTCGGCGACAACCTGCGCGTGATCGAATGGATGATCGGGCGGGTGAACGGCAGCGCCGCCGCACTGGAAACGCCGATCGGCGCACTGCCGCGGCCGGCGGATCTGAATCTCGAGGGCGTTGTCCTGAGCGATGAAGCCCGGGCGAAGCTGTTCGGCTTCGATCGCGCCGGTTGGCGGGCCGAATTCGCCAGCATCGGCGAATATCTCGACGACTACGGCCCGCGCATGCCGGCGGCGCTGAAGGCCGAACAGACGATGATCCTGGCCGAGCTGTCGCGCGCGGACGCCTGAACCCGCGACCCGGGCGGTTCGCTTAAAATCCGGGGATGCAGACTCGCGCGACATCGAACAAACAGCAGGCGCTCTGGCAGCAGGGCCAGCGCTACGGCCAACTGCAGCAATGGCGGCAGGCGGCCGAGGCGTACCAGGCGATCGTCGACCACGATCCCGGCTTCGTGCCCGCATGGCTGGAATTGTGTTCGGCCAAGGAAAAGCTCGACGGCTATCGCGAGGCGCGCCGCGCCGTGCTGCGCGCGGCGCAGACCCTCCAGGTGCCGCCGATGGTCGGCATGGTGGTGGCGCGCCGGCTGCGCCAGTTCGAGGCGCTGCCCGAAATGCAGCGCTACATCGACGACGGCAACCTGGTCGCCAGGATTCCGCCGGAAATGATGGTCGACATGGCGACTTTCTTCGCCAGCGCCGGCGATCATGCGATGACCCTGCCGTGGATCGAGCATGTCCTGAAGCTGCGCCCGGATCTGGCGGAGGCGCACAACATGCATGGCGTAGCGCTGATGTTCGCCGGCAGGTCCGAGGAATCGGCGGCCGCGTTCGAGCGTACCTTGAAGCTGCGTCCGGCCTTCTCGAATGCGTACGCCTTGCTGTCGCGCGTGGCGAAGATCGATGCCGGTTACAACCATGTCGATATCCTGCGCCGGCTGCTGTCGCAGCCGAACCTGCCGGCGAAGGACGAGGTCAACTACGCGTACGCGCTGCACAACGAGCTGCACGAGCTGGGCGAGTACGAAGACGCATGGCAGGCATTGGCGCGGACCTGTCGCGCGCGCAAGCCGCTGCAGCCCTACGACCACGCCAGGACGCTGGCCATGTTCGATGCGCTGCGCTCGACGTTCGATGCCGGGTTCTCGCGCGGCGCGGCGTCCGGGAACGCGTCCGGCCAGGGGCCGACCCCGATCTTCATCGTCGGCCTGCATCGCAGCGGTACCACGCTGCTGGAACGCATCCTGTCCGGTCATCCTGATGTCGCGGATGCGGGCGAAACCTATACGTTCACGGCGCAGCTGCGCGACGCGGCCGACCATTTCTGCAGGACGGTCGTCGACCCGATCATCGTCGAACGTGCCCACGGATTCGACTATCCCGCGATCGGGCAGGGTTTTCTCGAAAGCATGCGCTGGCGCAGCCGTGGAAAGCCCTACATCACCGAAAAGCTGAATCCGAATTTCATCGTGCTCGGGCCGATCGCCAAGGCGCTGCCGCAGGCGAAGCTGTTGCATATGCGCCGCGATCCCGCCGATACCTGCTTCTCCAATCTGCGCACGCTGTTCACCCACGAGGCGTCCTATTCGTACGACCAGGTCGAGATGGCCGACTACTACAAGGCCTATCACGACCTGATGGCGCACTGGCGCGGCGTTCTGGACGAACGCGTCCTGGACGTGGATTACGGCGCGATGGTGAACGAACCGGAAGCGCAGGCGCGCAGGATCGCCGCGCACTGCGGGTTTGATTTCCGCCCGGACATGCTGCAGGTCGGGCGCAGCTCCGGCATGGTCGCCACCGCCAGTTCCAACCAGGTCCGCAAGGGCATCATGACCAATCGCGGCGGTCTGTGGCGCGCCTACGAAAAGCATCTGGGGCCGATGCAGGAGCGGCTGGCGGGGCACGGCCTGATCTGAGTCAAGGAACGGGCCGCGGACGCGGCTAAGCTATTGCGATCCCGTCGTTCACGAAGAAGCCCCGATGGCCGTCAACATTTCTTCCGCTTTCGCCGTGCCGCTGGGCGATATCCGCTATCCGGAACCCGCCGCTCTCAATGCCGACTTGCTGCGGTTGATCCGCATGCTGGAGGCGCAGGGCGCCGGCTATCGCAATCCCGACCCGGTGGTGCACCAGCCGGACGGTCTGTTCGAGAGCGAATTCGATTTCTTCGCCCGCCCGGAGCCCGCCGTCCAGCGGCTGCGCGATTGGGTCTGGGGCGCCTTGGGCGAATTCATCCGCGGCATCAATCCCAGTATCGCCGAGAATCCACTCGGCCTGAGCATCGCCAGCCAGACCTGGTTCCATCTCACCCGCGATGGCGGGTATTTCGGCTATCACAACCATCCCATGGCCAGTTGGTCGGGCGTCTATTGCGTCGCCGACGGCGATCCGTCGCCGGAGTACTCCAACAACGGCTGCCTGGTCTTTCCACATCCGTTGACGTGCGCCAATGCGTTCATCGACCCGACCAACGCCACGCTCAGCTGGCCCTACACGCAGGGTAATTTCGTGTTGGCGCTGAAACCCGGGCAACTGGTGCTGTTTCCGTCCTGGCTCGGCCACTACGTCACGCCGTTCCGCGGCTCCGCCGAGCGGGTCACGGTGGCCTTCAATGCCTGGTTCCAGCGCAGCAGTTGATTCCTCGCGTTCCGACACGGCATTCACCGCATTTCAGCGCATGACGGACACAAAAAAACGGCCCCCTTTCGGGGGCCGTCCTGTTTGACGCTGAAGCCAGAAGCGATCAGAACTTCTGGTTGTACTGCAGGTAGAAATAACCACCGCCCGGCAGGTCGTAGGCGCCGTCGAACGAATGCGCGAACGAACCGAAGGTGCGCGGCGGTTCTTTGCCGAACAGGTTGCGGGCACCCACGGCGACCTTGCCGTTCCACGGGGTCTTCCAGCCGACCTGAAGGTCGTGGTAGATCCGCGAACCGATACTGTTTTCCTGACGGTGCAAATTACCGTTGTCAGAGAAAATGTCGTTCGGGCAGATGTCGATATCAGCGAGGCCATATTCGAACAGGTTGCCGTAGCCCGTGCAATCCTCGTCAAGAGCCGAGTAATAACGCATGGCCCAAGTCGCGTCCCAGTCGCCCTTCTGCCATGTGGTGGTGATGTTCGAGCGCAGGCGCCAAGTCGGCGCACTGTTGGCGTATTCGCCGACGGTGCCGAACAGGGTGTTCTCGGTCACATAGCTGTTGTCCCACTGGAACGAGAACTTGCCCCATGACGTTTCCGGCATGGCGTAGCTGACCTGGAAGTCGTAACCCTCGACCTTGCCTTCGGCCAGATTGAACTGGCTCTGGCGCAGATCGATGATGTTGCCCGCTGCATCGCGGCCCACGAACGAACAGAACTGTGCGCGCTGGGCCGGATCGAGGGCGGCGCCCGGCGAACCCGGCGTGCGATAGCAGGCGTTGAGGACCGACTGCGAGTTGCGGAATGAAATGACGTCCTCGAGTTCGATCTGGTACCAGTCGAGGGTGAAGTTCAGGCCGGGGACCCAACTCGGGCTGTAGACGACGCCGAAGCTCTTGGTTTCGCCGAATTCCGGCTTCAGGTCCGGGTTGCCGCCCTGCAGCGAACGGATCTGCTGGTTGGGCTGGACAACACCACCGGGAGTGATGATCGCACCGGTCACCGGGTCGACGATGTTCGGAGCAACGCCTTGGCTCGAGCAGAGCGCCCGGTCCGTCGTGGCTTGATTGAACAGCGTCGTATTGCAGGGGTCGGCCGCTGTCGCGAAGCTTTCGCCGCCGCCCGCGTACAGGTCGACCACGTCCGGCGCGCGGAACGATTCGGAGAAGGTGCCGCGGAACATCAGGTCGTCGAACACCTGCCACTTCAGACCGATCTTCTTCGCGGTGTCGCCACCGATGTCCGGGCTGACGGCCTGGCCACCGAAGGTGCCGGCGGAGTCGTAGTCGGACTTGCGGGCCGCCAGGTTGAGTTCCAGCAGCTTCGCGCCCGGGATGTCGGCCAGGATCGGCACATTCAACTCGGCGTAGATTTCGTCGACGTTGACGGCGCCGCTGGTCGGCTCGGAGAAGTTATCGGACGAACCGCCGCCAGCGATCAGCGCATCGGGCTGGCTGACATAGCTGGTACGACGGTGTTCCAGGCCAATCGCGAAGCCCAGCGGGCCGGCCGGCAGGTCGACGATCGAACCGGAGAGATTCGCGAAGTAATCCTTCGTGGTCATCTCTTCGAATTCGTTCTTGGTGTAGCTGACGTAGTTGTTCATCGCGTCGTATTCGGCACGCGAGATGGTGCCGGCAGCCAGGCCGAGATCCGCACCGCCGAAGACGTTATACGGCACGCAGCCGGCGATCACGTTGCCGCCCGCGTCCAGACATTCCAGCGCACCCGTGACCGGATTGCGGCGGGAATCGCCGACGGCACGACGGAGATTGAACAGATTGACGTAGTTTTCACCGCGGGTGGTGATGCGCGCATTCAGGAACGAATAGCCGGCATCCCAGTACATGTCGCGGCCGCCCAAGTCGAACGAACCGTCGAGCGACAGGGTGACGGCGGTGTTGTCGCTGTCGTAATAGGGCTTGCGCGGACCGATGGCGAGCGCGCGGAAACCATAGCTGCGGAAATCTTCAGCGAATGGATTGAATACATTGCCGGCGGTCGGCGCGAACGCCCATTGCGGGCCGCTCGAACCGTTGGTATTCATGCTCAGCGGCACTTCAGCCAGCTGCTGGTTGGAGTCGCGCTTGACATAGGTCGCCATCACGTTCGCATTGATGCGGTCGGTCAGACGCAGGCTGCCCTGGCCGTAGACGTTGAAGCGTTCGATCGGCTGCAGCAGATAGTTGACCGGCGCGAAATTGTAGCGGTCGGCATTGGTAAACGGACGGAAATCGCCTGTCGACGTGCCCGGACGACCGGGAATCAGCGTGCTGGTGACCAGGTCGGGAGCAGTACCTGCGTCCGGGCCATCGAGGCAATCGCGGAAACCTTGTGCGCTGGTCGGGCCAAAGCCGAGCGAGCAGCGCGCGCCGTTGCCACCGGCATTGAAACCAGAGCCGAAGATGCCACCGGACGCAACATTGCCGACGCCGAAGACCGGCACGGACGAAATGGTGCGGTCACCGGCATAGACCGGCTCCTGATCAGTGAAGCTGACGCTGAGCACGGCGTTCCAGCGGTCGCTGTTGGAACCGACGGTGAAGTCGTAGGCCTGCTGGAAGCCGTCGCCCTTGCTGTAGCCGCCGAGGAAGACGTTGGCTTCGGCGCCATCGAAATTCTTGCGGGTGATGACGTTGATCACGCCGGCGATCGCGTCGGAACCATAGATCGCCGAGGCGCCGTCCTTCAGGACTTCGATGCGTTCCACGACCGAGATCGGAATGGTGTTGAGGTCGACCAGGGCCTGGTTGGTGATGCCCGAGGTCACCCAGCGGCGGCCGTTCACCAGCACCAGGGTGCGGGTCGCGCCGAGGCCGCGGAGCGAGATCGTCTGGGTGCCGTCGCCACCGTTGGTGGTGGTGGTGACGTTACGCAGACCGCCGCCGTCGCTGGCGGAGATATTGAACAGGATGTCGCCGATCGAGGTCAGGCCGGTGGCTTCGATGGCCGCACGGTCGATGGTCAGGACCGGCGAGGTGCCTTCCACTTCGGCAGCGCGCGGAATGCGCGAACCGGTGACGACGACGGTGTCGAGGTCCTCGCCCGAAGGCGTGTCTTGGGCGATAGCGACGCCCGTGCCCGCGAGGGCGGTGGTGCTCACGAGCGCGAAGGAAATCGCGTCGCGCAGCTTATTGGTCTTCAAAGTCATCTCTCTCTCTCCAAGCGAGTCTTGGGGTTTCCCATGGGAACCTGCCCGCTGCCGTCAAGAAAGACGCCAAAGCAGGTCAGGCCGGGGCCGATAGTAGCCCCACTCGGAGAAAAATTAAAGTGTCGTTAACACGAGCCGGGGTCGCCGGCAAATCCGGAGGGAAACCGCGGATTTACAGGTCCTGCTCGTAGCGGACGTAGGGCACCGCGCCTTCGTCGTCGCCCTGGGAAGTCACCGGAGCGAACGGATTCTTGCCGCGGGTGACCAGATTGTCGGCACCCACCGTGAGCTGTCCGCTCCACGGGGTACGCCAGCTCAGGCCGAGCCCGAGGCTGCCCCAGCGGTCGCGGCCGGGGGTGTCGACGACTTCGCCGACGACGTTCACGCCGAAGGCGCCGATGCCGCCGCCGACGTTGAGCTGGCGCGAGGTCCAGCGGTCGGAAAAGCCGGGGATTTCGGCCGGCGTCTGCAAGCGGGCCTTGGCGACGGTGCCGGCGATCGACACATAGCCTTCGCGCGGCAGGGACTTCTGGCTGAAGATGGTGAGGTCGTTGACGTCGATGCGGCCGTTGCCGCCGGCACCTGGGGCCAGCCAAGCCGGCATGGCAATGCGGCTGTTGCCGGCGCCGATACCCACCTGCGTACCGTTGCGCTGGAACAGCGCGGCGGCGCCGGTACGGCTGCTGGTGGCAGGGATAGACGCGAGTACGCAGTTGTCGGCGAGATTGTTCAGGGCTTTGGTGAGCCCCTGTTTGCGATCGCAGAGCAGACCCAGCGAATCGCCGGCGCCGAGGCCGAACGTGGTGTCGAGATGCCGAACGCCGAACCGCGCGAGCGTCCGCGAATGCGCGGTGTCCACGGGTTCCAGCACGACCGCGCCTTCGAATTGCCCGCTGGATTTGTTCCAGATCGGAAGTTCGACGCGATCACGACCGCTTTTCGATTGCGCATGCACGGACGTTGCCGCGCCGAGGGCGAGCAACAGAAGCAGCGGCAATGTGCGGGGGGGTGAGCGCATGGTGCAGGTCAGACCGCGGGTGTGCGGTTCCAGTTCCTTGGCGGATCCATCGGAGTTCAGACTATCAGCTTTATGGTTCTTTAACAATCTGGCGAGGTGGCGGGAACCGTGACGGCACCCGCATCATCGCCCGATTCCATTGCATTCATTGCAGCCGTTCGGGGGCCTCCAGGTGGGCCGGGCGGAGGCTGAACAGCGCGGCGATCTCTTCCGCGGCATAGCGGTAGGTCTCGCCGCAGAATTCGCAGCGGATTTCCGCGACCCCGGCGTTGTCGTCGGCCGCGGCCCGGGCTTCTGCCTCGCCCAGGGATTCCAGCATCGACGAGACCCGCTCCCGCGAGCAGGAGCAGGCGAACCGCAGCGGTTTGTCGCCCAACAGGCGCACGCCGTCCTCATGGAACAGCCGATGCAGCAACGTTTCGGCCGGAATTTCCAGCAGTTCCGGGGCGGCGAGGGTCTCGAACAGAGCGCTGGCCCGCTCCCAGCCGTCGAGGTCGCCCTCGTCCCCGGGCAGCCTCTGCAGCATCAGGCCGGCCACCCGCTCACCGCTGGCGGCCAGCAGCAGCCGGGTCGGCAACTGCTCCGACTGGCGGAAATAGCCCTCGAACGCGGCCGACAGCCCGCCTTCTTCCAGAACGTCCGCGTCCAGCCCGACCAGGCCCTGGTAGCGCGCCGGCTCCTGGCCGCGCACGCCGGGATTCTCGATGGTGATCGCCAGCACGGCATCGGCGCCGAGCGAACCGAGGCTGTGCGCGCCCGGCAGCTCGCCTTCGGCCAGCGTGGCGATGCCGCGCAGGGTGCCGGCGCCGGTGCATTCGGCGAAGAGCGTGCGCAGCGCGCCGCTGCCGCGCAGATGGACCGACAGCCGGCCGTCCACTTTGACGTGCCCGGTGAACAGGGCCGAGGCCGCAACCGCTTCGCCCAGCAGCTCGGCCACGTCGTCCGGATACTCCGCCCGGGCACGGATCTGCGCCCAGGTGTCGTCCAGGCGGACATGGACGCCGCGCACGCCGGCCTGTTCCAGCAGTAAGCGGGTGAGTCGGTCGGGGGTGGTGTCGGCGGTCATGTCGGCGGAAGGCTCTGCAAGGACGATGTATGGGGGGACGCGGCTTCGCGGATAATGCCGCGACCACGGGGAGACGGCAGAAGATGGGGCACAACGGCGCAGATTCAAACCTCGACCCGCCACCGGCGTCCATCGTCGCCCCGAAGCGCCGCCGCCGCTGGCTGCGCTGGGCGTTCTTGTGGCTGCCGTTGCTGTTCGTGCTGGCGACGGTGCTGCAGGTCGCGGTGCTGCGCTTCGTCGACCCGCCGCTGACCGCCTTCATGATCGGCCGCTACATCGAGGCCTGGGGCGAGGGCGACCGCGGCTTCTCGGTGAGCTACGACTGGCGCGACGCCGATGCGATCTCGAAGCAACTGCCGTTGGCGCTGGTCGCCGCCGAAGACCAGCAGTTTCCGGTCCACAACGGCTTCGACTTCAAGGCCATCGAAAAGGCCCGCGCCAACAATGCCAAGGGCCGCAAGGTCCGCGGCGCCAGCACGATCAGCCAGCAACTGGCGAAGAACCTGTTCCTGTGGCGCGGTCGCAGCTGGG
>JAIMKJ010000010.1:111080-113704 GCA_020692565.1 Thermomonas sp.
CGAGGCGCTGTGGCCGAAGGAACGCATCATCGAGGTCTACGCCAACGTCATCGAGTACGGCGATGGCGTCTACGGCGCCCAGGCCGCCGCCCGCCGGTTCTTCGGCAAGGACGCTTCGAAGCTCACTGCCGCCGAGGCCGCCCGTCTGGCCGCGGTGCTGCCGTCCCCGCGCAAGTACAGCGCCGCAAAGCCCGGGCCGTACGTCCAGCGCCGCAGCCGGGCGATCCAGCGCCAGATGCAGGCGCTGGGCGGGCCGGAATACCTCCGGTTCGAGTGATCGCCCCGCCGGTTACTCTATCTATATATATGAATACAGATCGCCTCACCGTCGTCGTCGCCGCCTTCAACGAGGCCGAAGCCCTGCCGGCGCTGCACCCGCGCATCGTTGCGGCGCTGGACGCCCTGGCCGGCGAGGGCGTCGAAGGTCACATCCTGTACGTGGACGACGGCAGCCGCGACCGCACCTGGGCGGTGCTGGACGCCCTGGCCGCCGCCGATGCCCGGGTGTCGCTGCTGCGGCTCAGCCGCAACTTCGGCAAGGAGGCCGCGCTCACCGCCGGTCTCGACCGGGTCCGCGCCGGCGCCGCGATCGTCCTCGACGCCGACGGCCAGGATCCGCCGGAGCTGATTCCGCAGTTCGTGGCGAAGTGGCGCGAAGGCTACGACGACGTCCACGGCACCCGCACCGCCCGCGACGGCGAAGGCTGGCTCAAGCGCAGCACCGCCCACGGGTTTTACCGGGTGATGCAGCGGCTGTCGAAAACGCCCATCCCCACCGACACCGGCGACTTCCGCCTGCTGTCGCCGCGCGCGCTGGCCGCGCTGCGCCAGCTGCGCGAACGTCACCGCTTCATGAAAGGCCTGTTCGGCTGGGTCGGCTTCGAACAGGTCGCCATTCCCTATCACCGCGAAGCGCGGCTGGCCGGGCGCAGCAAGTTCAATCTGTGGAAGCTGTGGAATTTCGCGCTGGAAGGCGTGACCAGCTTTTCCACCGCGCCGCTGCGGGTGGCGACCTATCTGGGCGTGCTCACCGCCGTACTCGCCTTCGTCTACGCGCTGTGGGTGGTGATCAAGGCGATGGTCTGGGGCGATCCGGTGGCCGGCTGGCCGACGATGATGGCCGTGATCCTGCTGCTGGGCGGCGTGCAGTTGATGGCGCTGGGGGTGATCGGCGAATACCTGGGCCGGCTGTACGAGGAATCCAAGCAGCGGCCGTTGTATCTGGTGGATCGCTGGCGGCCCGCGGCGGGCGTATCCTTGGGCGACGACCCTGAAGGAGAGCCGCCCCATGCGCACCGTCCGTCAGCTGTTGGAAGCCAAGAGCCCGGCGATCCACGCGATCCGTCCTGAGGCCCCGGTCCTCGACGCCATCCGCCTGATGGCCGAGGCGCACATCGGCGCGCTGCTGGTGATGGACGGCCCGCGTCTGGTCGGCATTCTTTCCGAACGCGATTACGCGCGCAAAGTGGTGCTGCAGGGGCGTTCGTCGTCGGATACGCCGGTGAGCGAGATCATGACCTCGAACGTGTTGACGACGTGGTCGCTGGATACGTCGGACCGCTGCATGCAGACGATGACCGAGCATCGGATCCGGCATCTGCCGGTGATCGATGGGGACGAGGTGGTGGGGGTGGTGTCGATCGGGGATCTGGTGAAGGCGGTGATCGAGGATCAGCGGGCGGAGTTGGATTCTTTGCAGCGGTATATTGCGAGTTGAAATTCGAATGAGTGATGTTTCTTTGCAGTTTGAACGCCTTCGTCGCCATTATGATTTGGCCGTCAGGTCTCATGATCACGTTTCATTTCTTGATCTGTCTCATGCTTTAAGGATCTGGGTTGAGTTGAAATCTCATCTTGATGGCAATTATCCTTCTTTTTCTTCGACGAAAGCATTTAAAACTGGCTGCCCTTCAAAGAGATTACTAAAGGCCGCGAAAGGGTGTAGATATGTTTTCTGCTATATGCCGGGAGACGTCATTACATATGCCTCTAATGGGCAAATAGTTTCTGGGCCAGAAGATGATTTTTCGGTTGGTCCGATGAAGGTTAGCGTCGGTTTCATGGTTGATGCTGATGGTGCATTTCGTTTGAGAAGCTTTTGTTTTGTTTCTCGCCAGTTAGATGATTCATATTTTTTGTCGACATCTTCGGTTTCTATAACGAGATGTAATTACCAACAATGGTTGGGTGCTGAAGTAGTTAAGCTGAGCTATGCTGATGAAAGTGGCGTTCTTAATTCTGTTTGTATGTCTAGAGAGATTTTGATAAAGCGCGTGGCAAACACCTTGGACGCGTCGCACCCAACTGATCAGAATTCTGTTGGGGTAAATAAATTTGATGCTCCTTTGCGACACTTGTTGAAATATGCTGTCGGTGATTTGCCGCTGCCATACTTCATCTTGCTGAAGATTGCCCAAGACATACTAGATATCGCTCCGGGGTTAATCGGTCTTTCACTCGACTACAATTCAAGGCGATTGAGGCCTTGGCATGCATCGCACCGGCTGTAGGGCCGCAGGCTGGGGTATGGCGCAACCAATTGGCTATAAAGCAAAGCTTCCGCGCTTTGCGCGGGTAACTTTCTTTGTCGCAAAGAGGGTGTTGCCGAAATCATATAATCCGAC
>JAIMKJ010000042.1:0-22935 GCA_020692565.1 Thermomonas sp.
GGTACTGGAGGCGGAGGCGTTCGACGAAGACGTCTTCGTCGAAGGCGCGGCGTCGTCGACGACCCGACCGCAGGTGCCCGGCCTGACGTCGCGGCATCTGGCCTACGTCATCTACACCTCCGGCTCCACCGGCACGCCCAAGGGCGTGATGGTGCCGCACCGCGCCCTGGTCAACTATGTCGACTACGCGGCCGCGCATTATCTCGACGCGAACATGCTCGGTGCGGTGGTGAGCTCGCCGCTGGGTTTCGACGCGACGCTGACCACGCTGCTGCCGGCGCTGCTGGTGGGCAAGCGCGTGGAGCTGCTGACCGATGGCGAGGAACTGCTGCCGACGCTGGCGGCGCGGCTGTTCGCGAACGACGCCCCGCGTCTGTTCAAGATCACGCCCGCGCACCTGGACGCGTTGGCCTTCCTCGCGCCGGGACGCGTGGGTCGGGCGGCGCACCGCATCGTGATCGGCGGCGAACAGCTGAACCTGGCCAGCCTGCGCCAGTGGAAGGGCGAGCGCCTGCCCGAGGCGCGTTTCGTCAACGAATACGGCCCCACCGAGACCGTGGTCGGCTGCAGCGTGTTCGAAGTGGCGACCCGGGCCCAGCTCGAAGCGCTCGCCGGCCGCAGCGCCGTGCCGATCGGCCGGCCGATCCGGAACACGCGGCTTCACGTGCTCGGCCCGGGCATGCAGTTGCAGCCCGTGGGCAGCGTGGGCGAGCTGTACATCGGCGGCGACGGCGTCGCGCGCGGCTATCTGCGGCGCGAGGCGCTGACCGCCGAGCGTTTCGTGGCCGACCCCTTCGGCTCCGGCCGGCTGTACCGCACCGGCGATCTCGTGCGTCGTCTGCCAGACGGCGATCTCGAATTCCTCGGCCGCAACGATCATCAGATCAAGCTGCGCGGCTTCCGCGTCGAACTCGGCGAGATCGAAGCGGGTCTCATCGCGCATCCCGCCGTGCGCGAGGCGGTCGTGCTCGCGCACGGCGAGGGCCTCGACCGGCGACTGGTCGCCTACGTGGTGCCCGTCGACGGCGGCGACGATCCGCAGACGCTGATCGCCGGCCTGCGCAGCCACCTGGCCGACGCCCTGCCCGACTACATGGTGCCGGCCGCCTTCGTGACGCTCGCGACCCTGCCGCTCACGCCCAATGGCAAGCTCGAGCGCCGCGCCCTGCCGAAACCGGATGGCGGCGCGTTCGCCCGAAGCGCCTACGCGGCTCCGGGCAGCGCGATCGAAACCCGCCTGGCGACCTTGTGGCAGGCTGTGCTCGGTCTCGACCGCATCGGCATCCACGACAACTTCTTCGATGTCGGCGGCAGCTCGCTGCACATCCTCTCGCTCAGGCAGAAGATCCGCGATGCGCTCGGCGTCGACATCGCCGTCACCGACATCTTCGCCCATCCCACGATCGCCCGGCTCGCGGCGCATCTGGCCGCGCATGCGCGGACCGCGGACGTGCGGGACGCCGCCGGGCGGAATGCCGACGCGGCCGTCGCGGCGTTGCCCGATCCGACCGAAGCGGTCGGCACGGCCGACGCGATCGCCGTGATCGGGCTGGCGGGCCGTTTCCCCGGCGCGCCCGACGTCGAACGGCTGTGGACCAACCTCGCCGCCGGTGTCGAATCGCTGCAGTCGTTCGGCCGCGAAGAACTGCAAGCCGCCGGCGCGACGTCCGCGCTGCTCGACGATCCGGCCTTCGTGCCGGTGCTCGGCCTGATCGACGACGTCGAACGGTTCGACGCGGCGTATTTCGGGTTCACCCCGCGCGAAGCGGAAGTGACCGATCCGCAGCAGCGCGTGCTGCTCGAATGCGCGCACGAAGCGCTGGAGGTCGCCGGTTACGGCGATGCCGGCAGCGAGCGTTCGGTCGGCGTGTTCGTCGGCGTGGGCGAGAACCAGTACGTGCTGCACCACCTGCTGCCGCAGATGGACGCCTTCGCCGCGCTGGGCGTCAATCTCGTGTACGCGAACAGCAAGGACTTCGCCGCCACCCGCATCGCCTACAAGCTCAATCTCTCCGGCCCCGCGATCAGCGTGAACACGGCCTGCTCGACCTCGCTCGTGGCGATCCATCTGGCCTGCCGCAGCCTCGCGCAGGGCGAAAGCCGGATGGCGATCGCCGGCGGCGCGAGCATCGGCGACTTCGGTCCCGGCGGATATCTCTACGAGGAAGGCGGCATCCAGTCGCCGGACGGCCGCTGCCGCGCCTTCGACCGCGACGCCCGCGGCACCCGCGGCGGCAACGGCGCCGGCATCCTGGTGCTCAAGCGGCTGGCGCACGCGCTGGCCGACGGCGACACCATCCACGCGGTCATTCGCGGCTCGGCGGTCAACAACGACGGCGCCGACAAGGTCGGCTACACCGCGCCCAGCATCGACGGCCAGACGCGCGTCATCCGCCAGGCCTACCGCAACGCGGGCGTGTCGCCCGCCGGCGTGCAGTACGTGGAAGCGCACGGCACCGGCACCGTACTCGGCGACCCGATCGAGATCCGCGCGCTGAGCCAGGCCTTCGCCGGCGTCCCCGCGCAGGCCTGCGCGATCGGTTCGATCAAACCCAACATCGGCCATCTGGACACGGCCGCGGGCGTGGCCGGCGTCATCAAGACGGTGGAAGCGCTCAAGCGCAGGCTGCTGCCGCCGAGCATCAACTTCGCCCATCCCAATCCGCAGATCGATTTCGAGACCACGCCGTTCCGCGTGAACACGCAACTGCGCGACTGGCCCGAGCGCGACGGCACGCGCATTGCGGGCGTAAGTTCGTTCGGCATCGGCGGCACCAACGCGCATGTGGTGCTCGAGCAGGCGCCTGAGACCGCCAGCGCGCCGAGCGCCCGGAGCCCGCAACTGCTGGTGCTGTCGGCGCGCAGCGCCGAAGCGCTGGACGCGGCGACCGCACGGTTGGCGACGCATCTGGGCGCCGACGCCGGGACGCCGCTGGCGGATGTCGCCTACACCCTGCAGCGCGGCCGCAAGGCGCATGCCTGGCGTCGCGCGGTGGTCTGCGCGACGGCGGCGGACGCGGTCGAAGCGCTGCGCGCAGCGGACGCCGAGCCCGCGCGGGCCGCGATCGAGGACGCGTCGCTGGTCTGGATGTTCCCCGGCCAGGGCGCGCAGCATGCGGGCATGGCGCAGGCGTTGTACGAAGCCGAGCCGGTCTTCCGCGCGCAGTTCGACGCCTGCGCGGAGGGTCTGCGCGACGCGCTCGGCCTGGATCTGCGCGAGCTGCTCTTCGCGCAGGCCGCCGACGACGCGCACGCCGCCGCATCCGACGATCGCCTGACCCGCACCTGTTTCGCGCAGCCGGCGTTGTTCGCGGTCGAATACAGCCTGGCGAAGCTGCTGCAGTCGTACGGGCTGCAGCCGGACGCGATGATCGGCCACAGCCTGGGTGAATACGTCGCTGCCTGTCTGGCCGGCGTGTTCGCGCTCGAGGACGCACTGAAGCTGGTGGCGACGCGCGGCCGGCTGATGCAGGCGATGGTGCCGGGCAGCATGCTGGCGGTGCCTGAAGACGAGGCGTCGCTGCGCGCGCGGTTGCCGGGCACGGGCCTGGACATCGCTGCGGTCAACGGCCCGCGGAGATGCGTCGTCTCCGGTCCGGTCGCGGCGGTCGAAGCGCTACGCGCGCGGCTGGCCGCCGAGGGCATCGAGGGCCGCGCGCTGGCGACATCGCATGCCTTCCATTCGTCGACGATGGCGCCGATGCTCGAAGCGTGGCGCGAAACCCTGGCCACGGTGACGCTGCGCGCGCTGACCATGCCCTATGTCTCCAATCTCGGCGGCGGCTTCGTCGCTGCCGACGAGGCGATGGATCCGGAGTACTGGGTGCGCCATCTGCGCGAGACGGTGCGCTTCGGCGACGGGCTCGACACACTGCTGTCGTCTCTGCCCGCGTCGAAGACCGCCTGCGTCTGCGTCGAGATCGGGCCCGGCCAGACGTTGTCCGGCCTCGCCCGGCAGCGGATGCAGGGCAGCGCGCATGAGGCAATCCCGCTGCTCGCCCGCGCAGGCGCGCAGGACGACGACGCCCGCGCCCTGCTGCAGTGCATCGGCCGGCTGTGGGTCCGCGGCTTCCGCATCGACTGGGCCGGCGTCCACGCCGGCGAACGTCGGCGCCGGGTGCCGCTGCCGGCGTATCCCTTCGAACGGCGTCGCTACTGGGTGGACGCGCCGCGGCATGGCGCGCTTGTCGCGCAGGCGGCAGACGCCCGCCTGCCGCATCACGAAGACTGGTTCTACGCCCCGCTGTGGCGGCTGCACGGCACGCGCATGCGGTCTCCTGCGGCGGTCGCGTCCGCGCCGCTGACCTGGGTGATCATGGTTGATCGCGGCGGCATCGGCGATCGCGTGGCCGCCGCGCTGCGCGAGGCTGGCCACCGCGCGATCCTGGTGCGCCAGGGCGAGGGCTTCGAGTCCACCGGCCCCGACGCCTGCACGCTCGCCGCCGACGACG
This sequence comes from Thermomonas sp., assembly GCA_020692565.1. GTDB lineage: Bacteria > Pseudomonadota > Gammaproteobacteria > Xanthomonadales > Xanthomonadaceae > Lysobacter_I. The sequence continues at coordinate 4,452 of JAIMKJ010000042.1, forward strand.
AGACGCAGCACGTCGCATTCGCCGCGCACCTCGCGCAGCAGCAGGTTCGCATCGATCGTCTGGTGCACCTGTGGTCGCTGGACGCCTGCGTGACGACTGACGGCGACCCGGGCGTCGACGCCTACGCGCGGTTCGAGTCGCAGCAACGCACGGGCTACGGCAGCCTGATGCTCGCGATCAAGACGCTGATGGCGCACCCCACCGGCGAGGACACGGCGCTGCACGCGGTGACCCGCGACGCCTTCCGCGTGACCGGCGGCGAAGCCCTGGTGCCGGCGCAGGCCACGATCGGCGCCCTGTGCCGGATCGCGGCGCAGGAATACCCGGGGCTCCGCGCGCAGCAGATCGATCTGTGCGGCATCGACCGCATCGGCCGCGAGGCCGCGTTCGAAGCGACCGTCGCCGCCGCCCTGCTCGACGAGCTGCTGGCCGGGCACGCCGAACCGGTCGTCGCCTTGCGCAACGGCGGGCGCTGGACGCAGACCTTCGAACGGCGGAAGGTCCCGGCCGAGATGCTCGCGCCGCGGATCAAACGCGGCGGCGTCTATGTCATCACCGGCGGGCTCGGCGAAGTGGCCTATGCGCTGGCGGATTACCTCGCCGCCATGGCCGCGCGGCTGGTGCTGATCGTGCGCGACGAACTGCCGCCGCGCGACGTCTGGAGCAACTGGGTCGCGGAGCGTAGTCCGGGCGATCCGATGGTGACCAAGCTCGGGCGGTTGCTGGCGCTGGAATCCCGCGGCGCGCACGTGACGGTCTATCGCGCCGACGTGACCGACGAGGCGCAGATGCGCGACGCCTTCGATCAGGCCGAGGTCCGCTACAGCGCCATCGATGGCGTGATCCACTGCGCGGGTCAGGTCCGGGATTCGGTGCGTTTCCTGGCCGAAAGCGACCTCGCCTTCGCGCGTGCGCAATTCCTGCCCAAGGTCGGGGGCGCGCTGGTGCTGGCGCGGGTTCTGGAGCATCGCAACGTCGATTTCTGCGTGCTGATGTCGTCGCTGTCGACCTTGCTCGGCGGTCTCGGCTTCTCGGCCTATGCCGCGGCGAACGCCTATCTGGACGCCTTCGCCGCGGCGCGCCATGCGCAGGGCGACGGCCGCTGGATCAGCATCGACTGGGACGGCTGGCGCGTCGCCGGCGAACCCGCCGCGGCGGACGCCTACGGCATGACCGGCCCGGAAGGCGCGGCGGCGCTCGCCTATGCGCTTTCGTGGGCGGACGCGCCGCAGCTGATCCACTCGACCGGCGACCTGCGGACGCGGATGCGGAAGTGGACCGAGCAACCGCCGGAGGACACGAAGAAAATGCTGCTCTACGTTCGCGGCAGCACCGCCAACATCGTCCCGCCGAGCACGACCATCGAATCGCAGTTGCTGGCAATCTGGCAGCAGTTGCTGGGAATCCAAGACATCGGCGTGCGCGACGCCTTCTTCGACGTGGGCGGCGACTCGCTGCTTGCGACGATGATGGCCGGCAGGATCAACAAGGAGTTCCAGATCAACCTGCCGATCCGGATCATTTTCGAAGAGGAAACCATCGAGCGGATCGCGGTCAGGATCGACGAGATCACCCGACGTCCGCCGCAGGGCAAGCCGCTCGCGCTGAAGCGCTTCGGCGATCGTCCGCCGCTGTTCTGCATCCATCCGGGCAGCGGTTTCGGTCGTCCGTATCTGGCGCTGCTGCGGCACCTGCCGCCGGACCTGCCAGTCTACGCGCTGGAAGCGCGCGGTCTCGCCGACGGCGACGTGCTGCCGGCGACGCTCGAGGAGATGGCCGCCGACTACATCGAACAGATCCGGCAGATCCAGCCCGAAGGGCCCTACCACCTGCTCGGCTGGTCGTTCGGCGCTCTCGCCGCGCACGCCCTGGCCGCGGCGATGGAACGGCGCGGACTGGCGGTGGCCAAGCTGATCATGATCGACGGCACGCCGCTGCAGGACGAAAGCTGGCCGGAAGAAGCCATCGCGGCGCATCGCGCCGATCTCGAGACCCGGATGGTCGCTTACAGGGACTATCAGGACGCGTCCGAAGACATCAGGAAGACCATGATCGCGCGGATGAGCGCGATCCAGAGCAACAACATCCGCCTGTCCTATTACCGCGATCCCTCGCCCTTCCATGGAAATGTACTGATGATTTTCGCCGAGGATTCGTACGACCCCGACGGCTACGCCCGATTCAGGCGTTTCATTCCGGGCGACGTCACCGAAGTGGTCGTGCCCTACCACCACAACATCCTGCTCACCGCCGAAGCGCTCAAGAGCTATGCGCCGGACCTGCGCCGATTCCTGGATAATCCGCACGCGCAGCAGGAGGACAGACCGAGGATCGAGGCATAACCACGGAAGCGACACAGGCGAAGTCCCGGCATCAATGCCCAGACTTCCTTACGGACATCAATGCAGGAGCCACGATGCTCATCTACTACTTCCAGCTCGGCTTGCGCAGCCTGAAGCGCAACCCCTTCCTGACGGCGATCATGATCGTCTCCATCGCCGTCGGCGTCGCCGCGTCGATGACGACCTACGCGGTGCTGCGCGCCACTTCGAACAATCCGATCCCGGAGAAGTCGTCGCGGCTGTTCGTGCCCCTTGTCGACAACTGGGGGCCCGTCGAGACGGTCGAGAACGGCGGCGAACCACCGCGCGCGCTCAGTTACATCGACGCCATGGCGCTCATGAGGGACAAGCGCGCGACGCGGCAGACGGCGCTGTATTCGATCGAATCGACGGTGGTGCCGGCCGACCCGGCGCTGCTGCCGTTCCACCCCAACACCTACGCGAGCTACGCGGATTCGTTCGCGATGTTCGACATCCCCTTCCTCCACGGCAGCAGCTGGTCCGCGTCAGAGGACACGGCGCGCGCACCGGTTGCGGTCATCGGCCGTGCGCTCAACGACAGGCTCTTCAAGGGTGGCAACAGCGTCGGCCGCGAGATCGACGTCGACGGCCGCCGCTATCGCATCACCGGGGTGATGGACCACTGGGATCCGCAGCCCATCTTCTTCGATGCGGTCAACACCGGCGGCTTCGACGAGCCGGTGCAACTGTTCATCCCCTTCACCCGCGCCATCGACGTGCAACTGCAGACCAACGGCAACATGAGCTGCTACAAGACCCCGGACGCCGGCTGGGATGCCGTGCTGCGGTCCGAATGCGCCTGGGTCCTCTACTGGGCCGAACTGCCGGATGCGGCGAGCGTGCGCGCCTACCGCGACTATCTGCGCAATTACGCGGCGGAGCAGCAGCGCACGGGCCGCTTCGCTTGGGCGCCGAACGTCCGGTTGCGCGATGTCGACGAGTGGCTGGAGTACCTCGAGGTCGTGCCGCCGGAGTCGCGGATCTCGGCCCTGCTCGGCTTCGGCTTCCTGCTGATCTGCCTGGTCAACACCATCGGCCTGCTGCTGGCGAAGTTCATGCGCCGCGCGCCCGAGATCGGCATCCGCCGCGCGCTCGGTGCGCCGCGCACCGCCATCTACCAGCAGTTCCTGGTGGAAGCCGCCACCGTCGGTCTCGCCGGTGGTGCGCTCGGCCTGCTGTTCACCGGACTGGGCATGCTCTGCACCGGTCTGGTGTTCGAACCCTCGATCGCGCGCCTGGCCCGGCTCGACGTGCCGCTGGCGCTGCTCACCGTGGCGGTGGCGGTGTTCGCCACCGTTGCCGCAGCGCTGTATCCCATCTGGCGCGCGGCGCAGGTGCGGCCGGCGTGGCAACTGAAATCGAACTGAGATGACGCACATGCGCCACATCGCCCCGATCCTCGCCGCGCTGAAGAAGCACAAGGCCGGCGCCCTCCTCATCGCCCTACAGATCGCGCTCACCCTGGCCGTCGTCTCCAACGCGCTGAGCATCATTCAGCATCGACTCGACCGCGCCGACCGGCCGACCGGCATGGTCGAAAGCGACCTGCTGACCGTGCAGAGCAGCCGCGTCGGCGCGGATCCCGGGGCGCTGCCGTCGCTGGTCGAGGCCGACCTGATGACCCTGCGCCGCCTGCCCGGCGTGGAGGATGCCGCGGTCATCAATGCGTTCCCGCTGGCCGAGGACAGCTGGCCGGAAGGCATCCGCCTCGATCCCGCCGCGCGCGACCGCGCGGCGCGCAGCGAACTGTATTTCGTCGACGACCGCGCGCTCGCGGTGATGGGCGTCCGCCTGATCGCCGGGCGCGACTTCCGCACGGACGAAATACGGACCACCGACGAGGACGACATCGCCTGGCCGTCGCAGGTGATCATCACCCGTGCCCTGGCCGAGAAGCTCTATCCGGACGGCAGCGCACTGCAGAAGCCGATCTACATCGGCAACAACAATCCGTCGCCGAGCACAGTGATCGGCATCGTCGACCGGCTGCAGGCGGGATGGTCCGGCGCCGACCGTTACGACTACATGGACTACGCGACGCTGTTGCCGATGCGGCTGATTCGCAGCAACAGCACCTACCTGGTCCGCGCGAAGCCCGGGCAGCTCGCGGCCGTGCGCGAGGCCGTGCCGCAGGCGCTGGTCAAGCTCGACCGGATGCGGATCTTCCCCGACGACGGCATCCGCACGTTCGATACCGTGCGCGAGCAGGTCTACAAGGGCGAACGCGGCATGGCCGTACTGATGGGCGCGGTCTCGCTGGCGCTGCTGTGCATCACCGCGGCCGGCATCCTCGGTCTCGCCAGTTTCTGGGTCGGACAAAGACGCAGGCAGATCGGCGTGCGTCGCGCGCTGGGCGCGACGCGCCGCGACATCATGCGCTACTTCCTCATCGAGAACATGCTGATCTCCATCGGCGGCGTGGTGATCGGCGCGCTGCTGGCGATCGGACTGAACGTGTGGCTGATGGACTCCTTCGAACTGATGCGGCTCTCGCCCCTCTACATCCTGGCCGGTGCGGCCGCGCTGCTGCTGCTCGGGCAGTGCGCGGTGCTCGCGCCGGCCATGCGCGCCTCGCGCGTGTCTCCGGCGGAAGCCACACGATCCACTTGAAACGACCCAGCTGAACCGGTGCGGGAGCGGTCTGTTCCCGGCCACATGCATTTCCTGACGTGCCGACAGCCACGATCCATTGCAGGAGCATAGGACAGTGACGACAAACCACAACGCGAACATCCTCTCCGGCGCCGAAACCTGGCGGCGATCCATCGAGGCCTCGAAGGACGACCGCTGCGACCTCGACATCCTCCTGAAAGGCCCGTGGCGCCACAAGATCGTGGTCCGCGACGACGGGCAGGACTTCGGAGCGACGCGCGAGATCCCGGCGCTCGTCGAGGGCGTGGCCTATGCCGGCCTTACGGCGTTCGTGGACGCCCATCCCGGGGTTTCGCTGTCGGCGATGGCGCTGGTGTGCCTGCATCGCGCGCTCGAAGCCTACGGCAACGGCGCGCTGACCGTGGTCGGCAGCGTGAAGGGAGACGGCGCCGAAGCGCGCGTGCAGCCGTCCATCGTCGATCATCGCCTGCAGTCCGCGCTCTCGCGTCTCGACGCCGTTCGCGACGTCGCGCGTGCGCTGGCGCAGGACGATGCGTTCGCCTCTGCGGACGCAATGCTCGGCCAGGGCCTGTTCGACGCGGTCCTGATCGAGGCGACGGACGATCGCCCGCCGTCCGGCATGCCGCCTCTGCCGCTCGCCCTCCGCCTGCGCGATGATCCAGCCGGCCAGCGCCTGTCCTGCAGCCTGCATTACGCGCCCGAGCTGTTCGAAGCGGAGGTGATGACCGGCGTGCTCGACATCATCGTGGAAGCGCTGCGCCAGATCGCCGCGCATCCGTACGGCACGATCGCTGATCTGGAACTGATCTCGGAGGAGCAGAAGCGACAGCTCGATCGCTGGAACGCCAACGACGGCGAGTTTCCGGAGGACTCGCGTCTGGACGAACTGTTCGAAGCGGCGGTGCGGCGTTCGCCCGACCTTTGCGCGGTGATCTGCGGCGAGGAACGGCTCAGCTACGACGCGCTCAACCGCCATTGCAACCGGTTCGCGCACCGGCTGCTGCGCGATGGCGTGCAGCCGGGCGAGATCGTCGGTCTGTATCTGGACAAGAGCTATCGCATCGTCGTGTCCACGCTCGGCCTGTGGAAGGCCGGCGCCGCCTACATTCCCTTCGACCCGAGTTATCCGGCCGACCGCATCCAGTTCACGATGCGCGACACCGGGTCGCGCCGGATCGTCAGCCATCGCCACTACGCCGACCGTCTGCGCGAGATGCTGGCCGACGTCTGCCCCGATCTGCAGATCGTCGACATCGACGAAGCCCTGGCCGAAGCCGACAGCGAACGGGAGGCGCATGAGGCCGATCCCGCGCTCGCCCTCGACAGCCGCCAGATCGCCTACGTCACCTACACCTCCGGCACCACCGGCATTCCCAAGGGCGTGCCGAAGGCGCACCGCAGCGTCGTCAACAGCATCACCGACCTGTCCGAACGCTACGGGATGCGCGACGCGGGCACCGAACGCGTGGCCCTGTTCGCGGCGCTGGTGTTCGAGCCGTTCATGCGCCAGACCCTGATCGCGTTGATCAATTCGCAGACGCTCGTCGTGGTGCCGGACGACGTGCGCATGGACCCGTTGCGCTTCCCGCGCTTCGTGCTGGAGCACGACATCAGCTATCTCAACGGCACCCTCTCGGTGCTGCAGCACTTCGATCTGCGCGAATGCCCGTCGCTGAAGCGGATGCTGCTGGTCGGCGAAGAGCTGACGCCTTCCGGGCTGCGCACCCTGCGCGAGAAATTCCACGGCAGGATCGTCAACGAATACGCCTTCACGGAAACCGCGTTTGTCACCGCGATCAAGGAATTCCCCCCCGGCGAGGATCGCCGCACCGACCGCAGCATCGGCCGGCCGCTGCGCAACGTGAAATGCTACGTGCTCAGCCAGAATCTCAAGCAGGTGCCGATCGGCGCCATCGGCGAGCTGTACATCGGCGGCACCGGCGTGGCCGGCGGTTACCTCAATCGCTCCGACCTGACCGCGGAACGCTTCTTGGACAATCCGTTCCGCACCGCCGATGAGCGCGCCACGGGCCGCAACGAGCGGATGTACAAGACCGGCGATCTCGCGCGATTCCTGGCGGATGGCCAGATCGAATTCATGGGCCGCAGCGATTTCCAGCTCAAGCTCAACGGCGTCCGCGTCGAACTCGGCGAGATCGAAGCGCGTGCGCTGGAGTACCCCGGCGTGCGCCAGTGCGTGGTGGTGACGCGCGGCCAGTCGGTCGAAACCGGCAACTGGCGCCTGGTCGGCTACTACGTCGCCGATCGCGGCCGACCGGTGCTCGAAGCCGATCTGCTGGCGTACCTCGAATCGCGGTTGATCCGGGTGATGATCCCGGCACGGATGGTGCCGCTGGACGCCTTCCCGGTGAACGTCAACGGCAAGGTCGACCGGCGCGCTCTGCCCGAGGTCGGCCTGCACGCCGCGCCCGCGGCGCAGTCCGATGGATCGTGCGGCGCAGCTTCGGATGCGGCTTCCGACGCCGGTGCCGAGGCGGGCCTCGTCGGCCTGCTGAAGACCGAATGGAGCGAAGTGCTCGGCGTGCGCGCGGCGGACATCGGCGACGAAGACGATTTCTTCCGCCTCGGCGGCCAGAGCATTACCTGCCTGCAGCTCAGCATGCGGATCTGGCAGCGCTTCCGCGTTTCCGTCAGCGTGGAGGACGTGTATCGCCTGAAGACCTTCGGCCAATTGGCGCATGCACTGATGCTCAAGATCACCGAGGAGGCCGAAGCGCCGGCGCAGGCGCAGGACGCCGAGGCGCTCGCGCCGGACGGCGACGTGCGGATGCTCGCCACCGGTCTGCAGCAGGGCATGCTGTACCAGTCGATGAAGAGCGAGGCGACCAACGACGCCTACGTGATGCAGTCGCTCCATCACTACCGCCGCGCCATCGATGCGGAGACCATGCGCCAGGCGTGGACGCTCGCGCAGCGCCAGTATCCGAGCCTGCGCCTGCGGTTCGAATGGCGCGACGAAGCGCTGCAGTGTCTCGACGGCGAGACCCGGCCGCTGGTCTGGCGCAGCATCGACCTGAGCGGCCTGGACGAGGCCGAGGCCGAAGCCCGCCTGTCCGCGCTGCAGCGGGAGGACCGGCTCGAGCCCTACCGGCTCGAACAGGGCCAGCTGTTCCGGGTCTATCTGGTCAAGCGCGACGCGGCCGACTACTCGTTGCTGTTCAGCTGCCACCACATCATCCTCGATGGCTGGAGCCTGCCGCTCCTGCACGACGCCGTGCACCGTTTCTACATCCGCCTGCAGCGCCGCGAACCGGTCGAAGTCCGTGAAGATGTCGCCTACGTCGCCACGCAGCGGTACCTCGAAGCGCATCGGCACGCGCATCTCGACTACTGGAAATCGCAGTTCGAGCGCCTCACCGAAGCGGGCGACTTCGCGGGCCTGATCAACGCAGGCAACCGCTACAAGGTCGATTTCGGCGACTACGACACGGTGCGCGAGCACCGGACCCGGACCCTCTCCATCGACGCGGACTGCATCGGCCGGATCAAGGACTGGTGCGCCGGCCACCGCGTGACCCTGCATTCGGTGCTGCAGTTCGCCTGGCACGAAGTGCTGTTCGCTGTCGGCGGAAGCGCGGTGACCTCGGTGGGCACGGTCATTTCCGGGCGCGGCCTGCCGGTCGACGGCATCGAGCATTCGGTCGGCCTCTACATCAATACCCTGCCCTCGATCGTCGACCACGCCGAACAGGCGCCGAGGACCGTCGCCGAAGCGCTGGCGGACATCCAGGACACCATCAACCGGATGAACAGCCGCAGCGCGGTCGAGCTGTTCATGGTCCAGACCCAGGGCAGCAAGCGCCGCCTGTTCGAAACCCTGCTGGTGCTGGAGAACTATCCGCGCTTGCTCGGCGAGGACGAGGCCGCCCTCCACCACGAGTACCTGCGTTTCGAGAAGTCGTACGACTCCGACAAGGTCGACTACCCGATCGCCGTCGTCGCGCGCGAGAACGGCGAGACGCTCGACATCAATCTCTGGTACGCCGGCGAACTGTTCGACGAAAGCACGATCGACACGCTGCTGGCGATGCTCGACGGCCTCTTCCGCCAGGTCGCGGACGATTTCGACGCGCCGGTCGGCAGGCTCGATCTGGTCTGCGCCGAGGACCATCGCCGGTTCGAGGCGTGGAACCGCACCGAAACCGCCTTCCCCGATGATCGAACGCTGCATGCCGCGTTCGAGATCGCGGCGGACACCTGGCCGGATGCGATCGCGGTGGTTTCGGGCGAACACCGATCGACGTATCGCGAACTGAACGCGCGGGCGAACCGGATGGCGCGCTTCCTGCAGGCGCAGGCGCCGCTCGCTGCGGACCGCTTCGTCGCGCTGGTGGTCGACAAGAGCGAATGGATGATCGCGGCGATCCTGGCGGTCTGGAAGGCGGGCGCCGCCTATGTTCCGGTCGATCCGTCCTATCCCGACGACCGCACGCGCTTCATCCTCGAGGACACCGGCGCCCTGCTGGTGCTGACCGACAGCCCGCAGGTCGACCGCCTCACGCGGGTCGCGGACGGCCTGCCCTGCCGGATCTTCGGCGTCCAGGACGTGCCGCTGGCGCCGTACGCGGACGACAACCCCGTGTCGCCGACCGCCAGCACCGATCTGGCCTACGCGATCTATACCTCCGGCACCACCGGCCGCCCGAAGGCGGTGCTGATCGAGCATCGCGGCGTCGTCAACCTGCACACCTCGCTCGAGCGGCTGTTCGCGCTGCGCCGGGACCGGGGCGACGAAGCCGTGCTGTCGTTCTCGAACTACGTGTTCGACCATTTCGTCGAGCAGATGACCGATGCGCTGCTGTCGGGCCAGACGCTGGTGATGCTCGACGATGCGATGCGCAGCGACAAGGCGAGGCTCTACGCCTACATGAACCGCAACCGGGTCACCTACCTGTCGGGCACACCGTCGGTACTGTCGCTCTACGAATACGGATCGATCCCCTCGCTGAAGCGGATCGACGCCATCGGCGAGGACTTCACCACGCCGGTCTTCGACAAGATCCGTTCGACCTTCGACGGTCTGATCATCAACGGCTACGGCCCGACCGAAATCTCGATCACCAGCCACAAGCGCCTGTACCCGAAGCATGAACCGCGTCTGGACAAGAGCATCGGCCATCCGGTGGCGAACACCGCCTGCTACGTGCTGAATCCGCGGATGCAGCGCGTGCCGGTGGGCGGCATCGGCGAGCTGTACATCGGCGGCATCGGCGTGGCGCGGGGCTATCTCAACCGCCCCGAGCTGACGGCGGAGCGTTTCGTCGCCAATCCCTTCCGGACCGACGACGAGACGCGCCGGGGCCTCAACGCCCGCCTCTACAAGACCGGCGATCTGGTGCGCTGGCTGCCCAACGGCGAGCTGGAATACCTCGGCCGCAACGACATGCAGGTGAAGATCCGCGGCCAGCGCGTGGAGCTTGGCGAGATCGAAGCGATCCTCGCCTCCTATCCCGGCGTCGCCCGCGCCATCGTGCTCGCGCGCGAGTTCGCGGGCGCCGCGACCGGCGGAGACGCGCCGCAGAAGTACCTGGTCGCCTTCTACCTCAGCGAGCGCGAGCTCCCGGAGACCGAAATCCTGCACTGGATGCGGGCGCGGCTGCCGCAGGCGATCGTGCCGGTGCGCATCATCCGCATCCCCGAAATTCCGGTGACCGCCAGCGGCAAACTCGACGTCAAGCGTCTGCCGACGACCGAATTCGCGCTGGCGGGTCGGGTCGATCACGTTCCGCCGGGCAACCAGACCGAGCGGGATCTGTGCCGGCTGTGGGCGAAGGTGATCGGCATCAGCCTCGACAGGATCGGCATCCGCGACGACTTCTTCGGCTCCGGCGGCGACAGCCTGCGCGCGATCCGCCTGGCGCAGGCGGTCACCGAGCATTTCGCGCAGTCCTTCAACATCGCGACGGTGTTCGCCCATCCGAACATCGAAGCGCAGGCCAGACATCTGAAGGACAGCGCCGCGTCGGCCGGGCGCGAGGAACGCGCGCCGGCGGGCATGGCCGCCAGCGCCGGTGCGACGCCGCCGGTCTCGCTGGCGCAGGAGCGCCTGCTGTTCATCGACGACTATGTCGAAGGCACGGCCGCCTACAACGTGCCCTTCGCCTGCGTGCTCGACGCCGCGCGCGGCGAGGCGCGGACCGCGGCGGACATCGAGGCCGCATTGCGCGCCCTGCTCCGCCGCCATGCGGCGTTGCGCACCCTGCTGCAGGGCGCGGGCGACGGCGGCCGCGTGCAGAAGATCCTCGACGGCGACGATGCCGCGCGCCTGTTCGGGGTGCCGCTGGTCGCGTTGCCGGATCGCGCAGCCCTCGATCGCGCCCTCGTGGCCGACTTCGCCCACGTGTTCCGCCTCGACGAGGCGCTTCCGATGCGCGCCCGCCTCTTCGCCGTTGCCGGCATGCCGCAGCGGATCGTGCTTGGCCTGGTGTTCCACCATGCCTGCTTCGACGGTTGGTCGTGGCGGATCTTCCGCGAGGAACTGGAATCGCTCCTGGCCGGCACGCCGGCCGACGCGCTCCCGCCGCTGAAGGCGACCTACGCGGACTTCGCGGTCTGGCAGCGGGATCAGCTTTCCAGCCAGTGTCTGGATCGGCTGCACGAATATTGGCAGCAGGCGCTTAGCGGCTGGCAGCCGCTGAATCTGCCGCTCGACCATCCGCGTCCCGCGCAGTTCGACTACCTCGGTCGCGAGATCGTGTTCGAGATCGACGGCACGACTACGGATCAGCTGCGGGTGCTGGCGCAGACCAGCCGCATCAGTTTCTTCAGCGTCATGCTGGCGGCCTACTACCTCACGCTGCAGGCCTACAGCGGGCAGAGCGACCTGATCGTCGGCACGCCGTCGGCGCACCGCCGGCACGGCGACTTCGACGGCGTCGTCGGATTCTTTGCCAACCTGTTGGCGCTGCGCACGTCTATCGACAACCGCGGGGGGCTGCTGGATTACCTGCGCGGCGTCGGCCAGATGGTGCTGCAGGCGCAACTGCACGAAGATCTTCCCTTTGAACAGGTGGTCAAGAGTCTCGGCGTGGAGATCGACGCGAGCCGGCACCCTGTGTTCCAGGCCGTCTTCAGCCTGCTCAACGAGGAGTCGGTCGGCGCTGCGCTGTCGTCGCTCAAGCCGTACGCGCCCGACGACGACGGCCGCACGACCGCCAAGTTAGATCTCTACGCGACCGTGTCCGAGCAGGCGAACGGCGTGTCGGTGAACATCACCTACGCCGCGTCGCTGTTCGATGCGCCCAACATCGACGACATCGGCGCGACGTATCGGCAGGTGCTGCGCGAGTTCTGCCGTCTCGCGCCGCGGGCCGACTCCGCGGCGCTGTCTGAACTCCGCTACGCCGAACCGCAGCCGCGGTCGGCCGCGGACGCGCGTGCGCACTGCCTCGAACCCCTGCACGCGACATTCGCGCGGATGGCCGCGACGCATGCGGCGGCGACCGCGGTCGTGCACGGCGACACGCGCCTGAGCTACGCCGCGCTCGATGCGCGCGCCAACCAGCTGGCGCATGCGCTGCGGCGCCACGCTGGGCTGTCGCCCGGCGACTTCGTCGCGCTGGCGATAGACAAGAGCGAATGGACGATCATCGCGATCCTGGCGGTCTGGAAGGCCGGCGCCGCCTATCTCCCGATCGATCCCGGCCATCCCGACGAGCGCATCGCCTTCATGCTGACGGACACCGCGGCGAAACTCGTGCTCGCCGACGACACGTGCAGCGCGGGCATCCGCGCGCTGGTCGCGGGCGGCAGCACGCCCGTGCTGGACGTGCGCGCGCTGCGGCCCGACGACGAACCGGACACAGCGCCGGTCGTCGCTGCGACCCCCGACGACACCGCCTACGCGATCTACACCTCGGGCACGACCGGCCGGCCCAAGGCCGTTCTGGTTCGCCACCGCAACGTGCAGAGCTTCCGGGAAGGTCTGGCCGAACGTTATTTCGGCATGGACGCGCAGCGCCAGGGGGTGCTGTTCCTGTCCAGCTACGTGTTCGACTTCTCGATCGAGCAACTGGCGCTGTCGATCCTCGCCGGCCACACGCTGATCGTGCCGGAGGCGGCGCCGCTCTTCGACGACGCCTTCTACCGGCGCATGAACCGCGACGGGCTCACCTACATCAGCGGGACGCCCACCCAACTGCAGCGGTTCGACCTGGCGCGGCTCGAACGCCTCGGCGCGGTGCTGGTGGCGGGCGAGGCCTTCCGCGCCCATCACTTCGAAAAGATCCGCCAGGAATTCGCCGGCCCGCTCTACAACGCCTACGGCACCACCGAAACGACGGTGTACAACCTGGTGCGGCGCTTCGCGCCCGGCGCCCCGTTCCGCAACGATCTCGGCGATCCCCTGCCGAACACCGAGCTGCATATTCTCGACGGCGAGCTGCGCGAACTGCCTCCGGGCGGCTTCGGCGAAATCTGCCTCGCCGGCGACTGCGTCAGTGCCGGTTATCTCAACCGCGACGAACTGACCCGGGCGCGCTTCGTGCCGAATCCCTTCCGGACCGAAGCGCCGCACAGCGAAGCGCGCAGCGCCATGTTGTACCGGACCGGCGACATGGTGCGCCGTCGCCATAGCGGCGAGCTGGAATTCTTCGGCCGCAACGACCATCAGGTGAAGATCAACGGGGTGCGCATCGAGCCGGGCGAGATCGAGGCGGTCGCCGCCGCGTTCCCCGGCGTCCTGCAGTGCGCCGTGGTGGCGCGGCACGACTCGGATCCGCTCGGCGGCAGTCGTCTGGTCTGCTACTACGTGGCGATGCCCGAACTGCGCGAAGGCGAACTCGCGGCCCACCTGCGCGCGACGCTGACGCCGGCGATGGTGCCGTCGGCGCTGACGAGGATCGACGGCGTCCTGCCCCTGACCGTCAACGGCAAGCTCGACGTCGACGCGCTGGCGCGCTTCGACCGGATCGCGGACGCCGCCGACTACGTCGCCCCCGCCGACCGGCTCGAAGCCCGTCTGTGCCGCCTGTGGAGCGACGTGCTGCATGGCCGGCAGGTCGGCGTGCACGACGATTTCTTCCGGATCGGCGGCGACAGCATCTCGGCGCTGCACCTGACCAGTCACATCCGCCGCACGTTCGGCCAGAAGGTCAGCGTCCGGCATGTGTTCGACTTCCCCACCGTGCACGCGTTCTGCGAACGCGTGCTGAAGACGCTGCCCGCCGCCGCCCATCGGCCGCACGTGCCGCCGATGGGCGATTGTCCGCTGCTGCCGATCCAGGGCTGGTTCTTCGCCAAGCCCCTGCACGACCGCGGGCACTGGAACCAGTACCTCACCCTCCGCACACCGGCGCTCGACGTCGATCGTCTGCGCGCCGCGCTGGACAGGCTGGCGCGCCACCACGACGCCTTCCGCCTGCGTTATCGGGTCGCGGAAGACGATCCCGCCGCCGTGGTCCAGAGCTACGTCGGGCTGGATGCCGATATCGCGATTCCGCTGGATGTCGTCGATCTCGACGCACCGGGCGAGGTCATGCCGGTCGAAGGCGTCGTGGACGAGGACGCGCTCGACGCGCGGCTGCAGGCGCTGCAGGGCGGTTTCGATCTGGCTCGGGGACCGCTGTGCCGCGCCGCGCTCGTCCGCGGTTTCGCGGACGGCTCGGCGCGCGTCTGCCTCTCGCTGCACCATCTGATCGTCGACACGGTCAGTTGGGACATCCTGTGCCGCGATCTCGAAGCCCTCTACCGGGGCGAGATGCCGGCACCGCCCTCAAGCGACATCGGCCGCTGGGCCGACGCCTTGCGGGCGTATGTCCCCGGCGCCGACGAGCGGCGTCTGTGGGAAGAGACGGCGCGCGAAGTCGATGCCGAGCGGGCAGCCGGCATCTGGGTGCGCTCCGGCACCGGTCACCATCGCGCTCGTTTCGAGCTCGGCCGCGAGGACACCCTGGCTCTGATCGGCCGTCGTCGCCGGTCCACCGATTTGCACGCCGTCGACCTGATGCTGGCCGCGCTTGGCCAGACCCTGCATGGGATCACCGGTCGCGCCCGGCATTTCGTCGTCGTGGAGAGCCACGGCCGCGAGGCGCTGCCGGGCGCACCCGACGTGCAGGACACCCTGGGCTGGTTCACCACCCTGCACCCGCTCGCGGTCGTCGGCAGCGACGACATCGGCGAGAGCTTGGCCGTGACCCGCGCCAATCGCCAGCGCATCCCGTTCAACGGCATCGGCTACGGCGCGCTGCGCGGCGCCTACGGCGGCGAGCGGGCGCCGCTGCCGGACATCAGCTTCAATTATCTGGGCATATTCGCGGATCCGCAGGTCGCGGCTGCGGCGGGCGCGACCTGCGATGCGGCACGCTGGCGGCTCGATCCCGCGCAGTGCGGCATCAGCCGGTCCGAGCGCGATGCGGAGGCGACCGAAGGCCTGATCGACATCACCGCGCGCTGCATCGGCGACCGGATGAGTGTGGAGGTCGACAGCCGTCTGGACGCCGAGACGAGCGAACGCTTCGCCCGACTGCTGCGGATGCGGCTCGAGGCGTTCGCCGCCCACATCGCGGAGGCGGGCCCGATCTTCGGCACGCAGCGCAAGCGCTCCGCCGCGGCGTCCCGTGCGGTCGAGTTCGAGCCCTGCTTCGTACTCAACGAGACCGCCAAGGGTCCGACGCTGTTCGTGCTGCCGCCCGGTGAAGGCGGCGCGGAAAGCTACATGAACAACCTCGCCCGGCAATTGCCCGATCTGCGACTGGTGCTGTTCAACAACGTGCATCTGCACACCCCGATGCAGTCCTTCGAGGACATCGCCCGGTACTATCTGGGCCACGTCCGCAGACTGCAGCCGCACGGTCCCTATCACTTTTTCGGCTGGAGCTTCGGCGGCGTGGTGTCGATGGAACTGGCGCTGCAGTTGCAGGCCGAGGACGAACAGGTCGCGAACCTGCTGATGGTCGACTCCTTCTTCAACGCGGAGAAGGCGGTCGAGGATCTCGGCCTGCCCCGGCAGGGCAACTCGCTGGATCCGATCAACCATCGCTACCGGCCCAGTCCGCGGGCGCTGAAGAAGCTCGCGGACGGCGCGGACAGCATCGTGCTGTTCAAAGCCGTGACGCCCATCGACGAACACGAGAGCGACGAACAGCGCAGGGTGTTCGAGTACTACGCCCGGGCGCCCTTCAACAACCTCGATACGCTGCTGCCGCCGTCCAGCTTCGCCATCGACCTCCTTGGCGACAACAGCCATTTTTCCTGGATCCACGACAAGACGACAGTCGAGCGGGTCTGCACGAGGATCGCGTCGTCGCTCCGGGAAAAATTCACCGCCTAGTCCCATGCAACGCCAAGACACCGTTCGACACAACGTCCTTTTTCCATCCTCAGGAGAGCTGACCATGAGCAGGTATGCCGACGTACCCGTCATCGACATTTCGGGCCTTTCCGGAAACGACGCGGGCGCCAAGCAGGAGATCGCCGACCAGATCGACCGCGCCTTCCGGGGCTCGGGCTTCTTCTACGCCGCCAATCACGGCATCGACCTGACGGCGTTGCAGAAGACGACGACCGACTGGCACATGGCCATGACCGACGAGGAGAAATGGCAGCTCGCGATCAAGGCCTACAACCCCGCCAACCACCGGGTCCGCAACGGCTACTACATGGCGATCAAGGACAAGAAGGCCAACGAATCCTTCTGCTATCTCAATCCGGCCTTCAACGACGATCACCCGATGATCCGCGCCGGCCTGCCGTCCCACGAGGTCAACCTCTGGCCCGACCAGGACCGGCATCCGGGCATGCGCCAGTACTACGAACGCTATTTCCGTGAAGTCTTCGGCGTCTCCGCCACCATCCTGCGCGGCATCGCGATCGCGCTCGGCCGCGACGAGCGCTTCTTCGAACCGCATTTCACCCTCGAGGACACGCTCTCCGCGGTGTCGCTGATCCGCTATCCCCATCTGGACGACTATCCGCCGCTGAAGACCGGACCCGACGGCGAGAAGCTGAGCTTCGAGCATCATCAGGACGTTTCGATGATCACGGTCCTCTACCAGACCGCCGTGCCCAATCTCCAGGTCCAGACCGACGAGGGCTATCTGGACATCCCGGTGTCGGACCAGCATTTCCTGGTCAATTGCGGCACCTACATGGCGCACCTGACCAACGGCTACTACCCGGCGCCGGTCCATCGGGTGAAGTTCATCAACGCCGAACGGCTGTCGATCCCCTTCTTCGCGAACCTGTCCTACAGAAGCGAGATCGCCCCGTTCGTTCCGCCGCAGCACATGCATGCCGGCAGCAACCGCCCGGTGTCCTACGGCGAATACCTGCAGCACGGCCTGCTCGACCTCATCCACGCCAACGGGCAGACCTGAGCCGCGCCGTTCCGCCGTCGATCACCCTCCGAACGCAGGCCCCAGATCCTGGACGACATGACCATGAACGATACCCACATCCACGTTTTCGATCCGGAGGAACTCAAGGCGGGCGACCGCCTCGACGACTTCCGCGCGATGCTGTTCGAACGCGGCGTCTTTTACGTCCGCGAGGACGAAACGCTGAAACAGGAACACGCCCGGGCGCAGGCCGCCGTGATGGAACTGTTCGAGAACAGCACCCCGGAGCAGCGCGAAGCGGTGAGGAATCCGACGCCGAATATCCGGCGCGGTTTCTCCGACCTCGAAGCCGAGAGCACGGCCAGGATCACCAACGGCGGCGAATACACCGACTATTCGATGGCCTACTCCGTCGGCCTGTCCGGCAATCTCTATCCGTCCGAGACCTTCGAGCGGATCTGGACGGCCTATTTCGACCGCTTCTACGCCGTCACCCGCGACATCGCCCGCGCGGTGCTGGTGGCCTCCGATGCCGTGCTCGAGGAGGACATCGAGGATTTCCTGCACTGCGACCCGCTGCTGCGCTTCCGCTACTTCCCCGAAGTGCCGGAAGACCGATGCGCCGAGCAGGAGCCGCAGCGCATGGCCCCGCACTACGATCTCTCGGTGATCACCACGATCCAGCAGACCCCCTGCGCCAACGGCTTCGTCAGCCTGCAGTCCGAGGTGGACGGCCGTTACGCCGACCTGCCGCCGATCCCCGGCAGCATGGTGGTGTTCTGCGGCGCGGTGGCGCCGCTGGTCTCGGCCGGCAGGATCAAGGCGCCGCGCCATCGGGTGGCGTCGCCGTCGAGCGATCAGCGGATCGGCAGCGCCCGCACCTCCAGCGTGTTCTTCCTGCGCCCGAAGCCGGACTTCCGGTTCTCGGTGCCGCTCGCCCGTTCCTGCGGGCTGGATGTCGATTTCACCGGCGACACCGCCACCTTCGGCGAGTGGATCGGCAGCAATTACGTCAATCTCCGCACCGCCGGCACCCGCGCCCATGCCCACGCCGAGGCACGGTCGTGACCACCCGTCGATTCGCAGCCACAGGACAGACACCGATGAACGACCGGACCGTGCCGACCTTCGCGCTGGACGCGCTCAACCGCGGCGAGCGCAGGGACGAGCTGCGCCGCTGCGTGACCGAACAGGGCGCCTTCTACCTCGAAG
>JAIMKJ010000042.1:22943-34145 GCA_020692565.1 Thermomonas sp.
GCGCTGCTCGATGCGTACACGCGCGCGAGCGAAGCCGCCATGCAGTTCTTCACCACCGCCGACGACGAGGCGAAGCGGGCGGTGACCAACCCCTCGCCGGCCATGCGCCGCGGCTTCTCCCCGCTGGGCTCCGAAAGCACCGCCCGCAGCACCAACACCGGCGATTACTCGGACTACGCCATGGTCTATTCCATGGGCATCTCGGACAACATGTTCCCCTCGACCGGATTCGAACGGATCTGGAACGAGTATTTCGACCTGCATTACCGGGTCGCGCAGGACACGGCGAAGGCCGTGCTCAGGAGCATGGACGTGCACCTCGTGGCCGATCTCGACGCGCTGGTCGATTGCAATCCCGTGCTGCGCTACCGCTTCTACCCCGACGTGCCGGAAGACCGCTGCGCCGAGCTGCAGCCCAACCGGATGGCGCCGCATTATGATCTGTCGATGGTTTCGGTGATCGTGCAGACGCCGTCGCCGAACGGGTTCGTGAGCCTGCAGGTGGAGATCGACGGCGAGTTCGTCGGACTGCCGCCGCGGCCGGGCTGCGTCCTGGTGTTCTGCGGTTCGGTCGCGCCACTACTGTCCGACGCCAGGATCAAGGCGCCCCGGCACCAGGTGGTCTCGCCCGACATGTCGCAGCGCATCGGCAGCCGGCGCACGTCCAGCGTGCTGTTCCTGCGGCCGCGGTCGGAGTTCACCTTCTCGGTGCCGCTCGCCAAGTCGCTGGGCATGGGCACCCATCTGTCCGGCGAGGTGGCGACGTTCGGCGAATGGTGCGGCGACAGCTACATGGAAATGCACGTCGCCACGGCCCCGGCCTGAGTGCGCGACCCGCAGCCGGCATCCGGATATCGTTCCGTGCAGCCTTCACCCGCCATGCCACCCGTCGACTGGGCGCACGTCCGCGCGCGGATGCTGCTTCCGCCTTCGTTGGTGTACCTCAACGCGGGCTCGTTCGGCCCGCTGCCACGCGAGGTGCACGACACGGTCGCCGGGTTGCGCCTGCAACTCGCTGGCGACCCGGCGGACTTCCTGTTGCGCCGGGTGCCACCGATGCTCTGGCAGGCGCGCGAGGTACTGGCCGACTTCGTCGGCGGTTCGCCTGACCGGCTGTTGTTCGCGCCGAGCGTCAGCGCGGCGGTGAGCCTGGTGGCATCGTCGTTGCCGCTCGATGCGCCGGGCGACATCCTGCTGTGCGACCAGGAATACAGCACCATGCGCTGGTGCTGGGAGCGTGCCGCAGAGCGCAGCGGCCTCTCGCTGCGCACGTTTCCGGTTCCGCGCATGCCCGGCGATCCCGAAGAGATCGTGGCCGCGGCCGTCGACGCCATGGGCGCCGGAACGCGGCTCATCTTCTTCAGCCACATCCTGTCCGCGAGCGGACTGGTGATGCCGGCACGCAGGATCTGCGAGGAAGCGCAGCGTCGCGGCATCGTCAGCGTCGTCGACGGCGCGCACGCGGTCGCCTCGATCGCGCTGGATCTCGCGGAGATCCCCTGCGATTTCTACGTGGGCAGCGGCCACAAATGGTTGCTCGCGCCGAGCGGCGCCAGCTTCCTGCATATCGGCCGCGAACGCGAAGATCGCCTGCAGCCGATGACGGTCAGTTGGGGCTATCCCGGCATGCAGACCGCGACGGATCCCGATGCGCGCGATCCCTACGGCAGCACGCCGCGCCTGCGCCGGCTCGAATGCGAGGGCACGCGCGACCTCTGTCCCTGGCTCGCGGTTCCGGAGGCGATCGCATTCCACCGATCGTTCGGGCCGGGGGCCGCGCGCGCGCGGATGCGCGCCCTCGCGGAATACGCCCGCGCGCGTCTCGCCGCTCTCGACGGTTTCGCGCCGGCGACGCCGTCCGATCCTGCGCTCAGCGGCGCGCTGATCGCCTTCTCGCTGCCATCGGCGCTGCATGGGATCGATCCTGCCCGGCGGCTCCGCGAACGGTTCGACATCGAAGCGGCCGTCGTCGATCGGCTCGGCGAGCCGCTGCTGCGGCTGTCGCCGCATGTCTACAACACGACCGCCGACATCGACGCCGTAGCCGGGGCCTTGTCGGCGCTCCTCGCCGAAACCGCGATCGGGCGCAGCGTCGCATGAACGCCGTGCCCGACGCCGCTTCGGCGTTTCCCCGCCCTTCCCTCTCATGCGTGCTCGATCGCGACGCGCGCGCCATTTCAAGGACGCCCCGCATGTCGTCAGTCACCGCTTCCCTCTATTACAGCGCGCCACTGGTGGAAAACGGCCGGGAAGACGATTGGGTGATCGACGGGGTGACCTCGCCGCCCGAGGTCACCATGAATTTCCGCAAGCTCG
Organism: Thermomonas sp.; assembly: GCA_020692565.1. Classification (GTDB taxonomy): domain Bacteria; phylum Pseudomonadota; class Gammaproteobacteria; order Xanthomonadales; family Xanthomonadaceae; genus Lysobacter_I. Next base: position 25,260 of record JAIMKJ010000042.1, read on the forward strand.
CGGTCGAGTCGCGCATCGCGGACCTCCGCGCGGGTGGCGACTTCAGTCCTGCGCTCGACAAGGCCGGATTCGAAAAGCGCACGGTGCCCACGAGCGTCGACCCGGCTGCTCTGCTGGAACGGTGGCCTGCGGCATTGGACGCTTACCAGCGGGAAACGGAAGCGCTGCTGCGATCGATGACCGGCGCCGACGAGGTGATCTTCTTCGACGCCACGTTCCGGCACGAGGACGGCAGTGCGCCGCGCCGCGGAGATTACCAATCCGCGCATCAACGCGTACATGTCGACCAGAATCCGCGGAGTGCGCGCGCCCGGGCCCTCGCCCATGCAGGCGCAGAGATGGGGCGGTATCGCCGGTTCCAGATCATCAACGTGTGGCGTCCGCTGCTGGCGCCGGTGCGCAACTACGCGCTCGCCTTCTGCGACTTCGAATCGATCGATCCCGCCGCGGAACTCGTGCCCACGCGTCTGGATTTTCCGGCATGGCTGAAGGATCGCGAGAACTATTCGCTGAAATACGGCCCAACGCACCGCTGGTACTTCTGGAGCGGCCTGGCTCCCGACGAAGCCGTGATCTTCAAGTGCCACGACAGCGCATCGCGCGCGTTGGCGCAGGCCAGCGGCGACGGGGGACGCGAGGACCTGCTGGCGGTGTCGGGGCTGTGCCCGCACACCGCATTCTTCGACGAGAACGGACCGCGCGAGGGCTGTCTGCGGACGTCGGTCGAACTACGCGCCCTGCTGTTCCACGCCTGAGCGCCGGAAGACGCCGCGCTGGAGTTGGGGACAGGTATTGGCGTAAAGCATGTCCATCTCGAGCACGCCGTCGAACGACGCGAGATACTCGGCGAGCAGCTTCGGACTGTAGCGATCCCAGAACTGGATCATGTCCTCGATGATGAAATAGTCGCCAGGCTTGAGCAGGCGCGTCGTCGCCCATGACATGACGTTGAACGTGTTCCAGTGCGCATCGTCGATCAGCAACACCGGCTGGTCGGCATGCGCCAGTAGCGGTTCCAGCGTGGACAGATCGTTGCAGTCGCCCTCGATGAGCGTGATGTTGTCCATCTCCGAAGCGGGAATGCGATTGCGGGTGAGATTCTTGTCGAACCCGATCACCTTGCAGTCGATGCCCATGAGTCGGGTCAGGTCGCGGAACCACACCAGCGACGCGCCGCTGTAGATGCCCAGTTCGATGATCGTGCGCGGACGCAGTTCCCACAGCAGATTGTGGTAGGCCGACTGCGTTTCGGGATCTTTCAGCAGGCGCAGGCCCTTCCATTGGCAATTCAGGAAGTCGTTGAAACCGAGGTCGCGAGGGGCTTCCGCCCAGCGGCTCAGCGGCCATGCGCGGGGGCGGTCGACGAGCTGCGGAAGCGTGTAGGCCGGATCTTCGCCGAGGCCGCGGAACGCATTCAGATCCAGATAATCCTTGCGGAAATTTTCGCTCATCGTCCAGTCCTTTGATCGTCCCGGAATAATACAACATTTACTATTCGCCGATGACAGCGCTGCGGACGCAGCCGCGGTCGGGCATCGCGTGCGTATGCTAGAGTCGGCTCGCGACGACGCGAGCGACGACGCGCCGTCCATCGATGGCCGGTATGCGCGCAACGGCCGCGATCGCGGTGCAGGCTGCCAGCCGCGCACCTCATGCAGCCCGATGCCGCCCATGCTGCAACGGGCGCGACATGCGCGAAACCGACATCGAGCCCCGAATGGATTTCCCGCGATGAAACGTCTCATGTTCTTCTGCCTGATGCTCGCCACGGCTCTCGCTTCCGCGAAGGGCTTGCCCGAGCCGCAGAAGGCCGCGGAGATCGAGCTCAGGAATTCCGTGCAGGCATTCATGCGCCAGTACGACGTCCCCGGCGTCGCGATTGCGATCACCGTGAAGGGTGTCGATCATCACTACAGTTTCGGCGTCGGATCGCGGACGACCCGAACGAAGGTCACGCCGGACACGCTGTTCGAAGTCGGCTCGATCAGCAAGACCTTCACAGCGACGCTGGCCGCGTACGCGCAGGTCAATCGGCAGTTGTCGCTGACCGACACGCCCGGCCGCCACCTGCCCGAACTCAAGGGGCACGACATCGACAAGGCGACGCTGATGCAGCTCGGCACCCACACCGCCGGCGGATTCCCGCTGCAGGTGCCGCCCGCGATCGGCAACGAGCGTCAGCTGACCACGTATCTGCAGACGTGGAAACCGGAATACCCCATCGGCACCCGCCGCGCCTATGCCAATCCCAACATCGGGGTGCTCGGCATGGCGACCGCGAAGGCCATGCGCATGCCGTTCCGCAAGGCGATGGAAGGGGTGCTGCTGCCCAGGCTGGGTCTTTCGCATACCTATCTCGTCGTTCCGTCCGCGAAGATGCCGCTCTACGCACAGGGCTACGACGACAAGAACGCGCCGGTGCGGATGACGCCCGGCCTGATGTGGGAACAGACCTACGGCATCAAGACCAGCGCCCGCGATCTGCTGCGCTATGTCGAAATCAATCTCGACCTGATCCGCGTCCAGCCGGGCCTCGCGCGCGCCATCGATGAAACCCATGTCGGCCATTACCGGCTCGGCGAGATGACCCAGGATCTGGTCTGGGAACAGCTGCCCTATCCGGTCGACATAGACAGCCTGCTGGCGAGCAGCTCGGCCAAGGTCATCTTCGAGAGCAACGCCGTCGAGGCGCTGACACCGCCGCTGCCGCCGCAGCGGAACGTCCTGATCTACAAGACCGGCGCGACCAGGGGATTCGGCGCCTATGTGGCCTTCAACCCATCGAACCGCATCGGCGTGGTGATGCTGCTCAATCGCAACGTGCCGATGGAAGCACGGCTGCGGCTCGCGCGCAGCGTGCTGGACACGGCATCCCGCCTGTCGCGATGATCCCATTCCAGGCGGGCACACGTGCGCCGTTCCTCCTCACGGAAGCTCCCATGATCCAGATGTCGCAGATCACCAAGATCTACCGGACCGAAATGGTCGAAACGCATGCGCTGCGCGCGCTGGACCTGCAGGTCGCCGAAGGCGAGTTCGTGGCGATCACCGGTCCGTCCGGCTCCGGCAAGACCACCTTTCTCAACATCGCCGGACTGCTTGAAGAGTTCACCGGTGGCGAATACCGGCTGGACGGGCAGGATGTGCGCGGGCTCTCGGACGATGCCCGGTCCCGGCTGCGCAACCAGAAGATCGGCTTCATCTTCCAGAGCTTCAACCTCATTCCCGATCTGAATATCTACGACAACATCGAGACGCCCCTGCTCTATCGCGGGATGGCGGCGACAGAGAGCCGGGAGCGCATCGAGAAGGCGCTGAAGGATGTTGGTCTGAGTTCGCGCATGAAGCACTACCCGGCCGAGTTGTCCGGCGGGCAACAGCAACGCGTGGCTATCGCCCGCGCACTTGCGGGCAGTCCGCGCCTGCTACTGGCGGACGAACCGACAGGAAATCTCGATTCGCAGATGGCGGAGGGCATCATGGAGCTGCTGGAAGAGATCAACGCTGCGGGCACCACCATCGTGGTGGTGACCCACGCGCCCGAGTTGGCCGCGCGAACGCATCGCAACGTCCACATCACGGATGGCGTCGCCACCGACATCACCTGAGCATAGCCGTGTACCGTTGCCTGAAGCGACGTGCAGTCTGAAGCTTCAGTAATTGATGCAGCCATGTTCATTACACATGCCGATCAAAGTCCAACCGACCGATGAGCATTCAAATATTCGTTGAACGTAGCCACCGTTTGGCCTCTCCGTGTAAGTACTGAAGATTTCTCCCCAATTGGCTTGGGTGCATGGGAACGTTGGCGTAGCTGACGCCGAACCGCCAACGGACATGGCTGCAGCCAACAGAACGACCCCGAGCCCGGAATTCACAGACTTGCTCATGGCACTTCCTTTGCATATCAACGGCGGGCTGCCGGCACTACAGACGATAGCTCACAATCAGCAACCGGTCTGAAGGATGGCATGCGGCCCGACTTCCGACGGAAGAATCGCCCTGGGCTCGATGCGCAGTGACTCGCTCAACGTAGAAGCGAATGCCACTGCCCCCCTATTCCGAACAATCAGCAAGCACCGCCGCATGAAACAGCCACCATCCGGCACAGTTCCGCGCGGTGAGTCCGGGTCAGACGCTGCGAGCCGATTTGCTGGATGATTCGCGCACGACGTGCTTTCGCGTTCTGGCAGTCCTTTCCGTCGGTCGTGCGCGGAGGTATCCAGACGGGTTGTCTCGCCGCTGCGTTGCGCCGATCGATCTCGGCCTGAGCGCGTTGACGCTGCCTGGTCGCGGCATCGCTGTCGTGAGTCGACGGATAACGCACGACTTTATCGGTGCGGTGCGAAGCCGGACACGGTTCGTTCTGATAGACGATCTCCTTGCCGTGAACGCATTTATGGAACTCCGTCTGAGCGTGGCCGGTCGCTGCGGCCGATAACATGACGAACGCCAGCGATATGCGTCGCATTGGAACCCCCTGTTGGCAGGGATGCAGCATAGAGCAGGCCCATTCGCCGAGAAACGGCTTTCGCGAGCAGGCCCCCGGCCGATGCGCCGTCCCTGGGACGTTAAGCTGCGCGGATGCCCGCCCCACCCACCATCGACGGTGTCTCCGCCAGTCGCCTGCAACTACCGCCCGGCCAGTGGAGGACTGTGCTGGACGCGCTGTGCGCACGGTTTCCTTCGGTCGATCGCGCTACCTGGCGCAGCCGCTTCGCGCGCGGCCGCGTGCTCGACGCCGACGGTCTGCCGCTGGACGAAGATGCGGCTTTCCGGGTCGGCGCCGAGATCCATTACTACCGTGAGGTGCCGGCCGAGCCGCGGTTGGCGGTCGAGGAAACGATTCTTCACGTTGACCAGCACCTGATCGTCGTCGACAAACCGCACTTCCTGCCGGTGATCGCGAGCGGCCGTCATGTGGCCGAGACCCTGCTCGCGCGGCTGGTGCGGCGTTTCGGCGACATCGGCATCGCGCCGTTGCATCGGCTGGACCGGCTCACCGCCGGGGTGATGCTGTTTTCCGCGAATCCGGCGACGCGTGCGCGTTATCAATCGCTGTTCCGCACCCATGCGATCAGCAAACGTTACGAAGCGATCGCACCGCCGATGCCGAACGCGATCTGGCCGCTGGAACGCCGTTCGCGGCTGGTCCGCGGCGAGCCGTTTTTCCTGACCGCGGAAGTCGATGGCGAGCCGAACGCGTTCACGCGGATCGCGGTGATCGAGCGCCGGCCGGAGGCATGGCGCTACGGGCTGGAACCGGTCACCGGGCGGAAGCACCAGCTTCGCGTGCACATGGCGGCGCTGGGCGCTCCGATCCGCAATGATCCGCTCTACCCGGCACTCGCTGCCCACGCGCCGGACGATCCCGAGCGGCCGTTGAAGCTGTTGGCGCGATCACTGGCGTTCGTCGACCCGCTCGACGATTCGGTGCGGGCGTTCGAGAGCAGGCTCCGGCTCTGAATGGCTGGCTAAGAGCCTGCTCACGATGAAAGATCGTGAACAGGCTCTTAGACCGGTACGTTCAGGCCGGTGCGTCGAGCCGCCGCGTCGCTTTCACTTCAGATGTCCGCGACAGCGCTGCATAGGCGGCGTGGACCGCTTCGGCGCCGTAGACCTGCTCGAGCCTGCGGATGACGAAATGACCGCGCGCCATGTCCTGGTAGTGCTGGATGAACAGCGCATTGACCGTGGCGCCGCTGGCGGCACCGATCACCGGCATCAGCTGTGCGGCGAACTTGTGGGTGACGACCACGCCGAAGCGCGAGGCCACCGCCTCGATCATCTTCGCCAGCCAGGCCCCGGCCTTGCCCGCCGCGACCGTCGAAATCCCCTGCTGACCGGCGCTCGCGGCCGCGCCGGCGGTCAGTGCGGCGGCGGTCTGCTTCAGCACTTCGTTCAACATCGCGCGGGTGGCGTAGTAGCCGGTTTCCGACGCGTCGTCGTCGCGGCGTGGGCCGCCCAGCGCGAAGACCGCCACGCAGTCCTGCGCGACCGTCGGATCCTGCAGCGAGAATCCTTCGCTGCGGGCGATATCGGCGATCGAACGCAGCATGATGGTGGTGGTGACCGGCAATTCGACCAGCAGCCCGGCGAAGCCGAAGAAGCCGCCGGCCGCGCCGCTGGCCGCCGAGATCAGGGTGTGCGAGCGCGTCGACGCCGTGGTGTTGGGCGTGTCGCGCAGACTGCCCAGGGCCACCCGCACCGATTTCGACAAGGCGCCCTGCACCGCCGAGTGGACACGGCGGCCCGCGCTGTCGGGCAACCTGTCCAGTGCCGATTCCAGCGGTTTGCCGACGATATTGGTCAGTTTGGCGACGATCGACGGGGATTCGAGCAAAGCGAAGGCGCGCCGCAGCGCGGCGATATCGTCGGGATGTTGTTCGATTCGGTCCATGTCGGGCCATGCTACCCCGCCCGCCGCGCGTCCGTATTCCATGCGCCTGAGCGTGCCGGTATTTTGGGATAATCGCCGGCTGACCACAGCCGCACCCTCGTCTCCCGGAGTATCGCGATTTGAGTGCTTCACCTGCGGAGACCGCCCTGTTCTCCGTGCTTCCCCAGGGACTGTTCGGGCCGCTGGCGTCGCCCAACCGCATGCATTACTGGCGGCTGCTGTGCCGGCTGTTCGGCGAATTCTTCGGCCCGGACGCGCCGATGCCGCCCAGCATCGGCTTCCAGCGCCGCGAAATTACCTCTGCCATCGAGCGCTATCTGCTGACCGACGACCCGTGGGAAGACGACGACGGCGAGGCCCCGGACACGCCGCTGGCGATCCGCGCCGGCACAGTCTACGAACGTTTCCGCCACGCCGGCTGGCTGCGCCAGGAGCGCATCGGCGCCCGCGACATGGTGTCGATGACCCACCCGGTGTCGCGGATGTTGACCCTGCTGATCGACTTCGCCGAACGCGGGCCGACGTTTTTCGGCGCCAAGGTCCGTTCGATCGAACTGCAGCTCAGCCAGATCGTCGCCGGCAAGGCGATGGGCGACACCCTGGACGAAGCCGCCGACCAGTCACGGCAGCTGTTGTCGAACGTCGCTTCGATCAGCGTACAGGTCCGCGACCTCATGCCCGAGCTGAGCAAGGCCGAAAGCACCGCACAGTTCGCCCGCAAGCTCTTCGAGCGCTACGTCGGCGAACTGTTCGTGGGCGACTATGCCGAACTGCACAACGCCGACCACCCGCTGGCGCGGCGTACCTCGATCCTGGCGATGGTGCGCGAGATCGAGTTCGGCCCGCTGCGCGCCGATCTGCTGGCCTGGTACGCCGAGCGCGCGCCCGGAGGCGACATGGCGCTGGCCGAACACCGCTTGCAGCGCAGCCTGCGAAGACTCCATGAAATCGACCGGATCGACGAATATCTCGGCCGTTTGGACGACGATATCCGCCAGGCCAACCGCCGCGCCCTCGCCTTTCTCGACTATCGCCTGCGCGCGCCCGACCAGCTCGACACTCTGCTCCGCCGCGCCTGTCGCGGCGTGCTGGCGGCGCCGGAAGATGCGCTGCGGCTGCCGGTGGCACCCGGCGGGCTGATGGACGAACAGCGTCTGCGTCCGCCGATGCAGCGGCAGCGGCCGATCGCGCGTACCGCCAACACCAGCCCCGAACCCACGCCCGCGCAACTGGCGCGGCTGAACCTGCTGCGGCAGATGAAGCGGGCGCGGCTGGTGCTGCCCGAAGATCTGGCGCGCTACTTGGACCGGCATTGGGGCGAGACCGGCGTGCTCGATTCGCAGGCGCTGCACATCGCGACCATCGAGGACTTCCGCGCCTACCAGACGCTGGTCACCCTCGCCCTGCGCAGCCAGCGCAAGGGCGGTCTGCGCCGCGAAGACCCGCTGCACCGGCTGCTGCGCGGGTTCCGGGTCGAACTCGTCGCTACTGAAACCGTAGACGCATCCGTCGATCGGCCTCATCCCGACAACCCTTATCTGCACTCGCCGCGCTTCGTCCTGCACCGCACCGGAACCCACGCTTCGATGAAAGCCACACGCACGAAAGACCTCACCGCATGAAGGGGCTACGATGAAACGCTCCTGGACCCAACTCAGCCAGCTTTCGGGCGGCACCTACATCGCCCAGGATTTCGAGCGCGCCGCCTACCGGCTGGTGACCGAGCAGGTGCTGTACAGCAGCGACCGCACCTCCCGCAACGCCTATCACCTGGTCGAGACCTACTTCGCCGACTTCGGCGCCGCGCTGGAGCCGCTGGGCATCCGTCTCGAACGCAACCCGCACTATCGCTACGTCGTCGCCCTGCCCAACCACGGCGAAGGCACCGCGGTATCGCTGGAACAGACATTATTGATACTGGTGCTGCGTCACCGCTATGACGCCGCGATGCGCCAGGGCCAGATCGAGGACCACGGCGAGGTGATCGTGGAACTGCCGGAGCTGCAGGAGGCCTACCAGGCGCTGGCCGGCCGGCCGATGCCCGAACTCGGCCCGCTGCGCGATGCGCTGCGGATGCTGCGGCGCTGGTCGGTGTGCAAGGTCGTCGACTGCGAAGCCGACGACCCGCAGCCGTTCCGTCTCCTGGTGAGGCCGGCCATCGTCGAGATCGTCGGCGCGCAGTGGCTGCAGCGCCTCGACCAGCACAACCGGGATGACGACGAGAACGAAGATCAGGACGCCGCCGCCGCACCAGGCAACGACACCACGGACACCGACGATGCATCAGCTTAAGCGCGCCCATCTGGTGCAGTTCTTCCTGTTCCAGGCCGAAACCCTGGAGCTGGACGCGACCACCGCGATCATCGCGCCCAACGGCGCCGGCAAGAGCGCGCTGCTGGACGCCCTGCAGATCGTGATGCTGGGCGCGGACCGCAACCAGATCCGTTTCAACGCGCAGGCCGGCGGCAGCCACCGCGCCCGCAGCA
>JAIMKJ010000043.1:0-3427 GCA_020692565.1 Thermomonas sp.
GTGCCGGTGTCGGCGGAGGTCGGCGATTGGCCGTGGATGCCGGTGCCCAGCGGTTCGTACCACCAACTCACGTTGACCGAATTGCGCTCGTGGAAACCGAATTTGCTGCGGCCGTGGTTGATCGACACGTCCCAGTCCCAGGTGTCGCTGAGCGCGGCGCGATAACCGACCGCGAGCGAGCCGTCGTCGACCGTGGTGATGAGGTTGGGCAGGAAGCCGTCGGGATAGAGATCCGGCACGGTGCGACCGTCGCCGGCGCTGCGGAAGAAGCCGGAGGAGTCGCCCTTGCGCTGCGATAGCCCGCCGAACCAGTACAACTCGCCGCCGCCCAGGTCGAGGCCGGCGTTGAGCCAGAGGTAGGCGTCGGTGGCGTCGGCATCGCCGATGCGCTGGGTGACGCGCGGCGGATTGACGCGCAGGGTGTCCTTGCCGGCGCGGTTGGTTTCGCCGCGGTCGCGGTATTCGACGCTGAGGTTGATGAAGCCGTCGTCGCCGAGTTCGAAACCGGTGTTGAGGCCGCCGTGCAGCACTTCACCGTCGCCCTCGCGGGTCTGGCCGGCTTCGAAGAACAGCTGGGTTTCCCTGGTCTGGCGCTTCAGCACGATGTTGATCACGCCGGCGATGGCGTCGGAGCCGTACTGTGCGGACGCGCCGTCGCGCAGCACTTCGATGCGTTCGATCGCGGTGACCGGAATCGCGTTGATGTCGGTGCCGGCGGAGCCGCGGGCGACGGTCTGCTGCACGTTGACCAGCGCCTGCTGGTGGCGGCGCTTGCCGTTGATGAGCACCAGCACCTGATCGGGACCGAGCGCGCGCAGCGTGGCCGGACGCAGGATGTCGGTGCCGTCGGAGATGGTGGTGCGCGAGAAGTTGAAGCTGGGCTCCAGCATCTGCAGCAGTTGGCCGAGTTCGCGCGCGCCGGTGCGTTCGATCTGCTCGGCGCGGATGATGTCGACCGGTGCGGCGGTTTCGGCGGCGGTACGGTTCTTGGCGCGGCTGCCGAGCACCTGGATGGTGTCGAGGTCGCCGGCGTCCGCCTCGGGGGCGTCCTGCGCGAAGGCGGGCATCGCGATGGCGAGTGCGAAGGCGAGGGCGGTGAGGCTGGGGGCGGCGCAGAGCGTGCGGCGCGTGGATATCGTGTACGGCATGGGACCTCCTGATCCTTAGAAGTGTGGAAACAGCGGGATGATTCCTCGACGCTCCCCTCAGCGCCCCACCGGCCGGCGATGGCCTGGCGGCAGGGCGGCAGTCATAACATTTTTTTAGCATTCCGGCCGGTCCGGACGCGGAATGTGCGACGCAGTTGGCGTCGGCAGCCGCGCTTTCGGCGATGACAGCGCAGGAGTACGCTGGCCCGATCCACAAGGGGGAGGCGATACCGATGAGCAACAACGACGCCGCGACCATCACTACCAACGATTCCAGCCTATCGCCGGGCGCCGTCTCGCCCGCTGCGCAGCCGATGCAGGACGCGCCGCACCGCCGCCTGGCACGGATGGCCGGCGAGTGGGAAGGCGTCTACCGGCTGTGGTTCGAGCGCGACATGCTGGCGGCCGAGTCCAGCCAGCGGGGCAGTCTGCGCGCGGTGCTGGGCGGACGTTTCCTGCTGCACGAATACTCTTGGGAATTCGACGGTCGCAGCTATGCGGGCGTCGCGCTGTACGGCTATCACATCGACGAACGGCGCTGGGAATGCGCGTGGGTCGACAGCTTCCACAGCGGCAGTTCGATCATGTTTTCGCACAGCGCCGGCCAGACCGAGCCCGCCCATTTCGCCGTGCTGGGCAGCTACGGCGACGGCCAGACGCCACCGGGTCCACGCTGGGGCTGGCGGACCGAGATCGAACAACCGGACGACGACCGTCTGGTCATCGTGATGACGAATATCTCGCCGGATGGAGACGAGGCCCGGGCGGTGGAAGTGGAGTACGCCCGCCGCAAGAACGAATCGTCGAGTTGAGTTGTTGGTAGAGCGGACTTGTAGAGCGGACTTCAGTCCGCTGCATTTTGCGAAGAGCGATCAGCGGACTGAAGTCCGCTCTACAAGTCCGCTCTACAGCCCGCGCTCCAAAAAGGTCGATTTCAGACGTCGCGCTCGACCCGTACCCGCAGCACTCCGTCCCGCAGCCGCGCATTCAGCGCGTCGCCCGTCCGTGCGTCGTCCACGCTGCGTACGATGCGACCGTTGTCGTGCTGCAGGATCGAATAGCCGCGCGCGACCGTCGCCAAAGGACTCACCGCTTCGAGCGATCGCGCCAGACCCTGCAGCTGCAGCGCACGTCGCTGCAATCCGCGCACGGTCGCCGACTGCGGACGCGGTGCCAGCGATTGCAACCGATCGCGCAGTAGAGACAGCCGCCGCTGCGGTCGCGCTGCGTGCAGCACCGCAGCCGCATGTCGCAGCTGCGCGCGTCGACGCAGATCCGCCTGTGCCCACGCGGCATGCAGCCTTCGCAGGGCGTCCGCCTGACGCCGGCGCAGGGCATCGAGCCGCGCCTGTGGTTGCAGCGCTTGCAGGCGGAGTGCGGCGCGATCGGTGCGCTGCGCTGCATGTCGCAGCATGCGTTCGTGGATGGCATGCAGTCGCCGCGCCTGCGCGCGCAGATGCGCGGCCAGGTCGGCGCGATCCGGCACCAGAAGTTCCGCGGCGACCGAGGGCGTCGGCGCGCGCAGATCGGCGGCGAAATCGGCGAGGCTGACATCGACTTCGTGGCCGACCGCCGACACCACCGGTACCGGCGAGGCGGCGATGGCCCGCGCCAGCGCTTCGTCGTTGAACGCCCACAGGTCTTCCAGCGAACCGCCGCCGCGGGTGATCAGCAGTGCGTCGTAACGGCCGCTGCGGCCGGCGGCCTGCAGCATGCGCACGATCTGCACGGCTGCGGTCTCGCCCTGCACCGGCACCGGCAGCACCTCGACCTCCAACAGCGGGAAGCGTCGGCGCAGCACGCTCAGCACGTCGCGCACCGCAGCGCCGCTGGGCGAGGTCAATACGCCGAGCCGGCGGATGTGGGCCGGCAGTGGACGCTTGCGGCCCTGGTCGAACAATCCCTCGGCTTGCAGCTTGGCTTTCAGAAGCTCGAACGCCCGTCGCAGCGCGCCTTCGCCGGCTTCCTCCATGGTATCGAGGATCAGTTGATAGTCGCCGCGCGCTTCGTACAGGGTGAGGCGGCCGCGCGCGAGTACCCGCAGGCCTTCGCGCGGCGTGAATTTCAGCCATTGGCTCTTGGGTTTGAACAGCGCGCAGCGGACCTGGGCGCGTTCGTCCTTGAGGGTGAAATACAGGTGACCGGACGAGGGGCGCGAAAGGTTGCCCAATTCGCCTTCCACCCAGATCAGCGGAAAGGCATCTTCCAGAAGATTGCGGGCGAGGGCGTTCAGCTGGCTCGGGGTGAGCGCTTTGCGGTCGTCGGTGGGGGAGGGTGCG
>JAIMKJ010000043.1:3490-7994 GCA_020692565.1 Thermomonas sp.
TTCTGTAGGAGGGCCTTTCTGTAGGAGGGCCCTCCTACAAGATGGCTCAGCCGATTCGCCGCCACCAGCCGCGGGCGCGGCGCGAACGGCATCGTGCTTCACGATCTGCCTGGGCCGGCCTGAAGGCCCTCCTGCAAGATGGCTCAGCCGATTCACCGCCACCAGCCGCGGGCGCGGCGCGAACGGCGTCGTGCTTCACGATCTGCCTGGGCCGGCCTGAAGGCCTTCCTACGAAAGACATGGGGCGCGGTTAGAATGTCGGCCATGTCCGCACAGCCCTTGCCCTGCCAGTCCGAGGCCGCCGCGCCGGTTTTCGGTCCCGCGCCGCGTCGCGCTACCCGCCAGGTCCGCGTCGGCGGCATCGCCGTCGGCGGCGATGCGCCGGTGGTGGTGCAGTCGATGACCAATACTGATACCGCCGATGTCGCCGGCACCACCAGGCAGGTGGCCGAACTGTGGCGCGCGGGCTCGGAGCTGGTGCGGGTGACCGTGAACAACGCTGAATCCGCCGCTGCCGTACCGCGCATCGTCGAGAAGCTGGCGATGATGGGTATCTCGGTACCGATCATCGGCGACTTCCACTACAACGGGCACCAACTGCTCGCCGCCGAGCCGGCCTGCGCCGAGGCGCTGGCGAAGTACCGCATCAACCCGGGCAACGTCGGTTTCGGCAGGAAGCGCGATACTCAGTTCGCGCAGTTGATCGAATTCGCGATCCGTTACGACAAGCCGGTACGCATCGGCGCGAACTGGGGCTCGCTGGATCAGGCGCTGGCCGCGCAGCTGATGGACGAGAACGCGCAGCGCGCCGTGCCGTGGGATGCGGGGCGCGTGCTGCGCGAGGCGCTGATCCGCTCGGCGCTGGATTCGGCCGAGCGCGCGGTGGAGATCGGTCTTGCGCGCGAACGCATCGTCCTCAGCGCGAAGGTCAGCGGCGTGCAGGAACTGGTCGCGGTGTATCGCGATCTCGCCCTGCGCTCGGATTTCGCGCTGCATTTGGGGCTCACCGAGGCCGGAATCGGCAGCAAGGGCATCGTCGCGTCGTCGGCGGCGCTGGCGGTGCTGATGCAGGAAGGGATCGGCGACACCATCCGCATTTCGCTGACGCCCGACCCGGGCGCGTCGCGCACCCAGGAAGTGATCGTCGCCCAGGAGTTGCTGCAGACCATGGGCCTGCGCGCGTTCACGCCGATGGTCACCGCTTGTCCTGGCTGCGGTCGCACCACGTCGGAGTTCTTCCAGGAACTGGCGAAGGTGGTGCAGGAACACGTCCGCGCGAAGATGCCGGAATGGAAGATCACCCATCCGGGCGCCGAGAATCTCACGCTGGCGGTGATGGGCTGCATCGTCAACGGTCCCGGCGAATCGCGTCATGCCAACATCGGCATCTCGCTGCCGGGTACCGGCGAAACTCCGGCGGCGCCGGTGTTCGTCGACGGCGAAAAAAGCGTGACCCTGCGCGGCGAAGGCATCGCCCAGGACTTCATCGGCATCATCGACGGTTACGTCGAGCGCAAGTTCGGACGTGACGCGCACGCCGACTGACATGCTGGCGATGCTGCGCGGGCAACTGCGCTTCGCCGTCGATTTCCTGCGCCATCGCCTGCTGCGGCTGGCGTTGTTGTTCGTGGGCCTGCTGCTGCCGCTGTGGGGCTTCGCCGAACTCGCCGACGACGTGGGCGAGCACGAACCCTTCCCGTTCGATGAACCGATCCTGCGTTTCGCCGAGTCGCTGCACGGCGATGTCCTCGATCGTGCGTTCGTCTTCATCTCCGGAGCCGGCTATGCGTACGGCGTGGTGCCGTTCGACATCCTGCTGATCCTGGCGCTGGCCTTCCGCCAGCGGCTGCGCGAGGGCCTGTTCGCCGGTATCGCGATCATCGGGTCGGCCCTGCTGAATCTTTCGACCAAGCAGATCTTCGCGCGCGACCGGCCGAGTCTGTGGGCGTCGATCGCACCGGAGACCACCTACAGTTTTCCCAGCGGGCACGCGATGGGCTCGGCCACGCTCGCCTGGGTGCTGTTGTTGTTGACCTGGCACACGCGCTGGCGCTGGCCGGTAGCGGTCGCCGTGTCCACGTTCGCCGTCTCGGTAGCCTTTTCGCGGATCTATCTGGGCGTGCATTACCCGTCCGACATTCTCGCGGGCTGGGCGGCGGCTTCGGTGTGGGTGGTCTCGGTTTACCTGCTGGTGTTCCGCAATGGCGCCAGACCGTTGCGTACGGGAAAAGCGCGCACGGCTTCGTAGGGCCGCTCACGCAGGCGCTGGATGCGTCCGTCACCTGATTGTCTCGATGTTGCGGTGCGCAAACCAGTACACTCGGCCTGCTTAAGGGTACAGTGTCACCGGTTGTGGGCCATTCATGGAAGCCCTTACCATCGCACGAAGCGTTGCTATAGCAAACACACACGCTTGCCGATCAGTCTCTGGGGAACTCCAAATGTCAAATCTGAAAAAGTGGGGCGGTGCTTTCGCGTTATGCGCGATCGCCGTGGCCGCCAGTGCCGCGTCCTATCAATACTTGTCCGCACGGTTCGACCGCGAATATCGCGTCGCGCAGCAGACCTCCAAGGCCGTGCGCGAAACGCCGCGCCTGTCGCTGGTGTCTCGCGCGCAGCGCAACCAGGCCATGGAGACGTTCAACGCGGGCAACGGAGTCCGTACCCCCGCCGTTTCGGTCAAGGCCGCCGGCCGTACCGGCCGCGGCACCTATATCGT
Source organism: Thermomonas sp. (assembly GCA_020692565.1). GTDB lineage: Bacteria > Pseudomonadota > Gammaproteobacteria > Xanthomonadales > Xanthomonadaceae > Lysobacter_I. The sequence goes on from JAIMKJ010000043.1 coordinate 6,210, forward strand.
CCTCTTCAGCGAAGCTTCGCTCGCAACCTATAAAGGCGGCACTGCCGGCATTTCCGCTCCGCAGCGGAAATCGGGTGCATACGGCGGTTCGCGTCTCGACAGCCGCAGCCCCGAAGCGCTGGGCTATGTGTCCTACCTGCAGGGCAAGCAGCAGCAGATGGAACGCCAGATGTCCGGCATGATCAAGCGTCCGCTGCAGGTGCGTCGCCGCATGCAGCATGCGGTCAACGGCATCGTCACCGACATGAGCGCCGCCGAAGCCGCGCGCGTCTCGCGCATGAGCGGTGTCCGTCTGGTCGAGGAGTATCGCGAGTACATTCTTGATACCGATGTCGGCCCGACCCTGATCGGTGCTCCGGTCGCATGGGCCGGCACCCCCACCTTGCCGGGCGGCGCACCTGCGGTGCAGGGCGAAGGCATCATCGCCGGCATCATCGACTCGGGCATCAATTTCGGCAGCCCGTCGTTCGCGAGTGTCGATCCGGTCGACGGCTACACCCACGCCAATCCGTTCGGCCCCGGCGTTTATCTCGGCACCTGCGCAGCGGGCGAGGTCGACGATGGGCGCTGCAACAGCAAGCTGATCGGCGGTTACGACTTCGTCTGCGCCGCGCCGGGCAACCAGTGCGGCGCCGCCAACGTGGCTGAAGAACCCGGGTTCGGCGATACCAACGGTCATGGCAGTCACACCGCCTCCACGGCGGCCGGCAACCGCCGCGACGTCGTGTTCGAAGGCGCGCCGCTGCGCATCTCCGGCGTCGCCCCGCGCGCCAACATCATCGCGTACGACGCCTGCTACACCAACACCGCGACCGGTCAGGGCCTGTGCCCGAACGTCTCGACGGTGGCGTCGATCAATCAGGCGATCGCCGATGGCGTCGATGTCATCAACTATTCGATCGGCGGCGGCGCCCAGCCGTGGACCGAAGCGACCTCGCTCGCCTTCCTCGGCGCGACCGATGCGGGCATCTTCGTCGCCACCTCGGCCGGCAACAGCGGCCCGGGCCCCAATACCCTCGGCCATCTTGAGCCGTGGACCTCCTCGACCGCCGCTTCGCAGCATGGTCGTAGCCTTTTCGGCACGCTGATGCAGGTGACCGGACCGTTGCCGGTGCCGGCAGATCTGCAGCCGGTGGCGCTTTACCTCGGTACCGGAGGCGTATCGGCTACCGCACCATTGCCGGGCACAACGCCTGTAATCATCAGCGCCGGTATCAACGGCGTCAGCGATGGTTGCAACCCCTCGCCCTATGCCGCGGGCTCGCTGACCGGAGCGATCGTCGTGATCCGCCGCGGCAGCTGTAACTTCATCGACAAAGTCAACAATGCCGCAGCGGCTGGCGCCATCGCGGTTGTCATCGCCAACAATCAGGTGGGCATCATCTTGCCGTCGGCCCCGGGCGCCACCATCCCGGTGTACAGCGTGAGCCAGACTGATGGCAATGCACTGGCCGCCTTCGGCGCCGCCAATCCGAACACGACCACTGCTCAGATCGCCTTCCCGAACGTCGGCCTGCCGAACGTCGCCGACGCGCTGGCTTCGTTCAGCTCGCGTGGCCCTGCCGGCAATTTCGATCTGGTCAAGCCGGACGTGACCGCGCCGGGCGTGGACATCCTGGCGACCCTGGCCGGCACCAGCATCAGCGGTTCCGAGCAGTTGATCGGCACGATCAGCGGTACCTCGATGGCATCGCCTCACCAGGCCGGCGCTGCCGCGCTGATCCGTCAGGCGCGTCCGACCTGGACCGTCGCGGAAATCAAGTCGGCACTGATGATGACTGCCAC
>JAIMKJ010000043.1:8080-32889 GCA_020692565.1 Thermomonas sp.
GGGCCGGTCTGGTGCTGAACGAGACCACCGCCAACTACACGGCCGCCAATCCGGCCACCGGCGGCAACCCTGCGACCTTGAACCTCGCCAGCATGGCCAACAGCCGCTGTGTGCCGACCTGTACTTTCACCCGTACCTTCCGCAATCCGGGTACGAGTGGTGGTCTGTGGCGGGTCAGCGTCAATGGTCTGCCCGGCACGGCGACGCCGGCGATGGCGTGGATTCTGCCCGGCGCGACCAGCACGATCAGCTTCACCATCAACTCCGCGGCGCTCCCGGCCAACGGCAGCTGGAACTTCGGTGAAGCGCTGCTGGAACTCGTGCAGAGCGGCGCTGGCAACGACACTGTCTCCAGCCTGCGCCTGCCGGTCGCTGTGGTGGTGCCGCCGCCGATCATCGCGCTGCCGGCTTCGGTCGGCGCCAGTGTGGTCGCCGGCAACAACGGCAGCACGAACTTCAACATCGGCAATACCGGCGGTTCGAACCTGAACTACACCGCCAGCACCAGCGGCAACGGCAGCGTGGACCTGTACAGCGCGCTGCGTGGAGCGGTCAATTCCGGCTTCCGCAACACGATTTACAGTGACATTCCCAATCCAAGCGGTCTTGCTGCGCAGCTCGAAGCCGACGATTTCGATTTGACCGGAACGACGCAGATCACCTCGCTCTCCGCCGAAGGTTTCATTGTCAGCGGTGTCGCTTTCCCGGGCGCTGCGACCAGTCTGACCTGGAGCATTTATCCGGATGCGGCAGGCGTGCCGGCGGGTAATCCGCTGTCGGCGCCGGGCGCGGCCGTGTGGACCTACACCGCATCGCCGACCGCCGCAGGCGTTTCCACTGCAGGCGGTTTCATCAGCCTGGATCTGGTCGCTGCCGGCCAGAACGTGGTGTTGCCCGCCGGCAAGTACTGGCTGGTGGTGAATACTGCCGGCACCTACGCCAATCGTTGGGCGCAGTTCGGCTCGGCGACCGGCAACGGCACGTTCATGAGCATCAACGTGACTACGACCAACACCGGTGCCTGGGCCAGCAACAACGCGTTCGCCGGTCTGAACATGGTGATTCGCGGTTCCGTTCCCTGCGGTGCGCCGTGGCTGGGCACGCTGACGCCGGCGTCCGGTTCGGTCGCTCCTGCGGGCGCGCAGTCGACCTCGCTGACGCTCAACAGCAGCGCGTTGGCCGCGGCCAGCTACCGCGCCTACGTCTGCGTCAACAGCAACGATCCGGTCCGGCCTTCGATCGCGCTGCCGGTCGATCTGACGGTCACGCCGTAAAGCGATAGCGCCTGTCGCCAGACAGGGGCAGCGAATCAGGAAAGGCCCGGGGAAACCCGGGCTTTTTCTTGTCCGGAAAACCCTGGAGCGCTGGCCGTGTCGCGCTGACCCAGTGGCTGTCATTCGTTTGCAATAGTATTTCCAGTATTCTGGAAATATGGAAATCAAAGACGCCACCCTCGCACTGGCTGCGCTCGGCCAAACCACGCGCCTGTCGATCTACCGGCGACTTGTGGAAGCCGGCCACGACGGCAGCAGTCCTGGCGAACTTGCCGAGCACCTGTCGCTGCCTGGTGCGACGCTCTCGTTCCATCTGAAGGAACTGGTGGCCGCCGGCCTCATCCACGGCGAACCACGCGGCCGATTCATCTGCTATCGCGCGGATTTCGAAGCCATGAACGCGCTGGTGGCCTTCCTGACCGATCACTGCTGTGGCGGCAATCCGGCCGCCTGCGCGCCGACGGCCGCAGGTGGCGCCTCCGCCTGCGCATCCCCTTCCATTCCCGACATCTCCGCCAGACTTCCGGAACACACCGCATGACCATCCGCACCGGCATCAACGGCTTCGGCCGCATGGGACGCCTCACCCTGCGCGCCGCCTGGGGCGATCCCGATATCGCTTTCGTCCGGATCAACGATCCCGGCGGCGATGCGGCGACCTTCGCGCACCTGCTGAATTTCGATTCCGTCCACGGCCGCTGGGACCACGAAGCCGTGGCCGATGGCGACGCCATCGTGATCGACGGCGTGCGCATTCCGTTGACCCGCAACCGCGACATCGCGGCGACCGACTGGTCGGACTGCGATGTCGCGATCGAGGCCTCCGGCAGGTTCCGCAAGCCGGATGTGCTGCAGCCGTATCTCGATCAGGGCGTGAAGCGGGTCGTGGTGACAGCGCCGGTGAAATCCGAAGGTGCGCTGGACGTGGTGATGGGCGTGAACCACCATCGCTTCGACCCGGCGATGCACCGGATCGTCTCGGCCGCTTCGTGCACCACCAATTGTCTGGCGCCGGTGGTGAAGGCGATCCACGAGGGGTTGGGCATCCGCCACGGCAGCCTGACCACCCTCCACAGCCTGACCAACACCCAGGTCATCGTCGACGCGCCGCACAAGGATCTGCGCCGCGCGCGCGCCTGCGGCAGCAGCCTGATTCCGACCTCCACCGGTTCGGCCACCGCCATCGCCGAAATCTTCCCGGAGCTCAAAGGCCGCCTCAACGGTCATGCCGTGCGCGTGCCGCTGACCAATGCCTCGCTGACCGACTGCGTGTTCGAGGTCGAGCGCGCGACGACGGTGGAAGAGGTCAACCGTCTGCTGCGCACCGCGGCCGAAGGCGAACTCGCCGGCATCCTCGGCTACGAAACGCGACCGCTGGTGTCGATCGATTTCCTGCACGACCCGCGCTCGGGCATCGTCGATGCGTTGTCGACCATGGTCATCAACGGCACGCAGGTGAAGATCTACGCTTGGTACGACAACGAATGGGGCTACGTGAACCGCACCGCCGAACTGGTGCGGTTGGTCGGCGGCGCGGATCGGTAGTCGGTGATGTCGGCGCGACTGTCGCCCGCGATCCGCCAGTATCTGGCGATCACCGGCAATTACTGGGCGTTCACCCTGACCGACGGTGCGCTGCGCATGCTGGTGGTGCTGCATTTCCACCGTCTGGGCTACAGCCCGCTGCAGGTGGCGATGCTGTTCCTGTTCTACGAACTGTTCGGGGTGATCACCAATCTGGTCGGTGGCTGGCTGGGGGCGCGGTTCGGGCTCAATCGCACGATGAACATCGGCCTGGGGCTGCAGGTCGCGGCGCTGTCGATGCTGCTGGTGCCCGCCGCGTTGTTGACGGTGCCGTGGGTGATGGCCGCGCAGGCGCTGTCGGGCATCGCCAAGGATCTGAACAAGATGAGCGCCAAAAGCAGCATCAAGCTGCTGGTGCCGCCGGATCGTCAGGATGCCCTGTACCGCTGGGTGGCGGCGTTGACCGGCTCCAAGAACGCACTGAAGGGCGTCGGTTTCTTCCTGGGCGGCGCGCTGCTGACCTGGCTGGGTTTCGCCCCGGCGGTGGCGGTGATGGCCGCCGGGTTGACGCTGGTCTGGGGGCTGAGTCTGTGGCTGCTGCGGCGCGATCTGGGCAAGGCCAGCGCCAAGCCGAAATTCCGCGACATCTTCTCCAAGAGTCGGGCGATCAATCTGCTGTCGGCGGCGCGGATGTTCCTGTTCGGCGCCCGCGATGTCTGGTTCGTGGTCGCACTGCCGGTGTTCCTCGCGCAGACGTTGGGCTGGGATTTCTGGCAGATCGGCGGTTTTCTCGCCGCCTGGATCATCGGCTACGGTGCGGTGCAGTCGGTCGCGCCGTACCTGACCGGCAAACGCCGCCGTCAGGTGCCGGATGGTCGCGCGGCGTTCGCATGGGCCGCCGTCTTGACGCTGGTGCCCGCCGGAATGGCGGTGTTGCTGTGGCACGGGCATTCGCCGCAGACGGTGCTGGTGGTGGGCCTGATGCTGTTCGGCGTGTTGTTCGCGATCAATTCCTCGCTGCACAGTTATCTGATTGTGAGTTACGCCGCCGAAGACGGGGTGTCGCTGGATGTCGGCTTCTATTACATGGCCAATGCGATGGGCCGGCTGTCGGGCACGGTACTGTCGGGATGGGTCTTCCAGCGCTGGGGCATCGCGATGTGCCTCGCGGTGTCGGCGGGTATGGTGGCGGCGGCGACGGCGATTTCGATCTTCCTGCCGAAGCACGCTTCACCGCCGGACGACAGGGCGGCGGGGGTGGCCTGATTCAGGGCGGTCGGCGATGGCCGCTCGCCGTTCGCGTTGGCGTTGTCTGCGGGTACGTACGGCGCTGCCGGGCGCCGCAATGACCATCGCAGAGTGCAACGATGCCCGAGCAAGACCCGACCGCAACCCATGCCGATGCCCTCGCGTTCCTGCGCGAGCGTCTCGAACGCGGCAACGATTGCCTAAGGGAGGGCAACGCGCGCGGCGCGCTCGTCAATTACGACAGCGCCCTGATGTCGTTCCAGATATCCCGCCATATCGTCGCGCTGCGCGAGACCTACCGCGCACTGTGGACCAACAAGGCGCTGGCGCACCAGCAGTTGCGCGAGATGGTGAAGTCGCAGGAAGCGGCGATGTTCGCGAGCAGCCTGTCGCCGGATTGACGCTGGGCATCGCTTCAGCGGGTAGGGCGCGAACGGAAACCGAAACCGAAACGGCCACCTCGCGGTGGCCGTTCGCCGGGCATTCCGCGGATCGTCCGCGACGAGCGCGTCACCAGATCCGCACGCGCTGCTCCGGCGGCAGGTAGAGCTTGTCGCCCGGTTTCACGTCGAAGGCCCTGTACCACTCGTTGAGATTGCGCAGCGGACCGTTGACCCGGTACTGCGGCGGCGAATGCGAGTCGGTCTTGAGCCGGTTGAGGATGGTTTCCTCGCGCGCCTTGGACTTCCACACTTGCGCCCACGCCAGGAAGAAGCGCTGGTCGCCGGTCAGGCCGTCGATCACCGGCGCTTCCTTGCCCTTGAGGCTCAGCTTGTAGGCGGTATAAGCCATCGACAGGCCGCCGAGATCGCCGATGTTCTCGCCCATCGTCAGCTGGCCGTTCACGCACTGGCCTTCGAGTGGGCAATACGTGGCGTACTGCGCGCCCAGCGCCCTGGTGCGCGTATCGAAGCGCGCGCGGTCCTCGTCGGTCCACCAGTTGCGCTGGATGCCGGCAGAATCCGACTTCGAGCCCTGGTCGTCGAAGCCGTGGCCCATTTCGTGACCGATCACGCCGCCGATCGCGCCGTAGTTCACCGCAGGATCGGCATTCACGTCGAAGAACGGCGGCTGCAGGATGCCGGCCGGGAACACGATCTCGTTGAAGGACGCGTTGTAGTAGGCGTTGACCGTGTGCGGGGTCATGAACCATTCGTCGCGGTCGGGTTTGGTGCCCAGGCGGCGATTCTGGTCGTCGACGAAATAGCGGCGCAGCGACTGCACGTTCGCGATCAGGTCGCCGGGGACGATCTTCACGCTGCCGTAGTCGCGCCATTTCTGCGTGTAGCCGATCTTCGGCAGGAAGGTGCCCAGCTTCTTGTAGGCTTCGGTCTTGGTCGCGTCGCCCATCCAGTCCAGGGTTTCGATGTTCTGGCGCAGCGCGGCGCGCAGGTTTTCGACCAGGTCGTCCATCGCCGCCTTGGCTTCAGGCTTGAAGTGCCGGGCCACGTACATCCGGCCGACCGCATCGCCCAGTCCGCCGCTGCCGCCGACGGTGGCGACGCCGCGCTTCCACTGTTCGCGCTGGGTTTTCTGGCCCTGCAGCACGGTGCCGGTGAAGGCGAACGCGGCCTGGTCGATTTCGGTACTGAGCATCGGCGCGTGATTGCGCACGGCGTGATAGGTCAGATAATCGCGCCACACGCCCAGCGGCGTCTTCGCCACGACCGCGATGATCGGACCGACCGCGCTCGGCGTTGAAACATTCACCTCGGCCGGCGTCTGCAGGCCTTGCGAGGCGAAATGCGCGGCCCAGTCGTAGCCGGGGAATTCCTCGCGCAGCTGGGCGAAGGTCCGCAGGTTGTAGGTCCTGTCGCGGTCGCGCAGTTGGGCGCGGTCCCATTGATGTTTCGCCAGTTCGGTTTCCAGCGCGACGATCGCTTCGGCACGCGGTTTGGCGTCGGCGACGCCAGCGAAGCCGAGCAGGGTGGCGACGTACTCGAGATAAGCGGCGCGGATCTGGGCGAAGCGCGGCTCGGCGTTGAGGTAGTAGTCCTTGTCGGGTAGACCCAGGCCGCCGACGCCGATGCTCACCAGATAACGATCGGGGTTCTTGCGGTCGAGCGTCACGCCGCCGCCCACCGGGGTGCTGGTGCCGTCGATGCCGGCGCGGCCGAAGGCGGCGGTCAGCGCGGCGATGGAGTCGATGCCGGCGATCCGCGCCAGGGTCGGCTTCAGCGGCGTGATGCCGGCGGCATCGCGCGCGGCGGTGTCCATGTAGCTGGCGTACAGATCGCGGACTTTCTGTTCGTCGCTGCCGGGCTTGAGATCCTTGCGCGCCTGCAGGTCCTCGACGATCGCATGGACCTGTTCCTCGGCCTGATCGCTCAATGCGTTGAACGAACCGAAGCGGGTGTCGTAGTCGCGCAGCTGATAGTTGTCGAACCAGCGGCCGTTGGCGTAACGGTCGAAATCGTCGCCGGGTTTCACCGACAGGTCGCGGTTGCCGAGGTCGATGCCGAAGCTGCCGAGCTGCGGCCTGGCGGCATGGCTGGCGGTGTCGCCGGCGAACGCCGCGGGCGCGGCGAACACGAGCGCGAGGCCCAGGGCGAGCAGGGTCTTGTTCATTGAACGATCCGGAATGACGAAGCAGACCGGCAGACTAGCCGACACCGCCGATCCGGCATGTGCCGAAGGTCGTGGGCAGGGCGTCAGGGCGTCGCCGTCGGGGCAGGCGCCGGGGTGCGGTTGATCGTATCCCGCACGGCCTGCAGCCGCTGTCGGAGGTAGTCGTCCCGGCTCAGGCCGTCGGGATAGCTCTGCATCGCCAGGACTTCCGTGACGATTCTGGCTTCCTGCGCCTTGTATTCCCTGAGTTGCGCATCGCGCTGCTGCTGGGCGAGCAAGGCCTGTTTCCGGGCGGCCGTCTGTCGGCCGTGGCGGTCGATCACTTCCTGGACCTGCACGACGCGCTCCCGCGGATCCTTGACCGCGACCTGGATCAGACCGACGCGCATCATCAAGGCTTCGTCACCGGACAGTTCCCGGTTCTGCTCGCGACGATCGATGTCCGCGCTCAGCGCGCGCGCGCGGGCCAGACGCGTGGCATCGTCCAGTCGCGGGGCGTCGTGCAGGAATGCGCGGGCCTGGCGCTCGAACGCCAACCGGCCCTGGTCGGCCCGCGCTTCGGGCGTGGCGGCCGATCCGAGGGCCGGTTCGGCCACGGACGGGGCGGCCGGTCCCGTCTGCGCTGCGATCGTGTTGGCGACCGAGTTCTGGCGCTGCTGCGCGGCGATCCACATCGTCAGCATGAGGACGGCGGAGACGACCAGTCCGATCGAGACCAATCTCAGTTTCATTGTGGCGTCGGGTTCCGTGGGCTGAGGGGGAGGGACGGTCGATGGATGCGCAGGACGGATCGGGTGCAGGATCCGGGAAGATGCGATTCCGATTAGAACAGCTGTTCGAGGGTCCGGTACAGCAGGAGATTCGAAGCCGCGGATTCGAGGCGCAGATCCGAGGCCTTTGCCGCAGTCGACCGCGCCGCGGGCGCATTGTCGCGGCGGCGCCCGTTATTCGCCCGGCTTCGCCGCCTCGATCGGCGCGCTGGTCGCCGCACGGCGCACGAGCTGCGCCTCGCGGTGCGCCATGTAGGCGTTCGCGGCGAAGATCACCCCGGCGCCGACCGCGGTCCAGCGGTCCAGCGGCTCCTGGAACAGCAGCCAGCCGGCGACCGCCACGATCGGCAACTGCATGAAGCTGATCGGCGTCAGCGCCGAAACATCGCCCAGCTTCAGTGCCCGCGTCCACAGCATGTGCCCGCCGGTGCCGAGGAAGCCGGCGGCGATCACCCACAGCCAGACGATGCCGCGCGGCCATTCCCACACCATCAGCGCCGGCAGCAGCGACATCGGTACCCACAGCAGGGTGGTGATGAGCACGATGCGGTCGGCAGGCTCCACCTTCGACAGCAGCTTGATCTGGATCGAGACGATGCCGCTCAGCACCGCTGCGGCCAACGCGACCAGCGTGCCCATCGTGAAACTGTCGGTGCCCGGGCGGACAATGATCACCACGCCGACGAAGCCCAGCGCCACCGCCGTCCAGCGTCGCGCGCGGACCTGCTCGTGCAGGAAGATCACCGCAGCGATGGTCACGAAGATCGGCGTGGAATACGACAGCGCGACCGCCTGCGCCAGCGGCAGATTCCCGATGGCCCAGAAGCCGGCCATCATCGACACCACGCCGATCAGACAGCGGAAGACGTAACGCGGCAGCTGCGTGGTTTTCAACAGGCCCGGACCGTGGCGCAGCAGCAGCGGCAGCGCCGCCACAAGCCCGAAGAAGTTGCGGAAGAACGCGATCTCGAAGGTGTGCAGGGTCTGCGACGCCAGTTTGATCGCCACCGCCATCAGCCCGAAGAATACGGTGCTGCCCAGCATCAGCAGCGCAGCGCGCATGTGTTGCGAGTGCGGGCGGGGCGCGTTCATGCGCGGTCGACCAGCGCCCGCGAGGGGCGCCTGACGGCGGCGGTGAGGCGATCCGTCGCGGGCGCGGCGGTCACCACCGCGCGCCGACGATCCGCGGCTCGGGTTCGATGGCCACGCCGAAACGCGCGTCCACATCCGCAGCGATCTCGCGCGCCAGCGCCAGCAGCTCGGCGCCGGTGGCGCGGCCGTGATTCACCAGCACCAGGGCGTGCTGTCCGGCAACGCCGGCATCGCCGCTGCCGCCGCCCCCGGTGCCGGCGCGACGGCCTTTCCAGCCGCAGGCATCGATCAGCCAGGCCGCCGACAATTTGCGGGTGGCGTCGCTGTCGCCGCGGAAGGCCGGCAATTGCGGGTGTTCGGCCAGCAGCGCGTCGGCCTGCGCCGCCGGGACGATGGGATTCTTGAAGAAGCTGCCGGCATTACCCGCCACCGCCGGGTCCGGCAGTTTGCGCCGACGCAGGCGGATCACCGCCTCGGCGACCTGGCGCGCACCGTAGCCGCCGCGCGCATCGGCGGCGAGACCCATTTCCTCGCGGAGGCCGGCGTAGTCGATCTTCAGCCCGCTGGCGTCGAGCGTGCGCGCCAGCGGCAGTTCGAATTCCACCGCCACGATCAGCCAGCGGTCGAGTTCGCGCTTGAACGCGCTGTCGCGGTAGGCGAAGGCGCAGGCTGCGGCGTCGAAACGGTGGAATGCGCCGGTGGCGCGCTCGAACACCTCGACCGCGCGGATGCGTTCGCCCACTTCCACGCCATAGGCGCCGATGTTCTGGATCGGTGCGGCGCCGACGGTGCCGGGGATCAGCGCCAGGTTTTCCAGGCCGGCGTAGCCCTGTTCGAGCGTCCACATCACCAGGCGATGCCACGCCACGCCGGCGTCGGCGCGGACGATGGCGCGGTCGTCGTGGATGTCGAGCGTGCGGATCGCCTGCGTGTCGAGGTTCAGCGCGAGGGCCGGGCCTTCGACGATCAGCAGGTTGCTGCCGCCGCCCAGGACAAGCAGTTCCGACGCATGCGGCGATTCGCCGGCGAGCTCATTCGAGAACAGCGCCGGCAGATCGTCGGCGTCGTCGGTCTCGATCAGCAGCCCGGCGCTGGCTTCGACGCCGAACGTGTTGCGCCTGCGCAGCGGCGCGCGTTCGATCCGGCGGACGCTCATGTGTTGTTGGGCAGATGCCCGCGGCTGGGCGCTTCCTTGCGGCGGCGGATCGCGTCCACGCAGTCGTGGATCAGCGCCGGGCCGCGATAGATCAGACCGGTGTAGCACTGCACCAGACTGGCGCCGGCGGCCATTTTCTTGACCGCATCCGCGCCGGTCAGGATGCCGCCGACGCCGACGATCGGAATCTGTTCCGGCAGCCGGGTGCGCAGCATCCGCAGCACCGCGGTGGACTTCGCCATCAGCGGTTCGCCGGACAGACCGCCGGCTTCCTTCGACAGGGGGTGCTGATGGACCGCGATCCGCGACACCGTGGTGTTGGTGGCGACCACGCCGTCGACCTGCAACTCGCCGAGTACGCGGGCGGTGACGTCGATGTCCTCGTCGGCCAGGTCGGGCGCCACTTTCACCAGCATCGGCACGCGCCGGCCGTGACGGGTCCACAGCCGCTCCTGCGCTTCCTTCAGTTCGCCCAACAGACGACGCAGCGCCTGTTCTTCCTGCAGTTCGCGCAGGCCGGCGGTATTGGGCGAGGAGATGTTGATGGTGACGTAATCGGCCAGCGGGTAGACCTTCTCCAGACAGTGGACATAGTCCAGCGATGCCGATTCGTTCGGCGTGTCCTTGTTTTTGCCGATATTGATGCCGAGGATGCCGTCGCCCTTGCGCCGCGCCTTCTCGACGTTGCGCACCAGCGCGTCCACGCCGTCGTTGTTGAAGCCCAGACGGTTGATGACCGCCCGGTTTTCCGGCAGCCGGAACATCCGCGGCTTCGGATTGCCGGCCTGCGGTTTCGGCGTGACCGTGCCCACTTCGACGAAGCCGAACCCCAGCGCGAACAGTGCGTCGATATGCGCGCCGTTCTTGTCCAGCCCGGCGGCCAGGCCGACCGGGTTGGGGAAGTTCAGGTTGAACACCTTCACCGGGAACGACGGCGTGCCTTTGGTCAGCAGCGGATTCAGCCCGGTGCGGTACGCGGCTTCCATCATCGACAGCCCGATGCCGTGCGCGCGCTCGGCATCGAGATGGAACAGGAAGGGGCGGGCGAGTCCGTACATGCGGAGGCGCGCCTCAGCCCAACTGGCCGGAGAGACCCAACCAGGCAAGCAGGGCTGCGAAGCCGCCGAGGAACATCACGAGGAGCAGGATGCCCACGATGGTGACGATGACCGAACCCCAGCCCAGCACGAGACCGGCGATGGCATAGCCGTTGCCGTCGATCGCGCCCGCGGAGCGGCGGATCTCGCTGCGCGCCATGTGCCCGGTGATGATCGCGCCGAGGCTGCCCAGCCACGGCAGCAGGGTCCAGCCGAGGATGCCGGCGACGAGGCTGACGATGGCGAGGGTGCTGGTCTTGCGGCTGTTGGAAAGCGAGCCGTTCATGGATGGGTCGTTCATGGATGGCATCTCCTGCGGATGAAACACGGACGGTACCGCCCGGCAGGCGCTGGCCTGTGCCGGACGGCGCGGCGGCACGTCAGAGGTCGAACTTGATGCCCTGCGCCAGCGGCAGCGAATCCGAATAGTTGATGGTGTTGGTCTGGCGGCGCATGTAGACCTTCCATGCGTCCGAACCCGACTCGCGGCCGCCGCCGGTTTCCTTCTCGCCGCCGAATGCGCCGCCGATTTCCGCGCCGCTGGTGCCGATGTTGACGTTGGCGATGCCGCAGTCGCTGCCGGACGCCGCGAGGAAGGCTTCCGCGGCCTTCAGATTGGCGGTGAAGATCGACGACGACAGGCCCTGCGGCACCGCGTTCTGCATGTCGATGGCTTCGTCGAGGGTCTTGAACTTCATCACGTACAGGATCGGCGCGAAGGTTTCGTGCTGGACGATCTCGGCGTCGTTGGTCAGCCCGGTGACGATGGCCGGCAGCACGAAGTTGCCCTTGCCCTCGATCGCCGCGCCGCCGGTCTCGACCTTGCCGCCGCTGGCCTTGGCCTTGGCGATGGAATCGAGGTAGGCATCCACCGCATCGCGGCTGTTGAGCGGACCCATCAGGTTCTTCGGGTCGGTCGGGTCGCCGATCTTGGTTTCCACCTGCTTGTAGGCGGTGATCAGCTTCGCCAGTACGTCGTCGTAGATCGACTCTTCCACCAGCAGGCGGCGGGTGGTGGTGCAGCGTTGGCCGGCGGTGCCGACCGCGCCGAACACGATCGCCGGGATCGCCAGCTTCAGGTCGGCGCTGGCGTCGACGATGATCGCGTTGTTGCCGCCCAGTTCCAGCAGCGAGCGGCCCATGCGGCGCGCGACGCGCTCGCCGACCATGCGGCCGATCTTGGTGGAACCGGTGAAGCTGATCAGCGGGATGCGCTTGTCGTCGACGAACTGCTGGGCGATGTCGCTGCCGGCATCGTTGAACAGGAAGAAGATGTCCGGGAAGCCGGCCTTCTTCAGCGCCTCGTTGCAGATCTTCATCGACGCGATGGCCGAGAGCGGGGTCTTCGGCGACGGCTTCCAGATGGTGATGTCGCCGCAGATCGCCGCGACGAACGAATTCCACGCCCACACCGCGACCGGGAAGTTGAACGCCGAGATCACGCCGACGATGCCGATCGGGTGCCACTGCTCGTACATGCGGTGACCCGGGCGCTCGCTGTGCATGGTCAGGCCGTAGAGCTGGCGCGACAGACCGACCGCGAATTCGCCGATGTCGATCATCTCCTGCACTTCGCCGTCGCCTTCCGGCTTGGACTTGCCCATCTCCAGCGCGACCAGCGAACCCAGCGCGTCCTTGTGCGTCCGCAGCGCGTCCGCGCACAGGCGGATCGCCTCGCCGCGGCGCGGCGCCGGGGTGGTGCGCCAGATCTTGAACGCCGCCTGGGCGCGCTCGACGATCAGGTCGTAATCGGCCTGCGACGAGGCCTGCACCCGGCCCAGCACCTCGCCCGTGGTCGGATTGACCGGCTCGATCACCCCGGCATCGGCGGTGGTGGACCACTCGCCGTGGCCGAGATAGGTGCCGGATTCGCTGGCGCCGAGGCCGAGGGCGGTGAGGACGGGATGGGTCATCGGAAACTCCTGGGGCTGGCCGGACCGCCCGGAAAGCGGGCGCCGGCATCGTTCGAGTGGGGATAAAGACGGAAAACTGGCGGCCCCGACACGATTCGAACGTGCGACCTGTCCCTTAGGAGGGGACCGCTCTATCCAGCTGAGCTACGGGGCCAAGACCGGAATTATCGCAGGCTTGGGCGGAGGCCGGCACCCCCGGAAGTCCTTGCGCCGGCGATGCCTTGCAGGAGGCCCTTCGTAGGAGGCCCTTCAGGGCCGAGCTCTTCGCAGGAGGCCCAACTCTTCGTAGGAGGGCCTTCAGGCCCGAGCCCTTTCATTCTCGTGGCGCGGTATGAAGAGCTCGGGCCTGAAGGCCCTCCTACGACGATGTTCCGCTCAATCGCATCGGTGGGGATCTTTTTAGCGCGATCTTTTCATCCGTCGCCCAAGGCTGCGTGCGCCACGCTGCGCCTGCATGATACGGTTCCGCCAATACGATTCCGGCACCATGCCGGCTCGACCCGGCGCAACGCCGGCAGGACACGATTCAACCGACAAGGAAGCGGTCATGACGGCACAGAACACGGGGCAGAGTGCGGCAGGCGACACGGACACCGACGACACCACTCCACTCGAAACCCTCCAGGACATCGCCGCCCAACGCGACGCGCGACCCAATATCCTGATGATCATGGTCGATCAGCTGTATTACCCGAATGCGGGTTACGGCGACGCCGGCTTCGCCAACGACATCAAGGAGATCCTCTCGTTCATCGGCAGCCTCGAAGGCAACGCGTACGCGAAGCACTACCCCGGCTTCTGCAAGCTCCGCGAGCACGCGACCGTGTTCACCGATCACACCATCGCCGAGTCGGCGTGCATTCCCAGCCGCGCCAGCATCATGACCGGGCAGTACGGGCCGCGCAGCGGGGTGACCCAGACCGACGGCTTGTTCAAGAACGGCGACTCGTCCAACTTCCCGTGGCTGCGTGAGGACGGTGCGCCCACCGCCGGCGATTATTTCCGCGAACTCGGCTATTCCACGCATTACTTCGGCAAGTGGCACGTCAGCGATCCGCCGGAGCACACGCTGCAGGCGTATGGCTTCGGCGATTGGGAGTTGTCGTGGCCGGAGCCGCACGGCGCGCTCACCAACAACATGGGCGTGTATCGCGACTACCAGTTCGCTGATCTGGCCTGCGCGTTCCTGCGCCGCCGCGGGCTGGGCGTGCCGTACTCGCGCGCCAGCAGCACCGCGGGCGATCGTCATCCCAACAACAGCTTCGTGCCCACGCCGTCGCCGTTCTTCGCGGTCTGCTCGTTCACCAATCCGCACGATATCGCCACCTATCCGGCCTTGCCGCGTGCGTTGATGCCGGCCGCGCCCGGCGCCGCGGTCACGCCGCAGGCGCTGATCGGCCCCGGCGGTTCGGTGCCGATTCCGGCGCAGGGCACGGTGAGTGCCGTTCCGCAGGACGGCACCTACCAGGTGCCGCTGAATCCGACCGGCCTGCCGCAGGCCTGCGCCACCGCGTCGCCCACCCAGAACGAGAATCTGCTCGACAACAAGCCGCGTGCGCAGTTCGACGCGTCGTACAAGGTCGCGCTGGGCCTGGCCGCGAAGACCGGCCTCGCGGTAGCGCAGGGTGCCGGTGGCGACCCGCAGACGGTGCTGGCCAATGCGATCAAGGCGACCATGGCCGCGACCATCCCGTTCCAGTTGCAGCAGGACGCCGATGCGGCGTCGGTCGGCTTCCTGCAGTACTACGCTTACATGATCTCGATGGTGGACCGCCACATCCTCAGCGTGCTGACCTCGCTGGAGGAAGCGGGGCTGCGCGATACCACCGTCGTCGTGTTCGCATCGGATCACGGCGAATTCGGCGCGGCGCACGGCATGCAGATCGAGAAATGGCATGGCGCGTATCAGGAAGTGGTGCACGTGCCGTTCCTGATCAGTTCGCCGAGCTACAACACCGCCACCGACGCGCCGGTCGCGATCGACTCGCAGACCAGCCATATCGACATCCTGCCGACCCTGCTGTCGCTGACCGGCGCGAAGCCGGAGCAGATCGAGCGCGCGCGGCGTTCGCTGTCGAAGACGCATCTGGCCGCGCCGCTGCCGGGTGCGGACCTGGTGCCGGTGATCACGGCCGGTGGCGGCCAGGTGATCGGCCCCGACGGCACGCCGCGCACCGGCGTGCTGTTCGCGACCGACGACATGATCACCGAGCCATTGCCGCGCGACGACGATCCGCACAATCAGTCGTCGTGGCAGCAGTACGCGGTGTTCGCGGCGACGGTGGAGATGCTGCGCACGCCGCCGACGGCGGATTCGCCGCATCCTTATGTCCCCGAACTGGCGCCGGGGGCGGTGGTGCAGCCCGCGCACGTCCGCGCGCTGCGCTCCGGCGAATGGAAGCTGGTGCGCTACTGCGACCCGTGGAGCGAACGGCCGGTGCCGGACCAGTGGGAGCTGTACAACCTCCGGGTCGATCCGGTGGAAGCCATCAACCTGCTGGTCTACGACGGTGCGTTTCCGACCGTGATCGCAGCGTTGCCGGGTGGCTTGATCGCCGAGCGCGTCACCGAGGTCGCCAACAATCTGCGCGCGGAGCTGGCGAAGCAGGAGCTGCAGCTGTTGTCGCCGTATCCGAGCGAATATCCGACCGCGGGCGCGACGTTGGGCTGAGGCTCTTCCGCACACAGAAACTGGGCCATCAGGCCCCGTTTCGTTGGCGATATCGTGTCGAAAGTTACTCCGGGCGGACATCCACGCGGACGCGGATGCGGTCGCCGGGGTGATACGAGGTGCGGGTGACGTACTGGCGGTTGGCGTATTCGTAGGTCACGTCGTAAGCCGTTACTTCGTTGGCTGCGGCCGGGTAGCGGCCGTAATCGTTCTCGTTGATCGGATCGCACACGGTCACGCGCGCGCGCGTTGGCTGCTGATTGCGCCGGGTGGTCTCGTACACCTCGCGTCCGGCCATGCCGCCGACCATCGAACCCACCGCTGCGGTGGCGTAGCGCGCGGAGCCGCCGCCGACCTTGCTGCCCAGTGCCGCGCCGACGATGCCGCCGATCACCGTCGCGACATTGCGCCCGGTGCGGGTGCCGTATTCGCTGTCGTAACGGTCGTCGCGACCGTAGCTGCCATTGCGGCTCCGGTCGCGGTCGCTTTCGTAGTTGCGGCCATCGTATCGGCTGTCGCCGCGACCGTCGTAGCCATTGTCGGAATAATAGCCATCTTCGCTGTAGCACTCGTTCGAGGATGTGCGCGTCGGCCGGTAGTCCGATGGCAGTACCGGATCCACGCGCAGCACGCGGGCATAGTCGTAGTAGGGGGCATCCGCTTCCGCGTAGCGGTCGTCGACGGGGGAGGGGTAGCCTGCGTTCTGCGCGGAAGCGAGGCCGGTGGCGGCAACCAGGCCGGCGGCGAGGATCGAGGCGGCGATGCGATGCATGGTGGACTCCGGGCGCCGGGATGGCGACGGGCACGCTAGGGCCGGGCAGGTAACGCGCGGCTGAATCCTTCCGGTTCCGGTCCTTTGTGGTGCGATACGTTCATCTGGCCCTCAGTCCCTGCCTTCGTGCGGGCCGGTCCCGCTCGTCGCGCACGGTGATCCGCCCCGGCAGTTTTCGAGCCGCTCGCGCCGTCGTCCGACGCACGCATGAGGCATATCCCTACGAACCGGCAAGCGGCAGCTGATACCCTATCGCCATGCAGGAATCTCCACAGAATCTTCTGCACCGCGTCTTCGGTCATTCCGATTTCCGCGGCCCGCAGCAGGCCATCATCGAACACATTTCCGACGGCGGCGACGCGCTGGTGCTGATGCCCACCGGCGGCGGAAAATCGCTGTGCTACCAGGTGCCCGCACTGCTGCGCGACGGCGTGGGCGTGGTGGTTTCGCCGCTGATCGCGCTGATGCAGGACCAGGTGGAAGCGCTTCGCCAGGTCGGCGTGCGCGCCGAGTTCCTGAATTCCACGCTCGATGCCGAAACCGCTTCGCGCATCGAGCGCGCGATGCTGGCGGGCGAGCTGGACCTGCTGTACGTGGCCCCGGAACGGCTGTTGACCTCGCGCTTCCTGTCGCTGCTCGATCGCGCCCGCATTGCGCTGTTCGCCATCGACGAAGCGCACTGCGTCTCGCAGTGGGGCCACGATTTCCGCCGCGAATACCGCGAACTCACCGTGCTGCACGAGCGCTGGCCCGATGTGCCCCGCATCGCACTGACCGCGACCGCCGATCCGCCGACCCAGCGCGAGATCGCCGAACGCCTGCAGTTGGACGAAGCGCGCTGGTTCGTCAGTTCGTTCGATCGTCCCAACATCCGCTACAACGTCGTGCAGAAGGACAACGGCAAACGCCAGCTGCTGGATTTCCTGCGCACGCATCGCGACGAAGCCGGCATCGTCTATTGCCTGTCGCGGCGGAAGGTCGACCAGACCGCGGAAACGCTCGCCGGCCTCGGTTTCAAGGCGCTGCCCTATCACGCGGGTCTGGATGCCGAGGTGCGCGCGGCCAATCAGCGCCGCTTCCTGCGCGAGGACGGCGTGGTGATGGTCGCCACCATCGCCTTCGGCATGGGCATCGACAAGCCCGACGTGCGCTTCGTCGCGCACATGGATCTGCCGAAATCGCTGGAAGGCTACTACCAGGAAACCGGTCGCGCCGGTCGCGATGGCGAGCCGGCCGAAGCGTGGCTTTGTTACGGCTTGGGCGACATGGTGTTGCTCAAACAGATGATCGAGCAATCCGAGGCGAGCGAAGAGCGCAAGCAATTGGAGCGACGCAAACTCGATCAATTGCTGGGCTATTGCGAGTCCATGCAATGCCGGCGTCAGGTATTGCTGGCGGGGTTCGGCGAAACCTATCCCCACGCCTGCGGCAATTGCGACAACTGCCTGCAGCCGGCCGACAGCTGGGATGCGACCCAGGCCGCGCGCAAGGCTCTGAGCTGCGTCTACCGAACGGGCCAGCGCTTCGGCGTGGTCCATTTGATCGAAGTGCTGCGCGGAAGCGAGAGCGAACGCATCCGCCAGTTCGGCCACGACAAGCTCAGCACCTACGGCATCGGCACCGACCTGGACGTCAAGGCATGGCGCGGCGTGTTCCGCCAGTTGGTCGCAGCCGGACTATTGGAAGTCGATTCCGAAGGCTTCGGCGGCCTGCGTCTGACCGACGCGAGCCGTGCGGTGCTGACAGGGACGCAGACGGTGATCCTGCGCAAAGAACTGCCCAGCAAGAAACGCGAGCGCGACGGCAGTCCGCGTACGGGCGTGCCGGTGCAATCGCAGGATCTGCATCTGTTCCGAGCGTTGCGCGATCTGCGCGCGCGCCTGGCCCGCGAGCAGAACGTTCCGGCCTACGTGATCTTCCACGACAGCACCCTGCGCAACATCGCCGAGAAGCGGCCCGAGTCAATGGGCGAACTCGGGCAGGTCGGCGGTATCGGCGGCGCGAAGCTCGAGCGTTACGGCTCGGAAGTGTTGGAAGTCATTCGCGAACAGGGGTGACCGTGAATACCCCGGTGGCGAATGTCCTTGCGCTGGTTGGGCGGGTTGCCATGAACGACTTCAGGGCTGAGTACATCGAGGTGCTGTCGAAACGCCGACATCATTCGCCGATGGCCCCGACCGTGATCGCGACGCTGCCCTTCTTGCGCCCCTGCTCGGCGTACCGGTGCGCGTCGACGATCCGCTCCAGCGGATAGCTGCGATCGATGACAGGCAGGAATTTCCCCGATGCGGCGAGTTCGGCGAGTTGATGCAGGTATTCGGTGCGCTCTTCCGCTGGCCCGGCAATCACCTTCTTGTCGCTCGTCATCGTCTGCAACGGGGCCAGCAACACGTCCGAGAGCGTGGCGTGAACCAGCAGCAGACGTCCACCGCCGGAAAGCGAGCTGGCGCTGCGGGCGAACGGCGCGGTGCCTACGGTATCGACGATCACATCGTAGGTTTCGCCCGACCGGGTGAAATCGTGCTCGGTGTAGTCGATCGCCTGATCGGCGCCGATGGACCGTACGAGGTCGAGATTCGCCGTGCTGCAGACCGCGGTCACGCGGGCGCCGAAGTGCTTGGCGAGTTGAACGGCCGCGGAGCCCACTGCGCCGGAAGCGCCATTCACCAGCACGCGATCGCCGCGCTGCAGCGCGCCTCTGCGGAAGAAATCCAGCATGGTCGACCCGCCGAACGACAAGGCGGCAGCCTGCTCATGACTCAAACCGGTGGGCTTGACTGCAACCGCACCGTCGGCAGGCATGCATTTGTATTCGGTATAACAGCCCATCCCGCCGCCGGGGAATGCAAACACGTGATCGCCGACACTGAACGAAGTCACGGCCTTTCCCACCGCTTCGACATCGCCCGCAAGTTCGGTGCCGAGGATCGGCTGCCTGGGCCCCCTGATTCCGAAGACGAGGCGTCCAATCGAACCGAATCCCCGAGGCATCGACAGGCTGCGCGCCCGCCAATCCCCCGAACTGACGGTCGTCGCGCGGATCCGGATCAGGATTTCATTGTCCGCGGGTGTCGGCTTCGGAAGTTCGGTCATTCTGAGCACGTCCGGAGGCCCATATTTCTCGTAGATGACTGCTTTCATGGCTTGAATCGCTGTGCGTCCTGTGCGGATGGAATGGAGTGCGTGATGGCGTAGGGCATCCGAGCTCGCGGCCAGCAATCGGCCGGGATTCCGAGGTCGGCGGATGGCTGGTCTCCGGGAAAAATCGTCGCAAACGGGCGTCGGTTGAGCGAGTGGCGAGTCCATGTCTCCGCGATGTAGCGCCCGACGGACGCCCGGCGTTCATGCGTCCGCCCCACTTCCTTAGTGATGCAAGTCATACCGACTTTCATCTGTCCGATGAACATCGGGATACAGGGTCGATCCATTACGTCGAAGTCAATGCACTTCCATGCCCGGCCGTCATCAGAGCCGAAAGCGGCGATGAGCGCAAGCGGTGCGCCTTCGATGCGTTCACGAACGTATGAGGTGACAGCCTGTGTGCGGTGGGTCGATGGCGGTTTCACGTCAGAGTCGAGCCGGCCTGTCGCGGGCGATGCCATGACGCAGCATCGATCCGATCGGGTCGTCAGGCATTCGACTCGGACAGGCGGCGGCGAAGCCGTCTGATGGCCTTGGTCCGGCCCTCGTTCACTGGCATGGCCTCAAGCCTGGCGATCTCCAGCTGCAGATCGTGCTTCTGGCGGACGGCAGCGATCTTTGCTGCCAGCTCGCGTTCGCTTCGCTCCCGCGCAAGTTGCGCATGGAGCGCAGACCACTCCCGTTTCTTGCTCTTGGGAGGGACAGGAATCTTGTAGCCGAGGCAGGAAGAGGGCATGCCGCAGCTTGGGCAGGGCACCTCACCCATGAAGGCGGTGGAACGCCTGACGGCGGTTCGGCACTCGAAGCAAACCTAGGCTGCGGTACTCATGATTCGAATGCGTAATGTCTGCGCTGGATCATGTTGCGGGAAGTGGTCCAAGTGAAGGAAAGGCAGTGCGGCCGCATGCAATCGCCATCAGAAGCGAGCCGCCCGCTACCGGCGAAGCCAATCCGATCCGCGCGCTGTGGCGAAGGGCGGGCGGAGTATCGAGCAAAGCGATGATGCCATCGCCAGGGTATGGCCGCCAGACACGGGGCGATTACCGGCAGCATCCGGTCGAACGGACCGAGCGCGCCGGAAAGAACAATACGGGGCACACGCAGGGTGAGCGCACCAACCACGACGGCGCCAAGCGGCTTCGGTCATGACTACGCGGGCATGCCCGGCTCAATCCCGCGGATCGGCCACCCGCTGCGGCACCCGCCGCAGTTTCGAAGTGTCGTAGCCGAGTTCCTTCAAACGTTCGACATGCGCGGCGTAGTCGGCATCCGAGATCTGCGGGGTGCGGGCCATGATCCAGGCGTAGTCGCGGGCGCTGCGGCCGATGATGGTCTGCGCGTAATCCTCGTCGACGTACACGATGACGTACTCGGCCTTGATCGGCCAGACGAACTGCATGCCCCAGATCGCATTGTTGGTGCCTTCGCGCACCGTGCCGACCGGGCGCATGGTGTCGACCTTGGCGTCGAAGCTGCCCTTGCGCTGGCGGAAGGTGGTCTGGATCTTGCCGTCGTCGCGCAATTCGTAGGTTTCGACGGCGTCGTAGGATTCGCGTTCGAGGAAGGTCGGGATGTTTGCGATCACATACCAGTCGCCCATGAAACGGGGCAGGTCGACGTGGTCGACGGGCGGAATCGGGGTTTTGCCGCTGGCGTTGAAGGCGAACAAGGCGGTGGCTCCCAGGGCGACGAACAGGGTGGCGATGAGGGCTTTCTTCATGGGGGCGCTCCGGCGGATGTGGGGGCGGCTTCGGGCCGGGCGAACCGGTAATGTGCGACCAGCCATTCCTGGCCATCGGCGTAGCCGAACAGTTCGGCGCAGGCCATCCAGAACATGCGCCAGCGCTGGAACCACAGTGCGGCGGTCGCGTCATCATAGGCTTCGCGGAGTACGGCCATGACCTCTTCGCGGGCGGCGTCCTGGTTTTGCAGCCAGTGATTGGCGGTGCGCTGGTAATGGGTGCCGTCGACGTGCCAGCGCTGTTCGATCTTCAGATCGCGCTGGAACCACAGCAGGGTGTCGGAAGCGGGCATCAATCCGCCGGTGAAGAAGTGCCGGCCCATCCAGTTGTCCTCGCCCTCGGTCTCGAAGGGATACATCAGGGTCTTGTGGGCGAAGATATGCACAAAGAGCTTTCCGCCGGGTTTCAGCCAGCCGGCGATATTGCCGAGCAGGATTTCGTAATTGCGCATGTGCTCGAACATCTCGATCGACACGCAGCGGTCGAACTGGTCGTTGCTCAGCAGTAGCTGGTTCACGTCGCAGGTGATGACCCGCACGTGGTCGAAGCCTCGAATCCGGCACTGCGTTTCGATGTGCTCGCGCTGCGGTCGGGAATTCGAAACCGCAGTGATTTTCGCGTTCGGATAGTGTTCCGCCATCCACAGCGTCAGCGAGCCCCAGCCACAGCCGAGCTCGAGGATGTGCTGGCCGTCGGCCAGCTCGGCGCGCTCGGAATACAGCGCCAGCATCGCCTCTTCCGCCTGGTCCAGCGTTTCGTCGCCGCGCGGGTAATAGGCGGAGGAATATTTCAGGCGGTGGCCGAGGCACCGCTTGAAGAACGCGGGCGGCAGTTCGTAATGCTGCGCATTGGCGGCATCGGTATGGATCGCCACCGGACTGTTGCGCAACAGTTCGATGCGCTCACGGAAACGCGCAGCCTGCGCTTCCAGCCCGCCGTCGAGTTCGCTGCGCAATCGGTCTTCGCACTGCCGGCGTATGCCGTAGCGCAGCAGTGCATCGGGCAGCAGGCCGCGCTCGGCGAGCCCGAGCAGACCGGGGGCGGCGCTGTCCTGGGGGAGTTCCTTCGGCATCGTGATGGTCCTGGTCATGGCGGGTCGCTCGGCGTCGGTCCGGGGTCAGGCATGGGATCGGGCATGGGGGTGGACAACGGAGAAACGGTTGCACGGGATGACCACCGCGATGCCAGCGTCGTCAGCAATGGAATGGCGATCGCCCAGCCGACGACGAGGGCGATGATCGCCATCCAGCGCGGGTCGGCGAAAACGACGGCACCCCAGCCGCGCTCCGCGCCGAGATAGGCGAGCGGGCCGCCGATGGCGCCGAGCAGGAGAGCGATCAGCGGGCGGCCGAGCAGGAATGTCATCGAATGTCGCAGCGTCAGCGCGAACGACGCCCAGATCGACAGGATCCACAGCGGCGGACCGCCGGATTGCGGCGCCAGCGGGTCGGCGGCGTAGTCGGCGAGCCCGGATCGGGCGAGGCTGCCGTCCATGATCAAGCCGCAGACGAGCGCGACGAGCATCAGCCGGGCATCGACCCCGCGCTGTGCCGGCGTTTGTCGGCAGAGTGCGAAATGCAGCAGCACGAACACGACTGCGGCGGATACGCCCGGCCACCACAGTCCGCGGCCCGCGCCGATCACGGCGCTGAACCAGACGAACTGGTAGCCAATGGCGTTGGCCCAGAAACTCATGCCTGCAGTTCGCTGCGCGGGATGAATTCGGGCATCGGCGCAGGCGCGCGATGGCCGGGTTTCGCCATCAGCAGTTGGGCGACGCCGATCGAACGTTCGCGGAAACCGCCTTCGCAATACGCGAGATAGAACGCCCACATCGCGATGAAACGGTCGTCGAATCCCTGCGCCCGGACCTGCGGCAGCGCGGCGAGGAAGCGCTGCCGCCAGGCTTCGAGCGTGCGCGCGTACGACAGTCCGAAGTCTTCCAGCTGAGTGAGGGCGAGATCGCTGGCGCGACCTTTGGCGGCGATCATCGCCGCGATCGACGGGATGAAGCTGCCGGGAAAAACGTGGCGTTTGATGAAATCCACAGAATGCAGCGCCTGTTCGTAGCGGTGATCCTCGATGGTGATGGCCTGGATCAGCGCGATCCCGTCGGGCTTGAGCAGCGACCCGATCTTTGCGAAGTAGGTGTCGAGGTATTGCGCGCCGATGGCTTCGATCATTTCGATGGACACCAGCTTGTCGTAGGTGCCGGCGAGGTCGCGGTAATCTTCCAGCAGCAACGTCACCCGATCTCCGAGACCCGCTTCGGTCACGCGCTGCGCAGCGAGCGCATGCTGTTCCTTCGAGATCGTCGTGGTGGTAACGCGGCAGCCGTAGTGCCGGGCCGCATGCACTGCGAAACCGCCCCAACCGGCGCCGATCTCGACGACGTGGTCGCCGGGTTTGAGGTCGAGCTTGCGGCAGATGCGGTCGAGTTTGCGGGTGGAGGCCTGTTCGAGACTGTCGTTGTCCAGCGCGTTCCCGTCGCCGGCCCAGATGCCCGAGGAGTACATCAGGTCCGGCGACAGGAACAGACGGAAGAATTCGTTGCCGAGATCGTAGTGCGCGGCGATGTTGCGGCGGCTGCCGGTGCGGGTATTGCGGCGGAACGCGTGCAATGCGCGCATGGCGATGCCGCCGAGCCGCGCGAGCCCGGTCTCCATGCCGTCGAGCAGTTCGCGATTGCGCACCAGCAGACGCACCAGCGCCACAAGATCGTCGCAACGCCACTGGCCGTCCATGTACGACTCGCCGGCGCCAACGCTGCCGTTGGCGGCGACCGCACGGTAGAAGCCGGGTGCGTCCACATCGATGCGGATCTGCAGGTCGGTGTCCGTGTGTGCGGGCTCGCCCAGTTCCACAGTGCCCAAGGCGTCGTGCAGCACCAGCCGGCCGTGGCGCAATTGCGCCATCTGCGCGATCAGGCGCTGGCGCAGGAAGCGGTCGAAGCTGCCGAAGCCGGCAGTCGTCTGGCCTGCAGTGTGCTTGGCGATCTCGTTCATCGTGAACCTCGGAGGGACAGTTCTTTTGCGGGGTGGTCATGGACCGGATTGCGTTTCAGCCACAGGCGCAGCGCCTGCCAGTGGATCGCGCCGACGACCTGCGCGGTCATCAGCGGATAACGCCAGAGCACGCGGCGCAGCGACGCGGCATTCAATGGGCGACGTTCCAGATGCAGGGTCGCGTCGAATTCGCGTACGCCGTCGTGCGTCACCTCCATGTGCACATGCAGATCGTCGCCGGGCGCGGTGAAGCGCCAGCCGTAGTCGCGCGCCATGCCGATGAACGGCGACACATGGAAGGCTTTCGCGAACGACCAGTGCATCGCGCGGCCGTGCAGATCGGCGCCATCGACCGGCAGCACATAGGCGTGACGTTCTTTCCACGGCGTGTTGGTGATTTCGGCGACGATGCAGTCGAGCGCGATGCCGTCGGCGGCGTAGCAGTAGTAGAAACTCACTGGATTGAACGCGAAACCGGCGTAGCGCAGATGCGTCAGCAGGCGGATCGGGCCTTGCGGGCGGCGTCCGAGCGCCGCAGCGGCGCGCTCGCGAACCGCGTCCGCCAGCGGTTGATCGGGTTCGCCGAGATAATCGCTGCGGCGGAACTCGGCGAGATTCCGCCGGTTCGAGGACCACAGCCAGCGACGATCGAACACCCGATCGACGTCATCGAGATCCAGATACAACTGCGCCATCCGGTAACGGAACGCATGCGGATGCGGTGCGTGGCGGCGGTGACGCACCACCCCTTCGTACACCGCGTTGCCCGGAGATTCGCTCATGCGGCGACCTGCTCCGGCATTGCGGCGTCGGCTGGTATCTCGTCGATACGTACC
>JAIMKJ010000044.1:0-1052 GCA_020692565.1 Thermomonas sp.
AGCGGTTGATCGTGGGCCATTGGCGCTTCTGGCCACCGCGGGGTTCGAGGCGGTGGGTCGGGGCGCCGAATTTGCGTTCGACATCGGCCATGCGCATGCCGCGAGCGGGCAGCGTCATGCCGGCTTCTTCGCTCACGCGTTCGATCAGCAGGGTGTCGGCGAACGCCTGGGGGGCGGCTGTGAACAAGGCGGCGGCGAGAATGGCGGCGGGGAGCTGGCGCATGGGGGATCTCCTCAGTCGTAGATACGGATGCGAAATACGGATGGCGTGCGAAGCGCGGGTGCCCAGCCGTGCGTCGCCGATTGTAAGCGTATCGCGACAGCGCGCGCGATCATTGCGAAACCCGGACGCCAGACGCGACAAAGGCCGCACGAGGCGGCCTTTGTCCGAGTCTGCAGCACAGCTATATAGAGTGTATCTCAGCGTGCTCGTCGATCCGACTGGTTTCAGCGCTGGCGCGCTTTGACCAGACTTGCCCGGTTTCAGCGCTGGCGCGCTTTGAAACGCGGATTCGACTTGCAGATCACGAAGACCTTGCCACGGCGGCGGACGACTTTGCAGTCGCGGTGACGGGCCTTCGCCGACTTCAGGGAGGACAAGACCTTCATGGGAAACCTCGGCGATAACGCAGTAGAGTGGATGGGAACGACACGGATGGTAAATCAGCCGGCTATTCTGCCGGCATTTCGCAGGCGATTCAAGTGGTTGCACCGAGTGGTCGCGTCGACGGGCCGCGGGTCGGCAGGCCTGCCGGCTACAATGGCGCCCCCACATCGCCGCCGAGCCCGACATGCCCGATCAAGCCACCCACGATCTGGTCGCCCACGATCCGGCCACCCCCGCCGCGAACGTCGATGTTCTCACCATCGACGGCCCTTCGGGGTCCGGCAAGGGCACCATCAGCCGGCTGGTGGCGAACCGTCTGGGCTGGCATTACCTCGATTCCGGTGCCCTGTATCGCGGTGTCGGCGTGGCCGCCAGCTGGGCCGGTCTGGATCTGGCCGATCCCGCTGCCCTGGTCCGCTGTGCGTTCGATGCCCACATCGGCTTC
>JAIMKJ010000044.1:1063-32321 GCA_020692565.1 Thermomonas sp.
CCACGGCGAATTGCGGGTGATCGTGAACGGCGTCGACGCCACCGACGAGCTGAGAACCGAAACCGCCGGGGCTGCGGCTTCGGCGATCGCCGCGGTGCCCGAGGTCAGGTCGGCGCTCCGGGATCGCCAACGGGCCTTCCGCCAGGCCCCGGGTCTGGTCGCCGATGGTCGCGATATGGGGACCGTGATCTTCCCCGACGCCCCCTTCAAGGTGTTTTTGACCGCCAGCCCCGACGAACGGGCCGAAAGGCGGTATAAGCAGTTGAAAGACAAGGGGGTTTCCGTTATCTTCGACGACCTGCTGCGGGAAATTCTCGCCCGCGACGCCCGCGATGCCAATCGCGCGGTGGCGCCCTTGCGACCGGCCGACGACGCCGTTTGCATCGACACCACTGGCCTCGGCATCGATACGGTCGTCGAGCGCGTTCTGGCCATCGTGCCGGGCGCGCATCCCTGAGGTTTCTCAGGCGAGCAAGCGTTTCGCGCAGCAGCAGGGCCCGACGCTATCCGTTGCGAAAGCAGCGACGCGGCGGATTTTCCATTCCTCACTCTTCATGGCCACAGGCAATCCCGCCCAGGCCCCTACGGGTGGACCGGTTCCAACGCGTTCGCGTTCCACGGAAATATCCGTGGAGTCGTACGGACGCCCCGGTCTATGTCATCTACCGAGCAATCAATCCATGACCGAATCATTCGCAGAACTGTTCGAACAGAGCGCGGCAGCCAATCTGTCCAAGCTCAAGCCCGGCTCCATCGTGGTCGGCACCGTCGTCGATGTGCGCACCGACGTGGTGGTCATCAATGCCGGCCTCAAGTCCGAGGGCATCGTCCCGATCGAACAGTTCCGTAACGACGCCGGCGAAATCGACGTCGCAGTCGGCGACATCGTCAAGGTGGCGCTGGACTCCCTCGAAAACGGCTTCGGCGAAACCGTCCTGTCGCGCGACAAGGCCAAGCGCGCCATGGTGTGGGACGAGCTGGAAGAAGCCCTGGAAAAGAACGAAACCATCACCGGCCGCATCAGCGGCAAGGTCAAGGGCGGTTTCACCGTCGATATCAAGGACGTCCGCGCATTCCTGCCGGGCTCGCTGGTCGATGTGCGCCCGGTCCGCGACCCGGTGTACCTGGAAGGCAAAGAACTCGAATTCAAGCTCATCAAGCTGGACCGCAAGCGCAACAATGTCGTCGTCTCCCGCCGTGCGGTGGTCGAGAGCGAGCATTCGGAAGAGCGCGAGCAGCTGCTCGAGAAGCTGGTCGAGGGCGCGGTGCTCAAGGGCGTCGTCAAGAACCTCACCGATTACGGCGCGTTCGTGGACCTCGGCGGTATCGACGGTCTGCTGCACATCACCGACATGGCGTGGAAGCGCGTGCGTCACCCGTCCGAAGTGGTCGAAGTCGGCCAGGAACTCGAAGTCCGCGTGCTCAAGTACGATCGCGAGCGCAACCGCGTCAGTCTCGGCCTGAAGCAGCTGGGCGAGGATCCGTGGGACAACATCGCGCGTCGTTACCCGGCCAACACCCGCATGTTCGGCAAGGTCTCCAACGTGACCGATTACGGCGCGTTCGTCGAGATCGAGCCGGGCGTCGAAGGCCTGGTCCACGTGTCGGAAATGGATTGGACCAACAAGAACGTCAATCCGTCCAAGGTCGTGCAGGTCGGCGATGAAGTCGAAGTCATGATCCTCGACGTGGATGAAGAGCGTCGCCGCATTTCGCTGGGCATGAAGCAGTGCTCGTCGAATCCGTGGGAAACCTTCGCCGCGATCTACAAGAAGAACGACAAGGTGTCGGGCCAGATCAAGTCGATCACCGACTTCGGCATCTTCATTGGTCTGGACGGCGGCATCGACGGTCTCATCCACCTGTCGGATCTCAGCTGGAATACCACCGGCGAAGACGTGGTCCGCAACTTCAAGAAGGGCGACAACCTCGAAGCCGTCGTGCTCGCGGTCGATCCGGAACGCGAGCGCATCAGCCTCGGCGTGAAGCAGCTGGAACAGGATCCGTTCGGTCAGTTCATGGCCACGAATCCGAAGGGTTCGAAGATCTCCGGCACCGTGAAGGAAGTCGACGCCAAGGGCGCGATGATCGATCTCGGCGACGGCATCGAAGGCTACGTCACCGCGCGCGACATCAGCTACGATCGCATCGACGACGCCAGCCAGCATCTGAAGGTCGGCGACACGATCGAAGCCAAGCTGATCGGCATGGACCGCAAGGGCCGCACGCTGCAGCTGTCGATCAAGGCCAAGGACGAAGCCGAGACTCAGGAAGCGATGGCGGAGTATGCCAAGGTGTCTTCCGACGCCGCCAGCGGCACCACCAAGCTGGGCGCGCTGCTGCGCGAACAGCTGGAAAACAATCGTTCCGAGTAATTCCGCACCACGGCCTGCGGCGATCCGGTTCTCCCGGATCGCCGCGGCGCCGGTCGGCTGCGGCCCGTAGAAAGGACTGCGAGCGCCCATGACCAAATCCGAACTGATCGAGATCCTGTCCCAGCGTCAGAGTCATCTGAAAGCCGACGACGTCGATCTCGCGGTCAAGTCGTTGCTGGAAATGATGGGTGGCTCGCTGGCTGAAGGCGAGCGGATCGAAATCCGCGGCTTCGGCAGTTTTTCCCTGCATTACCGCCCGCCGCGTACCGGTCGTAATCCCAAGACCGGCGATGCCGTGGCGTTGCCCGGCAAGCACGTGCCGCACTTCAAGCCCGGCAAAGAACTGCGCGACCGGGTCAGCGATGTGGTTCCGCTGCCTCCGGAAGATTGAGTCCCGCCGTTCGCGGCCGCGTCGACGCGATCAACCGTCGCCCCGGGTTTTCCCATCGCCGTTCGTCATGAGCCGCTCCGGCCTTCCGCCGGCCGACAGCGGTATCCATCGTTTTCGTCCTTCGGGCGGCTACACTGATGGCCGTTCCGACCTCATGCGCGACCCGCCTTCCCCCATGCGTCCTCTGCGTCTGCTCATCGCCATCGTGTTCCTGGCCGTCGGGCTGGTGCTGGGCGTGCTGAATGCCGAGCCGGCGACCGTCGATCTGGGTATCGTCGAGATCAAGGCCGGGCTGGGCGTGATTCTGCTGTGCACCCTGCTGGCCGGTGTGCTGGCCGGTGGTCTGGCGATCGTCGCTTCAGTGGTCCTGCCGTTACGCCGTGCGCTGCGGCGCGTCGAGAAGGATGCGCCTGCGTCCGAAACGCCGCCGCGCGCCGAGGCATCGCAAGTCGACGCCGCCGCGCTTCCTTCCCTGTCCGCCCCGTCGGAGACTTGAGATGGCCTTCATCTCCGAGTGGTTCTGGTATTTCCTGTTGATCCCGCTGGCGGCGGTGATCGGCTGGGTCATCGGCCGTCGCGGCGGCGAGCGCCACAGCGATCATCAGGTCAGCCGGCTGTCCACCACCTATTTCCGCGGTCTGAATTACCTGCTCAACGAGCAGCCGGACAAGGCGATCGAGCTGTTCCTGCACGTCGCCGAACTGGACAAGGACACCTTCGAGACCCAGGTCGCGCTGGGGCATCTGTTCCGCCGCCGCGGCGAGGTTGATCGCGCGATCCGTCTGCACCAAGGGCTGGTCCAGCGTTCCGACATCAGCGATCAGCAGAAAGTGCAGGCCTTGCTGGCGCTCGGTGAGGACTACATGCGCTCGGGACTGCTCGATCGCGCCGAGACCGTGTTCACCGACCTGTCCAAGCTCGACGACCGCGCACCGCAGGCGCTGCGTCATCTGATCGGCATTTATCAGGCCGAGCGCGACTGGCAACAGGCGATCGACAAGGCGTCCCGATACGAAGCGGTGAGCGGCGAGCCGATGGGCAAGTTGATCGCGCAGTTCGAGTGCGAGTTGGCCGAGCGTCATCGCACCGCCGGCGACAGCGACGAGGCACGGGCGGCGATCGCGCGCGCCTATGCCGCCGATTCGAACACCGTTCGCGCCGGTATGCTGGAGGGACGGATCGAATTCGATGCAGGTCGCTATCCCGCGGCGATCCGTGCCTACGAACGCGCCGCGCGCCACGACCCCGACTACCTGCCGGATATCCTGCCGTCGCTGCTGGTCTGCTACGAGAAGGTCGGCGACCCCAGCGGCGCGCGCACGTTCCTGACCGAGATGTGCGAACACTACCGCGGCATTTCGCCGGTGCTGGCCCTGACCCGGCTGGTCGAAGCTGCGGAGGGCGTGCACGCAGCGCGCGATTATCTCGCCCGGCAACTCAAGGAGCGTCCTTCGGTACGCGGCGAAGCGGCGCTGATCGACCTGAGTCTGGCCGACGATACCGACCCGACCGCGACCCTGCACGATCTCAAGCACGTGACCGAGCAGTTGCTGGTCCGCAACCCGAGCTACCGCTGCAACCGCTGCGGTTTCGGCGCGCGCAGCCATCACTGGCAATGTCCGAGCTGCAAGGAATGGGGCTCGGTGAAGCCATTGCTGAACTACGCCGTCGTCTGATGCCGCTCTCTCCCGGTTCCATCGCCTGGTTCGCGCTGTTCGCGGCCCTCGGCGCCGCCGGCACGTGGGCGGCGCGGTCCTATGCGCTGCGTCGCCGTTTGCTGGATGAACCCGGCGAGCGCCGCAGCCACCAGGTCGCCACGCCGCGCGGCGGCGGTATCGCCATCGCACTGGCGTTCCTGATCGCGATCATGGCGATGATCGTCCGCCAGCCGCGCGAGATTGTGCTGCTGGTCTGCGCCGGTTCCGGTTTCCTGATGGTGGCGGGGATCGGTTGGCTCGACGACCATCGTCCGCTGTCGCCGTGGTCGCGGCTGGCGGTGCATGCGGTCGCCGCGGGCTGGCTTGCGGTGGGCTTTTATCTTTCCGGCAGCGGTGCAGGCGTTGCGCTCGTGGTGTTCGCGCTGTGCCTGGCGCTGGTGAATATCTGGAATTTCATGGATGGCATCGACGGTCTGGCGGCGACCCAGGCGGCGCTGGTGGCCGCGGCGTTCGCATGGTTGGCGGGCAGTGCGCTCGCGGTTCATCTCGGGTTGGCGTTGATCGCGGCAACCTTGGGTTTCCTTCCGTTCAATTTCCCCCGGGCGAAGATTTTTCTGGGCGATGTGGGCAGCGGGGCGCTTGGATTCGCGTTGGCGCTGATGGCCGGGTTGTCGCTGGATGTCATGCCCGTCGAGGCTTGGCCGCTGGCATTGCTGCCATTGAGCGCGTTCGTGCTGGATGCCGGTTTCACCCTGCTCACCCGCATGTTGCGCGGAGAGCGCTGGTGGACGCCGCACGTCGAGCACGCTTATCAGCGCTGGTCCAGGCGCATCGGCAGTCATGTGCCGGTGACGACGTGGTATGCGGTATGGACGCTGCTCGCATGTGCGGGCGCATCTACAGGCGTGTTCGGACTCGGGGGGGAAGGACAGAGAGGGATTTCGATGCTGGTGTCTGCTTGGTTGATGTTGGGGTGCGGGCTCTGGTACTGGCTGCGACGGCCGGCCGGGCACCCCGCGAACGGAGGATTTGGCGCATGACCACCGCATTGAAGGATCGCCTCGGCAGTGCATGGCCGAGGGCCATGATCGTGCTGCACGACCTGTTCATCGTCTGGCTGTGCTGGACCGGCCTGGTGCAGTTCCGCTACGCCATGCTGGGTACCGCCGCGCAGCCGGCGCTGTGGTCGACCGAAGCCCTGCTGGTGC
Source organism: Thermomonas sp. (assembly GCA_020692565.1). GTDB lineage: Bacteria > Pseudomonadota > Gammaproteobacteria > Xanthomonadales > Xanthomonadaceae > Lysobacter_I. Next base: position 6,696 of record JAIMKJ010000044.1, read on the forward strand.
TGCTGGCGCAGGGGCTGGTGTCGTGGCAAGTCGGCCTGTATCGCGGCGTCTGGCGGTTCGCCAGCGTGCCCGATCTCGTGAATATCCTGAAAGCGAGCATGTTCGGTCTGCTCGCCATCCTGCTGGTGCTTTTCATCTACAACCGGCTGGGCCAGGCGCCGCGCTCGGTGCTGGTGATGTATCCATTCGTATTGACCCTGATGCTGGGGGCACCGCGGCTGCTGTATCGCTCGTGGAAGGATCACGGCCGCATCAACAGCGACAAGTCGGCGGTGCGCGTATTGATTCTGGGTGCGGGGCAGGCGGGCGAAGCCCTGGTCCGCGATCTGCGCCGCACCGGCGCTTATCAGCCGGTGGGTTTTCTCGACGACGCCAGGAAACTGCGTGGCAGCCATCTGCATGGTGTGCCGGTACTCGGCCGGATCGACGATGTCGGCAGGATCGCGCCGGAAACCGCGGCCAAGCTGCTGGTCATCGCGATGCCTTCGGTCGATGCCGAGCAGATGCGTCGGGTGATCGAAGCCTGCGAACGCACCGGCGTGCCGTTCCGCATGGTGCCGCGACTCAACGACATCCTCGAAGGCCGTTCGCTGCCCGGCGAACTCAAGGAGGTCGCAATCGAGGACCTGCTCGGCCGCGCCCCGGTGGTGCCCGACTGGAAGGCGATGCGCGATTGGCTCGGTGGCCGCAGTGTGCTGGTGACCGGTGCGGGCGGTTCCATCGGTTCGGAACTCTGCCGCCAGTGCGCGCGTCACGGTGCGAGCAGGATCGCGCTGGTCGAGATCGACGAACTGGCGCTGACCACCACCCAGATGCGCTTGCGCCGTGATTTTCCCGGCATCGAGCTGGCGCCCGTACTGGGCGACTGCGGCGACCCGGCGGTGATCCGCTACGCGCTGGAGCTGGTGAAACCGGATGCGGTGTTCCACGCCGCCGCGTACAAGCAGGTGCCGCTGCTGGAAGCCCAACTGCGCGAGGCGGTCCGCAACAATGCGCTGGCCACCGAGACGGTCGCCCGGGCGAGTTCGGCGGCTGGCGTCGGTACCTTCGTGTTGATTTCCACCGACAAGGCGGTCGATCCGGTCAACGTGCTCGGCGCGACCAAGCGCCTGGCCGAGATGCTGTGCCAGTCGCTGGCCGATCCGCGTTCGACCCGTTTCGTGACCGTGCGCTTCGGCAATGTGCTCGACTCCGCCGGCAGCGTGGTGCCGCTGTTCCGCGAACAGATCCGCAGCGGTGGCCCGGTGACGGTCACGGACGCGGAAGTCACCCGCTTCTTCATGACCATTCCGGAAGCCTGCCAATTGATCCTGCAGGCCTCGGCGATCGGTTCGCAGCACGCGATCTACACCCTGGACATGGGCGAGCCGGTGTCGATCCGTCTGCTCGCCGAACAGATGATCCGTCTTGCCGGCAAGCAGCCAGGGCGCGACATCGCCATCGTCTACACCGGCCTGCGTCCCGGCGAAAAGCTCCACGAAACCCTGTTCCATGCCGACGAGCGCTATCGCCCGACCTCGCATCCGAAGATTCTGCAGGCGGCGCCGCGACAGGTCTCGACCGAAGCCATCGCCACGGCCCTGGCGCGCATGCGCGATGCCAGCGCACGTTACGATCTGGAATCGCTGGCCGCGATGCTGCGAGAAGCTGTGCCCGAGTTCGTGCCGACCAATATCGTCGGCGAATCCCATGCGCATGCGGCGACCGTCGTGGCATTTCCGGCACGCAATGCACGCAGGACCTGATCGGCTCCGTGGCGAGTTTCGCCCCGAAATCGCGGTTGATCGCTTTCGACACGCTGCACCAGCCGGCATCGGACTTCGCTTTCGATACCCGGCGTCGGTCCCCGTTTCAGGACGCGTCGCTGCGTCGCGTCCCGACGAATATCCCGTCACTTCCAGAGGCTGAATACTCTCGATGACTCGCATCCGCAAAGCGGTTTTCCCCGTCGCCGGTCTCGGCACCCGATTCCTCCCGGCCACCAAGACCGTTCCCAAGGAAATGTTGCCGATCGTCGACAAGCCGCTGATCCAGTACGCGGTGGACGAGGCGATCGAAGCGGGTTGCGACACCCTTGTATTCGTCACCAATCGCTACAAGCACGCGGTGGCCGATTATTTCGACAAGGCTTACGAACTGGAGCAGAAGCTCGAGAAATCCGGCAAGCACGAGCAACTCGACCTGGTGCGCAACATCCTGCCGCCGCACGTCCGCGCAGTGTTCGTGACCCAGGCGGAAGCGCTGGGATTGGGGCATGCGGTCCTGTGCGCCAAGGCGATCATCGGCGACGAGCCGTTCGCAGTCCTGCTGCCAGACGATCTGATATGGAATCGTGGCCCGGGTGCGCTCAAGCAGATGGCGGACGCGGCCGAAGCCACCGGCAGCAGCATCATCGCGGTGCAGGACGTACCGCATGAGCAAACCGGCAGCTACGGCATCGTCGCCACCGGCCCGTTCGAAGGCCGCAGCGCACCGATCCGCGCCATCGTCGAAAAGCCTCGGCCCGAAGTGGCGCCGAGCAATCTGGCGGTGGTGGGGCGTTACGTCTTGGACGGCGGCATCTTCGACATCCTGGAAAGCACCACGCCTGGCGCTGGCGGCGAGATCCAGCTCACCGACGCCATCGCGACCCTGCTCGCGCAGAAGCCGGTGCATGCATATCGATTCCAGGGCACGCGTTTCGATTGCGGTACCCATCTGGGCCTGATCGAAGCCACGATCCGCTATGCGCTGGACCACGAGACACTCAGCGATGCCGCGCGCGGAATGATGCAGAACGCGCTCGACGAACTGGGCGTGATCGACCTCGACTGAGGTTGACCGATGCGCCGGGCAGCGTCTGGCGTGACTCGGTGCCCGGCCACGGCATTCCGCTGCTTGCCCGCTCGGCCGACGGTGGGCTGGTTCGACAGCCGGCCCTCAGCGCGGCAGTGATCGCGCACTGGCAGGCGTCTCCGGAAAAGCAGGCCGATTCCGTCATAGACCTGCTCGCGCCGGTGCTCACCGGGGCTTTGCAGTCTCCGATCCGTGCGGTAGTCTCGTTCCGAGCGTGACGGCATGCGCAGGTTTCGATGGCGAAAGCATTGGTGAAGGTATTCGACCGGATGACGGGCACTCACCGATGGGCTGGATGGGCCTTGTGTCTTGCGGTCGTGTTCCTGTTGCGGGTCGGCTTGTTCCACGCCTCGCGACTGCTGGAATACAAGCCCTATATCAGTCTGTGGTTTCCGGCGGCAGGGCTCACGTTCGCGGCGTTCGTGGTGTTTCGCTGGCGGGCAGTGCCGGTGTTGATCGCGGCGCCGCTGTTCAACAGCCTGATCACTGCGGAATCCCATGTATGGTCGTCGGGGCTCGCCGCCCAGATCGGCGGCGGCGTGGTCTACGCGCTGGTGCACACCTTCGCTTATTGCCTGCTGGCCGCCGTGGTGCTGCGGACGATTCCGGAAGGCGAGATGCCGTCGCTGTCGCGCACCATCAATGTCTTCCTGGTCGGCGGTCTTGTGGCCGCATCGCTCGCCGCGATCGGCGGGGTAACGGCGATCTGTGCGCAGGGCGCCCTGCAATGCGGCGACATCCGCGGTCTGATCCTGCCGTGGCTGATCGGCGACTACACCGGGCTGCTGGTGGTCGGGCCGTTGATGCTCTGCGTGCTGCGCAAACTGGCGGCGGTCTCGCGCGTTCCCACGCCCGAGGCGCTTTACAGCCTGGACGAACTGGCGCGGCTGCATCGCGGTATCGGTCATTACGGGGCGAAATCGCTGCTGGTGCTGGGCGCGGTGATCGCATCGCTGGTGCTGATCGCGCACGATCGCGGCAATCAGCCGCTGCTGTTCCTCGTGTTCGTCGCGATCGTGCTGCAACTGTGGATGGTGCATACCCAGACCGTGTTCCAGACGCTGGCGTCGATCACGATGTTCAGCCTGACGCTGGTGTTGATCGTGCGCTTGACCGGGTTGGGCGATATCGCGCTGGTGCTGCAGTGCGCGACGATCACGCTCGCGGCCGGCAGTTATTACGGCGTCGCGCTTCCGGTGCTGTATGCGCACAACGTCAAACTGCGCAAGATCCTGACCTACGATGCATTGACCGGCGCCTACAGCCGGCATTTTTTCGTCGAACTTTCGGAACAGGCGATCCGCACGTCTTTCGCGCGCAGTGCGCCGGTGTCGATGATGATGATGGATCTGGATTGCCTGAAGTCGATCAACGACCGTTACGGTCATCGCGCCGGCGACATGGCGCTCGCGCATGTCGTCGACATCGCCCAGACCATCCTCGATCCCGGGGATTTCCTGGGACGGCTGGGGGGCGACGAGTTCTGCGTGATGTTGCCGGGGCGCGACAACGGCGACGCCATGAAGATCGCGGAACGTCTGGTGCGCGCCATGCGCGATTCGCGTTACGCCTTCGCATCGGAGATCCCGCCCGGGTTGAGTATCGGCGTGGTGACGGCGCGTGGCGACCGCAGCGAGGATTACGACAGTCTCTGGCTGCGCGCGGATTCGGCGCTTTATGTCGCCAAGCGACAGGGCCGCAGCCGGGTGGCGAGCGATATGGAATCGTGAGCGGCTGCTCGTTTGCGCATGATTAAAAGGCATGTCGCATCGCTTCGGCGTGAGGTTTCCGCCTTCGATCGGGCATGCGTCGATGGGTGCCGGTCGTCCAAGCGATTGATTCGGCAGGAAATGGCGGAATGAACGGTTCGCCGATGCGCGGCGGTCGTGGTCGACCATTGCTTCGCTCGCCGTCGCCGGCGGTGGCGATTGTGCCGATCGAGGGCTATCCTCCCGCCTCGGCTCCGCTCGGGCGGAGTAAGGAACTCACCAGCCGGGATGCTGCGTTCGATTGTTCGCGACGACACCGGGGGGAGAGGGAATGGGGGAAACGATGACGCCTGGCGCCGCCGGGCGGCAGCGGACGGCGGCACGATGGTGGAGCTGGCCGGTGGCGACGTTGGTGATCGTCGCGGTCTGGTTGATCGCCTACGCCGCGGCGGTGATGCTGGAATACCGATCCTTCACCAGTCTCTGGTTTCCGCCGACGGCGGTCAGTTACGCCGCCTTCGCGGTGTTCCGACGCGGCGCGTGGCCAGGCCTGATCCTGGCCAATCTGATCGGCGCGCAATTGACCTTCGCACAGGTCGGGCTCGATCTGGCGCCGCTGCATCTGGTGCTGTACGGCAGCCTGTTCGCGCTGACGCACTGCGCGGCCTACTGGTTCGCGGCGGCGGCCACGCTGCAGTCGATTCCGCGCAATGCGCCGCCTTCGCTGGCGCGCACGGTCGGCGTATTCATCCTGGCCGGCATCGTTGCTGCGCTGATGGCCTCCGTGACCGGCGTCTGGGTGTCGACGATGACCGGGCTCGCGACGCAGGTCGACGCCGGATCGATGATTCTGCCGTGGCTGATCGGCGATCTCGCCGGCCTGGTGGGATTGGGGCCGCTGCTGCTACTGGTCTTCCGGAGTCTCGCATCGCAATTGCGGGTTCCGATCCCGCACCGGTTGCACGCCTTCGACGACCTGCCGCGCCCGCCGCGCAATGCCGGTGTGTTCGCGGTCAAACTCCTGCTGGTGCTGGGGGCGACCGGTCTGTCGTTGCTGGCCATCGCCCTGGCGCCGGACAACGAGCCGCTGCTGTTCATCGTCTACGCCGCGATCATGCTGCAACTGTGGATCGTCCACACCCAGGGCGCTGTCGAATCGCTGGTCTCGATCGCATCGTTCAATCTGGCGATCGTGGTACTGGTGTTCGGATTGAAGCTCGGCGAGCATGCGCTGACCCTGCAGTTCGCGATGATCACCCTGGCCGTGGGCAGCTACTACGGATTGGCGGTGCCGATGCTGCATGCCGACAACGCGCAGTTGCGCCGATTGCTGATCCAGGACGCGCTGACCGGCGCCTACAACCGGCATTTCTTCCTCGAATTGTCGCAGCAGGCGATCCGCCAGTCGCGGATGCGCGAGCAGCCGGCGTCGATGCTGATGCTGGATCTGGACAATCTGAAACACATCAACGACCGCTATGGCCATGCCGCCGGGGATCAGGCCTTGTCGCAGATCGCCCATGTCTGTCGCGGTGCATTGAGCGCGAACGATGTGCTGGGCCGGTTGGGCGGAGACGAGTTCGGCGTGCTGCTGCCGGCATTGGGCCATGCCGAGGCGGCGCAGGTGGCGCAGCGTCTGTTGGCCGCGGTACGGGCGTCGGTCTATCCGTTCACCGACGATATCCGCCCGAGCATGAGCATCGGCATCGCGACGACCCAGAGTGACTCCGACGACTACGACAGCCTCTGGATGCGCGCGGATTCCGCGCTGTACGTGGCGAAGCGCGGCGGCCGGGACAGGATCGCGCAGGAAGAGGCGCCGTTCGCCGAGCCTGCCTGAGAGCCGTCATGAAACCTGCCGGTCTACCGGGTTCGAACAGGCGCTGAGCCCCCGGTCGGTGGCGCGGGGCGGAAGCATCATCGTGCTTCCATCCCGCGTCGCGGCGACGGGTGACGCAACCGCGAACCCCGCAGTTACAGCGCTTCGAAAATGCCCGCCGCGCCCATGCCGGTGCCGATGCACATCGTCACCATGCCGTACTTCTGCTGGCGGCGACGCATGCCGTGGACGAGGGTCGCGGCGCGGATCGCACCGGTCGCGCCCAGCGGGTGGCCCAGCGCGATCGCACCGCCCAGCGGGTTGACCTTCGACGGGTCGATGCCGCAGGTGCGGATCACCGCCAGCGCCTGCGCGGCGAAGGCTTCGTTGAGTTCGATCCAGTCGATCTGGTCCTGGCTCAGACCGGCCTGCGTCAGCGCCTTGGGGATCGCGGCGATCGGACCGATGCCCATCACTTCCGGGCGCACGCCGGCCACCGAATAGCTGACGAAGCGGGCCAGCGGGGTCAGGCCGTAATCCTTGATCGCCTGCTCCGAGGCCAGCAGCACCGCGCCGGCGCCGTCGCTCATCTGCGAACTGTTGCCCGCAGTCACGGTGCCGCCGAACTGGCCGTTGCGGAACACCGGCTTCAGCTTGGTGAGACCTTCGATGGACGAATCCGGGCGCGGGCCTTCGTCGTTTTCGATCAGCGCCTTTTTCAGGCGCACGGCGTTGCCGGCGAGATCGGGGATGCGCGAAACGACTTCGTACGGCGAGATTTCGCTCTTGAACTCGCCGGCCTGGATCGCGGCGATGGCTTTCTGATGCGAAGCGAGGGCGAACGCGTCCTGGTCGTCGCGTGAAATCTTCCATTCCTCGGCGACCTTCTCGGCGGTGATGCCCATGCCGTAGGCGATAGCGACGTTCTCGTCCTTCGCGAACACCTGCGGCGACAGCGCCACCTTGTTGCCCATCATCGGCACCATCGACATCGATTCGGTGCCGCCGGCCAGCATCAGGTCGGCGTTGCCGAGGCGGATCTGGTCGGCGGCCATCGCCACGGCCTGCAAGCCGGACGAACAGAAGCGGTTGATGGTCTGCGCGGCGATGGTGTTGGGCAGCCCGGCCAGCAGCAGGCCGATACGCGCCACGTTCATGCCTTGCTCGCCCTCGGGCATGGCGCAGCCGATGATGGCGTCGTCGATGCGCGAAACGTCGATGCCCGGCGCCTGCGCGATCACGCTGCGCAGGACGTGCGCCAGCATGTCGTCGGGACGGGTGTTGCGGAATGCGCCCTTCGGGGCCTTGCCGACCGGCGTGCGGGTGGCGGCGACGATGTAGGCGTCCTGGATCTGTTTGCTCATTGGATCACTCCGAGTCTGATGGGGTAGGCCGGCACAGGGAGGTGCCGGCGCGGTCTCGCTTCGGCGAGACCGCGGCAACGGGCGAAAACCAGGTTTTCGCCCGTTGCGAAGAAGCCGTGGCAGGATGCCCGGTCTTCTTCATCAACTAGTTCCGCAGCGGCTTGCCGGTCTGCAGCGTGTGCATGATCCGGGCCTGGGTCTTCGGCATCTGCGCCAGCGCGACGAAGTGCTCGCGCTCCAGGCGGATCAGCCATTCCTCGTCCACCAGCGCGCCGCGATCGACCTCGCCGCCGCACACCACGGTGGCGATGCGGGTGGCGATCTCGGCGTCGTGCTCGGAGATGAAGCGGCCTTCCAGCATGTTCGCCAGCATCATCCGGAAGGTGGCGATACCGACATCGCCGGCCACCTGGATGCGCCGCGCGGGCATCGGCGGCCGGTAGCCGGTTTCGGCCAGGACCAGCGCCTGCTGTTTGGCGATGTGCAGCAGCTCATGCGCGTGGAAAACGACGATGTCGTCCTTGCGCAGCAGGCCGAGTTCCTTCGCTTCGATCGCCGAGGTCGAGACCTTGGCCATCGCGACGTTCTCGAACAGCGGCTTGAGCTGGGCGAACACGTCGCCGCCCGGGCCTGCGGCCTGCGAAGCGCGGACCGCGAACTCCTTCAGGCCGCCGCCGGCCGGCAGCAGGCCGACGCCGGCTTCGACCAGACCGATGTAGCTTTCGAGGTGCGCGACGGTGCGGGCGGTGTGCATCTGGAACTCGCAGCCGCCGCCGAGGGCGAGACCGCGGACCGCGCCGACCACCGGTACCAGCGAATACTTGATGCGCTGGCTGGTGGCCTGGAAGTTCGCGACCATCGCCTCGAAGCCCTTCACATCACCGGCCTGCAGCAGGCCGAGCGCGCCGGACAGATCGGCGCCGGCCGAGAACGGTTCCTTCGGCTGCCAGATCACCATGCCGCGGAAGTCGCGCTCGGCGACGCCGATGGCTTCCTGCAGGCCGTTGAGCACGTGGTCGTTGACCGTATGCATCTTGGTCTTGAACGACGCGACCGCGATGCCGTCGCCGTCGTGCCACAGGCGCACGCCGTCGTTCTCGAACACCGTCTCGCCGGGGGCGAAACGCTCGCCCAGCACCGGGTCGGGGAAACGCTGGCGCTTGTAGACGGCCAGAGTGGAGCGGGGCAGGTTCGCGGCCTTGGCCGGGCTGAAGCTGCCGTCGGCGGCATGCACGCCGTCGCGGCCGTCCAGCACCCAGGCGGGCAGGGCGGCACTGCTCATGGCCTTGCCGGCGGCGATGTCGTCGGCGATCCACTGCGCCACCTGCTTCCAGCCGGCAGCCTGCCAGGTCTCGAACGGACCGAGCGACCAGCCGTAACCCCAGCGGATCGCCAGATCCACGTCGCGCGCGGTATCGGCGATATCGGCCAGATGGTAGGCGCTGTAGTGGAAGAGGTCGCGGAACACAGCCCACAGGAACTGCGCTTGCGGATGTGCGCTGTCGCGCAGCTTGGCGAACTTCTCCGCCGGGTTCTTGATCTTCAGGATCTCGACGACATCGGGCGCCGCAGCGCGGTCGGCCGTGCGGTAATCCTGCTTCTCAAGGTCCAGCACCACGATGTCCTTGCCGACCTTGCGGAAGATGCCGGCACCGGCCTTCTGGCCCAGTGCGCCCTTGGCGATCAGCGCACCCAGCCAGGCCGGGGCGTTGAAATACTGGTGCCACGGGTCGTCCGGCAGGGTGTCGCCCATGGTCTTGATGACGTGGGCCATCGTGTCCAGGCCGACCACGTCGGAGGTGCGGTAGGTCGCCGATTTCGGCCGCCCGACCAGCGGGCCGGTCAGCGCATCGACTTCATCGAAGCCCAGTCCGAAGGTCGCGGTGTGATGGATCGTCGCCAGGATCGAGAACACGCCGATGCGGTTGCCGATGAAGTTCGGGGTGTCCTTGGCGTAGACCACGCCCTTGCCGAGGGTGGTGGTGAGGAAGGTTTCGAGGCCTTCCAGCACAGCCTTGTCGGTGGTCCTGGCCGGAATGAGTTCGGCCAGATGCATGTAACGCGGCGGGTTGAAGAAGTGCACGCCGCAGAAACGATGGCGAAGTTCTTCTGGAAGAACTTCCGCCAACTTGTTGATTCCCAAGCCTGAGGTATTGCTGGCGAGGATCGTGTTCGCGGGAACGAACGGCGCGATCTTCTTGTACAGGTCCTGCTTCCAGTCCATCCGCTCGGCGATCGCCTCGATGATCAGGTCGCAGCCGCGCAGTTGCTCCAGGCCCGTGTCGTAATTGCCCGGGGCGATCGCTTCCGCCAGCGACTTGCTGGCCAGCGGTGCGGGCGAGAGCTTGCCCAGATTGGCGAGCGCCTTGAGCACCACGCCATTCGGGTCACCTTCCTTCGCGGCCAGATCGAACAACACCGTGTCGACGCCGGCGTTGGTCAGATGTGCGGCGATCTGCGCGCCCATCACGCCGGCCCCGAGCACGGCGACACGCCGTATAAGCGGATTCTGAGACATGTTTTGCATCCTGTTGATTACGTGGGGTTTGGTCATGCAATGAAGCTATGGAAATGTGGTGCTTCCGGTGCCGTCAGTTGATCTTTCCGGCCTTGAAGCCGGCTGCGGCGAAGCGGATCAGCTCCTGTGCGGCGCGCTGGCGGTGCTCGATCTCGGTCACGCCATGCGGGCGCTTGATGATGCCGAAGTCGGCCATGGCGTAGGTCAGGGCGCCGGCCAGGAAGTCGAGCCGCCAGTACAGTTCCTCCTTGCTCAGCCCCGGCATGCACGCGGAAATCGCCTTGGCGAACTCGCGCAGCACGTGGCCGTATTGCTCGGACAGGAATCGGCGCAGGCCGTCGTTTTTTTCGGCGTAGGCGCGGGCGATGACGCGGATGAATGCACCGCCGCCATGTCGGTCCTGGGCCATCGCCAGCGGCGGTTCGACGAAGGCGGCCAGAATGGCATCGAGGTCGCCGCCGCTTTCGGCCTTCACCGCTGCCTGTAGGCGGGTCAGACGCTGGGCGCTCATTTCGTCCATGCGCCGGCGGAACACTTCGTTGACCAGATTTTCCTTGCTGCCGAAGTGGTAGTTGACCGCCGCGATATTCACGTCCGCCTGGCTGGTGACCTGGCGGAGCGAGGTGCCCCCGAATCCATGCTGGGCGAACAAGGTTTCGGCGGCGTCGAGAATCCGTTCCTTGGTCGAAAACTGGGCTTTGCTCATGGTGGGCTCCGGGTCCGACGGAAAGGTGGCCTGATAGGCTGGTTGGGTATTGGCTGGGGCGACAGCTGAATCAAACGCTTGTTTGAGGCTAACATCCAACCCGGTCCGCGCGCAAAACGTGACCGTCGACAAGGATGCAAAGAGACCCCGCGCCGGGTTAGAATCTTCTCCAGCCGAATCGGCTAAACCCGCGTCCGCACGCGGGTTTTTCCTTCTCATTCATGTTATGTTTCGGCCGCTTGATCGCGGTCGTTGACCCCCGGAGACCACCCACATGGCGCTTGAGCGCACCATTTCGATCATCAAACCCGACGCCGTCGCCAAGAACGTCATCGGTGAAATCTATTCGCGTTTCGAGCAGGCTGGCCTCAAGGTCGTCGCCGCGAAGATGAAGCATCTCTCGCGCAAGGAAGCCGAAGGTTTCTACGCCGTGCACCGCGAACGTCCGTTCTTCAACGCGCTGGTCGAATTCATGATCTCCGGTCCGGTGATGATCCAGGTGCTCGAAGGCGAGAACGCCGTGCTGAAGAATCGCGACCTCATGGGCGCCACCAATCCGAAGGACGCCGCGCCGGGCACGATCCGCGCCGATTTCGCCGCTTCGATCGACGCCAACGCCGTGCACGGTTCGGATTCGCTGGAAAACGCAGCGATCGAAACCGCCTACTTCTTCGCTGCGACGGAGCTCTGCCCGCGCTGATTGCGCGGTCGACGAACATGCGATGAACGAAGTCGTGCAAAAACAGAACCTGCTCGACCTCGATCGCGAGGGTCTGGAGCGCTTCTTCGCCGAGACCCTCGGCGAGAAGCGCTACCGCGCCCACCAGGTGATGAAGTGGATCCATCATCGTCATGTCACCGATTTCAACGACATGACCGATCTCGGCAAGGCGCTCCGCGCCAAGCTCGAAGCCGATGCGTTCATCGGCGTGCCGCAGATCCAGTTCGACAAGCCTTCCGAAGACGGCACCCACAAGTGGCTGCTCGGCATGGACGGCAAGAACGCCATCGAAACCGTCTTCATTCCCGACAAGGGTCGCGGCACGCTGTGTGTGTCCTCACAGGTCGGTTGCGCGCTGAATTGCCAGTTCTGCTCCACCGCGACCCAGGGCTTCAACCGCAATCTTTCTGTCGCCGACATCATCGGCCAAGTCTGGGTGGCCGCGCGTCACCTCGGCAATGTGCCGCACCGCCAGCGCAAACTCACCAACGTGGTGATGATGGGCATGGGCGAGCCGATGCTGAACTTCGACAACGTCGTCCGCGCGATGAGCGTGATGCGCGACGATCTGGGCTACGGTCTGGCCAACAAGCGCGTCACCCTGTCGACCGCCGGCGTGGTGCCGATGATCGACCGCCTCGCGCTGGAAAGCGACGTGTCGCTGGCGGTTTCCCTGCACGCGCCGAACGACGCGCTGCGCAGCGAGCTGGTGCCGCTCAACAGGAAATATCCGATCGAAGAACTGATGGATGCCTGCGTGCGCTACGCGCTGCGCAAGAAGGGCACCTCGGTCACTTTCGAGTACACGATGATGGCGGGCGTCAACGACCAGCCGGAGCATGCGCGCGAACTGGCGCGGCTGATGCGGCAGTTCGACAACGCCGTGCAGATGAAGGACGCGGCGAAGGTCAATCTGATCCCGTTCAATCCGTTCCCGGGTACGCGCTACACGCGCTCGCCGGACGCGGATATCCGCGCGTTCCAGAAGATCCTGCTGGATGCGCAGGTATTGACGATGGTCCGGCGCACCCGCGGCGACGACATCGATGCCGCCTGCGGACAGCTCAAGGGCCAGGTGGCCGATCGTACCCGCCGCCAGGCCGATTTCCGCAAGACGCTAGAATCGCTCGAAACGCGCGGGGGCCGTGCATCGGGCGGTGACGAACCGGATGCAGTGCATGCGGCAGCATGATGCGCTGCGTTTCATGATCGGCCGCGATACCCCGGCTAGGGACGCGTCCGCAACGGCAGGAAGCCTTGCTTTGGGGAGCAATTCGCAATGACATCCTCCGAGACCGGTATGCCCGAGAACACCCGCGGCATCGGCGAACGTCTCAGACAGGCCCGCATCCGTGCAGGGCTGACGACATCCGAAGTCGGCGCGAAACTGAAGATGCCGACCCATGCGATCGAAGCGCTGGAGCGCGAGGACTGGGCCCGCATCGGTGCCCCGGTCTTCATCCGCGGCCAGTTGCGCAGCTATGCGCGACTGATGGAATTGCCGGGCAACGCTATGGTCGAGAGCGTTTCGACGCCGGCCCCCCGGCCCGCCGAGCTGGTGCCGCGCACATTCACGCCGCGCATGCAGCGCATGATGGAGCAGACCGCCCGACGTCTGGTGTACGTGGTGATCACCGCCACGATCGCGGTCCCGGTGTGGCTGGCCACGCGCTCGCATCTCGACGGCGCGATCGATGCGGTGCCGCTCGATGTCCAGTCGGCTGCGACATCGCCGCGGCCGAAGGGGGGCTCTCCGGACGGTAGCACCAGGAACAATGCCGCGGCGCTGCCGGCGCCGCCGCTGGTCGCTTCGATCACGCCACCGCTGCCGCAGCGTGCCGTCGCCGCGACGGATCTCACCGTCAGCTTCAGCGGCGAAAGTTGGATCAGGCTCTCCGCCCCGGACGGCACCACGGTAGAACAGGCGCTGGTCCAGCCTGGCCAGCAGCGCGTGTTCCAGCCGGGCCAGATCGGCAAGGCGATCCTGGGCAATGCGCAGGCGGTTTCGGTGCAGTATCGCGGCCAGCCGCTGGACCTCACGCCCTACATCCGCGCGAATGTCGTGCGCTTTACGGTATCCTCTGACGGTTCTCTCCAGCCGGTCGATCGCTGAGGAGTCCTGGTCGTCCGCCGGACCGCGCCTGCGCATGGTCCGGACGGATGCCGCAGGGAATCCGCTATGGCCAACCGCCGGAGCGGATCCGGGAACCCATCCGTGCCTGTCTGCCCCTCGCGGCACCGGTCGTCGGCCGGAGACCCGGCGAATCACTTTCGACGCCACCCGTGACGGTCGGTGTTCAGGCGCGACTTGCTACAACGTCGCGACGTTTTCGGCGCCATGTTTCCGTTGTTCCCGTCACGCCTTCCATCGACAGCAACACTCTTCCAAGACGATACCGACACATGGCGATCGACGATCTCCTCGACGAACACGAACAAAGCGAACGCGTCCGCGACTGGCTCCGTAACAATGCCGCCGGCCTCATCGGCGGTGTGGCCTTGGGCCTGGGCGCGATCTACGGCTGGTACTGGTGGCAGGATCAAGGCGAGGCGAAACGCCTCAAGGCCAGCGACGATTATCAGGCGGTCGTGGAGCAGGTCCAGGCCGGCAAGCTGAAGGAAGCCCAGGCCAAGGCGGCCGTGCTGAAAGACACGCCGTTCGCTGCGCTCGCCGCGCTGGATCTGGCCAAGGCCCATGCCGACGGCGGCAAGCGCGATGAGGCGATCGCAGCGCTCCGCGGCATCAAGACCGAGGACAGCGCGATCACCGCCGTGGTGTCGCAGCGGCTCGCACGGCTGTTGATCGATGCCGGCAAGAGCGAGGAAGCCCTGACCCTGCTGACCAGCATCGACGATCCGGTCGCGCACGAAGTCCGCGGCGATGCGCTGTTTGCGCTGGGTCGCAAGGACCAAGCGCGCGATGCCTACAACAAGGCGCTGGTCCAGCTCGACGTCGCCGCACCGCAGCGACGTCTGGTCGAACTGAAATTGTCGCAAGCCGGTGGCACCCCGCCGAAACCCGATTCCGCTTCCTGAGCACGTCAACATTGAGCACGCCGAACACGATGAATTTCCATAAGAACTTGCGCAGTCGCGCATTGCTGCGCGTGGCGTTGCTCGCCGCGGTGGTCGCGCTGTCCGGTTGCAGCACGGTCAAAGGCTGGTTCACCATCGACGACAGCGGCAACAAGGCCGCCAACAAGCCGAACGAACTGACCGAATTCGTGCCATCCGCCACCGTTTCCCGGATTTGGACGGCGAAAGCCGGAAGCGGCGAAGAGGGACTCGGTCTTCTGCAGGTTCCGGCGATCGCCGATGGCCGCGTCTACGCCGCAGCGGTAGAGGGTGGGGTTCGCGCCTTCGACCTGCAGACCGGTGCGACGATCTGGCACTACAAGAGCGACTTGTCGCTCTCCGGCGGTCCGGGGGCCGGCGAAGGTCTGGTGCTGGTCGGCAGTCTCGACGGCGACGTGATCGCGCTCGATGCCGCCACCGGCACGGAGAAGTGGACCGCGAAAGTCCCGAACGAAGTCATCGCCGCGCCTGTCGCCGGCCAGAACACCGTTCTGGTGCGTTCCAACGACGGGCGCGTCACCGCGTTCGATGCCACCAGCGGCGAGCGCCGCTGGTTCTGGAATCACGACCTGCCGTCGCTTTCCGTACGCGGCAACGACGCGCCGGTGCTGGGCCCGGGCTTCGTGTTCGTCGGCAACGACGACGGCACGCTCACGGCGCTGTCGCTCGTCGACGGTCGCCCGCTCTGGGACCAGACCGTCGGTCAGCCCGACGGCCGTACCGAACTCGATCGCATGGCCGACGTGGACGGCTCGCCCGCCCTCGACGGCACCACGCTGTTCGCCAGCAGCTACAAGAAGCAGACCATGGCCGTCGACGCACCGAGCGGTCGCCCGCTGTGGGCGCAGGATCACGGCGGCGCGGGTCGTGTCGGCGTTGCCAGCGACCGCGTGGTCGTGGCCGATCCGGGCGGCGTGGTGTGGGCGCTGGACAAGTCCGGTGGCTCGACGTTGTGGCAGCAGGCCGCTCTTCTCCGTCGCAATCTGTCCGGTGCCGCGGTCCAGGGCGAATTCGCGGTGGTCGGCGACTTCGAAGGCTATCTGCACTGGCTGCGCCTGGACAACGGCGACCTCGGCGCCCGCGTCCGCGCCGGCCGCGATCCGGTGCGCGCCGCGCCGGTCGTTGTCGACGGCATCCTGATCGTGCAGACCGCTGGCGGCGATCTCAGTGCCTACCGCCTGCAGTAAGCCGTTCCGCTGAGAATCTCTTGCGGCCCCGGGTAGTTCGACTCCCCGGGGTCGCGCGTTTCGAACGATCGATTCGGACGCGTCGATTCCAAAGCCCGCTTCACGCCCTCCATCGCGTATTCCAGATTTCCCGTCCCCACTTCAGATCCGATGCCATGCTGCCCCTCGTCGCTCTCGTAGGTCGCCCCAATGTCGGCAAATCGACGCTTTTCAACGCGTTGACCCGCACCCGCGACGCATTGGTCCACGATGAGCCGGGCGTCACCCGCGACCGCAATTACGGCGTATGCCGTCTGGTCGAAGGTCGCTCGTTCGCGATCGTCGACACCGGCGGCATCGCCGGCGAAAGCACGCATCTCGAAAACGCCGGACTGGCCGGCGCGACCGCCCGGCAGTCGCGCGCCGCGGCCGAAGAGGCCGATCTGGTGTTGTTCGTTGTCGACGGCCGCGAAGGCCCATCGTCGCTGGACGACGAAATCCTGCGCTGGCTGCGCAAGACCGCGCGTCCGGTGGTGCTGGTGGTCAACAAGACCGACGGCATCGACGCCCGCGCCGCGCTCGCCGAATTCGCGCGTTACGGCATCGCCGATGTCATGGCGATCTCGTCCGCGCATCGGCAGGGCATCGATCATCTGCTCGACGATGTGATGGCGCGCCTGCCCACCGAAGGCGACGCCGAGATCCTCGACAACGATCCCGACCGCGTGCGCATCGCCTTCGTCGGCCGCCCGAACGTCGGCAAATCGACGCTGGTGAACCGCATCCTCGGCGAAGAACGGATGATCGCGTCAGAAGTGCCGGGCACCACCCGCGATTCCATCGCGGTGGATCTGGAGCGCGATGGCCGCAAATACCGCTTGATCGATACCGCCGGCATCCGTCGCAAGGCGAGGGTGGAGGAAGCGGTCGAGAAATTCTCGATCGTGAAGACGCTGCAGGCGATCGAACACTGTCAGGTCGCGGTGATCATGCTCGACGCCACCGAGGGCGTGACCGATCAGGACGCCAGCGTGCTCGGCGCTGTACTCGACGCCGGCCGCGCGCTGGTCGTCGCCGTGAACAAATGGGACGGCCTGTCGCAGTACCAGCGCGAGCAGACCGACGGTCTGCTGTCGCGCAAGCTCACGTTCGTGAACTGGGCCGAAGCGGTGCATATCAGCGCCAAACACGGCTCGGGCCTGCGCGAGCTGTTCGGCGCGATCCATCGCGCCCACCATTCGGCGACGCGCCAGTTCAGCACCTCCGAAGTCACGGTGGCGATGGAAGTCGCCTACGAAACCAACCCGCCGCCTGCGATCCGCGGGCATGTGTCGAAGATGCGCTTCGCCCACCCGGGCGGCGACATGCCGCCGACCTTCGTCGTCCACGGCTCGCGTCTGCGCAGCCTGCCGGACAGCTATCGCCGCTATCTGGAAAACTTCTTCCGCAAGCGCTTCAAACTGGTCGGCACTCCGGTGCGCTTCGTCTTCAAGGAAGGCGAGAACCCGTACAAGGACAAGAAGAATGTCCTGACCGAAGGCCAGATGGCCAAGCGTCGGCGGTTGATGCGGCATGTGAAGAAGAACAAGTAGAACCCGTAGAACGGTTGTAGAGCGGGCTTCAGCCCGCCGCTGTTGCTCCGGATATTACTGATACATCAGGAGTCTCAACGGTGTGCCACGGGCGCACCCTATGAAAGCAGCGGGCTGAAGCCCGCTCTACAGCCGCTCTGCCGCCGGCTCGGCGTCAATCTCCGGAATGCTGCGCATTGTGAACGCTGCCATCCCCGCCAACGCCATCACCCTCGGCCTGCTCGCAGGTGGCAAGGCCTCGCGTCTCGGCGGCATCGACAAGGCTTGGCTCGAACGCGACGGCGTGCCCCAGGTGCTGCGCTGGCAGCGTCGCTTCCCGGGCGAAGTCGCCGCGACGCTGGTATCGGCGAACCGCGATCCGGATCGCTACGCCACGCATGCGTTGATCGCTGTTCCCGACCGTATTCCAGACGCCGGGCCGCTCGGCGGGCTCGACGCCCTTGCAGCCGCCTGCGAAACGCCCTGGCTGTTCACGCTGCCGGTGGACCTGGTCGGCACCAACGACTGTCTTCTACGCACGCTCGTGGCGATGCGCGGCGATGATGGCGCCTGCGCGGTCGACGACGATGGCATGCAGCCGCTGGTGGCGCTGTGGCGCCGCGATGCCCTGCGCACGGCCTGTACCGAAGCCTTTGCGGCTGGCGCGAGCGCCGTGCATGCGCTCCAGGCGACATTGAAGATGTCGCCGGTGGTGTTCTCCGGCTTCCGCTTCGGTAATCTCAACACGCCGGCCGATCTCGATGTTGCCGGCATCGCTTCGGATCACTTATCGCTATGACTTTTCCCACCCGCATCGCTTTCGACGACGCCCACCGCATTCTCGACGAGGTCGCCGCACGTCGCCGCCTGCCGGCCGAGCGGGTCGCGCTCGCGAGGGCGCATGCACGGGTGCTCGCCCAGTCGCTGGTGGCGACGATCGCGCAGCCCGGTTTCGACAATTCGGCGATGGATGGCTTCGCCGTGCGTCATGCCGACCTCGAGACCGATGGCGAAACGTCGCTGACGCTGGTTGGCGAGCAGTTCGCCGCGCGAGCGCTCGGCCTGAGCGTTGCTGCCGGCGAATGCGTGCGCATCACCACGGGTGCGTCATTGCCCGCAGGTGCCGACACCATCGTCATCAAAGAAAACACCCGTCTCGAAGGCGACCATGTACGCGTGCTGCAAACGCCGAAACCCGGCCAGCACGTGCGCCGCGCCGGTGAAGACGTGCTGATCGGCGATGCGCTGCTTGCGGCAGGCCAGGTGCTGACACCTTCGCGGATCGCGCTGGCCGCGGGGCAGGGCGTGGATCGCCTCGACGTGGTCCGGCGGCCGACGGTCGCGGTCTTCACCACCGGCGACGAGCTGGTCGAGCCCGGCCTGCCGCTGCGGCCGGGCGAACTGTACAACAGCAATCGCGAACTGCTGATGGGGCTGCTGCGCGCCGACGGTTACGAGCCGGTGGCGTGGCCGAACCTCAGCGACGATCCGGGGGCGATCGACGCGGGTCTGCGCCATGCCGGACACGCCTTCGATGTGGTCATCACCTGCGGCGGCGTGTCCGCGGGAGAGAAGGATCACATCCCGGCGCTGCTGCAGGCGGAAGGCGACGTGCATTTCTGGAAAGTGCGGATGAAGCCCGGTATGCCGATATTGTTCGCCGATGGCGGCCGTCTCGGCGACGCGCTGTTCCTGTGCCTGCCGGGCAACCCGGTGTCGGTGCTGGCGACGTGGCTCACCCTGGGGCGCGCGTTGTTCGACGGCCTGCAGGGCCGCGCGGAGCCGCGCTCGCGTCTGCGCGCGCGGCTGGGCACGCGCTGGCGCAAGACCCATGAGCGCCTCGAATTCCTCCGTGGGCGATTGTCCTGCGACGACGAAGGCCGGCTGCGCGTCGAACCCAATCCCGCCGACGGCTCGCATCGCATGCGCGCCGCCGCAGACAGCGATGCATTGATCGTGCTTGGCGAGGGCGAGATGACGCTGGAGGCAGGGAGCGTCGTCGATGTTCTGGCGTATTGAAACGATAGCGACGCGATTGCGCTTCCGTCGATACCCTTCGTCTCGTTCTTCGATACCGTCGGGATGGCCCGTGTATTCTTTCCTCCACCGGACTAATCTCATGCCGCCAGGCCGCTGCAATCCGCGATCGTCGCCTGGACCATCCCGATCCGATCGCATGAAACAGGAGTTGTTCACGTGAGAACGAATCGCATCACCGGCCGACCTTCGGCAGCATTCATCGGCGCATCCTGGACCGCTTTGCTGGTGGGGATGCTCGCTTATCTGGTCGCGCTGTGGAATGCGCCGATGCAGCTCAACGAGAAAGGCTATTACTTCACGGTGTTGATGTACGGGCTGTTCTCCGCCGTCTCGGTGCAAAAGGCCGTTCGCGACAGGCTGGAAGGCATTCCGGTCACAAATATCTATTACGGCTTGAGCTGGTTTTCCACGCTGCTTTCGATTCTGTTGCTGTCGGTAGGCTTGTGGAATGCGGAAATGCTGGCGACCGAGAAAGGCTTTTATGCGATCGCTTTCATGATGAGCCTGTTCGCATCGATCGCCGTGCAGAAAAATACCCGCGATATGTCGCTGGTGCAGCCGGACACAGCCCATGCGGACACGATGGAATGAGCTTCGTTCCCACCCGGGCGAAAGCATGACAGGCATGGTTTGATGGACGTCCGCGAGATCACGCCGGTAGACGCCATGCGCAGACAGCGCCGCGGCGCGGTGTTGATCGACGTGCGCGAGACGCACGAGCGCGCGCTGGGCATGGCCGAGGGCGCGCGCGGCATCGCGATGGAGGCATTGATCGCCGATGCGGGTGAGCATCTGCCGGATCGCGATGTCGAAGTGCTGTTGATCTGCCAGGGCGGGATGCGCTCGCTGCGGACCGCCGAGGCGCTGGCCGCGCAGGGTTTCGCGAACATCGCGTCGGTCGCGGGCGGCACCACGCGCTGGGCCGACGAGTCGCTGCCGCTGGTCAGGCCGGTCGGCGATATCGATGCGGACTTCGCCGAACGCTATTCGCGCCATCTGCGGCTGCCGCAGGTCGGCGTGGACGGTCAGCGCAGGCTCGAAGCCGCGCGCGTGCTGCTCATCGGCGCAGGCGGCCTGGGTTCGCCGGCCGCTTACTATCTCGCTGCGGCCGGTGTCGGCACGCTGCGCATCGCCGACGACGACGTGGTCGACCGCAGCAATCTGCAGCGACAGATCCTGCACACCGAAGCGAGCATCGGCACGCCGAAAGTCGAATCCGCCGCGAGTGCGCTGTCGGCGCTGAATCCGCGCACGGCCATCGAGCCCATCGTCGAGCGCGTCGGCAGCGCGAACGTCGAACGCCTGCTCGAGGACGTGGATGTGGTGGTCGACGGCGCCGACAATTTCCCCGCGCGCTACCTGCTCAACGACGCCTGCGTGAAACTCGGAAAACCGCTGGTCTACGGCGCGGTGCATCGTTTCGAGGGCCAGGCCAGCGTGTTCGATGCCGGCCGTCGCCGCGGCCATGCGCCCTGCTATCGCTGTCTGTTCCCGGAACCGCCGCCGCCGGACGCCGCGCCCAACTGCGCCGAGGCCGGCGTGCTCGGCGTGCTGCCCGGCGTGATCGGGCTGATCCAGGCGACCGAAGCGATCAAGTTGATCCTCGGCATCGGCGTGCCGCTCAGCGGCCGACTGTTGCACTTCGACGCATTGTCGATGCGCTTCCGCGAAACGCGGCTGTCGGCAGACCCGGATTGCGCGGTCTGCGCGCCCGGTCGGGCGTTTCCGGGCTATATCGATTACGCCGCATTCTGCGCCGGTGGATAAGCCGGCCGAGTTCGCCGCCGTGTTCCGGCAGGAGTGAGGAATGAAAGTCTTGTCCGTGAAGCTCCGCATCGCGTTCCTGTGCATGTCGGCGATGGCTTTCCACGTCAGGGCAGAGGATGTGTGCGAGCTTTCCGGCCAAGGCGCGAACGTATCGCCGGCTGCGCTGCGCATCGCACGGGTCGCCTGCGACGAGCATGCGCTCTGGCGCAGACCTTTCATCAATGCCCAGGGGCGGATCGTCAGGCTCGCATCGATGGAAGCCGAGAAGGACAAGCTTGGCGACGACCGCACGCCGACCTGGCGCCGCGTGGCGCATTACTGGAAAGCTTCCGGTCTGCTCGACGACAACGCGCGCTGGGAACAGCGCCAGGTCGATGCCGGCGGCAGCGAACGACGCAACGGCGCCTCCGATTGCGTCGGCGATGCGCAGGACTGGGCGGCGAAGGCCGCCTGCCGCGCATTCCTGATCGATGTGCCGTGGTCCGCGACCTTCGTATCCTTCGTGATGAAAACGGCGGAGGTGTCAGGGTTCGTCCGGTCGTCGTCGCATTCCTATTACATCGGCGATGCCAGGCGCAGGCCGGTCGATGGCCCGTATCGGCTGGTCGACCCGAGCCGGGAAGCGCCGGCGGTGGGCGATCTGGTGTGCTATCTGCGCGAAAAGAACCGCGTGTACGGCTACCGTGGCCTGGTCGACAGGCTCGACCGCTCTTCGAAGGCTTTCGATTCGCACTGCGACATCGTGGTCGGCGTGAATCTCGACGGCGACAGCAAGCTCTATGCGATCGGCGGCAACGTCGTGCAGGGCGTCACCATGCGCAAATTGAATCTCAATCGCAGAGGTCAGCTGTCCCTGTCGATGAAACAGGAGGGCGACGATGCGAAGATATTCGAGATCGGAGACGAAAAAGCCTACAACCTCAATCGCCAGGACTGGGCGGCCCTGCTGAAATTGAATCGCTGAGAGCCTGTTCAAGATCTCCGCACGCTTGCGATGGCAACCACAAAAAAGCATGCCATCCCCCATAGCGCGGCCTTCAGGCCGCTGCTTCCGATACGCAGCCGTTTCGTTTTGGTCAGCCGTGGGCACGGCCCTGATGTCGTCGCCGGCCGGGTTCTGCCTGGGCCGGCCTGAAGGCCGCTCTACGGAGTGAATCGAGAGATTTTGAACACGCTCTGAGAATCGCTGACGCGTTCTGCGCGCGGGCCTCATGCGGTCGTCGGCGTTGTTCCGACGATCATCGCGACATGAAGCCGGACAGCGCCGCATCGAATTCCGCGTGCAGCGAGATATCGTTGTGATCTGCCGCCGCGATGCGCACGACCCGGGGTTTCGCCGGCAGGGCCGCGATCAGCCGCAGCGTGTTCGCTTCCGGCACGATGTCGTCGCGTCCGCCGTGCACGATCAGCACCGGGCGGCGATATGCGCGCAGCGCTTTCGTCGACTCGTAGCGCTCGGTCAGCAGCCAACTCGCCGGGAAGATCCGATAGTGCGATTGCGCAGTGGCCACCATGCTGTCGAACGGCGTGATCAGCGCCAGTCGTTCGACGGGCCGCTGCCCGGCGACCTGGCTGGCGATGCCGCTGCCGAGGCTGCGGCCGATCACGTCGACCCCTTCGCGGGGGTGTCGTCGCTGCACTTCATCGAAGACGGCGAGTGCATCGGCTACCAGTGCAGCCTCGCTCGGCTCGCCGCCGCTGGCGCCGTAGCCGCGGTAGGCGACGAGATACACGCTGTGATCGGGAAACAGCCGCGCGAACGCCTCGCGGTTGGCTTCGATGCGCTCGGCGTTGCCGCCGAAATACAGGATGGGCGCGGGTTTGCCAGAATTCACCGTCCAGCCGCGCAACACCGCATCGGGACGCTTCAGCTCGAAATCCGTGCCTGCGGCGTCGGCGGTTGTTGTCCAACCGTAGTAGATCATCTGGCGCTGCCGCGCATGCAGGAACCAGCATGCGCCGGCGTAGGCCAGCACGGCCAGCACCGTCGAGATCACCAGAAAGCTACGCATGCCGCTTTTGCGCCGCCTCGAACGCCGCCAGTTGCTCCGGCGTCGCCTCCTGCTGGTGCTTCGCCTTCCATTCGCCGAACGGCATGCCGTAGACCGCTTCGCGGGCTGCGTCCTTGGTCATGTCCAATCCGCGTTCCACGGCCGCTTCGCGATACCAGTCGGACAGACAGTTGCGGCAGAAGCCGGCGAGGATCATCAGGTCGATGTTCTGCACATCGGTGCGCTCGTGCATCAGATGATCGCGCAGGCGGCGGAAGGCGGCGGCTTCGAGTTCGGTCGTGGTCTGCGGGTTCATGGGGTCATCAGCGAAAACGTGTGCCGCAATGGTCGCAGGCTTTCGCGAACATCGCGAACCCCTCGTGATCCATCAGCGAATGGTCGCAGGACGGGCAAACCACCTTGCGTCCGGTGAGCCGGCGGAGCGAGAAATGGATCGGCAGCAGCGGGACCAGCAGCCACCACACATGCAGGCCCGGGGCCAGGAAGACCATCCAGATCAGACCGATCGTGCAGAAGATCGCCAACTCCAGGGCCACGAGTGCGAGGAACCCTCTGTGAGGTCCGGAGAGACTGGCGCGGGCAGACGGCGGTGTTTTCGACGGTTCGTGCATGCGCGGGTGTCGGAGCCGGGGCGGGGGCAATCGGGTTCGGCGATAATACGCGGCCACCACGACTGCCAACCGCCCCATGACCGCCAACATCCTCGACGGCAAACGCATCGCCGACCGGCTGCTCGACGACCTGAAAGTGCTGGTGGATGCGCGTGTCGCCGTCGGCAAGCGGCGTCCCGGGCTGGCGGTGGTGCTGGTCGGCAGCGACCCCGCCTCGCAGTCGTATGTGCGCAACAAGCGCCGGGCGGCGGAGAAAGTCGGCATCCGGGCGCTCGACCACGATCTGCCCGCCGGTACCTCCGAAGCCGAACTGCTGGCGCTGATCGACCGGCTGAACGTCGACCCGGCGGTACACGGCATACTGGTGCAGTTGCCGCTGCCCGGGATTCCGGACGCGACCCGTCTGATCCACCGGATCGACCCGCGCAAGGACGTGGACGGCTTCCATCCCGAAAACGTCGGCCATCTGGCCCTGCGCCAGTTCGGCCTGCGGCCCTGCACGCCGCGCGGCATCACCACGCTGCTGGCCTATACCGACCGGCCCGTCCGCGGGCAGAGCGCCACCATTGTCGGGGTGAGCAATCATGTCGGCCGGCCGATGGCGCTGGAACTGCTGATCGCCGGCTGCACGGTGACCAGCTGCCACAAGTTCACGCCGCAGGACGTGCTGCGCCGGCATGTGGGCGAGGCCGACATCCTGGTGGTGGCGGTCGGTCGCCCGGCCCTCATCCCGGGCGACTGGGTGAAACCGGGGGCGGTGGTGATCGATGTCGGCATCAACCGCCTGGACGACGGCCGCCTGGTCGGCGACGTGCAGTTCGAGGCCGCCGCGGCCCGCGCCAGCTGGATCACCCCGGTTCCGGGCGGGGTGGGGCCGATGACCGTCGCGACCCTGATGCAGAACACCCTGGAAGCCGCGGAGGCTGCGGAGACGGTGGGCGGAGTCTGACGCTTAAATCCCCCCGTCGTCCGCTTCGCGGCCGCCGACCCCCTTTTGCAAAGGGGGTAACCGCTGCAGAAAACCGATTTTCGTGCTGCACAAGGTCGATTTTCATGAAGAGGCGATCTGCCAGCCGAAAGCGCATCCTCAACCAGCCAATGCAGGCAGTCGTGTTCTGCACCCCCTTTGCAAAAGGGGGTCGGCATCGCGCAGCGATGACGGGGGGATTTGCTTTTCCCGGCCGCATCCACGCCACACGGTGCCCGGCACGGTACAATAACGCGCTTCATTCCCATCGGACCGGCCATGCTCCGCATCCAGGCTGAAGCGCTTACCTTCGACGACGTCTCGCTCGTCCCCGCGCACTCCACCGTCCTGCCCAAGGACGTCTCCCTCGCCACCCGGCTCACACGCACCCTGCGCCTGAACCTGCCGATCGCTTCGGCGGCCATGGACACCGTGACCGAAGCCCGCCTCGCCGTCGCGATGGCCCAACTCGGCGGCATCGGCATCGTCCACAAGAATCTGACGCTGGACCAGCAGGCGGCACAGGTCGCCAAGGTCAAGACATTCGAGGCCGGCGTCATCAAAGAGCCGTTCACGGTCAGCCCCGATACCACCATCGGCGAAGTGCTGAAGCTCACGTGGGCGCGCAACATCTCCGGCGTGCCGGTGGTCGACGGCGGCCGGCTGGTCGGCATCGTTACCGGCCGCGATATGCGTTTCGAAACCAAGCTCGACGATCCGGTCCATCACATCATGACCAAGAAGG
>JAIMKJ010000045.1 GCA_020692565.1 Thermomonas sp.
CAAAGAAAGTGACCCGCGCAAAGCGCGGAAGCTCTGCAGTTGCTTTCTTGACTCGCGCCTGCGGCGCTCACCCCTGTATCAAGTACAGGGCAGACGCTTCGGGCCGGCTTCGCCGTTCGCGCCGCTTGCGGCGCAGTGGCACAAAAAAAATAACCCGCGCTCCAGCGCGAAAAAGGTTCCAAGCTTTACCGTAGATCTGTCAGTCACTTCATGCCGATTCGAGCTCGTCACAGCCGATCTCATGGCGTAGAGAAGACGCTTGAGCGATGCCATATGAACGAAATTCTAGATAGCTCCCACTTCAAGAAGATGTCGCTCTACAGCTTTCCACGCTGCTTTATCATAGCTCGGCGCCACACTTGCAGCTGTCCAAAGGCGGACAAACTCGCTGGAGCGTGACGCCTTTTGGGACATGGCTGAAATTGCTTCTTGCGCTTCCAGAATGCCTTTTTCGGCCTCCAGTCGACGGCGTTGCAGAGTTAACTGCACCAGGCTGATCAAGTTCTCCCGCAATGCAAAGTAACAAAGAGAAAGCGACCCGATTGGCGATAGCACTAAGAGGATGCGGAAGAGATTATTCTCTGTTCCATAGTTCCAATTCCGCCAACGAATTTCTTCAAAAGCGAAGGGAATCATGGCGATTAGCCCCAAGCTGGCAAGCGCAGCCGTAACGATCAACAGCCTAAGCATCGACATACCTCCCATGTAATCTAATTTGTATATCTAAGCCACATACACCGTCTTGATATTCATGAACTCATGAATCCCATGCTCCGCCAGCTCACGACCGAACCCCGAAGTCTTGGTGCCCCCGAACGGCAACCGCACATCGCTGCGCACGATCGCATTGACGAAAGTCGCACCCGCCTGCAGACGCCGTGCGACCGCCTCGCCGCGTGCCTTGTCGGTGGTCCAGACACTCGCGCCCAACCCGAACGCAGTGTCGTTGGCGATGCGCACGGCATCGTCGTCGTCGCGGGCGCGCAGGATGCTCGCGGCCGGGCCGAACAATTCTTCGCTGTACGCGGGCATGCCCGGCACGACGCGGTCGAGGATGGTCGCGGGATAGTGCGAACCGCCCTGCCCCGGCGTGCCGCCGATCAGCAACTTCGCGCCGGCGGCGACGCTGCGCAGCACCTGATCGTGGACTTCGTCGCGCAGGTCGGCGCGGGCCATCGGCGCGAGCGTGGTCGCCTCGTCCGACGGATCGCCGACCGCGAGCTTTCCGGCGGCTTCGACGAAGCGAGCCACGAATGCATCGGCGATGCCCGGCGTCACGATGAAGCGTTTGGCGGCGATGCACGTCTGGCCGGCGTTACCGAATCGGGATGCGATCGCGGCCGGGATGGTGATGTCGAGGTCGGCATCGTCCAGCACCACGAACGGGTCGCTGCCGCCGAGTTCCATCACGCATTTCTTCAGATGTTTGCCGGCGGTCGAAGCCACCGCGCTGCCTGCGCGTTCGCTTCCGGTCAGCGTGACCGCTTTCACCTTGGGGTCGGCGATCACTTGGGCAGCCATCGAATTGTCGATGTGCAGCACGCCCAATACGCCTTCGGGAATGCCGGCATCGCGCAGCACGCGGGCGATGGCGTCCGCGCAGCGCGGCACGTTGCTCGCATGCTTCAGGACCGCGACATTGCCGGCCATCAGCCCCGGCGCAAGGAAGCGGAACACCTGCCAGATCGGGAAATTCCACGGCATCACCGCGAAAATGCAGCCCAGCGGTTCGTAGGTGACATAGCTGCGATGCGCTTCGGTGGCGATCATCCCGTCGCGCAGATAGTCGATGGCGTGTGTTGCGTAGTATTCGCAAGCCGATGCCGATTTCTCGATTTCGACCAGAGCTTCGCGCCGCAGCTTGCCCATGTCGGCGGTCATCGTCGCGGCGATGGCATCGCGCTGTTCGCGCAGCTGCGCCGCGACCGCGCGCAGCAGCGCGCCGCGATCATCGAGGTCGCGCGCCGCCCATGCCGGCGCGGCCTGGGCGGCCGCCTCGAGGATGCGCTCGACTTCGGCCGCGCCGATGTAGTCATAGCGATAGCCGACTTCCCCGCTCCATGGATGGATCAATTCGACCGTCATTTCGTTTGCCTCTTGTGTGAGCGTGCTTCCGCCGCGAATGCGCGGCGGAGCTCTACGATGTATACGCGG
This sequence comes from Thermomonas sp., assembly GCA_020692565.1. Classification (GTDB taxonomy): domain Bacteria; phylum Pseudomonadota; class Gammaproteobacteria; order Xanthomonadales; family Xanthomonadaceae; genus Lysobacter_I. Next base: position 2,155 of record JAIMKJ010000045.1, read on the forward strand.
CGATCAGCCGTTGTCCTGCATCGCCAGTTGCATGTCGCGCTGACGGCGACGTTCCTCGCGGCGCATCCACCACCAGCCGATGACCGCGACGAGCGAGACGATGGCGACCATGATCGTCGCCAGCGCGTTGATCTTGGGATTCAGGCCCAGGCGCACCGACGAGAACACCTTGATGGGCAAGGTGGTCGAGCCCGGCCCGGAGACGAAACTGGAAATCACCACATCGTCCAGCGACAGCGTGAACGCCAGCAGCCAGCCGGCCACGAGCGCGGGCGCGATGATCGGCAGGGTGATCTGGAAGAACACCTTCACTCGGTTCGCGCCCAGATCCATCGCCGCTTCTTCCAGCGATTTGTCCAGCTCCGACATGCGCGAGGAAATGACCACGGTCACGAACGCGAGCGTGAAGGTCACGTGCGCGATCCACAGCGTCAGCACGCCTTTCGGCTGGAAATGACCGATGCCCATCCCGTTCAGCACATTGCCCATCGATACGAACAGCAGCAGCAGCGACAGACCCAGGATCACTTCCGGCATCACCAGCGGCGCAGTGATGAGCGCGCCGAACAGCGTACGGCTGCGGAAATGCCGCATCCGCGTCATCACCAGCGAAGCCAGCGTGCCCAGCACCACCGCGCCGGTGGCGGAGAAGAACGCGAGTTTCAGGCTCAACCATGCCGCATTGAGCATGTCGCGGTCGCGCAACAACTCGCCGTACCATTTGAACGAGAATCCGGACCAGACGCTGGCCAGTTTGCTCTCGTTGAACGAATACGCCATCAGGATCAGGATCGGCACATAGAGGAACGCGAAGCCGAGCGTCAGCACGGACCACGTCAGCCAATGCTTGCGGAAGGCGCTCATGTCAGCTTCCCTTCCATTTCGCGCTGCTGCACGCGGTTGAAGATCAGGATCGGCACCAGCAGCAGAAGCAGCATGGAGATCGCCACCGCGGACGCGCGCGGCCAATCGGTCGCGGCGCTGAAATCGTTGACCAGTTGTCGACCGATCATCAGCGTATCCGGACCACCGAGCATCTCGGGAATGACGTACTCGCCCACCGCGGGAATCATCACCAGCATGCAGCCCGCGATGATGCCGGCCCGCGAGAGCGGCAGCGTGATCTTGACGAACGCCTGCCACGGCTTGGCGCCGAGATCGTAGGCGGCTTCCAGCAATCGGTTGTCGTGCTTCACCAGATTGGTGTAGAGCGGCAGGATCATGAACGGCAGATAGCAGTAGACGATACCGATATAGGTCGCGATCGGCGTGTAGAGGATCTTCAGCGGCTCTTCGATGATGCCGAGCTTCATCAGCAATCCATTGAGCAGGCCGTTGTTCTTGAGGATGCCGACCCACGCATACACGCGGATCAGGAACGACGTCCAGGAGGGCAGCACCACCAGCATCATCGCCACGTTGCGCGCGGACGGCGAAAGCCGGGAAATGACGTAGGCCATCGGATAGCCGATCAGCAGCGCGAGCAGCGTCGATACCGCGGCGATCCACAGCGAACTGCCGTAGGCCTGCACGTACAGCGAATCGGTCACCAGGGTCACGTAATGGCTCAGATTGAGCTTCATCGTGACTGCGTTGTCGATGTATTCGATGATCGGCGTGTACGGCGGCGACTTGGTCTGGTCGCGCATCGAGAAGGAAATGCGCAGCACGATCAGGAACGGAATCGCGAAGAACAACAGCATCCACAGATAAGGAACCGCGATCACGCCCCAGCGTTTGCCGGGCACCAGCTTCGCCAGGACCTTGCCGATGCCCGTGCTCATGAGGTCAGCACCACGCCTTCGTTCTCGCCCCAGCACACCCAGACCTCATCGCCCCAGGTCATGCCCTCGCTGGCCCAGCGTTCCTGGTTGGCGAAGTTCGCCATCATCTTGAAGCCGGTGGGCAATCGCACGTGGAAGACCGAGTGGCTGCCGAAATAGGCGATGTCCTCGATCCTGCCGCGCGCCTTGTTGTGCGGCTGCGCCGGTTCTTCCTTGCTGATCTGCACTTTTTCCGGACGCACCGCGAACGCGACGTCCTGGCCTTCGTAACCGGAGATACCGTGGCCGACGTAGATGACATCCGGCAGCTGCGGCGCACGGATGGTCACGTAGTCCTTCATGTCCTCGTCGATCCGGCCTTCGATCATGTTGACCGAACCGATGAATTCGGCGGCGAACCGGCTGGTCGGCGATTCGTAGATTTCGTCGGGCGTAGCGACCTGACGGATGCGCCCGGTATCCATCAGCGCGATGCGGGTGGCCATGGTCATGGCCTCTTCCTGATCGTGGGTCACCATCACGCAGGTCACGCCCGACTTCTCGATGATGCTGACCAGCTCCAGTTGCATCTGCGAGCGCAGCTTCTTGTCCAGCGCGCCCATCGGTTCGTCCAGCAGCAGCAGCTTCGGCCCTTTCGCCAGCGATCGCGCCAGCGCCACGCGCTGCTGCTGGCCGCCGGAGAGCTGGTGCGGCTTGCGCTGGGCGTATTTTTCCATCTGCACCAGTTTCAGCATCTCGGTGACGCGCGCTTCGATCTGCTGTTTCGGCATGCCGTCCTGTTTCGGGCCGAACGCGATGTTCTGGGCCACGGTCATGTGCGGGAACAGCGCATACGACTGGAACATCATGTTGATCGGCCGCTCGTAGGGCGGCAGATCGTTCATCAGTTGACCGTCCAGGTAGATCTTGCCCGAGGTCGGTTTTTCGAACCCGCCGAGGCAGCGCAGCAGCGTCGACTTGCCGCATCCCGAGCCGCCGAGCAATGCGAAGATCTCGCCTTTGCGGATGCCGAGATTGGTGTCTTCGACCGCGACGAAACCGTCGAACTCCTTGCGCACATCGACGATCCGCAGGTAATCCTCGGTGTCTTTGCCGTTTTCTTTGACGCTGCTGGTCGGCTCGGTGCCCATCCATCATCCCCGTCGTGTTGTGCAGCACACTTGATCTACAGCGCATCGCGGGGCCGGCGACGTCGGCCCCGCGCAGGTATCAGCGACCCGTCTTCAGATCGGTCCAGATACGCGTGTACTGCTCGGCCACCTTCGGCGGAACGACAGTGAAGGTCCACAGCTTGGCGGCGACGTCCGGCGGCGGATACAGCGTCGGATCGCTGGTGATTTCCGGCAGGATCATCGGCATGGTCGCCGGGATCGCGTTCGGATAGCTGATGAAATTGGAGTTCGCCGCCATCACCTTCGGGTCGAGCAGATTGTTGATGTAGGCGTAGGCCTCATCGATGTGTTTGGCGTCCTTCGGGATCGCCAGCATGTCGAACCACTGCGGCGCGCCTTCCTTCGGGATCGAATAGGCGATGTTGACGCCGTTCCCGGCCTCGGCGGCGCGGTTGCGCGCCTGGATGATGTCGCCCGACCAGGCCAGCACCAGACAGGTATCGCCGCTGGCCAGCGCGTCGATGTAGGAAGAAGAGTGGAACGTGGTGATGTACGGGCGGATCGCTTTGAGCAAGGGCACCGCTTTGGCGATGACCGCCGGATCTTCGCTGTTGGGATCTTCGCCCTGATAGTGCAGCGCGATCTTGATGATGTCGATCGGCGCGTCGAGCAGGGTGACGCCGCAATCCTTGAGCTTGGAGATGTTTTCCGGCTTGAAGACCAGATCCAGGCTGTTGGCGACATCGGTATTGCCGAAGGCCGCCTTGACCTTGTCGACGTTGTAGCCGATACCGGTGGTGCCGATCATGTACGGGATGCCGTACTGGTTGCCCGGATCGAGGTTCTCCAGGCGCTTCATGATCGTCGGGTCGAGGTTCGCGTAGTTGGGGATCTTGCTGCGGTCCAGCGGATGGAAGACGCCGGCCTTGATCTGTCGACCGAGGAAGTCGGAGGACGGCACCACCACGTCGTAGCCGCTCGACCCGGCCAGCAGTTTCGTTTCCAGCACTTCGTTGCTGTCGAACACGTCGTAGACCACCTTGATGCCGGTGGCCTTCTCGAAGTTGGCGTTGGTGTCTTCGGCGATGTAATCCGACCAGTTGATGACGTTGACGATCTTCTCGCCGCCCCCGGCTTTGCCGCCGTCGGCGGCTTGGTTGTCGCCCCCGCAGGCGACCAGCATGGAGACAGCGACGGACAGACCCAGCATTCGCAATTTCATGGCATTCCTCTCGCCCGGTCGGGCATCGGTGGATGGCGGTAGCGGTTCACAGAGCGAGTGTCGCGCAGCCCGGCGGTCTGCGCCAGCGGCCATACGATGGCGATCATTGCTCCAGTGCGACCGCGGTCTCGTTCAACGACTTCCAGGTTTTCTCGAACAATTCGTCGACCTGCTCGCGGGTGATGATCAGCGGCGGCGACAACAGCATTGAATCATAGGTCGCACGCAGGATCAGCCCGTTGCGCAGGGCCATGTCCCGGCAGAGCACGCCGACCTTGCCGCGCTCCTCGAAGAACGCGCGCTTGCCCTTGTCCGGCACCAGTTCCAGCGCACCGACCATACCGGCGATGCGCGCCTCGCCCACCAGACGGTGTTCGCCGAGCTCCGCCCAGCGCTGCGACAGATATGGGGCGATGTCGGTACGGGCGCGGTCGACGATGCCCTCTTCCTGCAGGATGCGGATGTTCTCCAGCGCCACTGCGGTGCAGACCGGATGGCCCGAATAGGTGCAGCCGTGGGCCAGTTCGCCGCCCTGGTGCTTCAGCACGCCGGCGACCCGGTCGTTGAACATCGCTGCGCCCAGCGGGATATAACCCGAGGTGATGCCCTTCGCGAGCGTCATCACGTCCGGCGTGAAGCCGAAATGGTCCGCGCCGAACCATTGCCCGGTGCGGCCGAAACCGCAGATCACCTCATCGGCGACCAGCAGCACGTCGTATTTGCGGCAGATGCGTTCGACCTCCGGCCAGTAGGTCGTCGGCGGGATATAGACGCCGATCGCGCCCATGATCGGCTCGCCGATAAAGGCCGCGACCCGATCCGGGCCGAGCGCGAGGATCTTGTCTTCCAGCCGTCGCGCAGCGACCAGCCCGTATTCCTCGGGCGAGAGGTCGCCGCCGTCGGCGAACCAGAACGGCGGATCGATGTGATGGATGTCGGGGATCGGCAACCCACCCTGCTTGTGCATGCCGGCCATGCCGCCGAGGCTGGCGCCGGCCATCGTGGTGCCGTGATAACCGTTGTGGCGACCGATGAAGATGTTCTTCTGCGGCTGGTCCTGCACCGCCCAGAAATGGCGCACCAGGCGCAGGATGGTGTCGTTGGCCTCGGAGCCGGAATTGGTGAAGAAGGCGTGGTTGAGATCGGCCGGCGTGAGCTCCGCCAGTTTGGCCGAGAGCTGGATCGTCGGCTCCACCGTGCATTGGAAGAAACTGTTGTAGTACGCCAGTCGGGTCATCTGCCGCGAAGCGGCTTCGCCGAGCTCCTTGCGGCCATAGCCGATGTTCACGCACCACAGTCCCGCGAAGGCGTCGAGCAGCTTGTTGCCATCGGCATCCCAGACATAGGCGCCTTCGCCGCGGGTCAGGATACGTGTGCCCTTCTTCGCCAGCGCGGCGTTGTCGTTGAACGGATGCAGGTGATGCGCGGCGTCGAGCTGCTGCAGGTGGGCGATGTCGGCTTTTTCCATGATGGTTCCGGAGATTGACTGTAGGAGCGGATTTACCCGCGATAGGGACGATCGCAGCGGCGGATCAGACGTTCAGCAGCAGGAATTCGCGCTCCCACGAGCTGATCACGCGGAAGAAGGTTTCGTACTCCTTGCGCTTGACCGAGATGTAGGCGCGCACGAACCGTGCGCCCAGAAGATCGTGCAGCGTCGTACAGGTTTCCAGCTGATCAAGCGCTTCGCCGAGCGAACGCGGCAGCTCGAAACCGACATCCTGGGCGCTGATGGTCAGCGGTGCGGTCGGCAGCAGTTTTTCGCGAATCCCGAACAGGCCGCAGGCCAGGGTGCCGGCCATCGCCAGATAGGGATTGGCATCGGAACCGGCGAAACGGCTTTCGACGCGGGTGTTCTCCGGCGTGTCCATCGGCACCCGCAGACCGCAGGTGCGGTTGTCGTAGCCCCACTGCACATTGATCGGCGCCACCTGCCCCAGCGCCAGACGGCGATAGGAGTTCACGTTCGGCGCGAAGAACGCCATCGTCATCGGCACGTATTTCTGCAGGCCGCCGAGGTAATGCTCGAAGGTCCGGCTGTGCTTGCCCTCGCCCTTGCCGGTGAAGACGTTCTTTCCGGTCTTGACATCCACCAGGCTCTGGTGGATGTGCATCGCGCTGCCGGGCTCGTTCTCCATCGGCTTGGCCAGGAAGGTCGCGTATACGCCGTGGCGCATCGCGGCTTCGCGCATCATCCGCTTGAACATGAACACCTGGTCGGCACGCGACATCGCATCGGCATGGGTGAAATTGACCTCCAACTGCGCCGCGCCGGATTCGTGGATCAGCGTATCGACGTCCAATTGCATCGCATCGCTGTAGTCGTACATCAGATCGAGGATCGGGTCGAATTCGTTGACCGCGTCGATCGAATACGACTGACGCGCGGTCTCCGGACGACCGGAACGCCCGGCGGGCGGCTGCAGCGGGAAATCCGGGTCGGTGTTCTTCTGGACCAGGAAGAACTCGACCTCGGGCGCGACCACCGGCCGCAGGCCCAGCGCCTCGTAGGCATCGAGTACGCGTTTGAGGACGTTGCGCGGGGCGAGTTCGTGGCGTTCACCGGCCTTGGTGTAACAGTCGTGGATGACCTGTGCCGTGGGATCGGTGGCCCAGGGCACCAGCCGTACCGTGTCCGGATCCGGGCGCAACAGCATGTCGGCGTCGGAGGGAGAAATCAGGTCGTAGTAATCGTCGGGATAGTCGCCGGTGACGGTGGTGGCGAAGATGCCCTCCGGCAGCCGGGTGCCGTAATCGTGCGAGAACTTGTCCGCGGGGATGATCTTGCCGCGCGCGTTGCCGGTGATGTCCGGCACCAGGCATTCGACTTCGGTGATGTTGCGTTCCTTCAGCCAGCGGAGCAGCGCGTGTTCGCCGGGTTGGGCGTCTGCAGCGACCGGCGCGGGCTTTCGCTGGGTGACCGTGCGTTTGGAAGGCGCTTTGCGGGCTGGGGTTTTCGGGCTCATGCCGTCATCGTATCCGTTGGTTGGCGCGTTGTCGGCAGGCATCGCCGAAGGCACGGAAAATGCCCTGATGGAAAGGATTTTCGAGTACACGCCATTCGGGATGCCATTGCACCGCGAGGAGGAATGGACCGGACGATCCGTCGGAAGGCCCGCAATTGCCGCGGCGATAGGCTTCGATCAATCCATCCGGCGCGGTCGCCTCCACCGTCAGGCCATCGCCCAGTGCGGCGATGCCCTGCCCGTGCAGCGAGTTGACCCGCACGCGCTCCACACCGGCGATACCCGCCAGCCAGCCGCCCGGACTGAGCGCAATCTCGTGGGTCGGCGCGTACTGCCGATCGAGCGGATCGCCCGGGTTCTCGCGATGATCCATGTAGCCGGCCACTTCATGCACCTTCTGATGCAAACGGCCACCGAAGGCGACGTTGATTTCCTGGAAGCCGCGGCAGATGGCGAGGATCGGCAGCCCAAGCTCGATCGCCAGCGGAATCAGCGCCAGATTGGTTTCGTCGCGGGCCGGGTCGTGGAGATTGCCTGAGTAGCTGGGCTCGTCGCTGTAGCGATGCGGCTCGATATTGCTCACCGAACCGGTCAACAGAACGCCGTCCAGCCCCTCCAGCAGTTGCGGCAGCGGCAACGTCGGCTGCAGGCCGGGGATCAACAGCGGCAGACATCCGGCACCGTCGACGACAGCGCGGACATACTTCTCTCCGACCGCGAGAAAAGGGTGCGGGCCGATGACTTTGCGGTCGGTCGGCAGACCGACCAGCGGTAGCCGTGCCGATGGCGAGGACATGCGGGAGGCTCTTGGCGAGGCGTCGGGGAAGGGCGTCCGCACGTTAACCGGCATGTTCGATTTCTGCAACACTCGCCCCCGGCGATCGGCAATCAATCGCAGGATGCTGCATTGCAGCAGCGATTTTTCGCCGCAACGACGGGAGAGTTGGCAAGATGCCCGTTGAGTATTCTTGACGCCTTCCAGCCCTTAACGGCAACTGTCACACTGTGCCGAGACCATGAAGAACCCCGCCATCATGCCCGCAAGCCTCACGCCCGAAGACCTTCTCGCGTTGCAGCAGACTCCCGACTGCGAGTCGGTCGACCTGATCCTGCCCGACATGAACGGCCTGCTGCGCGGCAAACGCATCACCCGCAGCGCGCTGGAGAAGGTCTACGCCGACGGCATCTGCCTGCCGATGTCGCTGATCGCGACCGACATCACCGGCAATACCGTCGAGGAGACCGGGCTGGGCTACGACATCGGCGACGAGGACCGCATCTGCCGCCCGGTGCCGGGCACGCTGCGGCCGGTGCCGTGGTCGCCGCGGCCGATGGCGCAACTGCTGCTGTCGATGGAAGACGCCAACGGCAGCGCCTTCGAAGCCAATCCCCGCGAAGTGCTGAAGCGCGTGCTCGCCCGCTACGCCGCGCGCGGGCTGAAGCCGGTGGTCGCGGTGGAACTGGAGTTCTATCTCTTCGACCGTCTGCCCGACGCCCACGGCCGGCCGCAACCGCCGGTCAACGCGCACACCGGGGCGCGCAACATGAGCACGCAGGTCTACTACATCGAAGACCTCAACGATTTCCACGATTTCATCGATGCCGTCGCCGATGCCTGCCGGATCCAGGGCATCCCGGCCGACACCGCCGTGGCCGAGTACGCGCCCGGCCAGTTCGAGATCAACCTCAAGCACCGGGACGACGCCCTGCTGGCCTGCGACGATGCGATCTACCTGAAGCGTGCGATCAAGTCGATCGCCCAGAAACAGGGCTTGCAGGCCAGTTTCATGGCCAAACCACTGGTCGATCAGGCCGGCAGCGGCCTGCACATCCACGCCAGCGTGCTGGATGCGAACGGCGACAACATCTTCGCCTGCACGCCGGACGCGCCCTGCGACGCGCTGCGCCACGCCATCGGCGGCCTGCAGCGCAGCGCGAAGGATGGCCTGCTGCTGTTCGCGCCCAACGCCAACAGCTACCGGCGCTTCGTACTCAATGCGTTCGTACCGCTGAACGAAGTCTGGGGCTTCAACAACCGCACCGTGGCCATGCGCGTGCCGCACAGCGACCAGAAGAACACCCGCATCGAGCACCGGATCGCCGGCGCCGACGCGAACGTCTATCTCGCCACCGCCGCGGTGCTGGCCGGCATGCTCGACGGCATCGAACACGGTTACGACCCTGGCGCGCCGGTGGTCGGCAACGCCTACGAACAGACCGAGATCAAGACGCCCTACTGGCGCGACTCGATCCGCGACTTCATGGCCAGCGATTTCATCGCCGACCAGTTCGGCGAACGCTTCCGCCATATTTACGGCCAGCAGAAGCTGAAGGAACTGCACAGCTTCTATCGCGAAGTGACCACGCTGGAATACGACTGGTACCTGCGGTCGGTGTGAATGCATCACGTAGGAGGGCCTTCAAGCCCGATCCCGCCTTCCGGGCAACCCTCGGGCCTGAAGACCCTCCTACAGAACCGGAAACGACGATCCGATGATCTCTGCCCCCTACCCGCCCAGCTGGTACGCCGCCAGCGCCGAGCCGTTGCCGCCGCAGCCGGCATTGCGGGGCGATATCGACGCCGATGTCTGCATCCTCGGCGCGGGTTACGTCGGCCTGTCCACAGCATTGGAATTGGCCGAAGCCGGCTACAAAGTCGTGGTACTCGAAGCCGAGCGCATCGGCTGGGGCGCGTCGGGCCGCAACGGCGGCCAGGTGATCTTCGGCTGGGGCTGCAGCGAAGGCAAACTGGAAACCCTGCTCGGGCGCGAAGACGCCCGGCGCATGTTCGACTGGTCGCTGGAAAGCATCCGGCTGATCCACGAACGCCGCAAACGCCACGGGATCGACTGCGACTGGCGTCCCGGACACTGCCACGTCGCGATCAAGCCGCGCCAGGTGCGCGAGTTGCTGGCCTGGCAGGACGAACTCCAGCAACACTACGATTACCCCCTGGCGTGGCACGACCGCGCATCGCTGCGCGCGATGCTCGACTCGCCGCGCTATCTGGGCGGACTGTACGACGAACGTTCCGGGCATCTGCATCCGCTGAAGTACGCCTTCGGCCTCGCCCGCGCGGCGCTCGCGGCCGGCGTGCGCATCTGCGAAGCCAGCAAGGTGCTGCGGATCGAACACGGCACGCGCCCGATCCTGCATACCACCGACGGCCGCGTGCGCTGCGATTTCGCCGTCCTCGCGGGCAACGCTCTGGTCAAGGGCATCGCCCCGGAGCTCGACCGCAAGATCATGCCGGTCGGCACCTACATCGGCGCCACCCGGCCCTTGGGTGAAGCCCGCGCCCGGGCCTTGATCGCCAACGACATGGCCGTCGCCGATACCAACTGGGCGCTGGATTACTTCCGACTCGGCAGCGACCACCGCCTGCTGTTCGGCGGCCGTGCCAGTTATTCGAATTTCCAGCCGCCGAATCTGGCCTGGGTGATGACCCGACGGATGCGCAAGGTGTTTCCGCAACTGGCCGATGTCGATTTCGAGCACGTCTGGGGCGGCACCATCGACATCAGCTTCAACCGCGCGCCGCACTGGGGCCGGATCGGCAAGGACAACGTCTATTTCGCGCAGGGCTTCTCCGGGCACGGCGTGAACGTCACCGGTCTGGCCGGCAAGGTCATCGCCGAAGCGATCCGCGGGCAGTCCGGGCGGCTGGATGTGTTCGAACGCATCCGCCACCGCGATTTCCCCGGCGGCCGCACCTTCCGCACCCCGATGCTGGTCGCGGCGATGGCCTGGTACAAGCTGCGCGATGCGCTGTGGTGAGGCCCTGCGAAAAAATTGTTCCGCCGATGCTTGACGCTTCCGCGGACGCCGTCTAGACTTTTGCGCTCTCCAGACACACATGGGGCCATAGCTCAGCTGGGAGAGCGCCTGCATGGCATGCAGGAGGTCGGCGGTTCGATCCCGCCTGGCTCCACCAAAATTCAAGACGCTTCAGATCGTCAGGCCGGATTTGAAGCAGTGACAGAGTTCTACGACGTCCCCATCGTCTAGAGGCCTAGGACACCACCCTTTCACGGTGGACACCGGGGTTCGAATCCCCGTGGGGACGCCACTATTCGAAACGACGAAGCCCGCTCACGCGGGCTTCGTCGTTTTCTCATGCAGAAACGTCAATAACTCAGAACGCGTCGTTCTCAAGCATCCGGCAGTGATGCGGGAAACCTGGCATCGTCGTGCCGCTCGCGCAGACTGGCGGCGCCGTGCCCACGTTCGGCAAGGTACTGCAGCCACTTGCCGAGAAAGGTGTTCATGCGCAAGCGGTGATCCAGCGCTTCGCCCGGCGCCGGGCACATGCCGATCACGTCCTGCCAGCGCCGGCCGAGATAACAATGCGTCGCTTCCACCTGTTTGGTATCGCGATAGAGGCGCACGTGCGCGGACGGATCCGGCTCGCCGGTCACCGGGTCGATCAGCGCGTAGCTCAGTCGCAGTTCGACGGTGTAGGCGTGCTGCGCCACCACGTCCAGATGCAGGTCGAGGCCGTCGCCGACCGAAGACAGATAGCGGCCCTCGCGCAGATCCTCGGGGATGAACAGCCGATGGAGGCGCTGGTGATTTTCGGCATACAGCGCCATCAACCAGGAGAACCGGTTGATTTTCGTGGCGTCGATCGAGCGGGAAAGGACGTGCGGCATGCAGCGGATCGTACACACCCCATGCGATCCGCGACAGCATTGACGGATCGCGGAAACGCGGGGAATATGGGACTCGCTGCGCTGCACGACCGCCCCGGAAATTCCGGCTGCCCGGTTCGGATTCATCTCAATACATCTCGCGATGAATCCCCAGCGTCGTCATCACCTTGCTCGCGATCTCCTCGATCGACGTATGCGTGGTACTCAACGTGGGAATGCGTTCGGCGCGCAGCATCGCTTCCGCCGCCACGACCTCGCGCTTGCAGGTCTCCAGTTCGGCATAGCGCGAATTGGCCCGGCGCTCCTGGCGGATCTGCTGCAGCCGGATCGGGTCGATGGTCAGTCCGAACAGCTTGGCGCGGTGCTGCCGCAACCGCGGCGGCAGACGGTCGTGCTCCAGATCTTCTTCGGTCAGCGGGTAGTTCGCCGCTTTCACGCCGTGATGCATGGCCAGATAGATGCAGGTCGGAGTCTTGCCCGCGCGGGAGACGGCGACCAGAATCACATCGGCCTCATCGTAGTTGGTGGCCATGCCGTCGTCGTGGGTCAGGGCGAAATTCATCGCATTGATACGGCGGTGATAGGTCTCGAAATCGACGATGCCATGCGCGTGCCCCACCCGCGACAGCCGCTGTTGGCCCAACTCGCGCTCCAGCGGCTCGATGAACGGGGCGAACACGTCCAGCATCAGCGCCCCGCTCTCGGCCAGCACCGCACTGAGATTGGCGTCGACACAGGAACTGACGACGATGGGGCGAGCGTCGAGAGCCACGCCGGCAGCGCGGATCTGCGCTGCGACCTCCACCGCCCTTTCCGCGGTGTCCACGAACGAGATGCGTTCCGTACGGAAATGCGTCTCGCCGAACTGGGTCAACAGGCTGTGGCCGATGGTTTCGGCGGTGATGCCGGTACCGTCGGAGATGTAGAAAACCGGTCGGGTCTGGCTCATGAGGCTCGCATTGGTGGAAGGAGATGGGACTACGCGGCTCGCGGTCTTGTTAAAATAACCGCTTTCCCGGCGCCGCACCGCGCCCGTATGGAGCCCCCGTTGAACGAGAACATCCTCTGGCTGCACGCGCTGCGCCTGTCCGACCTCGCCCGCGTGGGCGGCAAGAACTCCTCGCTGGGCGAAATGATCGGCCATCTGGCCGGGCTGGGGGTCTCCGTGCCGGGCGGTTACGCCACCACCGCCGAGGCATTCAAGGACTTCATCGCCCACAACCAGTTGCATCAGCGCATCTTCGACCGTCTGGCGACCCTCGATGTCGAAGATGTGCCGGCGCTCAACGCCGCCGGCGGGGAAATCCGCGGCTGGGTGATCGACGCCCCGCTGCAGCCGCAGCTCGACGCCGACATCCGTAGCGCCTATGCGCAGCTGTGCGCAGACAACGGCGGCATCGAGGTCGCGGTCGCCGTGCGCTCGTCGGCCACCGCCGAAGACCTGCCCGACGCCTCGTTCGCCGGCCAGCAGGAAACCTTCCTCAACGTGACCGGCGCCGACGACGTGGTGCGCAAGGTCAAGGAAGTATTCGCCAGCCTCTACAACGACCGCGCCATCGCCTACCGCGTGCACCACGGCTTCAAGCACGAGGATGTGTTCCTCTCGGCCGGCGTGCAGCTGATGGTACGTTCCGATGTCGGTTCCTCCGGCGTGCTGTTCACGCTCGACACCGAATCGGGCTTCCGCGAAGTGGTGTTCGTGACCGCCAGCTACGGCCTCGGCGAGAACGTGGTCCAGGGCGCGGTGAATCCCGACGAGTTCTACGTCTACAAGCCGACCCTGCGCGCGGGCAAGCCGGCGATCCTGCGCCGCTCGATGGGCGCCAAGCAGATCCGCATGGTCTATTCGGACAAGCCCGGCGAGCGCGTGCGCAACGAAGACACCCCGGCCGAACTGCGCGACCGCTTCTCGATCACCGACGAAGACGTGCAGGAACTGTCGCGGCAGGCACTGACCATCGAGGCACACTACGGCCGTCCGATGGACATCGAGTGGGCGAAGGACGGCATCACCGGGAAACTCTTCGTGGTGCAGGCGCGTCCGGAAACCGTGAAGTCCCGCGCGCACGCCACCCAGATCGAACGCTACAGCCTCAACCGCCGCGGCGAGGTCATCGCCGAAGGTCGTGCGATCGGCAACAAGATCGGCAGCGGCGTCGCCCGCGTGGTGCGTTCGCTGGCCGATATGAATCGCGTGCAGCCCGGCGACGTGCTGGTCGCCGACATGACCGATCCCGACTGGGAACCGGTGATGAAGCGCGCCGCCGCCATCGTCACCAATCGCGGCGGCCGTACCTGTCACGCCGCGATCATCGCCCGCGAACTGGGCGTCCCCGCCGTTGTGGGCACCGGCAATGCGCTGGATTCGATCCAGGACGGCCAGCCGGTGACGATCAGCTGCGCCGAAGGCGACACCGGCTTCATCTACGACACCGAGCTGCCGTTCGAACGCATCGTCACCGACCTCGACAATATGCCGCCGGCGCCGCTGAAGATCATGATGAACGTGGCGAACCCGGAGCGCGCCTTCGATTTCGCGATGTTGCCCAATGCCGGGATCGGTCTGGCGCGACTGGAAATGATCATCGCCAGCCACATCGGGGTTCATCCGAAAGCACTTCTGGATTACGCCAACCAGGATGCCGACATCCGGCGCAAGATCGACGCGAAGATGGCCGGCTACGCCAGCCCGGTCGATTTCTACGTCGACCGTCTCGCCGAAGGCATCGCCACCATCACCGCCTCGGTCGCGCCGAATCCGGTGATCGTGCGCCTGTCGGACTTCAAATCGAATGAATACGCCAACCTGATCGGCGGGGCGCGCTACGAGCCGCACGAAGAAAACCCGATGATCGGCTTCCGCGGCGCCAGCCGTTATGTCGACCCCTCGTTCCGCGACGCGTTCGCGCTGGAATGCCGCGCGGTGCGCAAGGTCCGCGAGACGATGGGGCTGGACAACTGCTGGGTGATGATTCCGTTCGTGCGCACCCTCGGCGAAGGCCGCAAGGTCATCGAGGTGCTGCGCGAGAACGGCCTGGAGCAAGGGAAGGACGGGCTGAAGATCATCATGATGTGCGAAGTGCCGTCGAACGCGCTGCTGGCCGATGAATTCCTCGACATCTTCGACGGCTTCTCGATCGGTTCCAACGACATGACCCAGCTCACTCTGGGGCTCGACCGCGATTCGGCGATCGTCGCCAACCTGTTCGACGAGCGCGACCCGGCGGTGAAAAAGATGCTGTCGATGGCGATCCAGGCGGCGAAGCGCAAAGGCAAGTACATCGGCATCTGCGGCCAGGGGCCCAGCGATCATCCCGACCTCGCCGAATGGCTGATGCAGGAAGGCATCGAGTCGGTGTCGCTGAATCCGGACACCGTGGTCGACACCTGGCTGAAACTGGCGAAATCGAAGGCGGGTTGAGCGTTTCCGCACACGATACGCTGACGCCGCGAGCTGAATCCGGCCCGCAATGCGGCCGGGCACGCCCGGGCCGCATGCGCGGACATCCGTTACACTCACCGCATGTTTGAGCACTGGATGGACTGGCTCGGCCAACGCGATTGGCCGGCACTGGCGAGCGAATGGGGCGTGCGCATGTTGGGCGCGCTCGCGTTGCTCTACATCGGCACGAAGCTGTCGAAGAAAATCGCCAGAACCTCCGGATCAGCCCTGCAGCGCGCTGGCGTGGACGCCACCGCCGCCACGTTCCTGCGCAAGCTCGTCTACGTGGCGCTGATGGTGGTGCTGATCCTGGCGGTGCTGCAGGTGTTCAACGTGCCGATCAGCTCCGCTTTCGCAGTGCTCGGCGCTGCCGGGCTCGCGATCGGCCTCGCACTGAAGGATTCGCTCTCGAATGTCGCTTCCGGCGTCGGGCTGGTGACGCTCAAGCCCTTCCGGGTCGGCGACGTGGTCAACATCGCCGATATGAGCGGAAAGGTCGAATCGGTCAGCATTTTCCAGACCGTGCTGCGCGGCCCCGACAACCAGACGATCACCCTGCCCAACAATCTGATCACGTCCTCTCCGATCGTCAATCTGACGCCGGGCGCAATGCGCCGGATCGAGCTGGTGATCGGCATCGATTACGGCGACGACATCGAACTCGCACGTCGCAGCGCACTGGCGGTCATCGCCGCCGACGCACGCGTGCTCGACACGCCCGCCCCCGACGTACTGGTGTACGCGCTGGGCGACAACAGCGTGGATCTCGGCATCCGTTGTCACGTCGCGAACGACGATTTCTTCCTGACGAAGTGCCAATTGCTCGAACGGATCAAGACGGCATTCGACGAGGCGGGCGTCACCATCCCGTATCCGCAGCAGGATATGCACCTGCATCTACGGGACGCAGAGGGCAAGCCGATCGACGTGGGCAGCGCCTACTCGCGCTGAGCCCGGGTCACGCTTCATCGGCGCTGGACTTCAGGCATGATCCGGATGAAGCTGCGGAATCTCGGAATCGGAGGCGGATCGTGCGGATCGACCCGATATCCGGCCCTCCGCCCATCCATCGACCGCCCGGAATCAGAGGACTCGCCTCATGTGCCCGACCCATGCCCGTATCGCCCTCGGAATCATGCTCGCGACGGCCTGCGCCCCCGTACTCGCACAGGACGACCTGAAACCGGAAGACGACATGCAATCGATCATGCTGTCGCAGTGCGCGACGATGAACGCGCAGTTCCGCACCACGCAGGGCATCAGCGATGTCCTCAAGACACGCCCCGAGCCGGCGATGTGCGAATGCGTGAGCCGCGGCATGAGCGCTGACGCCGCGATGGCATCGATGCGTGGCGCAAGCGAGGAAGAGATGGAAAAGCGCGTCGCGAACAAGAACTTCGAGACCTTCTTCGTCGCCAAACTGTCTTCGATCTTCTTCTCTTGCCTGTCGCAGGAATTGGATGCGGGCGTGAAGAATTTCCCGATCGACTGAATCGGCCGCGCGCATGACGCGCACTGCTTCCGCTGTTCAGCTGGCGAAATCCGCGATCCGGCTGCGGTAATACCGCAACTCGCTGATGGAATCGCGCACGTCGCTGAGTGCGGTATGCGCGGATTCCTTCTGTACGCCGCCCAGCACCTGCGGCGCCCAGCGCCGGGCGAGTTCCTTGAGGGTGCTGACGTCGAGATTGCGGTAATGGAAGTAACGCTCAAGCTCCGGCATGCAGCGGTGCAGGAAACGCCGGTCCTGGCAGATCGAATTGCCGCACATCGGCGAAGCCTTCGGCCCGATCCACTGCTGCAGGAATTCGATGGTGCGCAACTCGGCTTCGCGCATCGTCACGCCCTGCTCCAGCACCCGCTGCCACAGGCCCGACTTGCGGTGCTGGTGGCGGTTCCAGTCGTCCATGGCTTCCAGCGTGGCCAGATCGTGGGCGATCGCGAATTCAGGGCCTTCGGCCAACACGTTGAGCTGTGCGTCGGTGACCACGGTGGCGATCTCGATGACCGAATCGTTGTCGGTGTCGAGCCCGGTCATTTCCAGGTCGATCCAGATCAGCCGGCCCTCGGCCGGAAGGGTTTCAGTCGTCGCAGTGGAGGCCATGCGGCTCGCATCGAAGGTCGGGACACCGCATCATAGCCGAGTCCCCCAGCCGGTCACGGCCATGTCGCTCACTTCGCAGCTCGATCACCACACCATTCTCGGCGCGATGCTGGCGCCGGCCCTGTTGATGGCCGCCACCGGCTCGCTGCTGGTCTCGGCGAACGCGCGGCTGGCGCGCGTGGTCGACCGTCTGCGCACGCTGATCGTGGCCTGGGAGCAAGACGCGCCCGACCGCGAGGAACGCGATACGCAGATCTCGCGACACCGGCACCGCGCGGCGCTGGTGCTGCGCGCCTGCTGGATGCTGTACGCAGCCCTGGGATGCTTCGTCGTAACCAGTCTCGGCCTGGCCGCCGACGCCCTGCTGGGTTTCCGACTGGGCGCGGTACCGACGATCCTCGCGGTCGCCGGCATGCTCTGCCTGCTGGCGGCGAGTCTGGCGATGGGCCGCGAAGTCAGCCTGTCGGTGAAGAGCTTCGACCAGGAACTCGACCAGGAACTGGCGCGCAAACGCGGTTAGTGCCCCGCAGGAGGGCCTTCAGGCCCGATGCTTCCCGTCGAACCGTAATGTCCCGCAACGATCGACCTGAAAGATCGGGCCTGAAGGCCCTCCTACGGAACCGAGCCGCCGACACCACACGATCACCGCACAGGCTTGCCGCGCTTGCGCCGGAAATAATGGGTGAGCATGGTGCCGGCTTCTTTCGCGAGCAGGCCGCCCTGCACGTTGACGCGATGGTTGTGGCGCGGATCGGCGAGCAGATCGAACACGCTGCCGGCCGCGCCGGTCTTGGGATCGCTGGCGGCATAGACCACGCGCGCGATCCGTGCGTGCACCATCGCCATCGCGCACATCGCGCAGGGCTCCAGGGTCACGTACAGCGTGCAGCCGATCAACCGGTGATTGCCGACCGCAGCGCCACCTGCGCGCATCGCCACGATCTCGGCGTGCGCGGTCGGGTCGTGGTCGCCGATGTTGCGGTTCCAGCCTTCGCCGATCGCATTGCCACCGGCATCGACCAGCACCGCGCCGACCGGAATTTCGTCGTGCTCGCGCTCGGCGCGTTCGGCCAGCGCAAGCGCGTGACGCATCCAGCGCAGATCGACATCGTCCACAACGTGGACCGTACGGCCAGGTTCGGAAAGAGCTGTAGGTTCCGACAGGGTCGCCTGCGGCGAGCCTGTCTCCCTCTGTTTTTTGTCGTCGATTGCTTGCATGCTAGGTCGCGTCGCGCCGCCGGTCTTTTGCCAGCATGCCGTGCTGGCCGACGCATGATGATCGCTGGCCCGGCCCATGTCATCTGCCGACCATCCGCTGGCGACCGGTTTTCAAAGGATCGACGCTCAACGAGCGTTCAACAGGGGAGGTTTCACCATGTCGAGCACGACCGGACCGTCTTCACCCGATGCCGCCAGCGGCGGCCAGCAAACGCCCATCCGACTACCGCCCATCCTGCCGCCCAGTCCGTGCTGCTGCGACAGCGATCCGATCGCGGGTCTGCGACAACTGTTCGTCGATTACTTCCAGGGCCGCGGCATGGCCGCCGGCCGCGATCCGGCGACGCGGCCGGTGTTCCTGCGCCTGCACGGCGCCGCGCAGGGGCGCTTCATCGTCGACCCGGCGCTGCCCGAGCACCTGCGCGTCGGCGTGTTCGCCCAGGCGAAGGAATATCCGGCGTGGGTGCGCTTCTCGGCGGATATCCAGCCGGGACGGCCCGATCTGAAAGGCACCACCGGCATCGGCATCAAACTCTTCGGCGTCGACGGCGAAAAGCTGCTCCAGCCCGATCAGGACGCGATCACCCACGACTTCATCCTGCAGAACCACGATGTGTTCTTCGTCGACACCGCGAAGGACATGTGCGAATTCACCTGCCAGTCGCTGCACGGCAAGGGCGACGAATATCTGAAGGACCACCCGGTCACCGCGCGCATCCTCGATGACATGGAGAAAGTGGTCGAATCGGTGCTGACCACCGATTACTGGAGCGTCCTGCCCTCGTCGTTCGGCCAGGACCGCTTCGTGAAGTACAAACTCGAACCGCTGGATCCGGCTCCGGGGGGAACGACGCCCGACTTCGACGATCCGTTCTATCTGCGCGCCGATCTGCACGCGCGCATGCGCAAGGGACCGGCGCGCTTCCGCTTCCTTCTGCAATTCCAGACCAACGACAACGACATGCCGCTGGACGCCGCCACCGTGCGCTGGAGCGAAGAGGCCAGTCCGCCGGTGCAGGTGGGCATCCTCGAACTGCCGCAGCAGGACCTGGATGCGCGCGGCCAGTCCACCTACGCCGAGAGCCTGGCGTACAACCCGTGGCATGCCCTGCCCGATCACAGGCCGGCCGGCAGCATCTCCGATGCGCGCCGGGTGGTGTATCGCGCTTCGTCGGAAAATCGCCGCAACGTCAACGGCGTGCCGCTGGCGGAGCCGGTGGTGCCACGCCCTGCGGAGTACGCGCCCGGGGTGGCGTATCCGCAGGCGGTGGACACTCGGATCGTGCGTGCCGCGATCCATCCGGCCATCGGCCTCGCCCGCGTCGGCAACAGCGAGCGGGAGTTCTACATCGGCCCACAGGTCGCCGACCCGCCGCCGCAACCGCTGGGTTTCTACCGCGACGCCACCGGTGCGCTGAAACGCGAAGCCGCACAATTCCGCATCTATGGCTACAACGCCGCCGGCGACGTGGTCCGCGAACTGACCGCAGATACCGCCGATATCCAGTGGAATGTGCACGTCGTCAACAGCAAGGCCGCCTGGTACCAGTGGCAGATCGCGATGGATATTCCCGAAGCCGCGACCACGGTGCTGCC
The DNA here is from genome assembly GCA_020692565.1 of Thermomonas sp. GTDB lineage: Bacteria > Pseudomonadota > Gammaproteobacteria > Xanthomonadales > Xanthomonadaceae > Lysobacter_I. The sequence continues at coordinate 22,251 of JAIMKJ010000045.1, forward strand.
GCGGCGCAATGCCAAGGTCGCGACCCGCGACACGCTGGTGATCGACGCCGGTCCGCAGACCATCGCCGGCCGCAGTGCGGCGCCGGTGATCTGCGCGGGCGAATTCACCGGCGTGCCGGTGAAGATCGGCGAGTTGCAGACCGATGCCAGCGGCCGACTGCTGTTCCTCGCCGGTCATGGCGTGTCGGCATCGCCGAACGGCACGCCGATCTTCATTCCCACCGACGGCAATTCCTTCATCAACGCCGACGGCTGGTACGACGACACCTGCGACGGCACGGTCGCGGCAACGGTGAATATCGAAGGCCGCGAGATTCCGGTCGAATCGGCCTGGGTGGTGACCGCACCGCCGAACTACGCGCCGCAGGTGAAATCCGAACGCACGCTCTACGACCTGCTCTACGACCTGTACGTGCAGGCCGGCTGGATGGCGCCACCGGCGGCGATCTCGTTCGTTCACGACGTGTACCCGATCCTGCAGCGCCTCAGCGGCCTGCAGTGGGTGAATCAGGGCTTCGCGACCTTGTTCGGCTATCACGGCCGTTTCGATTTCGAGGACGCGGCATTGATCGCGCGACTGTCGACGCTGCCGCCAGCGGGCGAATACGACCCCAACGCCGAGCTGCGGCGCCAGGTGTTCAACAGTTTCCGTCCGCCGAATCCGCCCGATGGCAACCAGATGCCGTGGCCGTGGATCTACGGCGACGCGATGGAAGTGCCGGCCGGCCAAAGCCCGCGCCAGAACGCATCGATCAGCCAGACCCAATACGACATCCTGCAGCGCTGGATGAAAGGCGATTTCGTCGCCGACCGCAACCCGCAGCACGCGCCGCCGGCGAACATCGATGCCGTGCCGCTGGCGCAGCAGCCGGCGATGCTGGATCGCGCCGCGCTGGAATTCTGTCTGGCCGACGCCTTCCACCCGGGCTGCGAAATGACCTGGCCGATGCGGCATCTGACACTGTACGACCGTCCGTTCCGGATCCGCGTGCGTCCGCCGGGCGTGCCCGAGCCGAACTACGGACCGACGCTGGATCAGGCCAGCGCCTTGTCCGCGAACGGCCCGCTGAATGCCCAGGGCCCCGGCGACATCAATCGCTGGATGGGATTGCCGTGGCAGGCCGACACCGCGTTCTGCCGTGCCGGTTACGACACCGCCTACGACCCGTTCGCACCCACGTTCTGGCCGGCGCGCGTGCCGAACCATGTGCTGACCGCCGACGATTACGCCATCGTCGTCGATCAGAACCAGCCGATCGCGCGACGCATCGAAGCCTTCTCCAATCGCACCAGCTGGAACAAACCGCTGCACGGCACCACCGCCGGGCAGATGGAACAGATGGTGCGGATCTTCGGTTCGATGGGTCTGGTGGAAGTGCGTGCCGGCGTGGCCGACAACCCCGCCTTCCCGGCGGTGATGATGGTTGCGTCCTACGGCCCCGAGGTCGCACCCGCGGATGCCGCGAGCATGAGCGAAGCCGCATTGGCGGCGCCGCCCAGACTCAAGGCCGCGATGGCGGCCGGCGATGTCGCGCTCAAGTCGCATCTCAAGGCGCACGTGCAGCCGGCGGGCGCGAATTTCGATTCGCATGAAGACGCCAGCGCCGCACCCCTGCCGGTACGCCACGGCCGCAAACGCGACTGAGGCGATGCGGACGGGCGTCTACGATGTCGCCATCGCCGGCGGCGGCCCGGCAGGGGCCGCCGCCGCGATCGTACTGGCGCGCACGGGGTATCGCGTGCTGCTGGCCGATGCCGGCGGCGCGCGACGACCGGGCGGCGAGTCATTCAAGGTCGGCGAAGGCCTGCCGCCGTCGGCGCGTCATCTGCTGCGCGAACTCGGCGCGCTGGATCGCGTGCTGGCAGACGGCCATCGCGCCAGCCCCGGCACCCTCGCGTTCTGGGGCGGCGACGCACCGCACGCCAACGATTTCCTCTTCCAACTGCACGGCGAAGGCCTGCAGTTGGACCGGCGTCGATTCGATGCCTCGCTGCTGGAACTCGCGCAGGCCGCAGGCGCCGACATCGTGCGCGACGCGAAGCTGTCGCTCGTCGCGCAAGCCGAGGGCACAGACATCCATCGGCTTACGCTTCGCAGCAATGACGCCGGCGCTTTGGTCGAAAGCCGCATCATCGAAAGCCGCTGGTTGATCGACGCCAGCGGCCGCCCGGCGACGCTGGCGCGTGCGCTCGGTGCCGCCCGGAGCCAACACGATGCACTGCTCGCCTTCCACATGCGTCTCGCCGCCGATGACGACAGCGACCGGGATGGTCGTACCTGGGTCGAAGCCGTCGACAACGGCTGGTGGTACAGCGTGCTGCTGCCGACCCGAGAACGATTGATCGCATTCCTGTCCGATGCCGATCTCATCGACCGGCGTCCGCTGCTCACCCGCGTTGGCCTCTGGGCCGCACTGGCGCAGGCGCCGCGCCTGTTCGCGTACTGCCATGAACACGGCCATGTGCCGTCGTCGCAAGCCCGCGGCGCGGATGCCTGCAGCAGCCATCTCGAACGCGCAGCCTCCGGCGCCGACCGTTGGCTCGCCGTCGGCGACGCCGCCCTCGCTTTCGATCCGCTGTCGTCGAAAGGAATTTCCAGCTCGTTGTATACCGGCTTGCGCGGCGCTCAGGCGATCATCGAATGCGGAAACGGCGATACCGGCGCGCTTTCGCGTTATGCGGATCATCTCCGCGACATCCATCGCGTATATCGCGAGCAGCTGATCGCGTTCTACGGCATGGAACAGCGATGGCCCGCGTCGGATTTCTGGAAACGCCGCGCTGCAGATACCGTCGACCTGCACGCGGCGTCCGCTGCACAGGCCTGGCCGGCGGTCGAGAAACAGCCGGCCGAGTGCGGCTAAACCCGGCCCGCGGCCGCCAAGGCCGCGAATTCACCGTCCGAGAACAACCGCGAGCGCACGAGGAAACGCACGCCCTCGCCGTTCTCCAGCGAAAACATGCCGCCGCGGCCTTCGACCACATCGATGATCAACTGCGTGTGCTTCCAGTACTCGAACTGCGGCCCGCTGATGTAGAACGGCGCGTCGCCGATCTCGCCCAGCTTCACGTCGTGATCGCCGACGATGAACTCGCCCAGCGGGAAACACATGGGCGACGAGCCGTCGCAGCAGCCGCCGGACTGGTGGAACATCAGCGCACCGTGCCGCGCGCGCAGTTTGTCGATCAATTGCAATGCACTCAGGGTCGCCATCACCTGCAGCGGCGGATCGGACATAGCGTGTCTCCAGCGCCGCCGGGCCCGGGGTCCGGCGGCGACAGCGGATCAGAAGAAGCCCAGCGCCTTCGGCGAATAGCTGACCAGCAGATTCTTGGTCTGCTGATAATGATTGAGCATCATCTTGTGGTTTTCGCGACCGACGCCCGACTGCTTGTAGCCGCCGAATGCCGCGTGCGCGGGATAGGCGTGGTAACAGTTGGTCCACACGCGCCCGGCCTGGATCGCGCGCCCGAAACGATACAACCGGTTGCCATCGCGGCTCCAGATACCGGCACCGAGACCATACAGGGTGTCGTTGGCGATCTGCAGCGCCTCCTCGTCGGTCTTGAACGTGGTCACCGATACCACCGGCCCGAAGATTTCCTCCTGGAAGATGCGCATCCCGTTGTGGCCCTTGAACACGGTGGGCTTCACGTAGAAGCCCTCGGCGAGATCGCCGCCGAGGACGTTGCGCTCGCCGCCGATCAGCACTTCGGCGCCTTCCTGCTTGCCGATGTCGATGTAGCTCAGGATCTTCTCCAACTGCTCGCCGGATGCCTGCGCGCCGACCATCGTGCTGGTGTCGAGCGGATCGCCCTGCTTGATCGCAGCGATCCGCGTCAACACCCGCGCCATGAACTTCTCGTAGATCGATTCGTGGATGAGCGCACGCGACGGACAGGTGCAGACTTCACCCTGATTGAACGCGAACAGCACGAAGCCTTCGATCGCCTTGTCGAGGAAATCGTCGTCGCTGTCCATGACATCGGCGAAAAAGATGTTGGGGGACTTGCCGCCGAGTTCGACGGTGACCGGGATCAGGTTCTGGCTGGCGTACTGCATGATCAGGCGGCCGGTGGTGGTCTCGCCGGTGAACGCGATCTTGGCGATGCGCGGGCTCGACGCCAGCGGCTTGCCGGCTTCCAGACCGAAACCGTTGACGACGTTCAACACGCCCGGCGGCAGCAGGTCGCCGATGACTTCCATCAGCACCAGGATGCTGGCCGGCGTCTGCTCGGCGGGTTTCAGCACGACACAATTGCCCGCCGCCAATGCCGGCGCCAATTTCCATGCGGCCATCAGGATGGGAAAGTTCCACGGAATGATCTGACCGACGACGCCCAGAGGCTCCTGGAAATGGTAGGCGACGGTGTCCTGATCGATTTCGCTGATCCCGCCTTCCTGGGCACGAATCACGCCCGCGAAGTAGCGGAAGTGATCGACGACCAGCGGGATATCCGCATTGAGCGTCTCGCGGATCGGCTTGCCGTTGTCCCAGGTCTCGGCATGCGCCAGAAGGTCGAGGTTCTGCTCGATCCGATCCGCGATGCGATTGAGGACATTCGAACGTTCGGTCGTGGATGTCTTGCCCCACGCGTCCTTCGCGGCGTGCGCGGCGTCGAGCGCGGCCTCGATGTCGTTCTTGTTCGAGCGCGCGACGCGGGTGAAGACCTTGCCGGTGATCGGAGTGATGTTGTCGAAGTATTCGCCGCCCTGCGGTGCGACCCATTGGCCGCCGATGTAATTGTCGTACTGCGGCTTGAAGATCGCGGTGTGATCGTGGGCGTGCGGCTTGGCGAGAGCGTTCATGGCGGACTTCTGTTGGATGGGATGTGCCTTCTGATGCGCAAGTCCGGTGCCAGATCGCGATTGACGCGCCGCAGCATGCGTGGAACGCAGGCATGGCGCGCACTTGCGACAATCGATGTTGCAACGCACAACCAATGACGATTGCACCGCGCCGGGGAATATGGTGTTTATTGCTACGGCAGCCGCAACGGCTGTCGCATTTTGCGACATGGAGAAACGATGTCCCGCTTCCCGGGTTCCAACGATCTGACGCAGGCGCGGCGCGCCTTCTTCGAGCGCGGCAGCGTGCCCGGGGCCGATGTGCCGAAGACCATCCTGCAGTCGTGGCAGCGCTGCCGCCGCCTGGGTCTTCCCGCGGAGACTCCGCCGTCGATCGAACCGATCCCGGACGCGCGGCTGCGGGAAATGCGCGAGCGCAACGAACGGCTCTGGCGTCTGGCGCGCGCCGAGTTGGACATGCTGTCGAGCGACACGGACGCCAGTGGGAGCATCGTGGTGCTGACCGACGACACCGGCTGGGTCCTCGATGCCGCCGGCCATCCGCAGTTCCTCGACCGCGCGGGTCGTGTGTCGCTGCTGCCCGGCACGTGCTGGAACGAGGCGCAGGTGGGCACGAACGCCATCGGCACCGCCATCGTCGAACGCCGTCCGGTGGAAGTGCGCGGCAGCGAGCACTACCGCGCCACCCACGGCATCCTGACCTGCAATGCGACGCCGATCCACGATCCCTACGGCCACCTGATCGGTGTGCTCGACATCACCGGCGACTCGCGCGCCCAGCATCTGCACGCGCTGGGACTGGTGCGGATGGCGGTCGCGAACATCGAGCACCGCTATTTCGACGACGGCATCGACGGCTGCGAACTGCTGCGACTGCATCGCGATCCCGCCCTGCTCGGCTCGACGCGTGAAGGCCTGCTCGCTTTCCGCGCGGGCAAGCTCGTCGCCGCCAACCGGGCCGGGCTGATCCTGTTGGACCTGCAGCGCGACGATCTGGGCCGCGCCACGTACGAATCGCTGTTCGACGATGCGCTGTCGCTGCTGCGCCGCGACGGCGTGCTGCGCGACCGATTCGGCCGCGCACTGTTCGGCCGCGCCGACGAAGGCGGACACACCCTACGCAGCGTCGTGCCGGCCCTGCCGCTGCGCGGCCTGCCCGCGCCCGCGCCGGCCCGTCCGCAGGCGCGTCAGTCCGATGCGCCGCTGTTCGACGCTGCGCTGTCGGCCGCGCTGCAGCGCGCCAATCGCGTACTCGATGCGGAACTGCCCGTGCTGATCGTCGGCGAGACCGGCACCGGCAAGGAGGTGTTCGCGCGCGAAGTGCATCGCCGATGCGCGCGACATGCGCAGCCGTTCGTCGCGGTGAACTGCGCCGCGCTGCCGGAAGGACTGATCGAGGCCGAACTGTTCGGCTACGCGGAAGGCGCGTTCACCGGCGCGCGTCGCCAGGGCAATCCGGGCCTGCTGCGCCAGGCCAACGGCGGCGTGCTGTTCCTCGACGAAATCGGCGACATGCCGCTGGCGCTGCAGCCGCGCCTGCTGCGCGTGCTGCAGGAGCGCGAACTCTCGCCGCTGGGCGGAGGCAAACCGGTGAAACTCGATATCGCCTTGATCTGCGCGACGCATTGCGATCTGGAAACCGCCATCGCCGAGCGCCGCTTCCGCGCCGACCTCTACTATCGCCTCGCGCATCACATCGAGCGGCTTGCGCCTCTGCGCGATGCGGAGGATCTGGCTGCGATCGTGACAGCGCTCTGGTCGCGGATGGCGCAGAACCGCACGCTCGCCGACGAATCGCTGCACGCGCTCGCCGCGCATCCCTGGCCCGGCAATTGGCGTCAGCTCGTCGCTTGCCTGCGCACGCTGGTAGCGCTCAACGACGACGGCGCACGCATCGATACGGACGCTCTGCCGGATTACCTGCGCAAGTCGAAAACGGACGCCGCGCGCTCCCCGCTCGCCGGGGGTATCGCGTCACTCGATGCATTGGAAGCGACCGCGATGCGCGAGACGCTTGCCGCCTGCCACGGCAACGTCGCGCGAGCGGCCCGGATGCTGGGCGTCAATCGCAGCACGCTCTATCGGCGGCTCGGGAAGCCCGAGCGCACGCACTGAAGACGCGGATGGCGATGCGTACGCGCGGTTCGATTTCCGGCCTCCGGAATAGGCGGCTTGGCCGCAGATGCTGCAGGCCATGATGCCGAACAGGAACTATTTGATGACGCTCTTCGACTGGCTGTCGATCACATACACGTCGCCCTTGTGGCGCATCAGCGTTTCGGTGCCGGTGGCCGAGATCGAAAGCTCCTTACCGATCTCCAGGGCGTACCGCAACTTGACCTCCGCCTGACGCCGATCTGGGGTGAGATCGACCGATTCGATCGTGAACTTCATGTCGGGCTCGGCTTCCAGCGCCTTCACCACGGCCTTCATGGTGTCCATCGACTCGCGGATCGCCTTGCACGCCTCGCGACGATCCATCACCACCGTTCCGTTACCGGCGGGCGTACGCGCCTGATCCACCGAGCGGAACCGCGGATGCATCATCCTGCACTGCGTCTCGGCGTCGAACGTGCGGATGGCGTTGATCTGTTTCTGGTAATGCGCATAGACGATGTCCTCGTCCAGCGTCGATTGCATTTCCCGATACTGGCCGAGACCGTACCTGACGCCGAAAAAAGCGACGATCACCAGTACGCCGCCGATGATGCTCTTGGTGCTTTTCTCCATGCCCCGTTTCTCCGGATAAGTTCAAACGTGCCCCCGACTCCACGACCGTTCACGTCCACCCGATCGTCGCACCGGCTTGATCGAAATGATGGAGCAGCGCTCAGTCCCGGGCAAGATAATTGGTATTTTCGCCGCCCAGCGCGAGCACCTTGTCGCCTCGCTTGACGAGCGAAGACGTGCCGGACGATTCGATCTTCATTTTCCCCGGAATGCGGAATTTGCTGGCGATCTTCACCGTCGCCGTGCCGCCATCCGGCGAAATCCCGATCGAACGAAGCGTGTACGAAACCTGCGGTTGCGCACCGGTCGCCGCAATGACTTTCTTCAGCATCCCGGCGCTGTCCCGCGCGCCGTCGCAGGACTTTTTCTTGTCGAACGTCATCGTTACGGGGCCCGCGCCGGGCGAATGATTCGTTTCGACGGAATTGTATTCTTCCGCCATGGTGCTGCATGCGAGTTCCGCATCGAGAAGATTCGCTGGCTCGAATTGCAGCCGATAGAACTCGCGGACATCGGCTTCGGTGATCGTTTGCGTGTCGCTTCGACCGGAGTACCAGTAAAGACCCGCCACCAGCAGAAGGACGACGACGATGAGTTTTTTCATGATGACTGTCTGCCGGGGTTGAAGGTCAGGAAGCAAAATAGCCTGCGGAACCGCTGCCGTTTCACTCCCACTCGATCGTGGCAGGCGGTTTGCCGCTGATATCGTAGACCACCCGCGAGATCCCTTTCAGTTCATTGACGATCCGGCGCGAGACCGTGTCGAGGAAGTCGTACGGCAGATGCGCCCAGTGCGCGGTCATGAAGTCGATGGTTTCCACCGCTCTCAAAGCAATGACCCACTCGTAGGCGCGCGCATCGCCGACCACGCCCACCGATTTCACCGGCAGGAACACCGCGAACGCCTGGCTGGTCCTGTCGTACCAGTCTGCGCGGCGCAGTTCTTCGATGAAGATCGCGTCGGCCTGCGCCAGCAATTCGGCGTATTCGCGTTTCACTTCGCCGAGGATGCGCACGCCCAGGCCCGGGCCCGGGAAGGGATGGCGGTAGACCATCTCGCGCGGCAGGCCGAGTTCGACGCCGAGACGCCGCACTTCGTCCTTGAACAGTTCGCGCAGCGGCTCGACCAGGCCGAGCTTCATGTGCTCGGGCAGGCCGCCGACGTTGTGGTGACTCTTGATGACATGTGCCTTGCCGGTCTTGCTGCCGGCGGATTCGATCACGTCCGGGTAGATCGTGCCCTGGGCCAGCCATCGGGCGTTCGCGAGCTTGTTGGATTCTTCATCGAAGATTTCGACGAACAGACCGCCGATGATCTTGCGCTTGGCTTCCGGGTCGCTCACGCCGGCCAGCGCGTCGAAATAGCGGTCGGCGGCGTTCACGCGCACGACCTTGACGCCCATATGCTCGGCGAACATCGCCATCACCTGGTCGCCTTCCTTCCAGCGCAGCAGGCCGGTGTCGACGAACACGCAGGTGAGCTGATCGCCGATCGCGCGATGCAGCAGCGCCGCGACCACCGAGGAATCGACGCCGCCCGAGAGTCCGAGGATCACCTCATCGCTGCCGACCTGCGCACGCACGCGCGCGATCTGGTCGTCGATGATATTGGCTGCGGTCCACAGCGCGCGGCAGGCGCAGATGTCCAGCACGAAACGGCGCAGCAGCGTCTCGCCCTGCTTGGTGTGGGTGACTTCGGGGTGGAACTGCACGCCGTACCAGCGACGCGCTTCGTCGGCCATCGCGATGATCGGCACGCTGTCGGTGCGGCCGGTGACGCTGAAACCGTCGGGAATCTTCGTGACCCGATCGCCGTGACTCATCCACACGTCGAGGCCCGCACGGCCCGGATGATCCGAGAGCGCGCCCAGCAGTTTGTCGTCGCCGGTCACCTCGACTTCTGCGTAGCCGAATTCGCGGTGATGCCCGCCCTCGACCCTGCCGCCGAGCTGTATCGCCATCGTCTGCATGCCGTAACAGATGCCCAGCAGTGGCACGCCGCTGTCGAACACATCCTGCGGCGCACGCGGCGAGCCATCCTCGGTCGTCGATTCCGGTCCGCCCGAAAGAATGATGCCCTTCGGATTGAACTTGGCGATATCGGCCGGATCGTGATCCCAGGCCCAGATCTCGCAGTACACGCCGATCTCGCGGATGCGACGCGCGATCAGCTGCGTGTACTGCGCGCCGAAGTCGAGGATCAGAATTTTGTCGGTGTGGATGTCGCTATGGGAATTGGTCATGTTCGTTCTGTAGGAGCGGCTTCAGCCGCGAGCTCTGGTTGCGACGATCGCTTTTGCCGGAGGAAAAGCTCGCGGCTG
>JAIMKJ010000011.1:0-1202 GCA_020692565.1 Thermomonas sp.
TTGTCACGCCAGTGGCATTGCCGGGTAGCTACGTTCGGAAGCGATAACCGCTGAAAGCATCTAAGCGGGAAGCGCGCCTCAAGATGAGATCTCCCGGGACACAAGTCCCCTAAAGGAACCATCAAGACTAGGTGGTTGATAGGCAGGGTGTGTAAGCGTAGCAATGCGTTGAGCTAACCTGTACTAATGATCCGTGTGGCTTGACCATATAACCTCAAGTTGCCTTAGTGCTTCCAATAAGAAGCGACCTCGACGACACGTCGACATTCGCATCAAAACTCGTTACGTCCCAAGACCCAATGAGAGCGTGAGCGCTACTCCGTGCAATTCTTCGCATGGTGCCGGCGACCCTCCACCCTCTCCCTGGTGATAATAGCTGCGTGGAACCACCCGATCCCATCCCGAACTCGGAAGTGAAACGCGCATGCGCCGATGGTAGTGTGCATTTAGCATGCGAGAGTAGGTCATCGCCAGGGTCTTTACCCTAAACCCCGCAGCTACGGCTGCGGGGTTTTTCTTTGTTTTTTTCAACCGCCTGAGCATCTTGTTGGTGAGGGTCAGCCTTGACTTTGGAGAGGGCTTCGAGAACCCTAGTGACATTGGTCCTTTGCGACCGTCGTCAAGGAGTTGCTCGTGCCCGATCCCACGAATGAGCAGACTGTGGAGCATGGTGCCGGTGATCCGCCAGCGAATCCTCCGCTGACGTTCAAGACGCCATTGTTCGGCGGCACCTTGAACACGACGGCTCGCGAGTCGTCGCCCGGAAGTTACCTCGGCAATGCCGACTATCTTTTCAAGAATGGCGATCTACTGGGGGGGCACTTCAAGCTCGATACCGCACCGACATTTTCGATCGGCCAATACGGATTGAATGGGCGATTCGGATTGGATGGCGACCATGCGCTCAAGTTCGATGCCCAGGCGTTGCCTCTTTCCGATACGCTGAAGTTCAATACCGGTGTGCAGTTCGCGAATGGCAATCTGTTGAATGCGGATTGGATACGCTCACCGGATGGCCAGAGCTATGGCGCCGACAGCGCGTTCAAACTCGGCAAGGACGGCACCGGCACCGCCAACTTCCGCGTGGACGAGCCCGCGGGCACCGCGAACTTCGATACGAAGTTGAAGTTCAATCCGGACTTCAACCTCAACGCCGACTGGAACCGCACTGCCGCTGGCGATATCTACGGCGCCGACAGCGT
>JAIMKJ010000011.1:1269-1364 GCA_020692565.1 Thermomonas sp.
AACTTCGATACGAAGTTGAAGTTCAATCCGGACTTCAGCCTCAACGCCGACTGGAACCGCACTGCCGCTGGCGATATCTACGGCGCCGACAGCGT
>JAIMKJ010000011.1:1381-58690 GCA_020692565.1 Thermomonas sp.
ACGGTAGCGGCACCGCCAACTTACGCGTGGACGAGCCTGCCGGCACCGCGAACTTCGATACGAAGTTGAAGTTCAATCCGGACTTCAACCTCAATGCCGACTGGAACCGCACTGCCGCTGGCGATATCTACGGTGCAGACAGCGCGTTCAAACTCGGCAAAGGCGGTAGCGGAAGCGCAGGCTTCCGGATCGACGAGCCGAACGGCACCTCGATGTTCAACGCCAAGCTGAAGTTCGACGAGAATTTCCGTCTCGATGGCGATTTCACCAATACGAAAGCCGGCAACATCTACGGTGCCGACACGGCCTTCAAGCTGGGCAAGGATGGTACGGGCACCGCGGCATTTCGCGTCGACGAACCGGCCAACACCGCGTCGGGAAGGACATCGCTGCAGTTCGGTAATGGCGATCTGCTGAATTTCGATCTTGCCAAGACTCCGAACGGCAGCATCTACGGCGCGGACGGCGCATTCGGTATCGGCGCCAACGGCAGAGCAACCGGAAGTTTCCGCATCGATGAGCCGAACCAGAGCTCGACCTACAAACTCGGTACGAGCTTCGACAACGGCAATGCCTTCAATGCGCAGTTGATGTCGGATCGCCTGGGCACCTCGCTTGGACTCGACGGCAAATTCGGGTTCGACAAAGGCGCGGGTTCAGTGATGCTGGACGGCAAGTTCGGCCCCCGCACCGATCTTGGTGCGTCGATCAATTACGCGAATCGGAATCTGGAATACAGCGGTCACGTGCGGGCGAACGACGAATTCGGGCCGTTCAAGGTTTCGGAATTCGGCGCGAAAGTCACGACCAGCGGCAACGAACGCTTCAAATTCAGTGCGGAAGCGGGATATCGGCCAGAGAACAACGAGTATTACGGCAAGGTCGGGTTCACCATCCAGTTGGGGGGCGGTTCCAAACGATCGCGTCCGATCACCCGCGTCGAGACGCCGGAATTCGATCCCGGGCCTGCCATCGACGATGCCGTCTCCAATGATCGCGAGAAGCAGGCGACGCCGCTGCGTCCCGAAAACAAGGCGCTTTTCGACCAGGCCACGGCCGGCGTCGAAAAACTCAATGCAGATGGCGCAAAACTGCCGGTCAACGAGACCGCCGCAAGTCTTGCTGTGCTTGCGAAACAGAACGGGATCCAGAACATCGAGTATGTGGCGCTCGGCAACCCGACGTCCGGTGGGCAGCAGAATCTATTCATCGGCGATGGCGATCCGTCCAGCCCGTCGGCGCGGAAAGCGTTCATCGACAGGCACGAGGCGGCCAGCGCGCCGATGCAGGACAACCTGCGGAAAATGGCAGAGAGCCCGACGCAGACGGAGAATCCGCAATCGTCGTTCGATCCGCAAACGGTGACGGCCGCGAAGCGCAGCGCGATGTAACGCGGTTTCAATCCGGCGACTGCACAGGTCGGTCAGAAGGCCGGCCGGTGGAAACGACAACGACAAAGCCCGCTCACATGAGCGGGCTTTGTGGCGTCTGCAGAAGCAAAGCCTGCGAAAGCGTCAAGCCAGCAGTTTGCGCACCTTCACCGCGGCGCGGGCGATCAGACCGAAACCGAGTAGCCAGAAGCGCATCGATCGGCGAACCGGTTCCGCAGCGAAGCGACCTTGACCAGCTTCAACTCGCGAATGGCATCGATCGCCGCCTGCGGCGCGAGCTGTCGATGGTCGGACGTAGGCGCTGACGCCATGATCGACGAGTACGGAGCCTGCACGCATCGGGATGCCGTCGGTGTAGACGTAATAGAAGGATAGCTTCGCGCTCGCTCTGCTCTCCGCGAGCGATTGCAGCGCGCGACTCAGCTCCTGCAGGCTCGCCATTGTTCCTCTTTTGCCTGCATTCCGTCAGACAGATGCGGGTCGAGCGACGAACGAAATCTTCCTGACGCTTAGTGCGCTTGTATGTCGAAAACGCGATGCGTGGCGAGCGATGTCCGGTTTCCGCGACTCAGAGGTTCTGATAATTCGGCCCGGCCCCGCCTTCCGGCGTCACCCAGTCGATGATCTGATAGGGATCCTTGATGTCGCATGTCTTGCAGTGTACGCAGTTGGCGGCGTTGATCTGCAGTCGTTTGCCGGCGCCGTTGTCGGAAGTGTGATCGTCGACGATTTCATAGACGCCGGCCGGGCAGAAGCGGGTACAGGGATTGCCGTATTCCTCAGCGCAGGTGGTCACGCAGATCGAGGTGTCGCGCACCCGCAGATGCACCGGCTGATCTTCGTCGTGTTCGGTCGCCGCGAAATAAACGGACGCGAGCCGGTCGCGCGGCGCCAGCGTGCGGTCCAGGTAATCGCGCTTCGGTTGTTCGTGCGTGCCCAGCTTGTCGAGCGACGACCAGTCCGCCTTGTTCTTCAGCGTCCAGGGAGACGCGCCGCCGGTCACGGTTTCCCACGCGGCGTTGAGCATGCCGAACCACAGCCCGCGCTTGAAACCGGGTTTGATGTTGCGGACTTTCCTCAGCTCGGCCATCGCATCGGAGGCGCGCAGTTTCGCGTCGAAACCTTCCGGCGCCAGCGAAGAGGCGATCAGATGTTCGGCGGCGAGCATGCCGGAGCGGAACGCCTGATGGGTGCCTTTCACCTTCGGCACATTGAGCAGTCCGGCGGTGTCGCCGATCAGCAGCGCGCCCGGCATCTCGACTCTGGGCAGCGACTGCCAGCCGCCGGTGACGATCGCGCGCGCGCCCGCGGACACCAGACTGCCGCCTTCGAGCAGCGGCTTGATCATCGGGTGGTTCTTCCACTGCTGGAAGGCTTCCCACGGTTTGTAGTCCGGATCCTTGTAGTCGAGGCCGCTGACATAGCCCAGCGCGATCCGGCCTTTGTCGAGGTGATAGAGGAAGCTGCCGCCGTAGGTATGACTGTCGGCCGGCCAGCCGAAACTGTGAACGATCTTGCCGGGCGTGACGCGACCTTCCGGCACCTGCCACAGTTCCTTGATGCCGATCGAATAGCCCTGCGGATCGCTGTCGGCGTCCAGCTTGAAGCGCTGGACGAGGCGTTTGGTCAGATGGCCGCGCGCGCCCTCGGCGAGTACGGTGACTTTGGCGTGGATGTCGATGCCGGCGGTGAAGCCGGGTTTGTGCGAGCCGTCCTTCGCCACGCCCATGTCGCCGATGCGTACGCCGATGACTTTGCCATCGGCATCATGCAGCGTCTCCGCGGCAGCGAAGCCCGGATAGATCTCGACGCCCAGCGCTTCGGCCTGCGGCGCCAGCCAGGCGCACATCGCGCCGAGCGAGACGATCACGTTGCCGTGGTTGTTCATGCCCGGCGGTACCGGCAGCTTGCGTCCGCCGGTCTTGCTGAGCAGCCAGAATTCGTCTTCGGTGGCCGGCACGCAGATCGGCGGCGGGTTGTCGCGCCAGTTCGGCAGAAGCTTGTCGAGCGGGCCGGTTTCGATGACCGCGCCGGACAGGATCTGCGCGCCGATCGTCGAGGACTTCTCGATCACGCAGACGCTGATGTCGGGGTTCAGCTGTTTCAGCCGGATCGCGAAGGCCAGGCCCGCGGGGCCGGCGCCGATGGCGACGACGTCGTATTCCATCACGTCGCGTTCGACATCGGTATGCACGACAGTGGCGTTTGCGGTGTCGGTCATGGGGCCTGCTCCAGCGAAGATCATGGGATGTTCCAAGAACTCGGGATTTTCCGGGTTTGCGGTGGCCGGAGCAAATCGGCAGCATGCGGGGATGCTTTTTTCGAACGGATTGCAGCGTATCGACCTGGCCGGCGCAGAGTTGTGGCTGGACGCTGCGTGGCTGTCTGCCGAGGATGCCGATGCGCTGCTTCCCGCCCTGCGCGCGCATGTGCCGTGGGAGGTCCACCGTATCCGCATGTTCGGCCGTGAGGTCGATTCGCCGCGATTGAGCTGTTGGATCGGCGATCCTGATGCGGTTTACACCTATTCGCGGACCCGTTTCGTACCGCGACCGTGGCCGGCGGCACTGCGGGCGGTACGCGAGCGGCTGCGCGAGCAGCTCGTGGTGGACTTCAACAGCGCGCTCGCCAACCGCTATCGCGACGGCCGCGACCGTATGGGCTGGCACAGCGACGACGAGCCGGAGCTGGGGCCGCAGCCGGTGATCGCTTCGGTCAGTCTCGGCGCGACCCGGCGCTTCGCCCTGAAGCCGCGTGGGCCGGGTCAGTCGCTGACGCTGGATCTCCCGCACGGGAGTCTGCTGGTGATGCGCGGCGATACCCAGGCCCGTTATCGCCATGCCTTGCCCGGCACCGCGCGTCCGGTCGGCGAGCGGATCAATCTGACCTTCCGGCGGGTCCTGCCGACCGGAGGATGACGTTTCTCGCAAGTCGTTGATCCGGAAGGGCGGAAACGTGAACGGCTGGTCTTCGGTCCGGTGTCATACGTCTCCAGGCTTGTGCGCAAGCCCCTGAAATCGCTACAATCGCCGGTTCACACACACCAGTCGGACGGCCCTTGGCCGCCGGGAGCGCTATGGCCCGCATCACCGTGGAAGATTGTCTGCAAGTCGTCGACAACCGTTTCGAGCTCGTCATGATGGCCGCGAAACGCGCGCGCCAGCTCGCCAACGGCGTCGAGCCTCAGATCGACAACAGCGAGGCCAACGACAAGCCGACCGTGCTCGCGCTGCGCGAAATCGCCGCCCGCCGCATCGACAACACCTATATCGATGCCGTCGAGAAAGCCGAGCGCGAGCGCAAGGAGCGTGAAGCCCTCGAATGGGCCGCCGCGGAAGTGGTGGCCGACGACGATCTGTCGAAGGGCGACGACCTGTAACTGCGCGGGAATCGTCATCATCGGGTCCGCGCGAACGCTGCGGATCCGGATTCGGCAAACCCCGCTTCGGCGGGGTTTTGCCGTTTGCGGGCGCGTAAAATCCCGACACTGAAACCGCCGCCGCCCGGCTTCGCGATGCCCGGCGCCCATTCCCACTCCCGGCGTTTCCCCTTAGTCTGGCGGCATGAGTCAACTCGAGCCGATCATCGCCGGCCCCACGCCCGCACCCGCTGCGGAATTGCCGGATTACGTCTGCGCGCTGCAGGCGGCGGCCGGCTATCTGCCCGAAGATCAGCGTGAGGCGCTGATCCGCGCATGGCGCGTCGGTGCCGATGCCCATGCCGGTCAGACCCGCAAATCCGGCGAGCCCTACATCACCCATCCGGTGGCCGCCGCAACCGTACTGGCCGAGCAGGGCGTCGATATCGAAACCCTGGTCGCGGCGATCCTGCACGACACCATCGAAGACACGCCGCTGACCCGCGACGAGATCGCGGCCGATTTCGGCGTGACCGTCGCCGAACTGGTCGAGGGCGTCACCAAGCTGGACAAGCTGCAGTTCCAGGATCGCCAGGAAGCCGCCGCGGAAAGTTTCCGCAAGATGATGCTGGCGATGGCGCGCGATCTGCGCGTGATCCTGATCAAGCTGGCCGACCGCCTGCACAACATGCGCACGCTGGGGGCGCAGAGCGCCGAGGCGCGCACCCGTATCGCCCGCGAGACGCTGGAGATCTACGCGCCCATCGCGCAGCGGCTGGGCATGAATCTGATGAAGGCCGAGCTGCAGGATCTGGGCTTCCGCGCGCTGCACCCGTGGCGGCATGCGGTGCTGGCGCGGCGCATCCGCACCCAGCCGATGGTGCGGCGCGAAGCGCTGGCCAAGATCGAAGCCCAGTTCGCGCAGCGGCTCAGCAAGGAAGGGTTCCAGTTCCGTCTGGTCGGTCGGGTGAAGTCGCCGTGGAGCATCTATACGAAGATGCGCGCCGAGGGCAAGACCTTTACCCAGATGATGGACATGTTCGGCTTCCGGTTGATCGTGCCTTCCGTGCCCGAGTGCTATCACGCGCTGGGCGTGGTGCATGCGGTGTTCAAACCGGTTGACGGCCGCTTCCGCGATTTCATCGCGATCCCCAAGGCCAACGGTTACCAGTCGCTGCATACGGTGCTGTTCGGGCCCTACGGTTCGCCGATCGAAGTGCAGATCCGCACCGAGGAAATGGACCTCATCGCCGAGCGCGGCATCGCCGCGCACTGGTCCTACAAGCACGGCGGCGAGGCGAGCGGCGCGCAGAACCGCGCGCAATCGTGGGTGGCGAACCTGATCGAATCGCAGCGCGCGACAGGCTCGTCGCTGGAGTTCCTGGAAAACGTCAAGATCGATCTGTTTCCAGACGAGGTGTATCTGTTCACGCCGAAGGGCGACATCATGGCGCTGCCGCGCAACGCCACGACCCTCGACTTCGCCTACGGCGTGCATACCGATGTCGGCAACCACGCGGTCGCCGCGCGCGTCGACAAGAAGCTGGTGCCGCTGCGCACCAAACTCACCAGCGGCCAGAGCGTCGAGGTCATCACCGCCAAATCGGCGGCGCCCAAGCCGCAGTGGCTGGAATTCGTGGTCACCGGCAAGGCGCGTACCGCGATCCGGCACCAGCTCAAACAGTTGGAACACGAAGATGCGGTGCAGTTGGGGCATCGCATGCTGGACCGCGCGCTGGAGGGGCTGGATACCTCGCTCGACCGCATGCCGCCGACCCGGCTGGAAGCGTATCTGGCCGACCATCGCTATCCGCGACTGGAAGCGCTGCTGGCCGACATCGCGCTGGGCAACCGCATGCCGACCCAGGTCGCGCAGGTGCTCGCGCACCGGGTGTCGGACAACAGCGACGGGCTGGATCTGTCGATGGGCGCGGCGTTGCACGGCGAGAAAATCCTGATCACCGGCGCCGAACGCGGCGTGGTCACGTTCGCGAACTGTTGCATGCCGATTCCCGGCGACGATGTGATGGGTTATCACACCACCGGCCGCGGCATCGTGGTGCACAGGCTGGATTGCGCCAACGTCGCCGAATACCGCAAGTCGCCGGAGCGCTGGGTCTCGATCGGCTGGGACCGCCAGGTGAGCGGCGATTTCCAGGTGATGCTGCGGGTGGAAGTGGAGAACCGGCCCGGGGTGCTCGCGCAGGTCGCGGCAGCCATCGCGCAGGCCGATTCCAATATCGATTCGGTCGAATACCTGGATCGCGACAAGAACATCTCGGTGATCCGTTTCGGCATCGAAGTCCGCGGCCGGATCCATCTGGCCGATGTGATCCGCCGCGTGCGTCGCCTCGGCGCGGTGCACGGCGTGCAACGGATGTGATGTCAGCGGACGTGATGCATGCCCGCGGTACGCGACCGATCCTGGTGAGATTCGCACTGGATCGATGCGGCCGATATCTCCACGGCAAGCGATGACCGCATCCCGCCGCCGGCGCTACACTAGATCTATCTGCTGTCCGACACGTTCGCGCACCTTAGCCTTTCGGTCTGCTGTCGCGTCGGTCCCGCCGCCCCCGATTCCGAACGAGCGAAGCCCATGCCCCGCGAACCGATCCATTCCCACGACGCTCCCGCCGCCATCGGCCCGTATTCGCAGGCCACGCGTGCCGGCGGCATGGTGTTCCTGTCCGGCCAGATTCCGCTGGACCCGCGCTCCGGCCTGATCGTCGAGGGCGACATCTCCGAGCAGGCGCGCCAGGCGTTCGCGAATCTGCGCGCGGTCTGCGAAGCCGCGGGCGGTTCGTTCGACGATATCGTGCGCGTCGGCCTGTACCTGACCGATCTGAGTGAGTTTTCTGCGGTCAACGCGGCGATGGAAGCGGTGTTCGACGCGCCGTATCCCGCGCGCTCCACCATCGAAGTGTCGGCGCTGCCGCGCGGCGCGAAATTCGAGGTCGACGCGATCATGGTGCTGCGCTGACCCTGCATCGCAGAGCCGTGCTCGGCTGAACCTGCGTCGACACGCATGTCCAGTCGCAATGTGCACGATGACATCGCCGCGCAGCCGCTGACCCGGCTCAGCGGCGTCGGCGAAGTCGTCGCCGAAAAGCTTGCCGCGCGCGGCCTCGTGACCCTGCAGGATCTGTGGTTCCACCTGCCCCGGCAGTACGAGGACCGCACCGAACTGACGCCCATCCGCATGCTGCAATCGGGCCTGCCGGCGCAGGTCGAGGGTACGGTCGAAGCGGTCGAGCGCAGCTACCGCGGCCGGCCGATGCTGCGCGTCGCCATCGGCGACGGTTCGTATTCGACCCTGGTGCTGCGCTTCTTCCATTTCCGTTCGCAGCAGATCGCGCAGTTCGCGCACGGCACGCGCGTGCGGGTGTACGGCACGCCGCGTTCCGGCCAGCACGGGCTGGAAATCGTGCATCCGAGTTATCGCGTGCTCGGCGACGCCGACGATCCCGCGCTCAGCGATCGGCTCGATCCGATCTATCCCGCCATCGAAGGCATCGGCCCGGCGGTGCTGCGCAAGCTGATCGGCCAGGCGCTGCAACGCCTGCCGGACGAAACCGCGCTCGAACTGCTGCCGGCCGACGTGCTGGCGCGCGAACCGCTGTGCGCGGGCCTACCGTCGCTGCGCGAAGCCTTGACGACGCTGCATCGCCCGCCGCAGGGCAGCGATCTGCAGGCATTGCTGGCGGGCACGCATCCCGCCCAGCGCAGACTCGCGCTGGAAGAACTGCTTGCGCATCACCTCAGTCTGCGCAGACAGCGCATCGCGATGCAGGCGCACACCGCGCCCGCGCTGCGCGGCGGCAAGCGCGTGACCGAATTGCGCAAAGCGCTGCCGTTCGCCTTGACCAAAGCGCAGCAGCGCGTATTCCTTGAAATCCGCGACGATCTCGCCAAGCCGGTACCGATGTTGCGGCTGGTGCAGGGCGATGTCGGCAGCGGCAAGACCGTGGTCGCGGCGATGGCGGCGATGCTGGCGATCGAACAGGGGCATCAGGCCGCGCTGATGGCGCCGACCGAACTGCTGGCCGAACAGCATCTCGCGAACCTCCGCGGCTGGCTGGAACCGCTGGGCGTGCGCGTGGTCTGGTTGGCCGGCAAGGTCACCGGCAAGGCGCGCGAGGCCGTGCTCGCCGAAATCGCCAACGGCACGGCGCAACTGGTCGTCGGCACCCATGCGCTGATGCAGGAGGGCGTGGCGTTCCGCGATCTTGCGCTGGCCATCGTCGACGAGCAGCATCGTTTCGGCGTGCATCAACGGCTCGCGCTGCGCGACAAGGGCAGTGCCGGCAGCAACGTGCCGCATCAGCTGGTAATGACCGCAACCCCCATCCCGCGCACGCTGGCGATGGCGGCCTACGCGGATCTGGATGTCTCCGCGATCGACGAACTGCCGCCGGGGCGCACGCCGGTGCAGACCGTCGTGCTCAGCGCCGAGCGTCGTCCGGAATTGATCGAACGCATCCGCGGGGCCTGCGCCGAAGGCCGGCAGGCGTACTGGGTCTGCACCCTGATCGACGACAGCGACGAAGTCGTCGCACAGGCCGCGCAAAGCACGTTCGAGGCGTTGACCCAGCAGCTTCCGGAACTGCGGATCGCGCTGGTCCACGGCCGGCTGAAGGCCGGCGAGAAACAGAAGACGATGGCCGCGTTCAAGGTCGGCGAGGTGCAACTGCTGGTGGCGACGACGGTGATCGAAGTCGGCGTCGACGTGCCGAACGCATCGCTGATGATCATCGAGAACGCCGAGCGCCTGGGCCTCGCGCAGTTGCACCAGCTGCGCGGACGGGTGGGGCGCGGCAGCACCGCGTCGAGCTGCGTGCTGCTGTACCAGGCGCCGCTGTCGCAGATGGCGCGGCAGCGGCTGGCGACCATGCGCGAAACCAACGACGGTTTCGTCATCGCCGAGCGCGATCTGCAACTGCGCGGCCCGGGCGAACTGCTGGGCACGCGCCAGACCGGTCTTGCCGCATTCCGTATCGCCGATCTCGGCCGCGATGCCGCATTGCTGCCGACCGTGCAGCGGATCGGCGAAGCGCTGATGTCCGCGTCGCCCGAGTTGGCCGAACGCATCACCGAGCGCTGGATCGGCGGCGCCGCGCGTTACGCCAGCGCCTGAGCCGGCTCAGGTCGATTCCCCGTCGTCCTTGTCCGGCGTCGGACAGTAGATATCGTGCAGCGTCTGGATGACCTTGTGGACCGGGCCATCGGCTACCGAGTAATAGACGTTCTGCGATTCGCGGCGGGTCTGCACCCAACCGCCCTCGCGCAGCACCGCCAGATGCTGCGACAGCGCCGATTGGCTCAGCGCCACTTCGTCGTTGATCTCGCCGACGGTGCGTTCGCCATCGATCAGCAGGCACATCACCCGCAGCCGCTGCGGATTCGACAATGCTTTCAACAGGTCCGCGGCCTGCTCGGCCTGTGCCTGCATCTTCGCGCCCATCGGCACCCGCGCGGATGTCTTGTTCGACGCGGCAGCCATGCTCAGGCGCCCTCCACGGCGCCGCCGGCATCCAGCCATTGCGTATAGCCGCCGGCCAGCGACAGGGGGCGATCGAAGCCCAGCCGCCGCAATGTGTCCGCCGCCAGCGCCGAACGCCCGCCGGTGCGGCAGTACAGCACCACCGGATCTTGGCGGTGCGACAGATGCGGGTCGGTCCTGAAATTCAGCGCCGGATGGCCGTCGACCTGGAATTCCAACACCCCGCGGGGGATGTTCACCGCGCCCGGCACCCGGCCGGCGGCGAATTCTTCGGGTTCGCGCACATCGATGACGGGCACGCCGTCGGCCAGCAGGGCGCGCAGGCGTTCGCTGTCGATTTCCTCGATCACTGCCCGCGCTTGGGCGACCAGATCCTGGGCGGTGTAGTGCATGGCAGGCTCCTGAGAAGGGTTGACAGTCTAGCAAACTCTAATTAAGATAATTCTAAATTAGAAATCAATCAATTAATTCGGGAGGCGCCATGAGCGGCATCGTCGTGATCGGGGCGGGTTTGGCGGGCATGAGTGCGGCCTACGAGCTGCGCGAGATTCTGGGTAAAGGGCACGACATCACGGTGATCGGCGACGGCGATCGCTTCAGCTTCACGCCTTCCAATCCGTGGGTGGCGGTGGGGTGGCGCAAACCGGGTGAGATCACCCTGCAGGCCGGCGAGCATCTGGCGAGGAAAGGCATCGTCTTCCGCGACGACGGCGTGGCGCGTATCGAGGCCGATGTCCATCGCATCCACACCGGTAGCGGCGAAGCCATCGACTACGACTCTCTGCTGATCTGCACCGGACCCAAGCTGGCCTTCGACGAAGTGCCGGGCAGCGGTCCGGACGGCGGCCATACGCAGTCGGTCTGCACCACGCCGCACGCACTGCGCGCCTGGGACGCCTATCAGGAATTCCTGAAGATGCCGGGCCCGATCGTGGTCGGCGCGATGGCGGGCGCGAGCTGCTTCGGACCGGCCTACGAATTCGCGATGATCCTCGACGCCGACCTGCGCAAGCGCAAGCTGCGCGACAAGGTGCCGATGACGTTCGTCACCAGCGAACCGTACATCGGCCACATGGGGTTGGGCGGCGTCGGCGATTCCAAGGGAATGATGGAATCGGAGATGCGCCAGCGACACATCAAATGGATCACCAACGCCAAGGTCTCGCACGTAGAGGCGGGCGTGATGCATGTCGTCGAACACGACGACAGCGGCGAGGTCGCGAAAGCGCACGCGCTGCCGTTCGCGTATTCGATGATGTTGCCGGCGTTCCGGGGCGTGGATGCGGTGGCCGCTGTCGAAAATCTCTGCAACCCGCGCGGCTTCGTGCTGGTGGATGCGCATCAGCGCAGCCTGAAATATCCGAGGATCTTCGCCGCCGGCGTGTGCGTGGCGATTCCGCCGGTCGAAGTCACGCCGATTCCCACCGGCGCGCCGAAGACCGGCTTCATGATCGAATCGATGGTCACCACCATCGTCCGCAACATCGCGGCCGAACTCAAGGGCGAGGCCGCGACGTTCGAAGGCACGTGGAACGCGGTCTGCCTCGCCGACATGGGCGATACCGGCATGGCCTTCGTCGCGCTGCCGCAGATCCCGCCACGCAATGTCACTTGGACGAAATCCGGCAAGTGGGTGCATCTGGCCAAGGTCGCCTTCGAAAAATACTTCCTCTACAAGATGCGCAACGGCACCAGCGAGCCGATCTACGAGAAGTACGTGCTCAGCGCTCTTGGCATCGACCGATTGAAATGACGCTTGAAACGATATCCACCAACGCTCTGGAGCAATGACATGAACATGAACCTCGACCGTGCCGTCATGGCCTTCGCCGGCGTGATGATCCTGATCAGCCTCGCCCTCACCCATTTCGTCTCGCCCTGGTGGTGGCTGTTCACGGCCTTCATCGGCCTGAATCTGGTCCAGGCCAGTTTCACCGGGTTCTGCCCGGCGGCCATCGTCTTCAGAAAACTCGGCGTGGGTGGTGGATGCGCCTTCAAATGACATCGCCGGCGCGCGTGCTCATCGCTGCGGCGCTGACATTGTCGCTGGCCGCGTGCGGCGGCGATGACGTTGCGCGCGACAACGCGCCGCTGCCGAAACTCGAGACCCATGTGGTCGCAGTCGGCGATGCGCCGACCGGTCGCAGTCGGGACGGCGTGGTCGAAGCCGTGCGCGAAGCGGTGCTGTCGGCGCAGACCACGGGTCGCGTGGCCGCGGTGGATGTCGATGTGAACGACCGCGTCATCGCCGGGCAGATATTGCTGCGGCTGTCCGTGGTCGAACAGCAGGCGGGCGTGGATGCAGCGCGGGCGCAGCTGCGCGCAGCGGAGGCGTCGGCCGTCGAAGCCGAGCGCAACTATCAGCGATTTGCGTCCCTGGCGAAGGACAATTACGTCTCGCGCGCGCAACTCGATCAGGCGCGCGCCGCGCGCGATGCCGCCAATGCCGCACGCGATGCCGCGCGCGCGCAACTGTCGTCCGCGGGGCAGGGCGCCGATTACACGATCGTGCGCGCGCCCTATGCGGGCGTCGTCGCCGCGCGTCGCGTCGAGCCCGGCGAAGCGGTCGCGTCCGGGCAGCCGTTGTTGACGGTGTATGCGCCCGACGATCTGCGCATCGAAGTGCAGGTGCCGCAGTCCGAAGCCGATGCGATCCGCGCCCGGCCCGGCGCCCGCATCGTCTTCGACGGCGGCGTATCCGTGGATGCGCGTCAGGTCGTGGTCTATCCGAGCGCCGATCCGTTGAGTCACAGTGTGACCGTGCGCGTGCTGTTGCCGCGGATGTCGGTGCCGATCGCACCGGGCACGACCGCGAAAGTCGCGTTCCAGATCCGGGGCGACGACAAGACCGTGCGTATCCCCGAAAAGGCGATCGTGCGTCGCGGTGAACTCATTGGTGTCTACGTGCTGAAGGACGGCATGCTGACTTTGCGTCAGCTGCGTCCCGGCGCGCGCGAAGGCGACAGCGTCGAAGTCCTGGCCGGTCTGCGCGCGGGCGATGTGGTCGCCCTCGACCCGGAGGCCGCACTGCAGGCGCTGATCGAACAGCGCACTGCGGGCGGTAACGGCCATGAGTGAGTCGGCGCCGCCGCGGCTCGGTTTCTCCGGTCGCATCGCCAGCGCGTTCCAGGCCAATCCGCTGACGCCGATCCTCGCGTTGATGGGTTTGATGCTGGGCCTGGTCGCAGTGATGATCACGCCGCGCGAGGAAGAGCCGCAGATCGATGTGACCATGGCGAACGTGTTCGTGCCGTTCCCGGGCGCGAGTGCGCGCGATGTCGAACAGTTGGTCAGCTATCCGCTGGAACAGACACTGTCGGAGATCGAAGGCGTCAAACACGTCTATTCGATCAGCCGGCCGGGGATGGCGGTGCTGACGGTCGAATACACCGTGGGCGTGGCGCGCCAGCCGGCGATCGTGCGCCTCTACAACCAGGTGTTCTCGAACGCGGACTGGATGCCGCAGGGCGTCGGCATCGGCCAGCCCTTGATCAAGCCGAAAGGTATCGACGATGTGCCGGTGATGGCGCTGACGCTGTGGTCGGACGATCCGGCGACCGGCGTCGAATCGCTGGCCGCCGTCGCGCGCACGCTGGAAACCGAAATCAAGCGCACGCCGGGCACCCGCGATGTCTACACCATCGGCGCGCCGGATCGCGTGGTCGCGGTCACGCTGGACACTACGCGTCTGGCGGCATTCGGACTGACCGTCGGCGAAATCGCGCAATCCTTGCAGGTCGCGAATGTAGTGCGCCACGTCGGCGAGCGCGTCGGCGGCGACCGCGCGGTGCCGGTGACGGCCGGCCGCTTTCTGGTGGGTCGCGACGATGTGGCCGGGCTGATCCTCGGCGTCCACGACGGCAAGCCGGTGATGCTGTCGGATGTCGCCGACGTGCGCGCCGGCATCGACGTGCCCGCCAGCTACGTCTGGCATGGCGCGCCTGCGGGCATGGCCGGGCCGAAGGCGGGTATCGCGCCCGCGCTGACCATCGCCATCGCCAAGAAGCCCGGCAGCAATGCCGCCGACATCACTGCGTCGGTCGCGGAACGCATCGAGCGACTGCGCGGCGAACTGATCCCCGACGGCATGCATGTCGATGTCGTCCGCGACTATGGCCAGACCGCGACCGACAAGGCGCAGAAACTGATCCAGAAGTTGTTCTTC
This sequence comes from Thermomonas sp., assembly GCA_020692565.1. GTDB lineage: Bacteria > Pseudomonadota > Gammaproteobacteria > Xanthomonadales > Xanthomonadaceae > Lysobacter_I. The sequence continues at coordinate 15,799 of JAIMKJ010000011.1, forward strand.
GCCACGATGTCGGTGGTGCTGCTGGTGCTGTTCGCGCTGGGCCGGCGCGAGGCGCTGGTGGTGGGTGCCGCGGTGGTGCTGACTCTCGCGCTGACCCTGTTCGCATCCTGGGCGATGGGGTTCACGCTCAACCGCGTGTCGCTGTTCGCGCTGATCTTTTCGATCGGCATCCTCGTCGATGACGCCATTGTCGTGGTCGAGAACATCCACCGGCACATGGCGCGCGGCGGCAAGACCCTGCGCGAAGCGATTCCGCTGGCGGTCGACGAAGTCGGCGGGCCGACCATCCTCGCCACGTTCACGGTGATCGCGGCGCTGCTGCCGATGGCGTTCGTCAGCGGGCTGATGGGGCCGTACATGCGGCCGATTCCGATCAACGCATCGGCGGGCATGGTGATTTCGCTCGCGGTGGCGTTGGTCGTCACGCCGTGGCTGTCGCTCAAACTGCTCAAGCCGCATGCGGCGCATGCCGACAGCGGCGATTCGCGTCTGCATCGTCTGTTTTCGAAGGCGATGACGCCATTCCTGAATCGCGGGGGTGGCGCCAACGATCGCGCGCCGCGCCGCCGTCGCTGGCTGTTCGGCGGGATGGTCGCGCTGGTGCTGGCCGCCGCAAGCCTCGCCGTGTTTCAACTGGTCGTGCTGAAGATGCTGCCGTTCGACAACAAATCGGAGGTGCAGATCGTCGTCGACATGCCCGAAGGCAGCACGCTGGAAACCACCAATGCACTTTTGAGCGATCTTGCCGCCGCCGTGTCGACATTCCCGGAAGTGCGGAGCTTTCAGGGATATGCGGGCACGTCCGCGCCCATCAATTTCAACGGCCTGGTGCGCCAGTATTTCCTGCGCAGCGGCGCCAATGTCGGCGACCTGCAGGTGAATCTGGTCGACAAACATCATCGCGACCGCAAGAGCCACGACATCGCCCGCGCGATGCGGCCGCAGTTGGCGGTGATCGGCCAGCGTTACGGCGCATCGGTAAAAGTGGTGGAAGTGCCGCCGGGTCCACCGGTGTTGTCGCCGCTGGTGGCGGAAGTCTACGGGCCGGATTACGCGCACAGCCGCGAAGTCGCCCTGGCCCTGGCGCAGCGCTTCCGCGGGACCGAGGGCATCGTCGACATCGACACCACGGTCGAAGCGCCGTCGCCGCGCGAAGTGCTGGTCGTGGATCGCGAACGCGCGACGCGGCTCGGTGTCGATCAAGCCACCATCGCCAGTACCTTGGCCGCGGCGGTCGGCGGCTACGACGCGACCTACGTGCAGGACGGCGTGTCGCGTTATCCCAAGCCGGTAAGGCTGCGCACGCCGATCGCCGATCAGGCTGGACTCGACCGCCTGCTCTCGCTATCGGTGAAGGGCGACCAGGGGCAGCCGGTGGCCTTGTCTGAGCTGGTGAACGTGGTGCGCGCGCCGTGGGACGGCGCGATCCACCACAAGGATCTGCTGCCGGTGGTGTACGTGATGGGCGACGAGGCCGGCGAACTCGACAGCCCGCTGTACGGGATGTTCGATGTCGTCGGTCAGGTGTCCGACAACGCGATCGAAGGCCGCAGGCTGTCGCAATTCTTCATCCGCCAGCCTGCCGATAGCGCCGGTTATGCCGTCAAGTGGGACGGCGAGTGGCAGATCACCTACGAAACCTTCCGCGACATGGGCATCGCCTACGCGGCGGGCCTGGTGCTGATCTATCTGTTGATCGTGGCGCAGTTCCGCAGCTACGTGGTGCCACTGATCATCATGGCGCCGATTCCGATGACCGTGATCGGCGTGATGCCGGGGCATGCGCTGCTCGGCGCGCAGTTCACCGCGACCTCGATGATCGGCATGATCGCACTGGCCGGGATCATCGTGCGCAATTCCATCCTGCTGGTGGATTTCATCAATCAGGCCGTGGCGGAAGGACGGGCGATTGGCGATGCGGTGATCGAGGCCTGTGCGGTGCGCGCGCAACCGATCGTGCTGACCGCGGCGGCGGCGATGCTCGGCGCGTTCTTCATCCTCGACGATCCGATCTTCAACGGGCTCGCGGTGTCGCTGATCTTCGGCATCCTGGTCAGTACGGTCTTGACGCTGGTGGTCATCCCGCTGCTGTATTACGTTCTGTTGAATCGCAACGCTACGAAGGAAAAGACGCCATGACCGGTTCCACCAAGACTGATTCCCCCGACATCCGCATCCTGCTGGAACAGGAAGGCCCCTATGCGTTCAGGGTCGATTTTGAAGGCACCGACCTGGAGGCCCTGCATACCGATGAACCGGCGCCGCTGGGGGCGGGCGCCGGTCCGAATCCCTCCGCGATTTTGCTGACCAGCATCGCCAATTGCCTCGGCGCCAGCCTGTTGTTCGCGTTGCGCAAATTCAAGAACGAACCCGGCCCGATCCGCGCCGAGATCGTCGCGCGCAAGGAACGCAATGCCGAGGGCCGCTGGCGGATTCCCCGCGCCGAGGTCGTCATCCACCTGTCCGACAAGGCCGCCGATCTCGAGCACTTCGACCGGGTGATCGCCCAGTTCGAGCAGTTCTGCATCGTCACCCAGAGCGTGCGCGACGGCGTGGATGTCGCCGTGCGCATCGTCGACGCCGACGGTGTGTCGCGTACTCCGGGCGGATGATGCCGATCCGCGGGCGCTCGAGAGGTCACGGCCGTTTTCGGCGCTGTGCCACGGCCATCCTGAAACGAACCTCGGCTTGGGGCTTGGCTTGTGGGGCTGCCACCCACACCCTGTCCGTATCGGCGCCGCACGTGCGCCGCCACGCCGCGGAGATCGCCGTGGCCTCCGAGGGTTGAATCCATGTCCGACGCAGACGCCAGTGTCCGCATCGCCTGTCCCGCCTGTCATGCGCTCAATCGCCTACCCGCCGTACGCCTCCGCGACGCGCCGGTGTGCGGGCGCTGCAAGGTGCCGTTGTTCTCCGCGCATCCGCTCGCGCTGGATGTCGACGGCTTCGAGCGTCATGTCGTGCAGTCCGACTTGCCGGTGCTGGTCGATTTCTGGGCGCCCTGGTGCCAGCCGTGCCTGATGATGGCGCCGCATTTCGAGGCTGCGGCGGGCGAGCTGGAGCCTGAATTCCGGCTCGCAAAGGTCGACACTCAGGCGCATTCCGCACTCGGCGCGCGCTTCTCCATCCGCAGTATTCCGACCCTGGCGCTGTTTCATCGAGGCCGCGAAATCGCGCGGCATTCCGGTGCCGTGGGTACCGCCGACATCGTCCGCTGGGCGCGCATGCACGCGCGTTGAGCCCATACACCCCGTCATTCCGGAGAGATACCCATGTCCCGACTTCCGCTGCGTGTTCTTCTGGTCGCCCTTGCCGTCGTGGCATTGCCGGCGATGGTCTTCAGCGCATGGGGTTCCGCGGCGGAAGACGCCCCGGTATCCGCGACCGGATCCGATGCCGCCGTCGCCACCACGTCCGGCGTCGCGCTGCTGCGCCCGCGCGAGGGGCTGGTGGTCGCGGGTCAGCCGGCGGTCGGCGATTGGGGTGCGCTCGCGGCATCCGGCATCCGCACCGTGGTCAATCTGCGTCCGCAGGCAGAACTGCAGGGGCGCGATGAGCGCGCCGAGGTCGCCGCTGCGGGCATGCGCTATGTGGCGCTGCCGGTCTCCGGGCCTGCCGACATCACATCGGAGAATGCGGAAGCGCTGTCCAGGCTGCTCGCGCAGGCCGATGGTCCGGTGCTGGTGCATTGCGCCAGCGGCAATCGCGTCGGCGGCCTGTTGGCGGTGGCGATGGCCCAGAGCGGCATGCCGGCGTCCGCTGCGCTGGACTTCGGGCGCAGCGCCGGCATGACATCGATCGAGGGACGCACGCGCGAAGTCATCGAACAGACGCAGGCGGCGCGCTGCATCGCCGCGCGCGACGATGGCGATCCTTCGCAGTGCTCCGCGGGCGGCTGAACCGGCGCGAGGCCGGTCGGTTTACAGTCGATCGATCGGCAGCTTCAGATAGCGCACGCCGTTGTCCTCCGGCTCCGGCAGTTGGCCCGCACGAATGTTGACCTGCACCGAAGGCAGCAGCAGCGTGGGCATCGCCAGGGTGGCGTCGCGCGCGGTGCGCACGCCGACGAAAGCGTCCTCGTCGATGCCGACGCGCACGTGGATATTGCCCGCCTTCTGCGCGGCGATGGTGGTTTCGCAGGCGTAATCGCGGCCGCCCGGCGCATAGTCGTGGCAGACGAACACGCGGGTGTCGCCCGGCAGCGCGAACAGGCGCTGGATCGAGCGATAGAGCATGTGCGCGTCGCCGCCCGGGAAATCGCAGCGTGCGGTGCCGCCGTCGGGCATGAAGATCGAATCGCCGACGAACAGCGCATCGCCGATCCGATAAGCCACGCTGTCGCTGGTGTGGCCCGGCACGGCCACGACCTCGGCTTCGAGGTCGCCGATCGCGAAACGTTCGCCGTCGGCGAACAGGTAATCGAACTGCGAGCCGTCGACCGGGAAATGTTCGCCGAGATTGAAGATCGGCCGGAACGTCTTCTGCACCGTGCGGATGCCTTCGCCGATCGCGAGCACCGCATCGGCGAACTGCGATTTCAGCCAGTGGCCGGCGCTGAGATGATCGGCGTGCGCATGGGTTTCGAGGATCCAGCGCAGGTCGAATCCATGCGCGCGGACGTGATCGACCAGCGCCTGCGCCGACCTGGTCGCGGTGCGACCCGACTTTGCATCGAAGTCGAGTACCGGATCGACGATGGCGGCGTGACGCGTCGCGGGGTCGGAGACGATATAGCTCCAGGTGCAGCTGTCGGCGTGGAAGAAAGGCGTAACGCGCACGTTCATGGCGGTTCCTGGTCGGATCGTTCTGTTGGGGTCGCGGGATGCTGCCGCACGATTCCATCGCCCGATTCTATCGCTGCGGCATGCCGTGATCGCGTCGCGCCGCGACAGCCGGCATAATCCCGGGATGACGAACAAACTCCCCTTGCTGATCGATACCGACCCGGGCGTGGACGACGCGCTCGCCCTGCTGATGGCCTTCGACTCGCCGCATCACGAGGTGGTCGCGCTGACCATCGCCGCCGGCAACGTCGGCCTGCGCCACACCGTCGCCAACGCGCTGAAGTTGTGCGAAGTCGCTGGCGTGGACGTGCCGGTGTACGCCGGCTGCGACGCGCCGCTGCTGCATCCCGCGCCTGATGCTTCTTACGTCCACGGCCGCGACGGCTTCGGCGACATCGACTATCCGCCGGCGACGAAACAGGCCGAGGCCGAACACGCGGCGCTGGCGATGATCCGCCTCTCGCACGCGCATGCGGGCGCGCTGGTGGTGTGCATGCTCGGGCCGCTGACCAATCTCGCGGTGGCGCTGAAGCTCGATCCGAGCCTGCCGCAGCGCGTCGGCCGGATGCTGGTGATGGGCGGCGCGGTCACGGGGCAGGGCAACACTACGCCGATGGCCGAGTTCAACATCGGTTTCGACCCCGAAGCGGCGCATCTGGTCTTCGACGCTTTCGCCGCCGCCGGCAAAGTGGTCGAAGTCGCGGATTGGGAGGCGGTGATCCGCCACGGCTTCCTGCATACCGATGTCGAGCGCTGGCTCCTGGCCGATCATCCCCGCGCGAAGTTCTACGAAGCGATCTCGCGCAGGACCCGCGAGTGGTCCGCCGGCCTGCGCGGCGAGCGCTGGCACGCCGCCGACGCCCTGGCGATGGCCCTGCTGGTGGCGCCCGAGGGCGTGCGCGAACGGGCGGTCCGGCCGCTGCGGGTGGAACTGACCGGGGCAGAGACCCGCGGCGCGACCGTGGTGGACTGGAACCGTCGCAGCGGGCGCCCGGACAACGCCGAGATCCTGATGGCCTACGACCAGGCGGCCTTCGAGGCCTTGATCCGCAAGGCTTTGGGAGACGGTTGAAAACCGCCTCCTGAAGCAATCATTGAGGGCCGCGACGGCGTAGCCATTGGGTAAGCGATTGATCCGCCGGGAGCGAACCCGGGCATGGACCCGACTCGCAGCTTGAAAAATGCACGGGATGTGCGTTTCTCAAGACCCTGCCAAGCGCCGACCGAGGCCCACGGGCGGCGGGGCGACGGGCAGGGCGATCCAAGGCTTGAGTCATGGCCGGAGAGGCCGCTATAATGCCCGGCTTTCCGCTCAACTCTGGTGCCGCCATGAAGGCCGACATCCATCCCGAATACCGTCAGGTCGTGTTCCAGGACGTGACCTCCGAGTTCAAGATCCTCACCCGCTCGACCCTTGGCAGCAAGGAAACCGTGAAGTGGGAAGACGGCAACGAATATCCGCTGATCAAGGTCGATATCTCGTCCGCATCGCACCCGTTCTACACGGGTCATCACAAGCTCATCGACACCAGCGGTCGCGTCGACAAGTTCCGCAAGCGTTACGGCAAGTAATCGCTGCGCGAAGCAAAGCGATGGCGTGAGCCGGTTCGCGTTCGTCGCAGACCCTACGTTCTCGTCGCGTACCGTATGTGTTCCGCAAAGGCCGCCTGATGGCGGCCTTTGTCGTGTCCGCGTGTCGTGCATGAATGCCCATTCGACCAAAGTCCAGAGCCGGTGCTCGAACCGCCTTGTGCGATAATCGGCGACTGTCGCGACTTCGGTTGCGGCTTCCTTCCCCGAACGTTCAGCAGCCCGTGCGCGGGCCGATGTTCACGTCATTCAAGCTTCATGGGAGTGCGCCGTGTCTCAACCGGATTCTTCAGCGGTCAAACAGACCGTCCCCAGCCAGGTCACCGTCACTGCCGGCGAAAAGTCGGTCATCCTGCCGGTGCACACCGGCACCCTCGGTAATTCCTGCGTCGATATCGCCAAACTGCCCAAGGAAACCGGGCTGTTCACCTACGACTCGGGCTTCATGGCCACCGCGTCGTGCCGCTCCGCCATCACCTATATCGACGGCGACAACGGCGTACTGATGTATCGCGGTTACCCGATCGAACAACTGTCCGAGCACTCCAGCTTTCTGGAAGTCGCCTATCTGTTGATGAACGGCGAACTGCCGAACCAGCAGGAATCCGCGAAGTTCGAACATGAAGTCACGCATCACACGATGATGCACGAGGCGTTCCGCACCTTCCTGTTCGGCTTCCGCCACGACGCCCACCCGATGGCGATGCTGGTCGGCATGCTCGGTTCGATGGCGAGTTTCTACCACAACGAACTCGATCTCGAAGATCCCGAACAGCGCCGCATGGCCGCGATCCGCCTGATCGCGAAGGTGCCGACCATCGCCGCCGCATGCTATCGCTACTCGATCGGCTGGCCGATCGGTTATCCGAAGAACAACCTCGAATACGTCACCCGCTTCCTGCACATGATGAAGGAAGTGCCGAGCGAGCCGCTGGAGCTCAGCCCGATGGCCGCTAAGGCCATGGATCTGCTGTTCATCCTGCACGCCGATCACGAACAGAACGCGTCGACCTCGACCGTGCGCCTCGTTGGTTCCACCGGCGCCAATCCGTATGCGTGCGTCGCCGCCGGCGTTGCCGCGCTGTGGGGCCCGGCGCACGGTGGCGCCAACGAAGCCGTGCTGAAGATGCTGGAAGAGATCGGCCGCCCGGAGAACGTGCAGTCGGCGATCGACAAGGCCAAGAACAAGGAATCGGGCTTCCGCCTGATGGGCTTCGGCCACCGCGTCTACAAGAACTTCGATCCTCGCGCCAAGATCATCCGCGAGATGTGCCACAAGGTGCTCGCCGAGCTGGGCGTCAACGATCCGCTGCTGGAAGTGGCGATGCGTCTGGAAGAGGCGGCGCTGAAGGACGAATACTTCGTCCAGCGCAAGCTCTATCCGAACGTCGATTTCTACTCGGGCATCATCTACAAGGCGCTGGGCATCCCGACCGAGATGTTCACGGTCATGTTCGCGATCGCCCGCACCGCCGGCTGGGTCGCGCACTGGCTGGAACAACAGACCGACCCGGAAGCCAAGATCGGTCGCCCGCGTCAGATCTACACCGGCTACGCCGCGCGCGATTACGCCGGCATGGACAAGCGCTGATCGCTTCGCCTTCGCACCGAAAAACCCCGCCTCGGCGGGGTTTTTCGTTTCAACCGTATGCGGATCTCCGCATTCTGCTCACGCCAATAGCGACCGCAGCATCCACGCATTCTTTTCATGGATGTTCAGGCGCTGGGTCATGAGGTCCACGGTCGGGTCGTCGCCGGCGCTGTCGGCGGTCTTCAGCACCTTGCGCGCGGTGCGGCAGACCGCTTCGTTGCCGACCACCAGTTGGCGCACCATTTCCCGCCAGTCGGTGCCGTCCACGGTCTCGGAGTCGCTGATCGAGCTGAGTCTGACGAATTCGGCGTAAGTGCCCGGCGCGCGATAGCCGAGGGCGCGGATGCGTTCGGCGACGGCGTCCAGCGCGGTCCAGGCTTCGGTGTACTGGGTCTCGAACATCACGTGCAGGCTGTTGAACATCGGCCCGGTGACGTTCCAGTGGAAATTGTGGGTTTTGAGGTACAGGGTGTAACTGTCGGCCAGGAAGTTCGACAATCCGTCGGCGACTTTCCTGCGCTCCGAGGTGGAAATTCCGATATCGATCTGCGGCGCGCCGGTCGCGGCCGGCGTTTTGGCGGGTTTCTCTGCTTTGGTCTTGGCCATGATTCGTCTCCTGAGGGGGAATCGCTCACACTATGCTCCAACAGACGACATTAGAAATCCGTTTTTCGGAACGCAGCGACTGATGGCAAGCAACGAATCCGCTCGGAACGCGTCCCACCCCGGCAAATCCCACGACAGCACCCTGCAGACCGCCCGACGTGCGGTCGACGGCGCACTGGCGCGCGATCGCGGGCGGCTGCTCGGGCTGTGGTCGCGCTGGAGCGGCAGGCCCGACGATGCCGCGCTGCAGGCCGCCTTCGTGGACGCGTTGGCGCCGTCGGTCGCGGCGCGCGAAGCGCGGGCGGCGGCGTTGCCGACCGCGATCGAGATCGACCCCTCGCTGCCTATCGCCGGGGAGGCGGAACGCATCGTCGAGCTGATCCGTGCGCATCAGGTGATCGTGATCGCCGGCGAAACCGGTTCGGGCAAGACCACGCAACTGCCGAAACTGTGCCTGGCCGCCGGTCGCGGCGCCGCCGGCATGATCGGCTGCACCCAGCCGCGCCGGATCGCCGCGCGCACGGTCGCCAAGCGCGTCGCCGATGAGTTGAAGGCCCCGCTCGGCGGCCTGGTCGGCTATCAGGTGCGCTTCAACGACAATGTCGGCGAGCGCACCGCGGTCAAGTTCATGACCGACGGCATCCTGCTGGCCGAGATCCAGTCCGACCGCTGGCTGTCGTCCTACGACACGCTGATCATCGACGAGGCCCACGAGCGCAGTCTCAACATCGATTTTCTGCTGGGTTATCTGAAGCAATTGCTGGTCAAACGCCGCGACCTGAAAGTGATCGTCACCTCGGCGACCATCGACACCGAACGCTTCTCGCAGCATTTCGGCGGTGCGCCGGTGGTCAGCGTGGAAGGCCGCGGTTATCCGGTCGAAGTGCGCTATCGGCCGCTGAACGAAGGCCGCGACGAGAGTTGCGATCACGGCCGCGACGGCGACGAGGCGGGCGATCGCTCGGTGCTGGACGGCATCGTCTCCGCCTGCGACGACATCGCGCGCCAGTCGCCGATGGGCGATGTGCTGATCTTTCTGCCCGGCGAACGCGAAATTCGCGACGCGCACCAGGCATTGGAGAAACGCAAATACCGGCATACCGAAGTGCTGCCGCTGTACGCGCGGCTGTCGGTGCGCGACCAGGACCGGGTGTTCAATCCCGGCCCGCAGCGGCGGATCGTGCTGGCGACCAACGTCGCCGAAACCTCGCTCACTGTGCCGCGCATCCATTTCGTGGTCGATCCCGGATATGCGCGGATCAAGCGCTACAGCCCACGGCAGAAGCTCGACCGCCTGCACATCGAGCCGATCTCGCAGGCCAGCGCCGACCAGCGCAAGGGCCGCTGCGGCCGGATCGCGCCGGGCACCTGCTATCGCATTTATTCGGAGGCCGATTTCCTGTCGCGCGACGCCTATACCGACCCGGAAATCCGCCGCGCCGCGCTGGCCGGGGTGATCCTGCGGATGCTGTCGCTGGGATTGGGGCGGATCGAGGATTTCCCGTTTCTCGAACCGCCGGACCCGCGCGCGGTGGCCGACGGCTGGCAGCAGTTGTCGGAACTCGGCGCGATCGATGCCGACCGCAAGCTGACGCAGATCGGGCGCACCATGTCGCGGCTGCCGGTGGACGTGAAACTGGCGCGGATGCTCATCGCCGCGAACAGGCACGGATGCATGCGCGAGATGCTGATCATCGCGAGTTTCCTCGGCATCCAGGACCCGCGCGAACGTCCTTCCGATCAGCGCGGCGCCGCCGATGCCGCGCACGCGGAGTTCGCCGATCCGAAATCCGAATTCGTCGGCATCGTCAAACTGTGGGATGCCTACCGTGCCGCGCACGAAGATTTGACCCAATCGCAGTTGCGGAAGTGGGCGGACAAACATTTTCTCGGCTTCCTGCGTCTGCGCGAATGGCGCGAGCTGCATCGGCAACTGAAACTGTTGTGCGATGAGTTGGATTGGGGTGGTGGTGCTGGCTCCAGTCAGAAGTCCGCCGCAAGCCAAAATGCGGCGATGTCTCCCCCTTTGAAAAAGGGGGGCAGGGGGGATTGGCTTCTGGCCTCAGAGCTTCAAAAGCAAATCCCCCTCGATCCCCCTTTTCCAAAGGGGGAAGACAAGAAGGGCGCGGAAGCGTCGGCCGATTACGCCAAGCTGCACCGTGCGCTGATCGCCGGTCTGCCCACGCAGATCGGCAACCGCAGCGAGCGCGGTCTCTACGACGGTCCGCGCGGCCGCAAGTACACGATCTTCCCCGGTTCGCCGCTGTCGAAGAAACCACCTGCGTGGCTGTTGTCGGCGACCCTGCTCGACACCGAAAAAGTCTGGGCGATGACCAATGCCGCGATCGAGCCGGAATGGGCGATCGACGAATTGCCGCATCTGCTCGCGCGCCGGCATCACGATCCGCACTGGGCGCGATCGCAGGGACGCGTGGTCGGTAGCGAACAGATCAGTCTGTTCGGGCTGGTGCTGGCACCGAAGAAGCCCGTGCATTACGGCGCGCTGTTTCCCGGGGAATCCCGGCAGATCTTCGCCCGCGACGCGCTGGTGACCGGCGAGATCAATACTCGCGCCGCATTCCTGCCGCGCAATCTCGCGACGTTGGCGAAAGCGAAGGACGAGGAAGCCAAACAGCGGCGTGCGGGATTGATCGTCGACGAGGAGTGGCAGGCGCAGTGGTATCTCGACCGCCTGCCGCCGCATATCCACAACCAGCAGGCGTTGGACGCGTGGTACGGCAAGCAATCGGCCGCGGAAAAGGCGAAGCTGGAATGGTCGTTCGACGATCTGATGGTCGGCGGCGCCAGCGATGCGGAGCGCTTCCCGAAATATCTGCCGCTGGGAGACATGCGTCTCGCGGTGAGCTATCGCTTCGAGCCGGGCGCGCCCGACGACGGCATGACCGTGGGGGTGCCGCTGCACCTGCTGAATGCGCTGGATGCGACGCGGCTGTCGTGGCTGGCGCCGGGATTCGTCGCCGACAAGGCCACGGCGTCGATCAAATCGTTGCCGAAGATCCTGCGCCGCAATTTCGTGCCGGCGCCGGATTTCGCGCGCGCGTTCGCCGAAGCGTTCCCGCAGCCCGATGCCGACAGTTTCGAGGGCGCGCTGGCGCGATTCCTGAAGAAACTGACCGGTGTCGAGGTCAGTGCGCTGGATTTCGATGTCGCCGGCATCGAGCCGCACTTCCGCGCGAATCTGCGTCTGCGCGATGCGGAAGGGCGCAACGTGCTGGCCGAGTCCCGCGATCTCGACGACCTGCGCGCGCGTTTCGGCAAGCGTGCGGCCGATGCATTTTCGGCGCGTGCCGCCGAAGGGCTGGCGCAGCGCAGGCTTACCGATTTCCCGACGTCGCCGATTCCCGCCGCCGTTGCCGGCGCCGGCGGCGTGCCGGCGTATCCGGCACTGCACGACGACGGCGACAGCGTGTCGCTGGCGGTGCATGCCGACTGCAGCGAAGCGCTGCGCCATCATCCGGAGGGCGTGCGTCGGCTGCTGCGGATCGCGTTGGCGGAGAAGATCAAGCAGGGACGCAAACAGTTGCCGGTGCAGCCGAAGACCTCCCTGCTGTACGCGGCGATCGAAGCGCAGTCGCCGCGTCGCGATGGTCTGAAGGACAGCGATCGGCTGCGTCAGGATCTGCTCGACGGCGCATTCGCGGCGCTCGCTGCCGATAGCCTGGATACGATCCGCGATGCCGCCGCGTTCGCGCAGCGTCGGGATGCGATTTCGAAGCAGTTGTTCGCCGAAGCGATGGCCCGCCTGCAGCAGGCGGAAACCATCCTCGCCCGCGTCGCCGAGGTGCGCGCAGCGCTGGAATCGAAGCTGATGGGTTGGGCCAAGGCCAATCTCGACGATATGCATGCGCAGCTCGCCGGGCTGGCATCGCCGGGCTTCCTGCGCGATACGCCCGCGGAGGCGCTGGGCGAATACCCGCGCTATCTGAAGGCGATGACCCTGCGCGCCGAGCGCGCGCTGCGCGACCCGATGCGCGATCAGGCGCGGATGCTCGAACTCAAGCCGTTCGTCGACGCACTCGCGGAAGCGCGCGACCGCGAGGTGGACGGTTCGCCGGACTGGCAGGCGCTGCGCTGGGAGCTGGAGGAGTTCCGGGTCTCGCTGTTCGCGCAGGAACTGGGCGCGAAGGGCGGGATTTCGGCGAAGAAACTCGCGACCCGGCTGGCGCGCCTGAAGTAGCGGTGGAGGCCGTGCGCGTCCCCGGGGATGCGCCGTCGCGTGACCCGCGTTTCATTCCATGCGACCGCGGGTTGCTAGGCTGCAGGCGAAGGACACCCGGCGGCCCGCCGTCGACTGCCGGGATGGACGGCATCGCCGTGCGAGGGACCGCGCAAGCGCATCCTCACGGCCGCGCCGGCAAGGCGGCCTCTCGAGAGGACATTCCACGATGCACACCACGATGATGAAAGGCGCCGCCATCGCCCTGCTGGCCGCGACCATGAGCATGGCCGGCGACGCCTCCGCCCACGCGCCGCCGACCACGCCCTGTACCGAAGCCAACGCCTGGGAGATCGTCACCCAATCGATCCGGCCGTACGACGGCTGGGACCAGGTGCAGTACATGTGCGTGCCGGGCTACGGCTGGTATTTCTCGGCGCACTGCAACAGCGTGTCCGGCGTCTGTTTTTATTATTGACCCGGACTGCTGATGGCATGTCGCGCGCGATGCCGACCGGCGGTCGCGTACGACGATCCGACCTCCACGCCGGCGATTCCAAACGAAAAGGACATTCCCGATGAAGAGTTCGATCCTGTACGGCGCCGCGCTGGCGCTGTTCGCCGTCACCCTGGGCAGCGCGGGTGAGGCGTCCGCGCTGCCCGGTGGCCCGCCGATCGCCTGTACCGAAGCGCTGTACGGCGAGTTCTACACCGTCGAGCGTTACCGGCCCTTGACCGGCTGGATCTACTACACGTACCTGTGCGAAGGCCCCCCCGGTGGGTGGTCGCTTTACATGGTGTGCGACGAGAGCCACTGCGTCCTGTACTGACATCCGGCGCTGCCCGCATCGCCGCCGCACATCGTTCCCGCAGGCCGCCGCCGGCTGCCGGATCGATGTGCGGCACGCGCGTGAATGCGACGGGCGCTCCGATTCCGGCGGCATCCACGAGAAGGAGTTCAAGATGAAACGTATCGACACGAACCAGATCGGCATGAAGCGCACGATCATGAAAAATGCTGCGATCGGCGTGTTCGTCGCGGCCATCGCGGCGGCCGGAAGCGCAGCCGCGTTCTGGCCGCAGCCGACCACGGCCTGCACTGCGGCGAACGAAGGCACGTTCGAGACCGTCTATCGCTGGACGCGATGGGGCGAGGAAAGTTTCACCTACTACTGCGGCGGCGGTTTCTGGCAGATCTTCGAACACTGCGACCCGCGCGTCGGGTACTGCGTCGCGTATTGATATCCGTGTCCCGCATTCCGGCGCCGAGGCGCCGGAATGCGTTTGCGCATACGGGCGATGTCTGATTTCGAAGCGGGAACGCGGCGGGACCCGCCGCAGGCATGTGCCCGGCAAGTCCGTGGTTGCGCTGGGTGGACGAAACTGGCCGGCAGGGGCCGCGTCTGCAGGGTGCCATGACGCCCCCCCTCCATCGGCACTCCTGTCCCCGAAGCATTCGGTCACAATTCCCGCCCCGGGCCGTCATGGTCAGGCGGGCAGCGGGGGCGCTGTCCGTCCGGATTCGCCCAGGGCGATTCCGGGCCCATCCGACCTTTCGCCAGACCCTGTCCAATCATCCCGGCGCATCGCCGTGGAACCGCTGAGGAGCCATGCCCGTGAGCCACATCGTCGATATTTTCCTGCAGCCGGGCCGGGTGTTCGCCGAACAGAAGGAACGCCCGACCTTTCTCGTGCCGTTGCTGATCGTCTCGGCGTTCGCCGCCGCGTTCACGCTGGCCTACTTCCTGAGCGTCGACCCGATCTGGTATCTCGACCATGCCATCGCCGCCAGCGGGCAGGAGATGAGCGCCGCCGAGATGGAGCAGGCGCGCAAGTTCATGCCCGGCGCGAAGGTCATGGGTTACGTCGGCGCCGCGAGCTCGGTGGTCGTCATGGGCATCGTCATGGTGCTGTACGCGTTGTACTTCCTGGTGGCCGGTAAGATCACCGGCAACGCGGTCGGCTTCAAACACGGTCTGAGCCTCGCCGCGTGGTCGAGCATGCCGACGATCCTCGGCAGCATCGTCGCGCTGATAGGCGTGTTCACGATGACGCCGCAGACCCCGATCGAATCGCTGGCGCTGTTGAACGTCGATCCGCTGCTGGTCGAACTGCCGCGCGACAACCGCTGGAGCACCCTGGCCAAGACTTTCAGCCTGCTGACGTTCTGGAGCGTGTTCCTGACCGCGCTGGGCTGGAAGACCTGGGGGCGCACCAGCTGGCTGCAGGGCATCGTGGTCGCGCTGCTGCCGAATGTACTGATCTACGGTGCGATGGCGCTTTACGCGCTGTTGAAATGACCGCCCTGCCTACGGAAATTGCCACGGAATCCAATCGATGAAATTCAACAAGAAGTGGCTGGTGGCGGCGCTGGTCGTCGCGGTGGTCGCGGTGCCGCTGATCGTGAAGAAGGCGCGCGGCACCTCGGCGACCGAGGTCGATCTGGCCGTCGTGGCCGCGCAGGACGTGCAGCCGAGCATTCTCGCGTCGGGCGTGCTCGCGTTCCGCAACGAGGTGAACCTCACCGCCGAAGTCACCGCCAAGGTCAGGACCATCCTGATCAAGGAAGGCGATACGGTGACGCAGGGCCAGACGCTGCTGCTGCTCGATCCGGAGATCTACAACAACGCCATCGAGCGCGAGCAGGCCAGCCTGCGCCAGAGCCGCATCGGCATCGAGCGCCAGCGCGATCTGGTCGCACTGCGCCAGAAGACCTACGAGCGCAGCCGCACGCTGGCCGAAGAGCGGCTGATCGATCGTGCCCGCCTCGACGAAGACCGCAACCAGCTCGATCTGGCCCGCGCCGATCTGCGCACCAGCGAGGAATCGCTGCTGCGCGCCGAATCGGTGCTCAACGATGCCCGCGAACAGCGCGCCAAGACCGAGATCCGTTCGCCGATCACCGGTCGCGTGGTATCGCTGCCGATCAAGGTCGGCGAAACCGCGGTGCCGTCCACGTCGGCCTTCGCCGGCGCGCAGCTGATGAAGATCGCCGATACCTCGGAAATCATCGCCGAGCTGAAAGTCGACGAGGCCGACATCGCCAAGATCGACATCGGCCAGCGCGCCGAAGTCTTCGCCGCCGCGTATCCCGACACTGCGCTCAAGAGCACGGTCGAGCAGATCGCGCTGGCGCCGACCATCGAAGGCCAGGGTCGCGCCTACAAGGTCACGGTGAGGCTGGTCGCGCCGGCCGACCTGAAACTGCGGTCGGGCATGAGCGTGCGCTCCAACATTTTCCTGGGCGACGGCCAGCGCAAACCGGCGGTGCCGGTGGAAGCGGTGGTGATCGAAACCGAAGGCAAGCATGCCGCCAAACGCTACGTTTGGCTGAGCCGCGACGGCAAGGCCGCCAAGGTCGAAGTGCAGACCGGCGTGTCCGACGATCGCTGGGAAACCGTGCTCAAGGGCGTCGCCGCGGGCGATACCGTGATCGTCGGCCCGACCAAATCGCTGCGCCTGCTGCGCGAGGGCGAGCCGGTGGTCCAGCAGAAGGCGCCGGATGCGGCCAAGGCCGGCGACGACGCGGACGATGAAGCGGGCGACGACGCGTCATGATCGTGCTGAGCAACATCGTCAAGCGCTACGCGATGGGCGACGAGATCGTGATGGCGCTGGCCGGCGTCGATCTGTTCATCGATCGCAACGAATACGTCGCGTTGATCGGGCCGTCGGGCTCTGGCAAGTCGACGCTGATGAATCTGCTCGGCTGTCTGGACTCGCCGACCGAGGGCACCTACATGCTCAACGGCCGCGACACCTCGGGCATGAACGACAACGAGTTGGCGCAGGTGCGCAACCGCGAGATCGGCTTCGTCTTCCAGAGCTTCCATCTGCTGCCGCGCATGACCGTGCTGCAGAACGTGATGCAGCCGCTGGTGTACCGCGGCATTCCTTCGGAAGAACGGCGCCGGCTGGCGACGGAGTCGCTGGCGAAGGTCGGCCTGGCCGATCGCATGGGGCATCGCCCGAACCAGCTCTCCGGCGGACAGCGCCAGCGCGTCGCGGTCGCGCGCGCGCTGGTCGGCTCGCCATCGATCCTGCTCGCCGACGAACCCACCGGCAATCTCGACTCGCGCACCTCGGCGGAAATCATGGCGCTGTTCGATCAACTGCATGTGCAGGGCCAGACCGTGGTGGTGGTGACCCACGAACCCGATATCGCCGCGCACTGCCACCGCACCATCCGCGTCAACGACGGTCGCATCGTCGAAGACACCCGCCGCGCCGCGCCTGCCGGGACGCACTGATGTCCGCCTTCCTCGAAGCGTTCCGCGCCGCGCTGACCAGCCTCGCCGGTCATCGCATGCGCAGTTTCCTGACCACGCTGGGCATCCTCATCGGCACCGCCTCGGTGATTGCGGTGGTGTCGCTGGTGCAGGGCTTTTCCGATTCGATCAAGAACCAGTTCGCCGACCTGGGCGGCAACGCGCTGACCCTGCGCGCGGTGAACGATAACGAGAACTTCCGCACCGGCAAGCTCAACACCATCACCTTCGACGACATCGACGTGCTGCGCTATCGCCTGCAGGGCGTGAAGGAAGTCGCGCCGATCATGGTCGTCAACGCCGCCGGCGCCAGCTACAACGGCCGCACCGCGCTGCCGCAGGTGCAGGCCACCACCGCCGACTATTCGGCGGTCAACAACCGCTATCCGAAATTCGGCCGTTTCCTCGTCGACAGCGACGACAAGGGCCATCGCCGGGTCGCGGTGATCGGCACCGAACTGCGCGACAACCTGAAGATGCCGGACAATCCGGTCGGCGAATATTTCACCATCGGCCGCGAGTGGTTCAAGGTGGTCGGGGTGATGGAGAAGCAGGGCGAAATTCTCGGCTTCAGCCAGGACAACTACGCGGTGATCCCGTTCGACGTCGGCCGCGCGATGATGGGCAACAACACCGACCAGACCATCGTGGCGACCTTCACCGTCGAAGGATTGGACCAGGTGGAAACCGTGCGCGACCGCGCCAAGCGCGCGATCCGCCAGTCGCGCGGCATCGCCGCCGGCAAGGACGACGACTTCAAGATCGAAGCCGCGGATTCGTTCCTCAAGCAGTTCAACGAAATCACTTCCACCGCCACCGCGGTGCTGGGCGGCATCGTCGGCATCTCGCTGCTGGTGGGCGGCATCGGCATCATGAACATCATGCTGGTGTCGGTGACCGAACGCACCCGCGAGATCGGCATCCTCAAGGCGCTGGGCGCGACCCGCCGCGACATCCTGATCCAGTTCCTGCTGGAAGCCGGCCTGCTGGCGCTGCTCGGCGGCCTGATCGGCATCGCCCTGGGCTTCGCCATCGCCTTCACCGTCACCGCGCTGGTGCCCGGCATGCCGCAGGCCTCGGTGCCGCTGTGGGCGGTGTTCGCCGCCGCCGGCTTCTCGGCCCTGGTTGGCGTGGTGTTCGGCATCATGCCGGCCTCGAAAGCCGCGGGCCTGGACCCGATCGAGGCGTTGCGCTACGAGTGATGCTTCGGTGCGCGTGGGCGCCGTATCACTCTCATCCTGAGCGCAGCGAGGGACCTGCTTTCGACGCAGCTGCATCATCGACGACGCCCTGTACCACTCCCTCCCTTTCGCGCAGAGAAGGGGAGGGGCGGGGAGAGGAGGGGTGCTTTTCTTCGGACATTAACACCATGCGCAGCTGTAGGCTGGGTCATTGACCCAGCAAGCGATACATCCAACAGCTGGGTCAATGATTCAGCCTACGGCACACAGCCCCTAATGAAATCACTGTCAGTTCATTCCCGGGTATGGCCGAAGGCCATACCCGGGCTACGAGGCTAGAATTTGAAGTCCTGGGGCCATAAAAAATACGGGCCGTGCTTTGGACTCATGCGAAATTCGCCGCCTGCATCCTTGCCCTTTGAAGTGAGATAGTGTTTGCCGTCTTTGATTTCGAGATGGCCGGAGGCAACGAGTCTGTCCATCAACTCCGTCGTCTTCAGTTTGAGGCGAAGGCCGAGTTTGGACGATGTGAGTTTGGCGCTAGGTTCATCTTCGTCCGACTTTTCCGGCTCGGCTTGTGCGGTGACGCGCTCCAGCGCAATTCTGGCCTCTTCGCTGATGCGAATGATGCGTTGCGCTTCTTCATACGCATCACGGTAAAGATCGGTGTCCTCCGATCGTCGGATGAGTACGCCCATCTCGTTGTTATTGACTTGGCTGAACTCGTAGAGATTCAGGCTGGTAACGATGCAAAGCTCTTCGTTCATGTAGCACTTTGCATGTAAATTCCGACAAAAACTGGTGCGTACGTAAACAAGCTCGTTGAGCCAGCCGATTTCCTCCGGCTGCAGCTCGCTCTTGCCATAGACGATGCGTACATCGATTTTGAGGCGGTTTTTGTCGAGCAATAATTCTTTGATGCGATCGTTGAGACGAAGGAATGGACTGATAAGAATCAGACGATCTTTTGCGCCCTTGATCATTTCCTCTAGAAAATAGTTTGTCGCGCTGGTGTTCAGGAATTTTGCCATTTCAGACCGTCATGAAGTTTTATGTGGGCGCTTACGCTTTCCATGTATACACAACAGGCATCCATACCTCAGCCGATGCGTACACCCTTGTTTACTTCACCCGCTCGACCTTGGCCCGAGTGTTGTACCCCTTCACCGCCAGATACCACGAATTGCCCGACACGCTGGGCGTGATCCGTACTTCGGGGCTGTCGATGTTCGCGCCGACCAGCACCGCGCTGTCGGTCTGGGTCCAGACCTGGCCGTTGTCGAGGGTGTAGTTGCGGCCTTTGCCGAAGCCGCGGAACTCGCCGCTCAGGCGCGCGACGATGGGTTCGTTCGAACCGAAGTGGAAGAAGCCGCGGTTTTCCTCCTTGATCTTGTCCTTCGCCTGGGTCGCGGCTTCGGTGGCGACGGTGTCGATCTTGCGGCCCAGCCACACGTTGAGCTTCGCCAGTTCCTCCGGGGAAAGCTTGTCGAGGCCGGCGGCCTTGAATTCTTCCGGGCTCATGTCGCGTTCTATCGGCTTCTGTGCAAGGGCGGCGAGCGGCGAGAACGCGAAGGCGGCGAGCAGCGCGAGCGGCAGCAGCGGGCGGAGATGCGACATGGGGGTTCCTCTGGGGATTTCGCCGAAGGCGGGACGCCGCTAGTGTAGGCGTACCTTCCCCCGGTTTAGAACACGCGTGTCCGCCGTCGCCGCACTGCCCGAAGCCCTGTTGTCGCTGCCGCCGGTGGCGGCGTTGGCGGCGCCGTGGCGGCAGGCGCTGGAGCAGGCGGCCGGGCCCGAGCCGCTGAGCGACGCGGCGCTGGCCGGGCTGGCCGGGCTGGCCGACACCCTGGGCTCGCTGGCGCGACTGAACGCCGACGGCGACGTGGTGCTGGCGGCGATCCTGAACGACCTGCCGGCGTGGCGGGCGAGGATCGAGCCGCAGCTGGCGAAGCAATGGCCGACGGTCGCGACCCTGCTGGAAGGCCAGCGTGCGGCGGCGCAGGTGTGGACGCTGCACGCCGCCGATGCAGGCGGCCGGAACGCCGAGGGGCTGCGCCGGCTGCTGCTGGTGATGGTGCGCGACCTGCGGGTGGTGCCGGTGCTGCTGGCGCGACAGCTGGCGCAGATGCGCACCGCCGGCAAGCGGCCCGAAGCCGAGCGCCGGGCGCTGGCGCAGCTGACCCGCGACATCCACGCGCCGCTGGCGAACCGGCTGGGCATCTGGCAGTTGAAGTGGGAATTGGAAGACCTGGCGTTCCGCCATCTCGATCCCGACAGCTATCAAGGCATTGCGCGCTGGCTGGACGAGAAGCGCGGCGATCGCGAGCGCTACATCGAGCAGGTGAAGCGCGACCTCGGCGAGGCGCTGAAGGCGCAGGGCCTGGAGGCCGAGGTCGCCGGGCGTCCGAAGCACATCACCAGCATCTGGAAGAAGATGCAGAAGAAGGCGGTGCCGATCGGCGAACTCTACGACCTGCGCGCGGTGCGGGTGCTGGTGAAGGACGTACCGGCCTGCTACGCGGCGCTGGGCGCGGTGCATGCGCTGTGGACGCCGATTCCCAGCGAGTTCGACGACTACATCGCGCGGCCCAAGCGCAACGATTACCGGTCGCTGCACACCGCCGTGGTCGGGCCGGAAGGCAAGACACTGGAAGTGCAGATCCGCACCCACGAGATGCATGCGCAGGCCGAACTGGGCGTTGCCGCGCACTGGCGCTACAAGGAGGGGCGCAGCGCGCCGGCCGACGCCGGACTCGACCGCAAGATCGAATGGATGCGCAGGCTGCTCGACAGCGGTCGCGAAGAGCCGGGCCGGGAAGACGCCGGCAGCGACGAAAGCCTGCGCAAGGCCTTCGACAGCGAACTGGTGGAGGACCGTATCTACACGCTGACCCCGCAGGGCGATGTGGTCGATCTGCCGGTGGGCGCGACGCCGCTGGATTTCGCGTACCACGTGCACACGATGGTCGGCCATCGCTGCCGCGGGGCGAAGGTCGACGGCCGGATCGTGCCGCTGGATTACCGGCTGCGCAGCGGCGAGCGCGTCGAAATCCTTACTGCGAAGACCGCCGAGCCCCGCCGCGACTGGCTGGTGGCGGCCAACGGTTTCCTCGCCAGCGGTCGCTCGCGCGACAAGGTGCGGGCGTGGTTCCACAAACTCGACCGCGTGCGCAACGTGCAGGCCGGGCGCGAACTGCTGGAAAAGGAACTGCGGCGGCTGTCGCTGCTGCAGGCCGACCTGGCGCCGATGCTGGCGAAGTTCCACGTCGACACCGTGGACGATCTGTATGTGCTGGTGGCGCTGGGCGACGCCGGTCCGCACCAGGTCGGACGCGCACTGCTGGACCATGAGCGCGGCCGCCAGGAGGCCTCGGAAAGCTCGCGCGACGCGCAGCGCGGCGAACTGGCGCGGGCGCCGCCGAAACTCCCCCGGACCGCGTCCGGCGGATCGGCGTTCACGGTGGTCGGGCTGGGCAATCTGCTGATGCAGATCGCACGCTGCTGCCATCCGCTTCCGGGCGAAGCCATCGTCGGTTATCTCACCCAGGGCCGTGGCGTCAGCGTGCATCGCGCGGACTGCGCGGCGTTCCTGCGGCTGTCGGCCAACCAGCCGCAGCGGGTGCTGTCGGTGGAGTGGGGCCGGGTGGCCGGCGGCCACACCGTCAACGTGCAGGTGGACGCGGTCGATCGTCGCTGGCTGTTGAAGGACCTGACCAATCTGATCGCGCAGGACGACGCCCACGTGCTGTCGATCCACAGCGATACCCTCGAAGGCAGCCGCGTGCGTCTGCGCATGCAGTTGCGGGTGCGCGACCACGAGCAACTGAGCCGTCTGCTGGGCCGCATCGACAGCCTGTCCGGCGTGGAGCAGGTGCGGCGGGGGTGATGCGGGGTTGGTCCCTTGCTGGACCAGCGCTCCTGGTTCGGCTTCGGCTCGACGGATCGAAACCGTCGTTCCGTTTCCGCTGGAGGGCTTGCGCTTCCAGCGTCGGGCCGAAAAGCGAATCCCGCGTAGCTCCCTTTTTCAAGGGGGCGAAGCCCGCCGCGCCTGTAAGTGCCCCGTTACTTGAACGTGCTGGTGGTTTGCTGTTTCGAAATGCGGAAACCAACGAAATGCCCGTGGGTTCCCGTGTCGAAAATCAGAAACCAATGCGATCGATGCGGAAATCGATGCGGAAATCGATGCGATCAGGGCCGATGACATCAAAGCATCGGCTGTTCCCCCTTTGAAAAAAGGGGGCAGGGGGGATTTGCGTCTGCTTCTCCAGACGCCCGGATCGCGCGAAATGCCCGAACGCCCCGCGCCACACCCCCGAGCATGAGGCGTTATCCTCTTGGCCGTGACTCCGACTCGCGAGACCTCGCTGCGGCACCTCCGCGCACATCTCCGTGCGCACTGGCTGTGGACATCGGCCGCGGTCGCGGGTGGGCTGATGGTGCTGGTCATCGCCCTGCGCGGGCCGATCACCCAACGCCTCTGGCCGGTGGCGGAAGCCGAGAGTCTGCGTCTGCAGGCCGAATCCGCGCTGCAACGGGGTCGTCTGAGCGCCGCCGACGGCAGCGGTGCGCGCGAGCTGTACGAAGCCGCGGTGGCGATCGACCCGGATCGCGCCGAGCTGCGTTCGGGGTTGGCGCGGGTGGCGCAGGCAGCGGTGCAGCAGGCGCGGTCCGCCGCCGAACGCGGCGCCTTCGCAGACGCGCATCGACAACTGCGTCTCGCGCGCGCGCTGTCCGCGCCGCGCGCGCAGACGGAGACGGTGGCCGAGATCCTGCGGCGTCGCGAAGCGGCGGTGGCCGGGATCGACGATCTGCTGCGCGCCGCCGACGCCGCGCGTGCGGCCGGTCGGCTGGAGGGCGGTGCCGATGCGGCGCTGCCGCTTTATCGACGGATCCTGGATCTGCAGCCATCGCATCTGGCGGCGTTGGAGGGCCGCGAGGACGCTTTGACCAGTCGGCTGCAGCAGGCCCGCGAGGCGCTGGATCGTGGCGATCTGGCTGCGGCTGCGGCCGGGATCGCCGTCGCGATGGCGTACGACGCCGGTCACGGCGATCTGCCGGAGACGCAGGCGGCGCTGGTGCAGGCGGTGGAGCGGCAGCGTCGGCGCGCCGACGCGGATCTGCGCGCCGGTCGGCTGACCCGCGCCGGCGAGGGCTATCGTGTGTGGCGGGCCAGCGGGGTCGACACCGATGCCGCCGACGCGGGCCTGCTCGCGGTCGCCCGTGCGCATGCCGCGCGGGCGCGTGAAGCCGCTGCGGATTTCCGCTTCGACCGTGCGAATGCCGAACTGGCCGCGGCGCAGGCGCTGGTTCCCGATGCGCCGGAATGGGCGCAAGTGCGCGACGCCCTGCAGCGGGCGTCGCGCGCACAGCACACCGCCGGCCCGCGACTGCCGCCGCGGGTGCTGGAACGCCGTTTGCGCACGCTGTTGGACGAGGCCGCCGCCGCCGAAGCCCGCGGCGACTGGCTCACGCCGCCCGGCGACAGCGCTTTCGACAAGCTGCGCGCGGCGCGGGCGCTCGCGCCCGACGATGTCGGCGTGCGTCGGGCCACCGCACGGATGCTGCCGCGCGTGCGCGAATGTTTCGAGAACGAACTGCGCGACAACCGCCTGCAGCGCGCGCGGGTCTGCCTGGATGCAGGTATCGCGTTGGCGGCCGACCGCAGCGAAATCGCCGATCTGCGCAACCGGCTCGCGCAGCGCTGGATCGCGATGGGTGAGCAGCGGCTCGGCAGTGGCGATGTCGATGGCGCGCGCGCCGCACACGATGCCGCGGAGGGTCTCGATGCGCGTACGCCGGGCCTTGCGGAATTCGCCGAACGCCTGCGTGCGGCGGAGTCGGTGGGGCGCTGAACGCGGCGCCGTCCGCTGTAGAGCGGGCTCCAGGTCGGCCCAAGCAGAACCCGACCGGCGACGACATCAGGGCCGTGCCCACGGCTGACGAAAACGAAACGGTTGCGTATCGGAAGCAGCGGCCTGAAGGCCGCTCTACAAATGAAAGACCTTTCGTACCGTGGCTCGCGCCGTCTCCAGCGAGAAATTCCGCGCCACGCTGTCCAGTCCGTTCCCGGCGATCGCGTTCCACAGGGTTTCGTCTTGGTAAAGACGCACCACCGCATCGGTGAACGTCTGCGGATCGTCGGCGACCAGCACGTCTTCGCCATCGCGAAGATGCATGCCTTCCACCGCGCATGCGGTGGCCACCACCGGTTGGCCGTGGGCCATGCTCAGATTGATCTTGCCTTTCACGCCCGCACCGTAACGCAGTGGTGCGATCGCGATGCGGCTGCCGTCCATGAACGGATCGATGTCGGCGACATGGCCGTGCACGATCACGCCCGGCATGGCGGCCAATGCCTGGATGTCCGGCGGCGGATGGCTGCCGATGCAGTGGAATGCCACGTCTGGCAGACGCGCGCGGATCGCCGGAAACACCTGCTGCGCGAACCAGCGCACGGCATCGACGTTGGGCGGATGATGGAAGCCGCCCACGAACACCAGGTCGCGGCGCTGTGCGAACGGTTGTCCGCGGCCTGCGATCCGGTGCAGGTTCGACAACACTTCGACCCGCGCGTCCGGCGCGTCGATGCGCAACAGGCCGCGTTCGACTTCGCTGACCACCAGCGTCGTATCGGCGTTGGCGATCGCGTCCAGCTCCAGCGCGCGGGTGCGCTCGGCGGCGCGTGCCGATACGGCGTCGCCGCCGATTTCTGCGCCGCGGCGCTCGCGCAGGTAATGCAGATCCACGGTGTCGAAAATCAGTCTGGCCTGCGGTGCGTACGTGCGCAGCAGCGGGATGAATTCGCGGATCACGTAATGACGGCTGACCATCACCGCATCGAAGCGCGGCCCATGCTCGCGCAGCCACACCGGCGCTGCCGCGGCGAATGGCGCGTGCCAGACCTCCACGCCGAGCTGCTGCAACTGCGTGGCGTAGGGTTCGCTGCGCTGGCCGTCCTGCGGCAGGAACACCACATGCGCGCCTTCCTCGATCAGCAGTTGCATCAGGTTCACCAGTCGCAGCGAGCCCGAGTCGTGATCCGGGCGCGGGGTCTGCGCATCGATGATCAGGATCTGTTTCTGTCTACGGTGCAGCAGTGCGGGCGTGGGCACGGTGCTCGCCGGCAGTTGCTGCGCCAATGCTTCGCGACGATGCCCGGCGAAGATGTCGCGGTTGCGCACTTGATACGCTTTCATGCCGGCGGTGGTGTCGGTGCCGGCGGTGCCGCCTTCGGCGTGGATCACCCGCGCCGCAGGCTGATAGATCACGCGCCTGCCGGCGGCGCGCACGGCGAAAGCGAGATCGGTATCTTCGTAATAGGCCGGCGCGTAGCGCGTATCGAACCCGCCCAGTTGCGCGAACAGCGCATGCGGGATCGCCAGCGCCGCGCCGCTCGCGTAGTCGCAATCGCGCAGATAACAGAAGCGAGGATCCTCGGGCGATTCGAATTTGCCGTAGTTCCAGCCGCTGCCGTCCGCGAAGACCACGCCGCCGGCTTCCTGCAGGCGGCCGTCGGGATACAGCAATTGCGCGCCGACCAGGCCGGTGTCGGGGTGGTCGGCGAAGGTGCCGAGCAGGGCGTCGAGCCAGCCCGGCTGCGGGATGGTGTCGTTGTTCAGGAAGATCAGGTAATCGCCGCGCGCCAGCGACGCCCCGTCGTTGCAGGCGGCGATGAAGCCGCCGTTCTGCGCGCGGCGGTGGTATCGCACGCCGCCGATCTGCGGCAGCGCGGTCGGCGTCTCGTCGCTGCTGCCGTCGTCCACCACGATCACTTCGAACGGCGTGGCCGGCGGATATGCGGCCAGCGTGCGCAGGCAGGCGAGGGTATGCGCGAACTGGTCGTAGACCGGGATGACGATGCTCGCGGTCGGCGCCGCCGAACCCGCGATGGCGAACGGTGCGAACGCGCCCTGTTCCGGTGCGTAAAGGGGGCCCGGCGGCAGCGGTGTCGCATGGCTGAACTGGACGCGGGCGCGATCCCAGGTGACGCGCCAGCCGCGGGTGCGCAGGCTGGCCCAGCCGCGCCTGAGCAGGCCGAAACCACGACGCCAGATGAACCGCAGATCGGCGGGCGAGAACGACATCCTGAAGGTGACTCCTGGGCCCGTGGTCGGGGTGGCGGAAGGGGATACGGAAGATGCGGCGGATCGTGGCGCCTTGCGGCGTGCCGCAGCGCGCCGAATTGCGACACCCTGCTAGACTCGGTCCGCATTTTCGCATCTCCCGCCCGATCACAGGCACCTGCGCCTTCAGGCGCGATAGACAGGCACGACTCTGCCCGAATGGCCCGCAATCACGATATCGACGACGACCCGGAAGATCAGGACGACGCTGACGACGAGGACGAAGACCTCCACGAAGCCGGCGGCACGGGCCGCGGCTGGCGTCGGCGGCTGCTGGGCTGGGGGCTGGTGGCGGGGGCCCTCGGCATGGGCTTCCTGATTCCCTACACCCTCTACCTGAACCATCAGGTCAGCGTGCGCTTCGGCCAGCTTCGCTGGCAGGTACCCACCCGCGTCTACGCCCGGCCGCTGCAGTTGGCCCAGGGCATGGCGATGGATGCCCGCACCCTGAAGACCGAATTGGAGGCTGCGTCCTACCGCGACGACGACAAGGGCGAGCGTCCCGGCATGTACAGCGTCAAGGGCGCGCGTTGGCGCATCGCCAATCGCGGTTATCAGGACGTCGGCGGCCTGGTCGGCCCCAGCCGGATCGAAGTGACGGTGTCCGGCGGACGCGTGCAGTCGGTGCGCGATCTGGTGCGCGACCGCGCGGTGAAGTCCGCCAGGCTCGATCCCGCCCGCATCGCCACGCTGCACGGCCAGAAGCAGGAAGAGCGCCGGCTGGTGCGGATCAGCGAAGTGCCGCCGATGCTCACCGACAGCCTGCAGGCGGTGGAGGATCGCGATTTCGCGCGTCACCACGGCATCGATCCCAGCGGCATGGCCCGTGCGCTCTGGGTCTGGATCAAATCCGGCGGCGATGTCAGGCAGGGCGGCAGCACGCTGACCCAGCAGCTCGCGCGCTCCGGTCTGCTCGGCATCGGCAAGGAACAGACCTACACCCGCAAATTCAACGAAATCCTGTACGCGCTGATCATCGACGCCCGCTACGAGAAAGGTGTGATCCTGGAGGCCTATCTCAACCAGGTCGACATCGGCCAGCGCGGTTCGCAGGCGATCCACGGTTTCGCATCGGGCGCAGAGTTCTATTTCGGGCGTCACCTCGACGATCTGTCCACCGAACACATCGCACTGCTGGTCGCGCTGGTGAAAGGGCCGTCCTGGTACAACCCGCGCAAGCAGCCGGAACGGGCGCTGGAGCGGCGCAATCTGGTGCTGGCGAAGATGCTGGAGACCGGCATCATCGACAAGAAGGAGCACGACCGTGCGGTCAAGACGCCGCTGGGCGTCACCGATGTGCCCGGCAGCATGGTCGCGAACCGCTTCCCGGCCTATGTCGATCTGGTCCGCCGTCAGTTGGCGCGCGATTATTCCGAACAGGAACTGCAAG
Organism: Thermomonas sp.; assembly: GCA_020692565.1. Taxonomy (GTDB): domain Bacteria; phylum Pseudomonadota; class Gammaproteobacteria; order Xanthomonadales; family Xanthomonadaceae; genus Lysobacter_I. The sequence goes on from JAIMKJ010000011.1 coordinate 43,509, forward strand.
GCGCAGGCCTCACTGTGCTCACCGGCATGTCGCCTTCGGCCCAGGCCTACGCCGAGGGCGCGGTCACCCGCGCGATGACGGCGCTGGGCACGGCGCGCCGTCCGCCGCTGCAGGCCGGCGTCGTGGTCACCGACGTCCACACCGGCGAGGTGCTGGCAGTGATCGGCAGCCGCAGTTTCGACGAGCACGGCTTCAATCGCGCGGTGCAGGCGCAGCGCCCGGTGGGTTCGCTGCTCAAGCCGTTCGTATACCTGCTGGCGCTGGCGCAGCCCGACCGGTATTCGCTGGCGTCCACGGTCGACGATTCGCCGGTCAGCGTCGTGCTCGACAACGGCAAACGCTGGAAACCGGGCAACTCCGATGGCCGCAGCCACGGCACCGTGCGTCTGATCGATTCGCTGGCGCAGTCCTACAACCAGTCGACGGTGCGGGTCGGGATGGACGTGGGCCCGCAGCGTCTCAGCGACCTGCTGCGCACGCTCGCCGGCATCGATGCCGGCCAGAATCCGTCGCTGATCCTCGGTTCGCTCGACCAGAGCCCGTACGCGATGGCGCAGCTCTACCAGTTCCTCGCGTCCGGCGGCGAAATCCAGCCGCTGCACGCGGTGCGCGGGGTGCTCGACGCCAACGGCAAGGCGCTCAATCGCTACGACGCCGAGCCGAAACCGGCGCAGGCCGGCGATGCGGTCGCCGCGCGGCTGGTGACCTCGGCGCTGCAGCAGGCGGTCACTTCCGGCACCGGCCGCCAGTTGATCAGCGACGGCCTCGGCCGGCTGCAGCCCGCGGGCAAGACCGGTACCAGCAACGACAGCCGCGACAGCTGGTTCGCGGGCTGGACCGGCGATCACCTCGCGGTGGTCTGGGTCGGCAACGACCAGAACGCGTCCACCGGTCTTTACGGCGCCACCGGCGCGATGCGGGTGTGGTCGGGACTGTTCTCGCGGCTGCCAACCGCGCCGCTGCAGGTCGGTAGCAAGGGCATCGACTGGCAGTGGGTGGCCGACGGCCACACCACCGATGCCGGTTGCCCGGGCGCGCGCCGGATCGGCTTCGTGACCGGGTTCGCGCCCGCCTACCAGCCGTGCCTGCTGGCCGAGCCCGAAACCGTCGACGGCGGCGAAGCCGAAGCGGGCGCTGGTTCGGACAGACAAGGTTTCTGGAGCCGGATTTTCGGTCGCGGCGATCGCGATGCGGGCAACGAAGACGAACAACGCCGCCAGCAGCAATTGCGCGAAGAACGCGAACGGCAGAACCAGGATGCCCGCGATCGCGAAGATCGCGAGCGTCGCGAGCAGCAGGCGCGCGAAGGTGCCCGCATCCAGCGCGACAACGACCAGCGCTACGCCGAGCTGCGCGCGCGCGATGAGGCCTACCGCCTGCAGCAGCAGCGCGATCAGGCATACCGCGAAGCGCGCGAACGGGAATACAGAGAGCGTCGCCAGCGCGAGGACGCCGATCGCCGGGAACAGGAACGCCGCGAGCAGGAGTACCGCGATCGACAGCGCGGCATGCTGCCTTCGGGCAGCGCAATCGAGACCCATGCCGCATGAACCGCATCAACCGTCGTCTTTTCGTTCCCGCCGGCCTGCTTCTACTGGCCGCTTGCACCAGCGCACCGCCGGCCCCGGAATGGACGGGCCCCACGCCGGAACAACTGGTCGCCGAAATCCGCGCTGCGGGCGCTTTCGAGACGGGCGAACTCGACGTGCAGCCGCTGCGCGACCCGATGGCCGAGGACCTGCGCGTGCAGGCGACGCAGTTCGAAAGCGCGCGTCGTTATCCCGATGCCGCCGACGCACTGGACAAGGCGCTCGCCATCGCGCCGGAAGATCCGGCGTTGCTGCAGGAGCGTGCGGAAGTCGCGGTGCTGCAGAAAAATCTCGACAGGGCCGCGGCGCTCGCGCGCGATGCCTATGCGCTCGGCGGCAAGGTCGGTCCGCTGTGTCGCCGGCACTGGGCGACGATCCGTCAACAACTCGCCTATCGCCAACGCGGCCTGCAACTGCGCGCCAACGGCAAACTGAAGGGCGAGAAACTCGCGCAATGGGAGCGCGAATCGGCGGAAGTGGCGACCCTGCTGGTCGACGCCGAGCGCAAGCAATCCGATTGCACGCTTACCGGCCCCCCGCGGTATTGAGACGATGAGCATGGCTTCCGACGTCCGCAGCGGCCGCGATGCGGGCGCAGACGACACTGCGCCGGACGCGCGCTCGGCGCTGGCCCGCGCCTGTCGCGATGCGTTGAGCGATGGCGGCGTGCTCGCAGTCCGCATTCCGGGCTTCGCGCCGCGCGTGCCGCAGCAGCAATTGTCGATGGCGATAGCCGAAACCGTCGAAGACCGCGTGGTACTGCTGGCCGAAGCCGGCACCGGCACCGGCAAGACCTTCGCGTATCTGGTGCCGGCATTGCTGTCGGGATTGAAGACGATCGTTTCGACCGGTACCCGCGCGCTGCAGGATCAGCTGTATCACCGCGATCTGCCGCGGGTGCGCGACGCGCTCGGCATCGGCGTGAAGACTTCGCTGCTCAAGGGTCGCGCGAATTATCTCTGCAAGTACCGGCTGGAAAAGAGCAAGGGCGAGCCACGTTTCACTTCGAAGGACCAGATCACCCAGTTCCAGCGCATCGTCGCCTGGAGCGGGCGCACGCGGATGGGCGATCTCGCCGAACTGGACGCGCTGCCCGAGGATTCGCCGCTGCTGCCGATGGTCACCTCGACCACGGACAACTGCCTCGGCAGCGAGTGCCCGTTCTGGGACGACTGCTTCGTGGTGCAGGCGCGCCAGCGCGCGCAGGCGGCCGACGTGGTCGTCGTCAACCATCACCTGCTGCTCGCCGATCTGGCGCTGAAGCAGGAAGGCTTCGGCGAAATCCTGCCCGGCGCGCAGGTGTTCGTGGTCGACGAAGCGCACCAGTTGCCGGAACTCGCCGCGCAGTTCTTCGGCGAAGGTCTGAGCGCTCGGCCGCTGGTGGAAGTGGCGCGCGACGCGGTGGCCGAATGCAAGACCACCACAGGCGCGCTCGCGGTGCTGCAGGGCCCGGCGCGGTCGCTGGAAGAAGCCACGCGCGAACTGCGCGCGGCGATGGAACCGCTGCCGCCCCGCGGCACGCGCTGGCGTGCGATGCAGGAGTCTGGAGTATTCGACGCGCTCGGCGCCCTCGACGATGCGCTGTGCGCGTTCATCGATGCACTGGCGCCGCTGCGCGAGGCCGCGCCTGGTTTCGACAGTTGTCATGCGCGCGCGCTGGACAATCGCGCGCGGCTGCTGCGCTGGGCGCCGCCCGATTTTTCGCGGCGGCGTGAACTCGCCGGAGATGAGGACGACGAGGGCGCGCAGTTGCGCGCCGAACTGCCGATGCATGAAACGGCCGTCGAATCCGCGGTCGCCGGAGCCGAAGACGCATCGCAGGACGACGAAGACGCCAAGCCCGATCCGCGCGCCTGGGATGTCCGCTGGTACGAATTGTCGCCGCGCGGCTTCCGCCTGCAACGCACGCCGCTGGATGTGTCCGGGCCGCTGCGCAACCATCGCGAACAGTCGCGCGCGGCCTGGGTGTTCACGTCGGCCACGCTCGCGGTGGCGGGCGGCTTCGACCATCTCTCGGTGCGGCTGGGCCTCGACGCGCCGCGCACGCTGCTGGCGCCCAGTCCGTTCGACTGGCCGCGCCAGGCGCTGTGCTATCTGCCGCAGCGCATGCCCGAGCCGAATTCGCGCGACTACACCGCGGCGGTGATCGATATCGTGCGCCCGGTCCTGGAAGCCTCCGGTGGCCGCGCGTTCGTGCTGTTCGCCTCGCACCGCGCGCTGCGCGAGGCTTCGGAACTGCTGCGCAACGGGAGCGTGCCATGTCCTTGGCCTCTGTTCGTGCAGGGTGAGGCGCCGCGTTCGGTGCTGCTGCAGCGCTTCCGCGACTCCGGCAACGGCGTGTTGCTGGGCGCCGCCAGTTTCCGCGAAGGCGTGGATGTGGCCGGCGACGCGCTGAGCGTGGTGATCATCGACAAACTGCCGTTCGCCGCGCCCGACGACCCGGTGTTCGAAGCGCGGCTGGACGCGATCCGCCGCGAAGGCGGTAACCCCTTTCGCGACGAACAACTGCCGCAGGCGGTGATCGCGCTGAAGCAGGGCGTCGGCCGGCTGATCCGCACCGAAACCGACCGCGGCGTGCTGGTGCTGTGCGATCCCCGCCTGATCGGCAAATCCTACGGCCGCACCTTTCTCGATTCGCTGCCGCCGTTCGCGCGCACCCGGTCGCTGGCGGATGTGCAGGCGTTTTTCGCGGACGGGACGCCCCCGGAACCGGCGTCGTAGGTCGAGCCCCGGCCCGACCTACAATAGCCGCATGAATCTCCTCGCTTTCGAACTCTCCACCGAAGCCTGCTCCGTCGCCCTGTGGGTCGACGGCGACGTGCGCGAGCGCCACGAGATCGCACCGCGCCGTCACGCCGAACTCGCGCTGCCGTGGGCGGAGGCGCTGTTGGCCGAGGCGGGTATCGCGAAATCGCAACTCGATGCCATCGCCGTCGGTCGTGGGCCCGGCGCGTTCACCGGCGTGCGCCTGGGCGTGGCGGTCGCGCAGGGCATCGCGCTGGCGCTGGATCGCCCGGCGGTGCCGGTGTCGACGCTCGCGGCGCTGGCGATGCGTGCGATCGCGCTGGGTGCGGGCGAGGGCGACGCTGTGCTCGCCGCGATCGACGCGCGCATGAACGAGGTCTACGTCGCCGCTTATCGTTTGACGCGCGAACACGACACGCTGCGGCCGATGCCGACAGGCATCGAACAGGTGCTTGCGCCCGATGCGGTGCCGCTGCCGGACGGCGGCAGCGCTTGGTTCGGCGTCGGCACCGGTTTCGGCGCACTGGGCGGCGCGCTGGCATCGCGTCTGCCGCCGGGCTGGCGCGCGGTCGATGCCGAAGCGCTGCCGCATGCGGTCGACGTCGTGCGGCTCGCGCACGCCGCAATGCTGCGCGGCGAAGCGGTCGCGCCGGAACTGCTGGAACCCGCTTACCTGCGCAATCAGGTGGCGCTTACGCTGGTCGAACAGCAGGCGCTGCGCGCTGCGCGCTCATGAGCGTATCGGTGTTCGCACAGGATGCTTCGCGATGAAGCCACGCACCCTTTCCATCCTGCGGATCGTGCTGGTGGCGTGCGCATTGCTCTTGTCGTGCATGCTCGGTTTCGGCAAGGTCTGACCGCGTAATTTGTCGATAGCCCATCGGTCATGGGCTTTCATGGGAACTAGGCTCGGCCGCGGTGGGTCCATGCCCCGACGATTCGTCCACAAGGGGAAACGATATGGCCCGGACCGCTTCGGCAGACACCGCCGCAAAAATACCGTTCTGGCGCAATGAATGGTTCACCTTCGCGATGATGGTGGTATTGCTGACCGTGGCGCGCAGTTCCTTCGCCAATCATTACCAGGTGCCCAGCGGCTCGATGGAGCCCGCCTTGATGCCCGGCGATCGCGTCGCGGTGAACATGATGGCCTATGGCGTGCGCGTGCCGTTCACCGATATCGAACTGATCGATCGCGGCGAACCTGAGCCCGGCGATGTGGTGGTGTTCAAATCGCCCACCGACGGCACCCGGCTGATCAAGCGCGTGGTCGCGGTGGGCGGCGACACGGTCGCGGTGGTCGACGGCCGGCTGTGGGTCGACGGTCGGCCATTGCACGATGTGGACGCGAGCGACATCGAACATTTCGGCGCGCGCGACGTGCATCTGAATCTGCGCGACGGCGGCGGGCCCGATCTCGCCACCATCACCATTCCCGCCGGCATGGCGCTGGTGCTGGGCGATCATCGCGGCAACAGCCAGGATGGCCGTTTCTTCGGGCTGGTGCCGATGAAATCGCTGTACGCGCGGGCGTCCGCTGTGTACTACCGCAGCGGCGAAGGGTTCGGCTGGACGCGGCTGTGATCGGTGCGTAGGTCGGGCCCTGGCCCGACATCCCGTATTCTCCGATCGTTCGGACGATGAGCGTAACGGTTTCGATCATTGCGCGCAGCAAGCGGATTTATCGCAACGTCGGGCCAAGGCCCGACCTACTTGTCGATCAACTCGCCGCCGGGCAGGAACTGCCAGGTGCGCACGACATTGAGGATGTCCGGGTCTTCCGTCGTCTTCGGCAGCGGCGGGTAGGGCTCGGCCAGCCGGGCGATCCGCAGTGCGGCTTCGTCCAATAGCGCGATGCCGCTGGACTGGACGATATCGGCGCGCTCGATGGTGCCGTTGCGGCGAATGCCGATATTGATCACCACCGTACCCGAGAGCCGCCGTCGCCGCGCTTCGTCCGGGTAGTTCAGGTTGCCGACGCGCTCGGCGCGGTCGACCCAGGCGCGCAGGTAGTTCGCCCAGGCATATTCCTGGGTGCTGGCGGAGACGAACTTGCGGGACGGGCGCTTGGCGTAACGGGCCGAGCGCAGATGGATCTCGGCCGCCAGTCGCGCCATCGCCATGTCGTGCTCGATCTTCTGCGGCCCGATGCGCTGCGGCGTCAGCGTTGCCTGCATGACCCGGCTTGGCGAGGCGCGGCGGATGTCGCTGTCAGGACTTGCGATCACCCGTGCCTCCGGCGGCGGCTGCGGTGCCGGCGACTGCGCCCGTACCGTTTGCGGCGCCACGCCGGCCTCGGCCTGGGGCACCGTTCCGGGCTGCGGGTCGCGCGGGCGGCTGGCCTTGTCGTGCTCGCCGCCCCCCTGGTTGTTCGCCTGCGCCAGGAAATCGGCCTGCTTGGGCGTCAGCGGCGTGCGGGTCTGGGTCAGGATCACATCCAGCATCGGCACCACCGGCGCCGCACGCTCCAGCGCGAAACCCACGCCGAGGATCAGCAGCCCGTGCAGCAGCAGCGACAACACCAGGGTCGCACCCAGGCGCTGGTCCTCGCCGATCGTCGGCGGAGAGGGGAGAGGGGCGCCGACGGCTGACATCGGTTAGGCCGCCGCCTCCAGGGCGTCGAACAGTTGCCCGGCGATGTTCAGTCCGAACTGCTTGTCCAGTTCGCGGATGCAGGTGGGGCTCGTGACGTTGACTTCGGTCAGGTGCTCGCCGATCACGTCCAGGCCGACGAAACGCATGCCGCGTCGCTTCATTTCGGGGCCGACCTGCGCGGCGATCCAGCGGTCGCGGTCGGTCAGTGGGCGGCCTTCGCCGCGCCCGCCTGCGGCAAGATTCCCTCTGAATTCATCGCCTTGCGGAATCCGCGCCAGGCAGTAGTCCACCGGCACGCCGTCGATCAGCAGGATGCGCTTGTCGCCGTCGACGATCTCCGGCAGATAGCGCTGGGCCATGACCAGGTGTCGCCCTTCGCCGGTCAGCGTCTCCAGAATCACGTTCAGATTGGGATCGCCGGCGCGCGAACGGAAGATCGAACGCCCACCCATGCCGTCCAGCGGCTTCAGTACCACCTCGCCGTGCTCTGCAGCGAACGCCTTGATCGCCGCTGCCTTCCTGCCGACCAGGGTCGGCGGACAGCATTGCGGGAATTCCAGCGCCGCGAGTTTTTCGTTGTGGTCGCGCAACCCCTGCGGATCGTTCACGACGAGTGCGCCGGCGCGTTGGGCCGCGCTGAGGATCAGCGTGTCGTGCACGAAGTCGGCGTCCACCGGCGGATCCTTGCGCATCAGGATCAGATCGTCCGCTCCCAGCGCACGGTGTGACGAAGGTCCGCTTTCGAACCAGTCTTTCGCGTCGTCGCGAACGATCAATGACGAGACTTCTGCGCTCGCGACGCCACCGCGCATGCCCAGTCCGCCGGGAGTGACGTAAAAGAGCCGATACTGACGTTGCTGGGCTTCGAGCAACATCGCAAATGTGGAGTCTTTCGCAATTTTGATCGACTCGATCGGGTCCATGACCACGACCACGTCGCGCGCGAGTTTCGGCATGCCGCTCTACCTGCAAGATTCGTCGGGTCGGATGGTAACAAGCTGGCGCGATCGAAGCCTCACTTCATCGTTCTTGGCGGGGAAGTTGCTAAGCAAACCTTGACAGTCCAGCTTCAGACTGGGATATAGGTGGCTGAAAATGATGACAAACCAGCAGCACAGTCATCGATTGCCGGGTGCATGGGGAGACGTGATGACGCAAGACGAGAATCCAGCCGGCGGCCTTCAGGGTTTGCGGGTGATGGTGATCGACGATTCGAAGACCATTCGACGCACCGCCGAAACCCTCCTCAAGCGGGAGGGGGCCGAAGTGGTGACCGCAACGGATGGTTTCGAGGCACTCGCCAAGATCGCGGACCAGCGTCCGCAGATCATTTTCGTCGACATCATGATGCCGCGCCTCGATGGCTATCAGACGTGCGCGCTGATCAAGAACAATCAGGTCTTCAAGCACACGCCGGTGATCATGTTGTCCTCGAAGGACGGTCTGTTCGACAAGGCGCGGGGTCGCATCGTCGGTTCCGAGCAGTACCTGACCAAACCCTTCACCCGCGAAGAACTGCTCGACGCTATCCGCAAACACGTCAACGCCTGACCGGGGGGACAGGCAACTCATGGCCCGCATTCTGCTCATCGAAGATTCGCCTACCGACACCGCCGTGCTCACGCGGCTGCTTGAGCGCCACGGTCATCAGGTGCTCGCGTCCACCAGCGCCGAGGATGGCATCGAAGTGTGCAAGAAGGAGTTGCCGGACGTGGTACTGATGGACGTGGTGTTGCCGGGCATGAACGGCTTCCAGGCGACCCGCGCGCTCTCGCGCGAACCCACGACCAAGACCATCCCGGTCCTGATCGTCAGCACCAAGGGTATGGAAACCGATCGCGCCTGGGGCATGCGTCAGGGCGCCAAGGACTACATCGTCAAGCCGCCGAGCGAAGATGCGCTGATCGCCCGGATCGACCAACTGCTGGAGACGGGTGCATGAGCGTAGACGAGTTCGGCATGGAGACCGCCGGTACCGGAGCTGTCGTCGAGACGGCTGCGGTCGACGCGTTCGAAACGCTCGCCGAATACGAACGACGCAGTCTCGCCCACGTTGCCGGCCTGCCGGAACAGCTGCAGGCCGCCGGCCTGTGGCGCGGCATCGGTTTCCGGATCGGCCAGCGCAGGCTGGTGTCCGACTACGAGTCGGTGGCGGAAATCCTGACCGTCCCGCAGATCACCCCGGTGCCCGGTGCCCAGGGCTGGATGCTCGGCGTCGCCAACGTGCGCAGCAACCTGCTGCCGGTGGTCGACCTGAAGCAATTCCTCGAAGGCGCGCGCAGCGTGCTGCACGAAGGCCATCAGAAGGTGATGGTGCTGCGCCAGCCCGGCGGCGACGTCGCGGTGACCATCGACGAACTTTACGGGCAGCGTTCGTTCATGGAAGAACAGGAGATCGAAGCCGAAGGCCTGGCCGACGGCCGCTACGCGGGACTGATCGATCGCGCTTACCGTACCGCCGACGATGTCTGGGGCGTTTTCAGCCTGGATCGCCTGGTCCGCACCCCCGAATTCCGGCATGCCGCCGCTTGACAGCAACTTGACGGCAATTTGACGGCACCCCTTTCACTGCAACAGTTCCAAAACACAGATCGAGGCTAGACATGAGCACTCCGATGGATAACGTCGCCGGCAAAGGCCGCAGTCAGAGCACCAGCCTTTGGCTGTGGGTCCTGGCCATATCGCTGCTCTTCTTCGCCGGCAACACCGGCTACGCGCTGTGGAAGACCGCACGTTTCGGCGGCGCCAACACCTCGGCCTCGAATCTGCAGGTGAACTCGCAGAGGCTCGCCAACCAGAGCCGCGAAGCGATCAACGGCGATGCCGCAGCGTTCAAGGCCGTGAGGACCATCAAGGAGCAGATCGAAACCGACGTCAAGCTGCTCAACGACCGGTTCGGCACCGCGCCCGACGTGTCCGGCCCGATCGCCACGGTGACCTCGACCTGGGTCCCGATGAACAAGAACGTCGACCAGATCCTCGCTTCCGAAGCCGCGGTGCTCGCGCTGTCCAACAACGCCAAGAATTTCACCGACCGCGTCCCGCAGTTGCAGGCGCAGCTCGACGAAGTCGTGCGCGCGATGTCCGCCGGCGGTGCGCCGTCCTCGCAGATCTACATCGCCCTGCGCCAGGTGGTGTTGGCCGCCTCGATGGCCCGTCGCGTCGCCGAAATCCGCGCCGGCGGTCCGGGCGCGGCGCTCGCGGGCGACGCGCTCAACCGCGACGCCGCGGTGTTCGTGCAGGTCCTCAACGGTCTGCGCAACGGCGATCAGGCGATGAACGTGCAGAAGCTCAGCAACGCCGCGGCGCTGGGTGCGCTGAACCAGTCCAACGACCTGTGGGTCGAGATGAAGAAGGATCTGGACGCGATCTTGGCTTCGTCGCAGAACCTGTTCCGCGCGCAGTCGGCCGGCACCGAGCTCATCACCGGCTCCGCGCGCATGCTCGACGACAGCGAAAACCTGTTCCGCGCGTTCACCGCCTTCGGCTCGCTGCGCGACACCAGTCTCCTCGGCAACATCTGGGTCAGCATCGTCTCCGGCCTGGTCGCACTGGCCTCGATCGTGTTCCTGGTGTTCAGCCTCAACAGCGCCCAGAAACGCCGTTACGAGGGCTCGATGGAGCTCAACAACCGCAACCAGGAGGCGATCATGCGCCTGCTGGACGAAATGGGTTCGCTTGCGGAAGGCGACCTCACCGTGAAGGCGACCGTGACCGAGGACATGACCGGCGCGATCGCTGACTCGATCAACTTCGCGGTCGAGCAGCTCCGCAGCCTCGTGCAGACGATCAACGACACCTCGGTGCAGGTGGCGTCCAGCGCCCAGGAAACCCAGGCCACTGCGATGCATCTGGCCGAAGCCGCCGAACACCAGGCGCAGCAGATCAACACCGCCACCAACCGCATCAACGAAATCGCGGTCAGCATCAACCAGGTGTCGAAGAACTCCGCCGAGTCCGCCGACGTGGCGCAGCGCTCCGTGGAGCTCTCCACCAAGGGCGCGGGCGTGGTGCGGCAGACGATCGTCGGCATGGACTCGATCCGCGGCCAGATCCAGGAAACCTCGAAGCGAATCAAGCGCCTCGGCGAAAGCTCGCAGGAAATCGGCTCGATCGTGGAACTCATCAACGACATTTCGGAACAGACCAACATCCTGGCGCTGAACGCGGCGATCCAGGCGGCCTCGGCCGGCGAAGCGGGCCGCGGGTTCGCGGTGGTGGCCGACGAAGTGCAGCGACTCGCGGAACGCACGTCCAACGCGACCAAGCGAATCGAAGCGCTGGTCCAGACCATTCAGTCCGATACCAACGAAGCGGTGAGTTCGATGGAACAGACGACCTCCGAAGTGGTCGCCGGTGCGCGACTGGCCGAGGACGCGGGTACCGCGCTGGGCGAGATCGAACACGTGTCGAACACCCTCGCAGGCCTGATCCGCGGCATCTCCAGCGCCGCCCAGCAGCAGTCCGCGGCGGCGACGGACATCACCCAGACCATGACCACGATTCAGTCGATCACCGCGCAGACCTCGCAGGGCGCGAACCAGACGGCCGAATCGATCGGAAACCTCGCGCAACTGGCAGCGGACCTGCGCCGCTCGGTCGCCGACTTCAAGCTCCCGGCCTGATCCGGCGGAATGCTGCGGAGCAATGGCGAGATGATCCGAATGTCTTCCGATCGTGAAACCGGACGTGACCGCGTCCGTGGAGGCGCACGATGACCGCGCTCCATGATGCGATCGAATACAGCGCGCTGGGCTGGGTCAAACCCGAGCTCGACGAAACCCTGCGTCTGGTGCGCGTGGAGGTCGAAGGCTTCGCCGAAGACGCCTCCGACACCAGTCGGATGGGGGTCAGCGCCGAATTGCTGCACCAGGTGCAGGGCACCCTGCGGATGGTCGAACTCTATGCCCCGGCGATGGTGGCCGAGGAGATGGAGCGATTGTCCCTCGCGCTGCAAAACGGCGGTATTTCCGACCGCGATGTCGCCTGCTCGGCGCTGATGCGCGGTGTGGTGCTGTTGCCCGATTACCTGGAGCGTCTGCAGAGCGGGCACAAGGAAATCTCGATCGTCCTGCTGCCGATGCTCAACGAACTGCGCGCCGCCCGCGGCGAAGCGGGTCTGAGCGAAAGCGTCCTGTTCGTCCCCGATCTCGATCGCGATCTGCCGGCGACTCTGCCGCGCGCGACGCCGCAGCCGGCCGCCAGCCGCGCCCACGATGTCGCGCCGTACCTGCTCCGTCTGCGCGACGCGCTGCAATCGTGGCCGGAAAGCGGCGCGCCGCGCGATGCCGAAGGCCTGCATTTCGCGGCCGAAGCTCTGCTCGCGCGCACCACCGACGAATCGCAGCGGCGCATGCTGTGGGTGGCCTCGATGGTCGCGACCGCGCTGCGCGATGGCGCGCTCACGGTGAATCCCGGCCTTCGCCAGGCCTTCGCCAGCGTCGATCGCGAAACTCGCGGCATGTTCCAGCAGAGCGGTTTCGATGCGCCGCGCGCGGATGCCGCCCTCGAGCCGACCCGGCAGCTGCTGTATCACGTCGCGCACAGCGAATCGGTCCACCCGGCGCTGATGAAACTGCGCGAAGTGTTCGATCTCGACGCGCTGAAGCCGACCGAATCCGAACTCGATCACGCCCGCGGCAGCGTCGCGGGTCGCAATCGCACGCTGCTCGACACCGTCGCCGCCGCGATCAAGGAAGACCTGCTGCGCGTGAAGGACGAACTGGACCTGTACCTGCGTACGGCCAGGAACAATCCCGTCGAGCTTCAGCCGCAGGCCGAACGCCTGCAGAACGTGTCCGATACCCTCGGCATGCTGGGTCTTGGGCTGGCGCGCAGTCTGGTGCTGCAACAGCGCGATGCGATGCGCGAAATCGTCGATGGCAAGCGCAAGGCAGACGAGGCAGCGTTGCTGGAAGTGGCCGGTGCCCTTCTCTACGTCGACGCGTCGCTGGACGACCAGGTCGCCCGCCTCGCCAGCGGCGACGGTGCCGACACCGAGGACGATCTGGCCGGCGCCGAAGCGCGCAAAGTGCTGGATGTTCTGATCCGCGAAGCGATCACCAATTTCGCGGGCGCGCGCCAGGCCTTCGTCGCTTTCGTCGAAACCAGCTGGAACCACGCCGAACTGACCCAGGTACCGAAGCTGCTGCGCGATGTGTCCGGTGCGCTCAATATCCTGGAGCTGCCGCAGCCCGCGCAGTATCTCGACGGCGTACGACTGTATGCGGAAATCGAGCTGCTCGAACGCCGCCGCATTCCCAACAGCCGTCAGCTCGACACGTTCGCGGACGCACTCGCCAGCATCGAGTACTACCTCGAAGCGTTGCGCGAACAGCGCGCCAATCGCGACGATATCCTCGATATCACCCGCAACAGTCTCGAAACCCTGGGTTACTGGCCGTTGCCGGCCGAACGCGCGGCTGCACCGGTTGCTGAAATGCCTGCGACCGCGCTCGCGGAGATCGTCGTGGCGGAAGCCGCGCCGCCTGCCGTGGAGTTGCCGGAAGCCGAGCCGATGGACATCGCGGCGCCGGTCGCCGATATGCCGATGGACGACACGTTGGATTTCGTAGAACCTGCCGCCGAAGCGACGCTTGTCGAGACGTTCGACATCGCACCGGCTTCCGTCGAAGCGCCAGCTTTCGAGGCGCCAGCGCCTGAAGCGCCTGCCTTCGAAGCACCTGTTGTCGAAACACTCCGGGCGGCCGTGCCTGCACCGCCTGCACCCGCTCCGTTCGTGCCCCTGTTTCTGCCGCCGCGGGAGCCCGCTGCTCCTGCACCGCCGCCCGCTTCGGCGTCGCCCGTGACGCCGCCGGCCGCGGCACCGCTGTCTGCCGGTTTCGACGTCACCAGCGACGACATCGACGATGAAATCCGGGAAATCTTCCTTGAAGAATTCGAAGAAGAGATCGGCAATCTCGCGCAATTGCTGCCGGCGTGGAAAGCCGAACCCAACAATATCGAACGTCTGCAGCCGGTCCGCCGGGTCTTCCACACGCTGAAGGGCAGCGGTCGCCTGGTCGGCGCCAAGACCCTCGGCGAGTTCAGCTGGAAGATCGAGAACATGCTGAACAAGGTGCGCGACGGCCTTCGCCCGGCGACGTCGCCGGTGATCGCGATGGTCGACCAGGCCTACGCGACCCTGCCGCAGCTGCACGCCGCGTTGCGCGGCGAGGGCGCGGTCACCACCGATCTGCGTGCGATGGAAGCCTTCGCGGACCGCATCGCCGGTGGCGAGGAAGTCATGCCCGTGATCGTCGCTGCTGCTGCGGTCCAGGCCGCGCCCGTCGTCGAGTTCGAACCGGTGAAGACCGAATTCACCGCCGGTGCGGCCATCGAGCAGGAAGAAGGCATCGCGGTCAGCGTCGACGCCGTGCTGTTCGAGATTCTGCAGGCGGAAGTCGGCGGACATCTGCGCACCATCGAGGGTTGGCTGTCGCGGGCGCGCAGCGCGCCGACCGCCGCCGACGAGCCGCTGGTCCGTGCGATCCACACCATGAACGGCGCGTTCGCGATGACCGAAGTACCGGCCATCACCGATGCGCTGATTCCGGCCGAAGGTTATGTACGCCGTCTGCTCGCATCCGCGGGCGCGGCCAACGACGAAGGCGTGAGCGCGATCGCCGAACTCGCCGAACGTGTCCGCACGACTGTGGACGTGCTGGCGGTCTCCGGCGGTCGCGTGCCGCGCTGCGATGCGCTCGCCGAGCGTTTCCAGGTCCTGCGCGACAGCCTGCCGGAATCCAGCCCCGTCAGTCTGGTCGAAGAGCCGGCCGGGATCGAGTTCGAAAGCGTACCGGCCGGGCAGAGTGGTATCGAACTGACCGAACTGGATCTGAGCGCGTACGGCAATTTCGATATCGAACCACCGGTGTCGACACCGGTCGCCGCCGACGAAGCGCCGACTGCGCAGCTCGATGTGGTCGAGCTCGATGTCGAGGCCGAAGACGAGCTGGCGCGTCTGCTCGGCGAAAGCGTGGACGTGCCCGCGACATCCGAATGGGCGCCGAATCCGCCGGCTCCGGTGCCGGCGGACTCGGGTTTGCCGACCGATGCGGACGAAGCTGCGCGGCTGCTCGCGGTCATGGAGGCTTACGAAGCAGAGCGCCTCGAAGAAACCCAGCGTCTCGAGGCCGAACGTCTCGAAGCCGAACGTCTCGAAGCCGAACGTCTCGAGGCCGAACGTCTCGAAGCCGAACGCCTCGAAGCCGAACGCCTCGAAGCCGAACGTCTCGAGGCCGAACGTCTCGA
>JAIMKJ010000011.1:58826-101099 GCA_020692565.1 Thermomonas sp.
TCTCGAAGCCGAACGTCTCGAAGCCGAACGTCTCGAGGCGAAACGTGCCGAGACGGCTCTGCGCGAACAGGAAATGCGCGACTTCATCCGCATCGAGGAAGAGCGGTTGGCGGCCGTGCGCCTCGATTCGGTGCGCCGCGAAGCGGAGTGGCTGGAGGCTGAGCGTCTGCTTGCCGAAAGCGCCGATCCGCAGGATGACGAAGAGGTCTCCGCGCCGATCGCAACGCAGCCGTCCGTGATCTCCGGCTGGTTGGCGAACATGGCCGTGCAGGATCCCGACACCGGCCTGGACATGACCGATCTGGATGCCGAACTCATCGACATCTTCGTCGAGGAAGGCCGCGATCTGCTCGATCACTCCGACCAGTTGCTGGTGGCATTGCGCGAAAATCCGGACGAGCGCGAAGTGATCGGCGGTCTCCAGCGCGATCTGCACACGCTCAAGGGCGGCGCGCGCATGGCCGGCATCATGGCGATCGGCGAACTCGGCCACGCCATGGAGTCCCTGCTCGAAGCCGCGGCCGAACATCGCCTGCAGCTCGAAAGACAGGACATCCCGCTGCTGGAAAGCGGTTTCGATCGTCTGCACACGATGGTGACCCGCGTCGGCGACCGCCGCGCGGTCGTGATCCCGGATGCGCTGGTCGCGGCATTCGATGCCCGCGCGCTCGGACGTTCGTTCGAGCCTGCGCAATGGGCGTCTCCCGTGCCGGAAACCGTGCCCGCCATCGACAGCGAGGCATCGTTCGAGGCGCCGGTATTCGAAGCGATGGTGCCGGAGGAGACCGCTCTCGAAGAGAACGTGCTCGAAGAAAGCCGGTTCGAAGAAAGCCGGCTCGAAGAGGCTGCGCTCGAAGACTTCGTCTTCGAAGAGGCGACTCCCGGTCAGGCGAACGCCGAAGATATCGCTGTCGAAGAGGCTGGGCTCGAAACGCTTTCGCTCGAAGAAGCTGCTCTCGAAGAGCTTGCACTTGAAGAATTGGCCCTCGAAGCGATGGCCTTCGAACAGACGATTCCCGAAGCGATCGCCCTCGAAGACACTTCGATCGACTTGCCGGCTGCCGAGGAAACGTCGCTCGAGATCGCGACCGATGATGCGGCGCCGACCGGGGATGACCTCGATGCGCAGGCTCCAGTCGAGCAGACCCCAGTCGAGCAGACCCCAGTCGAGCAGACGCTTGTCGAGCAGACGCTCACCGAGCACACCTTCGACGATGGCGTGTTCGTCGATGAAGCTTTCACCGAGATCGTCGCGCCTGCCGAGCCGGAAACCGCGGATTACGTCGCGCCTGTCGGCTACGAATACGTGTACGAAATTCCCGCCGTCGCGCCGGTCGCGGTCGATGTCGAGCCTGAAGCGCGACCGGAGGCCGAAGTCGCCGCGGCGAAGCCGCAGATGCCGAGTTTCGCGCCGCTGCCCGAGCTCAAGCCGTTGTCGATGCCGGTGGATTTCGGCGCCAACGCCGACGACGACGTCGGTCTGCGCGGTACCCAGGAACAGGTCCGCGTCCGCGCCGAGCTGCTCGACCGCCTGGTGAACTACGCCGGCGAAGTCGCGATCTATCGTTCGCGACTCGAACAGCAGCTCGGTGCGTTCCGCGGCGCCACCGCGGAAATGGAGCAGACCAATACCCGTCTGCGCGATCAGCTGCGCCGCCTGGATATCGAAACCGAAGCGCAGATCATCGCGCGCTACCAGCGCGAGGGCGAAACCCGCGACGAAACCTTCGATCCGCTGGAACTCGACCGCTTCTCCAACCTGCAGCAGTTGTCGCGCGCGCTCGCCGAAACCGCGGCCGACTTGAGCAGCCTGCAGAGCACGCTCGACGACCTGACCCAGGGTTACGACACGCTGCTGTTGCAGCAGTCGCGCGTGAGCTCGGAGCTGCAGGAAGGTCTGATGCGCACCCGCATGGTGCCGTTCGACACCGTCGTGCCGCGTCTGCGTCGCGTGCTGCGCCAGGCGGCGACCGACACCGGCAAACCGGTCCAGCTCAAGCTCGATGGCGCCCAGGGCGAACTCGATCGCAACGTGCTGGAGCGCATGACCGCGCCGTTGGAGCACATGCTCCGCAACGCGGTGGCCCACGGTCTCGAAAAGCCCGAGCAGCGCAGTTCCGCCGGCAAGCCCGCCGAAGGCACGGTCACCATCGCCATCCGCAAGGAAGGCTCGGAAGTCGTGCTGCAGATCACCGACGACGGCAAGGGCCTGGACCGCGATGCGATCCGTCAGCGCGGCGAAACGCGCGGCCTCGTCCGCAAGGACGCGGTGCTGTCGAGCGCCCAGCTCGATGCGTTGATCCTGGAGCCCGGTTTCTCGACCGCCGAGGAAGTCAGCCAATTGGCCGGACGCGGCGTCGGCATGGATGTGGTCGCCAGCGAAGTCCGCCAGCTCGGCGGTACGCTGGACATCCACTCCGAGCGCGGCACCGGCACCGTCTTCACGCTGCGCCTGCCGCAGACCCTCGCGGTCACCCAGGCGGCCTTCGTGCGCATCGGCGAAATCACCTTCGCCGTGCCGATCGCATCGGTCCGTGGCGTCGGTCGCATCCAGCGCGAGGAACTGGCGAAGGGCGACCTCACCAGCTACCGCTACGGCAACGAGGAATACGTACTGCACGATCTGGGCAAGCTGCTCGGCCATGCGCCGGCGAAGGCCGAAGGTCAACTGCAGATGCCGCTGCTGCTCACCCGTTCGGGCGATCTGCACATCGCGGTGACCGTCGACCAGATCCTCGGCAATCGCGAAATCGTGGTGAAGCCGATCGGTCCGCAGGTCGCCTCGATCCCCGGCATCTTCGGCGCCACGATCATGGGCGACGGCAGCGTGGTGGTGATCCTGGACGTCGCGCCGCTGGTGCGCCGCCAGACCGCGCATCTGCTCGAACTCGAAGCGCAGGCGCAGCAGACACCCGCTGCAGAACAGCGCGTGGTCCCGCTGGTCATGGTGGTGGACGACTCCATCACCATGCGCAAGGTCAGCAGCCGCGTGCTGGAGCGCAACAATTTCGAGGTGTTGACCGCGAAGGACGGCATCGACGCGCTGGAACGCATGGTCGATCGCGTCCCGGACCTGATGCTGCTCGATATCGAAATGCCGCGCATGGACGGTTACGAGCTGGCGACCACGATGAAGGCGGACCCGCGCCTGGCCAATGTGCCGATCATCATGATCACCTCGCGCACCGGCGACAAACATCGCCAGCGCGCGATGGACATCGGCGTCGACCGCTACCTCGGCAAGCCGTATCAGGAGAACGAACTCATGCGCAACGTGTTCTCGCTGCTGGATGCGGGCGAGTCGAAACCGGCGAGGTCCGATGGTTGACGCCGCCTCCCATGCCGCCGCGCCGCGTGTCGTCCTGTTGGCGCGCGCGGGCAAAGCCGCCGATCACCTCGCCGAAGCCGTGCGCCAGGCGGGTGCCGAGTTGCTGGCGACCGTCGATCCGGCGACCGCCGACGAGGCTGCGCTGCGTGCGTTGAATCCGCAGGCGGTGCTGGTCGCGCTGGAACCCAGCATCGAAGCCATGCTCGACAAGCTCGAAGGTCTGCTCGCGGACCCGGCGTTGACCGTGATCTACGACGAAGCCGATGTCGCTGCGCACCGCGCCGGTTGGGATGCGGCGCGTTGGGCCCGCCATCTGTCCGCCAAGCTGCGCCACGACAGCAATGTGCTGCCGCCCGGCACCGAAAGCGATCACGACTGGCAGCCGTCTCCCGGACAGATCCCGAAACCCGCGGCGGCGTATGCCGATGCGGACATCGCGACCTTCGCTCGCGAAGCCCGCGCGCATGCCGACAGCGTCCCGGCCGATGGCATGCCGGTCGAAGCCTCGCTCGGGATCGACCTGTCGCTACCGGACACATCGCTGATCGATGCGATTCCCGATGCGATGACGCAGGCGCCGCCCGTGCAGGTCGAGCCGGTGCAGGCCACGCCTGTGCAGGCGGCGGTGCCGCCGCCGCTTCCGCCGCTCGCACGAGCCCCTTCCGATTCGGGCATCGAAGCGTTCCAGACCGCGTCCTTCGAGACGATGGCGCTCGAATCGATCGAGTCCGAGAAGCCGACACACGAGGGCAGGTCGTTCGATGCGTTCACGACCGACGACGGCACCGGCATCGAGGACGTATCGCTGGACAGCATGACGCTGGACGGCGTGCAGCTCGACGGCGTGCAGCTCGACGGCGTGCAGCTCGACGGTGTACCGGGCGATGACCTCGCATTCGACAGTGTCTCCGCCGCGCCCGGTCCGAGCGTCGCGCCGATGCGGCTCGATGAGGATGCATTCTTCCTCGAAGAACTCTCGTCGACCGGCCTGCCACCGTCGAACGGCGAGCCGACGCAGGCGATCCGATTCGACGACGGCTTCGATGCCGGACTCGACCTCGATGGCGATGACGCTTCCGGTTTCGAAGCGCTCGATTTCGATGCGATCTCCCCTGCCGCCCCGTCGCCGCGCGAGCCGGAAGCGCCGACGTCTTCCGATGACGTCCTGTCGTTCGAAGCGCTGATGGCCAGCAGCCTGGCCACTGAGGCCGATGCTGCGGCGGTCGCCCCGCCGGCGGAGGCGAAGCCCGCATTTTCGCTCGGCGACCTGTCGCTCGCACCGGTGGACGATGCGCCCACGGTGGTCGACAGGCCCGCCTCCCCTCCGGCTGCGCACGATATCTCTGCACTGGAAGCGCGCATTTCCAGTCTGTCGCTGGTCGATATCGATGAAAGCGCCGCCGCCGACGCATTCGGCATCCAGGCGACGCCGGTGGTGCTGGTCGAGGCCGGCCTCGGCGGTCCGGATCCCGCGCGCCAGCTGTTGTCCTCGCTTCCCGCCGAGTTCATGGCGATCGTGCTGGTGCGCCTGCATCTGCAGGGCGGTCGCTACGATCGTCTGGTCGCGCAGATGGAGCGTACCGCTGCGCTGCCGGTCGCTCTGGCTGAAAGCGGCGCGACCGCGAGCGCCGGCACGATCTATTTCCTGCCCGACGGCATCGGCTTGAATGCGAACGCGGGCATGCTCGGTTTCGTCGATGATGCCGCTCCGCCCGCAGCGATGTTCGCGGCACTGCCTTCCGGAGCCAGCGCCCTGGTGTTCCTCAGCGGCAGCGATCCGCAGCTGGTGGACAGTGCGATGGCCGTCGCCGCGACCGGGACGATGGTCGTCGCCCAGTCTCCCGAAGACTGCTACGACGGCGCGGCCTGCGCAGAGTTGCGCAACCGCGGCGCGGCCTCCGGGCTGCCCGCCGAACTCGCCGGCCGGCTCGCATCGCGCTGGCCCAGTTGAAGAACCCAGGACGAGCACTCCCGTGAACAGCACCACCGTCAACGACATCCGAGGCGTCCTCATCCAGATCGCCGGCTCGCAGCTGCTGCTGCCGAACGCGGCGACGGTCGAAGTGTTGTCCTACGTCGATCCCGAGCCGCTGGAGAACGCGCCGGACTGGCTGCTCGGCCAGATCCGCTGGCGCGGCTGGCGCCTGCCGCTGGTCTCGTTCGCGCGCATCGCCGGTACCCACTCGGAAGGCGCGGCGGTCGGCACCAAGCTCATCGTGATCAAGGCCCTCGGCGGCGATCCGAAACTGCCTTACTTCGCGCTGGTGGCGCAGGGCTTCCCGCGCCTGGTCACGATTTCCCGCGACAACATGATCGTCGACAGCGAGCATCGCGAAGTGATGCCCGACGGCATCCGTCTGCGGGTGATGTTCAACGACGACGTGGCGCTGGTGCCCGATCTCGACGCCGCCGAACGGATGATCGTCGAGGTGTTGCGGCCGGCGGCGTGATGTCGCCGTAGAACGGGTCTTGTTGCCGCCATTGCGGCAATCCCGCTTGCGACTATCTTTTCGCAGCAAAAACGGCGGGTACAAGACTCGCCCTACAAGTCCCCGAACTTCGCCTGCAGCGCCGCGATCGCGGCCAGCCCTGCGGTTTCCGTGCGCAGCACGCGCGGGCCGAGACGCAGGCCGCTGAAGCCGTGCGTGCGCAGGATGACGCGGTCCTTTTCCGACCAGCCGCCTTCCGGGCCGATGCCGATCACGATGCCGCCGACGACGCTGGGCGTCAGCGTGTCGAAACGATGTTCGCCGAGCGGATCGAGCGTGAGCTTCAGCGCATCCGCATCCAGCGAGGCTGCGGCTTCGGCCAGCCCGCGCGGCGCCAACACCTCGGGAACGCGCGCGCGTCCGCTCTGCTCGCAGGCCGAGGTCACGACGCTGCGCCAATGCGCGACCCGCTTCTCGAGACGTTCGCCGTCGAGCCGTACTTCGGTGCGATCGGCGAACACCGGCGCGATCGCGGCCACGCCCAGTTCGGTCGCTTTCTGCAGGATCAGATCCATCTTCTCGCCGCGGGCGATGCCCTGCAGCAGCACCAGCCGCAGCGGCGATTCGTTGTCGACGATGCGCACGGCATCGACTTCCGCTTCGACGCCGCGCTTGCCGGCGCTGAGCAGCCGCGCGTCGTAATCGTGGCCGTCGCCATTGAACAGGACGCAGGCCTCGCCTTCGCGCAGGCGCAGCACGCGGACCAGGTGCGCGCCGGCACTTTCCGGCAGGGTCACGCGCGCGCCGGGCGCGAGCGGCTGGTCGATGTAGACGCGGGTCAGGCGCATGTGTTGCTCCCAGTGCTTGATGTCCCGTGGGAGCGACGGAAGTCGCGATGGCCAGCGATGCTGCCGGATCGCAATCGCGACTTCCGTCGCTCCCACAAACTGGATGTGCCAATGATCGGTGTGCTGCGATTGCGATTCATGCCGTGGCTTCCTCGATCGCAGCGAGGGTGGTCTCGGCGAGCAACTGCAACTGCGCGTCGTCGATGCAGTAAGGCGGCATCCAGTACAACACGTCGCCCAGCGGACGCAGCAGCACGCCGCGCGCCAGCGCCGCGCGATACGCGCGCAGGCCGATCCGCAGCGCCGGGTCGAAGGGCGTGCGCTTGTCGCCGTCGCGGGTGAGCTCGAACGCGACGATCATCCCGGCCTGGCGGACATCGGCGATGTGACGATGCTTGCCGACTTCGGCCGCGAAACGGCGCATCTTCGCCGACGTATCGCGATTGCGCGGCAGCACGCCGTCCTGTTCGAAGATGTCCAGCGACGCCAGCGCCGCCGCGCAGGCCAGCGGATTGCCGGTGTAACTGTGCGAATGCAGGAAGGCCTTTTCCCGCGAATCGTCGAGGAAACCGCCGTACAGCGCTTGCGTCGCCAGCACCGCCGCCAGCGGCAGCGCGCCGCCGGTCAGGCCCTTCGACAGACACAGGAGATCGGGCATCACGCCGGCGTCCTCGCTGGCGAACATCGGTCCGGTGCGGCCGAAACCCACCGCGATCTCGTCGGCGATCAGGAACACGCCGTGGACATCGCACAGATCGCGCACGCGCTTGAGATATACGGGGTCGTGCATGCGCATCCCGCCCGCGCACTGCACCCGCGGTTCAAGGATCAGCGCGCAGATTTCGCCCGGATGCGCGTCGAGCAGGCGGGCGAGGGCATCGGCAGCCGCTTCGGCGTGCGCCTGTGCGCTGCAGCCTTCCGGCGCGGTGTAGGCATCGGGCGAGGGCGCGAACAGGCATTCGGCCAGCAGCGGCGCGTAGACGCGGCGGTACAGCGGGATGTCGCCGACCGACAGCGCACCGATGGTTTCGCCGTGGTAACCGTTCTCCAGCGCCACGAACCTGGTCCGCTGCGGCTCACCTTGATTGCGGAACCAGTGGAAGGCCATTTTCAGCGCCACTTCCACGCCGGCCGAGCCGTTGTCGGCGTAGAACACCTTGCTCAGCGGCGCGCGGCCGGCCTGGCGCGGCGCCATCGCCAGCAGCCGTTCGGCCAGTTCCACCGCTGGCGCGTGCGACACGCCCGCCAGGATCACGTGTTCCAGCGTCCGCGCCTGACGGCCGATGGCCTCGGCGATGCGCGGCTCGCTGTGACCGTGGATGTTGGTCCACCAACTGCTGATGGCGTCCAGCGTGCGGCGGCCGTCGTGGCCGATCAGCCAGGCGCCTTCGCCACGCGCCACCGGCAGCAGCGGCAGGGTGTCCGGATGCTCGCGCATCTGCGTGCAGGGGTGCCACAGCACCGCCAGATCGCGCGCGCGCCAACGATCGGTCAGCTCGCGGCCGTGGGTGTTCGCGTCGTCCACACGCTTGTCGTTTATCATCGGCACATGCGTCTTCATTCCCCCATTATCGCCCGGCGCGTCCGTGCGGGTGCGCCATGAGCCGGCCATTGCCGACCATCCATGAGGTCCGCCGCCGTCGCGGCGACCCCGAGCGCGTGATCGAGGAGCTGGATCTCGAATTCTCCAACGGCGAGCGCCGGCTCTACCATCGCGTGCCCGCCGCCGGCAACGGTGCGGTGATCGTGGTGCCGATGCTGGACGACGATACCGCGCTGTTGATCCGCGAATACGGCGCCGGCACCCACCGCTACGAGCTGGGGCTGGTCAAGGGCAAGATCGACGCAGGCGAGACGCCGGAAGAAGCCGCGAATCGCGAATTGAAGGAAGAAGCCGGCTACGGCGCGCATTCGCTCACCGTGCTGCGCCGGATCAGCCTGGCGCCGACCTACATGGGCCATGAAACCGTGCTGGTGCTGGCGCGCGATCTGTACGAGGAGCGTCTGCCCGGCGACGAGCCGGAAATCCTGGATGTGGTGCCGTGGAAGCTTGATGCGCTGCACGAATTGATCCTCGCCGAGGATTTTTCCGAGGGGCGTTCGATCGCCGCTCTTTTTCTGGTCAGGGAGTGGTTGCGTCATGCCGATGTTGCTTGAAGATGCCGTGCGCGAAAGCGTGATCTCACTGGCGGTGGCCGCCGCCGCCGATATCCTCGCGATCTACGAACATCCGTTCGACGTCGAGCACAAGACCGACGACAGCCCGCTGACCGCCGCGGATCTCGCTTCGCATCGGCGCATCGTCGATGGCCTGCAGCGGCTTACGCCGGAGATTCCGGTGCTGTCGGAAGAATCCGCGGAAATCGACATCGCCACCCGACGCAGCTGGTCGCGGCTGTGGCTGGTCGATCCGCTGGACGGCACCCGCGAATTCGTCAAGCGCAACGGCGAGTTCACCGTGAACATCGCGCTGATCGAAGACGGCGTGGCCACGTTCGGCGTGATCCAGGCGCCGGTCACCGGCGACCTGTGGTGGGGCGATCTGGTCCACGGCGCGTATCGTCGCGACGATCTCGGCGACGAAATCGCACTGAACACCCGCGCGCGGCCGCAGCCGCCGCTGCGTGTGGCGGCCAGCCGCTCGCACCGCGACGCGCGTACCGGAGCGTTCATGGCGAAGATGGCGGCGCAGATGGGCGAACTGGAAGCCGTCGGCGTCGGTTCGTCGCTGAAATTCTGCCGCGTCGCCGAAGGCGCCATCGACGTCTATCCGCGCTTCGCGCCGACCAGCGAATGGGACACCGCCGCGGGGCAGGTCATCGTCGAAGCCGCCGGCGGCCGCGTGCTGGATCCGCAGGGTCGGCCTTTCCGCTACAACCAGCGCGATACGCTGCTCAACGGCGATTTCGTGGCGCTGGGCGATGCGGCGCTGCCTTGGCGGCAATGGGCCGAATGACACCCCTAAGGCACCGTTTTTCGTAGGAGGGCCTTCAGGCCCGGGCATGTCCGGCCCGAGCATGTCCGGCCCGAGCATGTCCGGCCCGAGCATGTCCGGCCCGAGCATGTCCGGATCTCGGCTGAACCTGTTTTCGTAGGAGGGCCTTCAGGCCCGAGCTTGTCCGGCCCGCGGCGGAAGCCGCTCCGGCCCAACGATGTCGTAACGAATACCTCTGCGAAAAAGATGACCGATCCCGCCGACATCCAACGCCTCCTCGCCATCATGGCCCGCCTGCGCGACCCGCAGGGCGGTTGCCCCTGGGATCTGAAGCAGACCTTCGCCTCCATCGCGCCTTACACGGTGGAGGAAGCCTACGAAGTCGCCGATGCGATCGACCGCGGCGATCTGGACGATCTGAAGGACGAACTCGGCGACCTGCTGTTCCAGGTGGCGTTCCACGCGCGCATGGCCGAAGAACAGGGTGCGTTCGCATTCGGCGATGTGGTCGCGGCGATCAGCGACAAGATGGAGCGCCGGCATCCGCACGTGTTCGCGGGCATGAGCATCGCCGACAGCGACGCGCTCAATGCGATGTGGGATGCGGAGAAGAAAAAAGAGCGGTTGGCGAAGCATGGCGCTTCCGCCGATGCCTCCGCGCTGGCCGGTGTCGCCCGCGGCCTGCCGGAATGGCAGCGCGCGGTGAAGCTGCAGAAAAAGGCGGCGACCGTCGGTTTCGACTGGCCCGGCCCTGCGCCGGTGATCGAAAAGCTGAAGGAGGAGCTTGAAGAAGTCCGTGTCGAATTCGATGCGCTCGCCGTCGCGCCGCACAGCGCCGACGCGCGCGACCGGTTGGAGGACGAACTCGGCGATCTGCTGTTCGTTGCCGCCAATCTTGCGCGCCATGCGAAGGTCGATCCCGGTGCCGCGCTGCGCCGCGCCAATCACAAGTTCGAGCGCCGCTTCCGGGCAATGGAAGTCATGGCTGCGGCCGACGGCGTGCGCTTGGCCGATCTGCCGCTGGAGGCGCAGGACACTTACTGGGACCGCGCCAAGGCGCTGGAATCCGCCGGAACGGGCATCGCCCCGTGAAATGTCACCGCCACCGCGAACGCGATGCGGTCGGCGTCTGTATCGCCTGCGGCAAGGGGCTCTGCGCCGAAACCTGCGCGCAGGACAGTGATCCCGGTCTGCACTGCGACGAGGCCTGCGTACGCCGCCTGCGCACCCGCGAACGCGCGGGCGCTTCGCCCCCGGGCGGGTGGGGCTGGTCGACCCTGATGGTGGTGCTGGGCGCTGCGCTGCTGTACTACGGTTATCGTTATTCCGAATGGACGATGAGCGTGCCGAACCTGCTTGGCATGCTGTTCCTCTGGTACGGTGTGGTCCTGCTGTTGCAACGTGCGGCGAGCCGCACGCCCAAGACCTGATCGGAGACGTTCATGGCCGGTTATTCCAGCTTCCGCGAGTTCTATCCGTTCTACCTCGGCGAACATCGCGACCGCACCTGCCGCCGGCTGCATTTCGTCGGCACGTCCGCGGCGCTGGGCTGCATCGTCGCCGCGATCCTCCACGACAATCCGTGGTGGCTGCTCGGCGCTCTGCTCTGCGGCTATGCCTTCGCATGGGTGGGGCATTTCTTCTTCGAGAAGAATCGACCGGCGACGTTCAAGCACCCGTTCTATTCCTTCATCGGCGATTGGGTCATGTACAAGGACATCCTGATCGGCAAGATCAAATTCTGATCGCCGATTCGTTGTCGCAAGCCGCGCGCGCGGCTTTGATGTCGTCGCAAGTGAGGCGCTGCTTGGGCGGGTCATGTACAAGGACATCCTGGTCGGCAGGATCAAGTTCTGATCATCCGATCACAGCATGTTCCTGTGGGAGCGGCGGAAGCCGCGATGAACTGCGGAAAGTCTTTCCATCGGCCATCGCGGCTTGCGCCGCTCCCACAACAAGCTCACTCCAGAAAGATCAGCCACGCCGCCGCCACGATCAGGCCGAAGCCGGCCCAGTGGTTCCACTTCAGCGGCTGATCGAGATACATCGCCGAGAAGCCGGCGAACACCACCAGGGTGATCACTTCCTGCATGCCCTTGAGCTGCGGGGCGGAGTAGATGGCGCTGCCCATGCGGTTGGCCGGCACCATCAGCATGTACTCGAACAGAGCGATGCCCCAGCTCACGGCGATCGCGGTCGTCAGCGGCGCACTCTTGTATTTCAGGTGCCCGTACCAGGCGAACGTCATGAAGATGTTCGAGAACAGCAGCAGGACGACGGGGGCGAGGCGTTCGAGGAGGGTGGGCATGGCGTTGGCGTCCGGAAAGATCGTGAGATGATGCAGGGCGTCGCGCCGGGCCGCCATGTCGGCCTGGCCCGCGGCGACTCCCCGGGAACATTCCTGTGCCCCCAAGGTCAACCGGGGGCGCCCGCGAGCGTTCACTCCTTTCAGTCCGCGATCTCCAGAGCCCCCATGCCCGCATCCCGCAAACCGCGTGTTCCCCGTTTCGTCATCGTCCTGATCGCGCTCGCGGTCGCCGCTGCGGCGGTCTGGTTCTGGAAAGGCCGTGGCGCCGGTGGCGACGAACAGAAATTCCGCACTGCGGCCGTGGAACAGGGCGACATCCGGGTGGCGATTTCGGCCACCGGCACGCTCAACGCGCTGTCGACCGTGGACGTGGGCAGCGAGGTGTCCGGCAAGGTCGACGAGGTGCTGGTCGATTACAACGACCCCGTGACCAAGGGCCAGATCATCGCCCGCATCGATCCCAGTACGTTCGAGGCCCAGATCGAGCAGGGCGACGCCACCATCGCCAATGCCCGCGCCGGTCTGCAGACCGCCCAGGCGGGTCTGCGCAACGCCGAGCTGGATTACGCCCGCAAGGCCAAACTCGTGGAGCAGAAACTGATCGCCCGCGGCGACCTGGACCAGGCCCTGGCGGCGCGCGATCAGGCGCGGGCGCAGGTGACTTCGGCCCAGGCCCAGATCCGCCAGCAGCAGGCGTCGACCGAGAATTTCCGGCTCAACCTTGGCCGTACCGTGATCCGCTCGCCCGTGAACGGCGTGGTGCTGGATCGTACGGTCGAGCCCGGCCAGACCGTCGCCGCCAGCCTGCAGGCGCCGGTGCTGTTCAAGATCGCCGAGGATCTGGTGCGCATGGAAATCGTGCTGGCGGTCGACGAGTCCGACATCGGCCAGGTGAAGAAGGGGCAATCGGTGAGCTTCACCGTCGACGCCTTCCCGGATCGCCAGTTCCGCGGCACGGTCAGCCAGGTGCGGCTGTCGGCCACCAATACCAATAATGTGATCACCTATCCGGTGGTCGTCGCGGTGGACAACAGCGACCAGGCGCTGCTGCCGGGCATGACCACCAATGCCGAAATCGAGGTCAGCCGCCGCGACAACGTGCTGAAGGCGCCGAACGCGGCGATGCGCTTCAAGCCGCCGGTGGAAGATCCAGCCCAGGCGCAAGCCCGGTCGCAGCAGCGTGGCGGCGGCATGAGCGAAGAATTGCCCGCGATCGCGGCCTCGCTGAAGCTGGATCCGGCACAGCAGGCCGCTTTCGACGAGGCGTTGACCAAGATGCGCGAACGCAACGCCGCGCGCACCGCGGCACCGCCGCAGGGGCAGGGCGGCAGCGCGCTGTTCGGCGGCGGCCGTGGGCCGGGCGGCGGATCGAATGCCGGCGGCAACAACGCCAGCGGCGCGATGCGCCAGCGCATGCTCGAACGCTTCAATCAGCAGTTCGGCGCGTTCCGCACGGCCTTGAGCGAACCGCAGCGCCAGCAGTGGGACGCCGCGGTCAATGCGCTGGTCGGCGCGCGCCGCGCTCCGATCTATGTGCTGGCCGAAGGCAAGCCGAAACAGATCATGGTGCGCGTGGGTGCGTCGGACGGCAGTAGTACCGAAATCATCGGCGACATTCAGGCCGGTCAGCAGGTCATCATCGGCGTGCAGACCGCGGAGCCGGGCAAGTGAATGCAGTCCCGCGCGCCCGCCCGGCGAATCCCGTGATCGAAACGCGGGTGTTGGGCAAGGTCTATTCCGCCGGCACAGAAGCCGAAGTGGCCGCGCTCAAGGGCGTGGATCTGAAGATCGAACACGGCGAGTTCGTCGCGATCATGGGCCCGTCCGGCTCCGGCAAGTCAACGCTGATGAATCTCATCGGCTGTCTCGACACGCCGACCTCCGGCACCTACCTGTGCGACGGCGTGGATGTCGCGACGCTCGATGCCGAAGAGCGCGCGGTCCTGCGTCGCGACAAGATCGGTTTCGTGTTCCAGGGCTTCAATCTGCTGTCGCGGATGAGCGCGCAGGACAACGTGGCGATGCCCCTCAGCTATGCGCGGGTGCCGCCGGCCGAACGCAAGCGCCGCGCCGCGGAAGCGCTGGCGGCGGTCGGTCTGGGCGAACGCATGCAGCACCGTCCCAGCGAACTCTCCGGCGGCCAGCAGCAGCGCGTGGCGATCGCCCGCGCCCTGATCCATCGCCCGGCGATCATCATGGCCGACGAGCCCACCGGCGCGCTCGACACGCGCACCGGGCAGGAAATCCTTGCGCTGTTCGAACGCCTGCGCGGCGAAGGCCATACCATCATTCTCATTACCCACGACGCCGAAGTCGCCGCGCACGCCGACCGCACCTGCGTGATGCGCGACGGCGAGTTGCACGATGCCGTGCCGGAGACGGCCGCATGACCGCCGCGCTCGATCCGAAGCTGCAGGATTCGCTGACGCAGGATCCGCATCAGGTTCCCGAGGGTATGACCGTGGTCGAAGTGCTGCGCACCGCGACCTTCGCGCTGCGCGGCAACTGGCTGCGCAGCGCGCTCACCTCGCTGGGCGTGATCATCGGCATCGCGGCGGTCATCGTGATGGTGTCGGTGGGCCAGGGCACCCAGGCCGAAATCGAAAAACTCGTCTCGGGCCTGGGGTCGCAGCGTCTGGACATCGGTCCCGGCGCCGGCCGCGGGGCCGGCGGCGTGCGTCTGAGCGCCAGCAGTTTCTTCACATTGACCGAAGACGACGCCGACGCGATCCGCCGCGAAGTGCCCGGCATCCAGTACACCACCTCGCAGCTGCGCGGCAACACCCAGGCGGTGTACGCCGAGAACAACTGGTCCAGTTCGTGGCAGGGCGTGGAAACCGACTGGTTCGCGATCAACGGCTGGGAACTCGCCAGCGGACCTGGTTTCGAGTCGCGCGATTACACCAGCGGCGCCAAGTCGGCGATCCTGGGCGAGAGCGTGCGCCGCGAACTGTTCGGCGAAGAAGAAGCGTTGGGGCAGACCATCCGCCTCGGTCGCGTGCCGTTCACCGTGGTGGGCACGCTCAAACCCAAGGGCCAGGGCGGTTTCGGCCAGGATCAGGACGATCTGATCGTGGTGCCGCTGGGCACCGCGCGCCGGCGCATGTCCAGCAATGCCTCCCTGCCGCCGGGCGCGGTGCAGCAGATCTCGGTCGGCGTGGCCGATCCCGATGGCCTGGCCACCGCGCAGGCCGAGATCGAAGCGCTGCTGCGTCAACGCCACAAGATCCAGCCGGGCGCGGACGACGACTTCAACGTGCGTAATCTCGCCGAGATCGTCGCCACCCGCACGCAGACCACGAAACTGATGTCGTGGCTGCTCGGCGCGGTCGCCGGCATTTCGCTGATCGTCGGCGGCATCGGCATCATGAACATCATGCTGGTGTCGGTGACCGAACGCATCCGCGAGATCGGCCTGCGCATGGCCGTGGGCGCCGGCCCGCGCGACATCCGCCGCCAGTTCCTGGCCGAAGCGATGCTGATCTCGCTGATCGGCGGCATCATCGGCATCGCGCTGGGGGTGATCGGCGCGCTGCTGGTCAGCAGGATCGGCACGCTGCCGATCGCGCTCAACAGCCAGGTCATCGGCCTCGCCGCGGCGTTCTCCATCGCCACCGGCCTGTTCTTCGGCTACTACCCGGCCAGCAAGGCATCGAAGCTCGACCCGATCGAGGCGCTGCGCCAGCAGTAGAGCGGCCTTCAGGCCGCGCCGCCAGCCACCCGCCACCCGTAGAGCGGAGCAAAGCTCCGCTGGCCCCGCATCAGAAAGCGGACGCCGCTCCAGCGAGGGGCAGGGCCGCCGCGCCTGCGGACAGATGCGCAGCGGAGCTTTGCTCCGCTCTACAAGTGACGGGTTTATGCTGGTGGGCACCATATCGCCGGATATTCCCGATGCGCCCGCTGATGCCCCTTCTCTTCGCGATGGCCGCCATGACCGCACACGCACAAGACGCCGCTTCTCCGCCGCCGCCACCGACCGCGTTGGTCATCCACGGCGGCGCCGGGGTGATGGATCGCGACAAACTCAGCGCCGGGGACGAAGCCGCGATCCGCGCCGCGCTTGATCGCGCACTGGATGCAGGCAACGCCGTGCTGATGCGCCACGGCTCCGCGCTGGATGCGGTGGAAGCGGCGATCCTGGTGCTGGAGGAATCGCCGCACTTCAACGCCGGCAAGGGCGCGGTATTCGATGCCGACGGCGGCCATCAGTTGGATGCGTCGGTGATGGAAGGCCATACGCGTCGCGCCGGTGCGGTGGCCGGGGTCAAAACCGTACGCAATCCGATCCGCCTGGCACGCGCGGTGATGGAACACAGCCCGCACGTGATGCTGGCCGGCGACGGCGCCGAAGCCTTCGCCGACACGCGCAAGGACATCGAGCGCGTGGCGAACGACTGGTTCGACACCGACCATCGCCGCCGCCAGCTCGACGAGGCCAGGGCGCGCGAACAGGCCAGTGCGACGCACGACCTGCGCGGCACGTATTTCGGCACCGTGGGTGCGGTCGCGCTGGATCGCGATGGTCATATCGCCGCGGGTACCTCGACTGGCGGCATGACCAACAAGCGCTGGAGCCGCATCGGCGATTCGCCGGTGATCGGCGCCGGCACCTGGGCCGACGATCGCTGCGGCGTGTCCGGCACCGGCTGGGGCGAGTTCTATATCCGCGCCGCGGTCGCCCACGACATCTGCGCGCGCGTGGCCTACGGCGGGGCGTCGCTGGCCGCGGCCGCACATGAAGTCGTGAACGTGGTGGTGCCGAAGCTCGGCGGCGACGGCGGCGCGATCGCGCTGGATGTCGACGGCAACATCGCGATGCCGTTCAACACCAGCGGCATGTATCGCGGCTGGGTCAAGCCTGATGGCAGCCGCGGCACGGCGGTGTTCCGGGAAGACGGTGCGCGTGAAGACAGTGCAAACAGATAACGGGAGTTAGTTTGCCAATGAGCATTGCCTGCCTAAATTACACGAGAAAAGAATTAGTCGGCCTCGGCGAATCTCAGGCTCTGGAATTCAAGCGCTCTGGCAGTCTGGTAAAAGAAGCCTTCCAAGATTTGTGTGCAATGATTAATGCGTCTGTCGGTACAGGTCTAGTAATTTTCGGGGTTGAGCCAAATGGTGTTGTTTGCGGTCTTGGCGACACAAATTTAGACTCTTTCCAGCAAACGCTTGCAAATCACGCTCGGCAAAAATTCGATCCCGCTCTACAAATATTGATAGAAACGGCCTCATGTGAGGAAAAGTCGATACTTTTACTTCGTGCGTCAAGACATCGCGCAGTGCCGTACCACGAATACGATGGCCGTGCTTACGTGAGAGAAGGCTCTGTCAGTCGGCTTCTTTCTGTCGCAGAAAAAAACCATCTTATGTTGTCTCGCAATCGAGACATGCATAATGGCCCGTGGCGCTGCGATAAGTGCGGCGCACTTGCGGGAATGATTTCATGCACGGTCTTTACTGAAACCGGTCCTCAAAAAATTTACAATCATGGTAGGTGCGGTGGAGAATGGTGGCCCGCAACCTAAAAGTTCATTCAAACCAGTTCGCGGGCCGGCTGATCCAAGTGGCAACCCGCCATCACGCATGAATCTCGACACCTACCGCCGCCTGCGCACCGAAGCCCGTCGCCATACACGCCGTGCGGCCGACGCCGACGATCTGGTGCAGGACGCACTGCTGATCGCGCTCGAACAGGGGCGCGGCGACGATCCGGCGTGGTTGGCGGGCGTGATCCGCAACCAGGCCGCGATGCAGGCGCGCAGCGCGATCCGTCGTCGGCGGCGCGAAGCCGCAGTGACTGACGAGGATGTCGCGCCAACACACGAAGAAACACTTCCATCGGCCGGCGTATTGCTGGAACGCCTGCCGCCCGCGGCCCGCCGCGTTGCGGTGCTGGCGCTGCACGGCTTGAACGCGGAAGAAATCCGCTGGGTGCTCGGCATCAACGCGGCCGCGTTCCGCCAGCGACTGACCTCGATCCGCAAGGCCATGGGCGCGCTGCCGCCGTCGCAGCGTGCGGAGGCGCTGGCGTTGGCCTATGTCCGCGACCCCGCGCGCGCGGTCGACCTGCAGTTCGGCCTGATCCGGCGGGCGCTGAAGGCCGCGCTGGGCGACACCGACGGCATCGGTACGCACGACGCCGACGGGCATCTGATCGTGCTGCGCGCGGCGATGCCCGGACGCGCTCACACTTCGCCTGCCCGCGGCAACGAGTAGGCACACCCAACCGCAGGAGAGTTTTCCATGCTCGTCAATGCCAAAGTCGGCGCCATCGTGTTCTTCGTCGCCGTGCTCGACCGCTCGGTCGCGTTCTATCGCGACACGCTCGGCCTTCCCATCAACGAGATCGACGGTCACGACGGTCCGTTCGCGCTCGCCGAACTCGGCGAAGTGACGCTCGTGTTCATCCAGCGCCCGGCGAAGGCCGGCGACAGCCCGGTGGTGGTGTTCGGGCTGGAAGGCGGCATCGACGACTACGCCGAAGCGCTGGCCGCGAAGGGCGTGGAGATCGTGGTGCCGGTCAGCGAGGCGCCGGATGGCGGACTCTCGCTGGATTTCGTCGACCCGGACCGCAACATGCTCAGCCTGTATCAGCCGCCGGGCGCTGCGCGGAGGCAGTGACATGCTCCGTTTCGCTGTTCTCGTTCTGTTGCTGTTTTCGGGGCATGCCTCAGCGCAGACCAGCGTCGACGACCTGTGGGAAAAACTCGTCGGCCAATGGCGGGGCAGCGGCGAAGTCAGCGGCATGTCCGCATCGATCGAACTGCGGTTCCGGCCCGCTTTCGGCGGTCGCGGCTATCACCTGACGTTCGACAACCGCATGCGCGGCAAGGACGACAAGGTCTGGCCATTCGCCGCCGAAGCGCTGTATCTGTGCGATGCCCAGGGCGCCTGTCGCGGCCACTGGTACGACTCGCGCGGGATGGTGCTGCCGCTGGAAGCCACCACCGCCAGCGACCGGCTGGTGGTGGCGTGGGGCGATGCCGACACCGAACGCGGGCGCACGACGTATCGCATCGACGGCGACGGTATCGCGATCACCGACGAAGTGCTGGGCAAGGACGGCGCGTGGAAGGTGTTCGGCGAAACCACGGCGAGCCGAAGCGCACCGTGACTCCGCTGAAGCGGCCATCGCCTGCGCGCTGCATCACGCGGCGCGCAGGCGTGCGGTGGCCGCGTCGATCGCCCACAGCGCCAGCACGCTGAGCGCGAACAGCGGCATCGCGATGCACGCGGACCCTGCCGAAACCTTCAGCCATCGCGGCCACGGGCGCTGCAGCGCGGCCGGCGGCGCGAGACCCTGACCGGGGCGGCGTCTGTACCAGCCGATGAAGCCGGTGAAGACCAGCCAGAACAATGCCAGCACGACCACCGTGTTGAAGACGCGATTCGCGGTGCCGAAGAACGAGCCTTCGTGCAGATCGACGCCGGTCGACACGACTTTCGGAATCAGCGGGAAATCGTCCCAGTCGGCGCGATCGAGGATTCGCCCGCTGTCGCGTTCGATGCTCAGCACCCGTTCGTTGGCGGTGCGCCCGGCCTTTTCGGTGACGGTGATCGGCCTATCGTTGCGGCCGATGCGGAATTCCAGTTCGCCGCGCAACCCTTCAGCGCGTGCGGTGTCGAGCGCGCGCTGCAGGGCGAGCGGGCGCGGCTGCGCATGCATCGCATGGGCGCCGTGGCCGCCATGTCCGAAGCCCAGCGCCGCGGGCGTGGTCTGGCCCAGTGCCGCTTGGATCGGGCGCAGCACGAGACTGCCCCATGCGTCGGTCCACGGCAGCGCGGTGAACAGGAAGGCGAGGAAGATCGCCGAGAACCACATGCCGATCACCGCATGCAGGTCCTTCCAGAACACCCGCGAACCGGCACGCAGGCGCGGATAAAGCACGCCCGCCATGCCTTTCGCGCTGCGCGGCCACCACAGATACAGGCCGGTCAGCACCATCACGATCATCCAGCAGGCGCCCAGCTCCAGCAGCCAGGAACCGGGTTTCCCAAGCGGCCAGCCGCCGTGCAGTTTCCGGGTGAGACCCGGCAGCCACACGTTCGACGACACCGCACCCAGTGACGCACCGGTGTAGGGATCCGCGAAGCGCGGCGTCGGCAGCCCGTTCGCGTCCTCGAACACGAACGACACGCTGCGCGTCGGCTCCGCCGGCAGTTTCACCACCGTCGGCAGCCGGTCGTCGCCCGCCGTCACCGCGCGCAATTGCTGGTCCAGATCGACCCGCTGCGTCCCGGCTTCGACGAATCGAAGCCCGGGCCACAGCGCATCGGCGATCTGTTCGTGCCACAGATACAGCACGCCGGTCGCGCCCTGCCAAAGCACGAACGGAATCACCAGGAACGCCGCATAGAAGTGCCAGCGCCACAGACGACGATACTGCTGTCCCGACGGATCGCCGGCTGTGGCGGTCACGGCATCCTCCACTCGAAACCGACGTACACCGAGCGCCCGTCGCCCGGCAGCAGATAGCGGCCGTCGCGGCCCAGCGCGTCGGCGACCACGCCGGTGCCGGAGATCCACTTGCGATCGGTCAGGTTGCGGCCGTCGACGAACCACGACCACGAGGCGTCGTCGCCGCTGCCGATCCTGCCGCCGATCTTCAGCCCCACCAGCGTGTAGCCCGGCGCATCCAGTGTGTTGGCGTGGTCGATGAAGGCATCGTTCGGCGACCATTCCACGTTCGGCGCGATGAAGAACCGTTCGCCGATCGACCAGCGCAGCTGCGTGCGCAACTGATGTTCGGGAACGCCGGCCAGCACGTTGTCTCCGTACACGCGATCGCCGTCGAAGCGGAAATCGTTCCACAGATAATTCGCGGACCACATGAAATTTTCCGCGAAGCGCCAGCCCAAGCCGAGCTCGATGCCCTGATGCGTCGTGTGGTCGGCGTTGATGGTGCCCAGCGGATTGCCGGCGCCGTCGGTCAGTGCCAGCAACTCGCCGTCGATGTGTGCCCGGTAGAGCGCGGCGTCGATCGACAGGGTGTCGCGATCCAGGCGCACGCCGATTTCGGCGCTGGTCGCTTTCTGCGCATCCACCTGGGTCACGCCGGGGCCGCCGCTGAGTTCGCCGAAGCTCGGCGGCTCGATGCTGCGGCTGATGTTGGCGAACAGTTGCGTCTTATCGTCGAACAAATAGCGCAGGCCGAGTTTCGGGCTGACGCCCTCGTATTCGGTATCGAAACTCTCGTCGCGTCCGCCGGTGATGAATCCGTCGCGCGAGACGCGGGTCGCGCGCAGCGCCTGCGCGCCCAGCGCCAGCACGAAGCGATCGTTCAGCCATGTCTGGTTTTCGGCATACACGCTGAGATTGCGTGCGCGCTGGCGGAAGGCGTTGGTGCGCGCGCCGGCCTCGCCGGCGACGTTGACGAAGCGGTCGTCGTCGGTGTCGCCCTGCGCCGTGCCGAAGCCGCCGGTGAAGACATTGCGACGGCCGGCGAGACTGCCTTCGTAGCGGAGGCGCATGTCGATGCCGTAATCGCGGTTGTCCTGGCGCAGCACCTGGAAGATCGGGTGATCGAGCGACTTGTCCGCGTAATAGGCGCTCACGCGCAGATCGCGTTTGTCGTCCGGCGACCAGCGCAGGGTGGCGGCGATGCGGTCCAGCCGGAAATCGCGGCGCTGATCGAGCGTGAGATTGCCGGGCGCCGCCTGGGTGGGATCGCTGGCGAACTCGGCGAACGTGAGGCTGCCCGGCAGCGCGGAACGGGTATCGACATGGGTCAGATACACGCGAGCGGCCAGCGATTCGTCGAAGCGGAAACCGGCGTTCGCGAACAGCCGGTAGTTCTCCTGTTCGGCGTGATCGCGGAACCCTTCCTGCGCGAAGCCGGTGACGCTGAGATAACCGTCGGCGCTGCCGCGCTGGCCGGCCAGCGCCACCTGCGCGCGACGGTAGTCGAAGCTGCCGAACTCGCCGCGCAGCGCGACGCGCGGCGCGTCCAGGCCGGTGGGCGCGACGAAATTGATCGCGCCGCCCAGCGTCGCCGATCCGTATTCCAGCGCATTCGCGCCGCGATAGACCTCGATGTAGCGCGTCGACAGCGGTTCGACCGCCTGGAAATCGAAACCGCCGTCGGCGAGATTCAGCGGGCTGCCGTCCTGCAGCAGTTGGATGCCGCGGCCGTGGAAGGTGCGCTGCAGGCCGGAACCGCGGATCGACAGTCGCGCTTCCTCGGCGCCGAAGCGCGGCTGGATGAACACGCCGGGCGCATAGCCCAGCGCATCGGCGAGCGTGCTGACGCGGCCATCGCGATAGCCTTCGGCATCGACCACCGAGGTGGCGCCGGCGCGCTCGTCGAGGCGACGTTTGGCGGCGTCGAGATCGTCGGCCGCGCCGACGCGATGGCCTTTCACTTCGACGCGATCGAGCGTGTCGCTGTCGTCGGCGGGCGAAGCCGCGAGCGACGCCTGCGAAAACGCGAGCGTCGCCATTGTGCCGACGACGACGGCGATGGCGCGGCCGAGCGCGGAGATGCGGAGGCTGACATTCCTTTCGTGATTCATGAAGATTCCTGAAGCATGGATTGAAGAGTGGGTGACGCGCGGAGGGAGATCCGGGCCTGTCGTGTTTTCGCGGCCGGCGATCAGTGCTGCGGCTTCGCGCCGCTGCTGCCGAGCGCGCGTACGTCGAAACGCACTTCGCGCGTGCCGGCCTTCTCGAAGCGCAGCGTCGCGGTCACGGTGCCGCCTTCCACGATGGGGCGCTTCGGGCCGATGAACATCAGGTGATAGCCGCCGGGCTTCAGCATCACGATGGACCTCGCGTCGATCGACAGCCCGTCGGCGAGCTTGCGCATGCGCATCACCCCGTCTTCCATGGTCATCTGGTGGATCTCGACGCTGTTCGCGTCCGGGCTGGTCACCGACACGAGACGATCGGCGCGATCGCCGCTGTTGCGGATGGTGAGGAAACCGCCGGCGACCGGCGCGTTCGGCGGCGTGGCGCGGGTCCAGGCCTGTTCGATCGCGATGCCGCCGGTGGTCTTCGCCGGCTGCGCGGCGCCGGCCGAAAAGGCCGACATCGCCGCGAGCGCGACCAGCAGCGATGTCTTGCGGAAAGAGAAAGCATTCGTGATGTTCATGATTCGACCTCGATGTCGTCCAGCAGGGTGTGGGAATGGGTCTTGCGACCGTCTTTTTCGGTGATGGCGGACAGCAGGAAGAGGGCCCAGCCGATCAGCCAGAACAGTGCGAAGAACAGGAAGGCCTCCATGACCTAGTCCTTTTTCGTCGATGCGGATATGCGGTTCGCGACATGCGACGCATCAGTGCCCGATGTTCCAGCCGGAACGTCGTTGGCACGGGAAGACAGGAGCGCAGCGATGTGATCGGCATCGCGATGGCTGGTGTTGCGGCCGTCGGAACAGCCGCGGGCGACCAGCGACGCACGCGGCATCGCAGGGAATGCGAAAGACATGGGGAAAGGCTCCTAAACGACACAAGACCGCGTCGGCGATGGCGGACGCGGTCGGGAAGCGATGTGTGTGTTCAGGCCGTGAGCGGGGGGCCGCGGGAGCCGAGTCCGAGTGGGTAATGCCAGAGGGCGACGCGATCGCGGCGCGGCGGCAGCGCGATGTCGCGGGTCAGCGCCGGTGCCGCCAGCGCAGCGAATGCGGGAACGTTGGAAGCGGATGCGATGGTGCAGTAGTCGCAGTCGTTTCCGGCATGCGAAGGCGCGGGACTGCGTTCGTCATTGTCGGTCTGCGTCGAAAAGCCGAGGACTTCGATGGCTGCGACGGCGGGATCGTAAGCGAGCCCCCGGGTGGTACAGATCGCGCCGAACGACGGCCCGGACGCGTTTTCGGAAGCGGTTCCGCCGGAGCCCGGGATCGCGGCGTGCTGCGACATGCGGCCGATGCCCGGCAACAGCGTCAGCGCCAGCATCGCCAACAGGGCGAGTCTGGCCATCGAGCGCTGGAATGCGGCGGGTCGCGACATGGTGCCCAGTATAGCGGCAGGGAATCGCGGCCCGCAGAGTGATCGTGGGGGGCGCTACGCGTCGAATGTGCGCTGCGAGGCGTTGCAGAACGCGCGCAGATCGGTCGACGGCCGGTCCGGCAGCGCACCATCCCCGGGCGCTGCTCCGCAAATCCATGCAGCCGATCCGGCGCAGCGCTACGGCGTCGGCGGGCTGGAGTCCCCGCTGCGGCTGCGCGCGGCTGCCTGAACCGCGCAGCCCGGGCGAAACAGGGGGGCTTGTGGCAAAATCGCCGGCCTCCGACTGCATGGTCACCGCCCGATGCCGGCTCCCGCTCTGTCCGTTCACTGCCGTTGTCGTGGCGCCCGCTGACATGGCCGACCGCACCGGACACCTGCCGCGCACCCCCGGCCGTATCCTGAAGGCGACGATCTGGTCGCTGCAGGGCCTGCGCGCCGCATGGCTGCACGAATCGTCGTTCCGCCTCGAGGTGTATCTGCTGGCAGTGCTGGCGCCCCTGGCCTGGTGGCTGGGCGAAACCCCGGTGGAGCGCGCGTTGATGATCGGCAGCTGCCTGCTGGTGCTCAGCGCCGAACTGCTGAACTCGGCGGTCGAGGCGGTGATCGAGCGCTACGGCCCCGAATTCCACGAACTGGCCGGTCGCGCCAAGGACATGGGTTCGGCCGCGGTGTTCGTGCTGATGATGAACGTACTGCTGGTCTGGGCGCTGATCCTTGGCGACCGTTATCTCTGACCTCTTTCTCTGACATTCAATACGACTCCGGTGCCGCGTCGGTGCCGTCGTCACACACACTGGAAGCGATGCAATGATGGAACTGCTTTCCGATCCGCAGACGTGGATCACCCTCATCACCCTGAGCGCGATCGAGATCGTGCTCGGAATCGACAATCTGGTGTTCATCTCGATCGCCGTCTCCCGATTGCCCTACGAGCAGCGCGAGAAAGCGCGCAAATTCGGCATCGCAGTGGCCTGCATCAGCCGAATCGCGCTGCTGCTGACCCTGGCCTGGCTGGCGGGCCTGACCCACGACCTGTTCTCTGTGCTGGGGCAGGGCATTTCGATCCGCGATCTGGTGCTGGTGCTGGGCGGCGCGTTCCTGCTGGTGAAGGGCGTCGGCGAGATCCGCGACATCGTCAAGGGCGAGGCCGAAAGCGAAGACATCAACACCAAGCCCGTGAACGTGTTCTGGGGCGTGATCGCCCAGATCGCGGTCATCGATATCGTGTTCTCGCTGGATTCGGTCATCGCCGCGGTCGGCATGGCCAATCAGACCGAGGTGATGGTCGCGGCGATCCTGCTCGCGGTCGCGGTGATGCTGTTGGCGGCGACGCCGCTGGGCAAATTCATCGACCGCAATCCGACGGTGAAGATGCTGGCGCTCGCGTTCATCGTGCTGGTCGGCGCATTCCTGGTCGCCGAAGGCCTCGAAGTGCATGTACCCAAGGGCTACATCTACTTCGCGATGGGCTTCTCCGCCGCGGTCGAATGCCTGAACCTGTGGTCGAAGAAGCGGGAGCAGGAGCGGCTGCTGCCCGAGTAAACCGTCGGTTCGCGTTGCGCCGGCAGCCCCGAGGTGCTGCAATCCGTGCTGCAATGCCCCGATCCCGTCACGGATCCCCCACGGAGCGTCCCCATGCGCGCAATCGTTCTCCTGATCCTGGCCGCCCTGTTGTCGGGCTGCGGCTACAACGAGATCCAGACCAAGGACGAAGCGGTGAAGGCGTCGTGGGCGCAGGTCTTGAACGTCTACAAGCGCCGCGACGACCTCATTCCCAATCTGGTCGCCACCGTGAAGGGTTACGCGCAGCAGGAGCAGGCCGTGCTGATCGGCGTGACCGAGGCGCGGGCGAAAGTCGGGCAGATCAACGTGGACCCCGACAGTGCCGAATCGCTGCAGCAGTTCCAGCAGGCGCAGGGCGAACTGTCCAACGCACTGTCGCGGCTGCTGGTGATCACCGAGAACTACCCGAACCTGAAGTCCGACCAGGCCTTCCTGAATCTGCAGACGCAGCTGGAAGGCACCGAGAACCGCATCACCGTCGAACGCGGGCGCTATATCGAGACGGTGCAGGCCTACAACACCTACATCCGGCAGTTTCCGGTGAATCTCACCGCGAAGATGTTCGGTCACGCGGAAAAGCCGAGTTTCACGGTGGAGGACGAACGCGCGATCCAGGATGCGCCGAAGGTTGATTTCGGCGGGCAGGCCAGCGCCGCGCCGCCGTTGGTGCCGGGGCAGACGCAGACGGTCGCACCGGTGGCGCCGCCGCCGGGCCTGGCGCCGGCCCGCACCTCCGATCCGGGGCCGCAGCCGATACCGCTGCCGGACAGCGAGTCGTTCAAGCCGCCGCAGCAGCCCGCCCCGACCGGGGAGTGATCCGTTCCGCTGCGGAGACAGGACATGCTGCGCAACTTCTTTCGCCACGTTCTGCCGGTGCTGGCATTCGCGCTGGTCCTGCCCGCGCTGGTCTTGGCTGCGCCGGTACGGGCGCAGACGCGCGTGCCGGTTCCGCCGCTCATCTCGCCGGTCATCGACATCACCGGTACGCTCAGCGCCGCGGAGATCGCGCAGT
Source organism: Thermomonas sp. (assembly GCA_020692565.1). Taxonomy (GTDB): domain Bacteria; phylum Pseudomonadota; class Gammaproteobacteria; order Xanthomonadales; family Xanthomonadaceae; genus Lysobacter_I. The sequence goes on from JAIMKJ010000011.1 coordinate 85,196, forward strand.
TGGAACAACAGGCGCTGGCGCTGCAGAAGCGCAACGGCAGCCAACTGCAGATCCTCATCGTGCCCAGCACCCGGCCCGAGACCATCGAGGCGTATGCGCAGCGGGCATTCGATACGTGGAAGCTGGGTCGTCAGGGCGTCGACGACGGCGTGCTGCTGCTGGTGGCCAAGGACGATCGCACCGTCCGCATCCAGACGGGCTACGGTCTGGAAGGCGCCATTCCCGATATCACCGCCGGTCGCGTCATCCAGGAATATCTGGTGCCGAAGTTCCGTCGTGGCGATATGGCTGGCGGTCTCAACGATGCCACGCTCGTCATCGCGTCATTGATGAATGGAGAAGCCCTGCCCGCGCCGATGGCGGCGCACGTCGGCGCCCCTTCGGGCATCCGGAGTTTTTTCGCGCTGTTCCTGGCGCTGTGCGCCGCACTCCTGGGCCGGTGGTTGACCCGGAACCGCGCGAGCGGATGGCGGATCGGCCTGTGCGTGATTCTGCCTGCCGCGACCGCTTTCGCGCTGTCGGTCGGTTGGCCCGTCCTGCTCCTGTCGATCGCGATCGGCCTGTTCGTAGGTGCCGTCTCGATATCCGAGGCTGCAGTCGCCGCGGCCGGCCGCCATGGTCGGCGGACCGCATGGCGGATCGAGGACTTCCTTTACGACCCCGACGCACAGGATTCGGTGCGCCGCCGGGCGGAACGCGATGCGAGGGACAATCGTCGTTCCAGCGATGATGGTTGGAGTTGGAGCAGCGGTTCCGACAGCTCCAGCAGCTCCAGCAGCTCCAGCAGCTCCAGCAGTTCGGGTAGCAGTTGGAGCGGTGGCGGCGGCAGCAGCGGAGGCGGTGGCGCCTCGGGGAGCTGGTGACCATGCGCCTGCTCAGACATCTGTTCGCCCGCTCCGCGCGCCGTCTGTTTCCAGAGGCCAGCCTGCAGCGCATCGCGGAGGCCATCGCCCGCGACGAGCTCCGGCATCGCGGCGAAGTCTGTTTCGCGGTCGAATCCGCGCTGGGCTGGCGCGCGGTCCGGGCCGGCAGGGAGGCGCGCGACCGCGCGGCCGAGGTGTTCTCACAACTGCGCGTGTGGGACACCGCCGAGAACAACGGCATCCTCATCTATCTGCAGCTGGCCGACCGGCGCATCGAAATCCTGGCCGACCGCGGCCTTGCCGGGCGGGTCAGCGACGAACAGTGGCGCGGGGTATGCCAGCTGATGGAAGAACGCCTGCGCGCGGGCGATGCCGCAGCCGCGGCGCTTGAGGGCGTGGCGGCGGCGGGCGAGCTGCTGGCCGCGCATTTCCCGCGCATCGACGGCCATGCAGATCGCAATGAGCTGCCGGATCGCCCGCAACTGCTCGACTGAACCGCGGGTCCGGCGAAGCGCCGTCGGCTCCGGCACAATACGCGCACCGTTCGCCAGCCGTACCCGCCGATGACTTTCCTGCACCAGATCGATCCGATCCTGTTTCAATCGCCCGAGTTTTCGCTGTTCGGCGCGAACTTCCAGCCGGCGGTCCACTGGTACGGGTTGATGTATCTCCTCGGCTTCAGCGCGGCCTGGCTGCTGGGCCGCAGCCGGGTCCGCGCCGGCCGCCTGCCGGGCGTCACCGAGCAGGCCTACAGCGACCTGCTGTTCTATTGCATGCTCGGCGTGATCTTCGGTGCGCGCATCGGCTACATCCTGATCTACGACCTGGGGTCGTACATCGCCGAACCGATGCAGATCTTCAAGATCTGGCAGGGCGGCATGAGTTTCCACGGCGGTCTGGCGGGCGTGCTGGTGGCCTCGCTGTGGTGGGCGCGCAAACAGCGCATGCACTTCTTCGACATCGTCGATTTCGTCGCGCCGCTGGTGCCGCCGGGCCTGGGTCTGGGCAGGCTGGGCAATTTCATCAACGGCGAACTCTGGGGCAAGTACACCGAGGCTGGCTGGGGCGTGATCTTCCCGCGCGCCGAAGCCGATCTGTACGGGCTCGGCGCTGCGCAGCTCGAACGCATGCACGCCAGCGGCATGCTCGATGCGCTGGCGCGCCATCCGTCGCAGCTGTACCAGTTCGCGCTCGAAGGCGTCGCCCTGTTCTGCGCGGTGTGGTGGTTCTCGCGCAAGCCGCGCCCGCGCTATGCGGTGGCTGGCCTGTTCGCGCTGCTGTACGGGTGTTTCCGGTTTCTGGTCGAATTCGTCCGCCTGCCCGACGAGCAGATCGGCTATCTCGCCTTCGATTGGCTGACCATGGGCCAGGTGCTGAGCCTGCCGCTGGTCGCGCTGGGACTGGTGCTGCTGTTCCTGTCGCGCAAAGCGCCGACGCTGCAGCCGCAGGTCGCCTGATGCGCCCGTACCTCGATCTGCTGCAGCATGTGCTGGAACACGGCACCGAAAAGTCCGACCGCACCGGCACCGGCACGCGCAGCGTGTTCGGCTGGCAGTTGCGCTTCGATCTGAACGCCGGTTTCCCGCTGGTCACCACCAAGAAGCTGCACCTGCGCTCGATCGTCCATGAATTGCTGTGGTTCCTCAAAGGCGAGACCAATATCGCCTACCTGAAAGACCACAAGGTCGGGATCTGGGACGAGTGGGCCGACGAACACGGCGAACTCGGCCCGGTCTACGGCAAGCAGTGGCGGCGCTGGGCGACCGCCGATGGCGGCGAGATCGACCAGATCCGCTGGGTCGTCGACGAGATCAGGCGCAATCCCGATTCGCGGCGGCTGATCGTCAGCGCCTGGAACGTCGCCGATCTGGCCGACATGGCGCTGATGCCCTGCCACACGATGTTCCAGTTCTACGTCGCGGATGGGAAGCTCAGCTGTCAGCTCTACCAGCGCAGCGGCGACATCTTCCTCGGCGTGCCGTTCAATATCGCCAGCTATGCGCTGCTCACCCACATGGTCGCGCAGGTGTGCGGCCTGGGCGTCGGCGATTTCGTGCACACCCTCGGCGACGCGCATCTGTACTCGAATCATTACGACCAGGCCCGCGAACAGCTGTCGCGCGCGCCGCGCGCGCTGCCGACGCTGCGCCTGAATCCGGAAGTGAAGGACATCTTCGGCTTCGCCTACGCGGACATCGTCATCGAAGGCTACGACCCGCATCCGGCGATCAAGGCGCCGGTGGCGGTGTGACCCGGACAGGACGATTGGACATCACCGTCGTGCAGCCCTTCGATCTGCGCACAGCACTCTCAGCGGAGGCGTTCTGGGACAGGCTTGATCGCCATCCTGCGGAGGCTTGGCGTCCCGCGTGGGGCGTGGCCCTGATCATCGGCTGTATCGCTTGGTCGATGTGGATGAATCATGAAGGAGGCCCGATGACATGGGTCATGGGCTTCCTGCTGGTCCTGGGCCTTTACTTGGTTGCGGCTTACCCATCGCGCCGGCTTGCGGTCGCCGTGCGCCTCGCCATGCTTCACCTGCCTTCGGCAGGCACGGACGAACGGGTGCATCTGAACGATGACGGCTGCCGCTATCTCATCGACGGCAACCTCGTATACCGCGCCGACTGGCGTGGCCTGAAACGGACGGTCATCGGCCCGGACCGTCTGGGCATCGTCTTCGCGACTGATGACGAGCCCGCGCAAGACCAATATCTCTATCTCCGCAGGCGTTCTTTCCAGCATGACGACCAATGGCGAGAGTTGACTTCCTTCCTGCGTACGCAGCCGGAGTGCACGGTGATCGAATCATGAACGTCGTGCTCATCGCCGCACTCGACGTCAACCGCGCCATCGGCCGCGACAATGCCCTGCCGTGGCATCTGCCGGACGATCTGAAACGCTTCAAGGCGCTGACGCTCGGCAAACCGGTGTTGATGGGCCGCAAGACCGCGGAATCGCTGGGCCGCGCGCTGCCGAAGCGGCGCAATCTCGTGCTCACGCGCAGTGGACAGGTGCCGTTCGACGGCATGCAGGCCGTGGCGACGCTGGAAGAAGCATGCGCGGTGGCCGATGCGGATGGCGCCTCGGAACTGTGCGTGATCGGCGGCGCGGAACTCTATGCGTTGACGCTGCCGATCGCGACGCGCCTGTATCTCACCCACGTCGATACTGAGGTCGATGATGCGGATACGTTTTTCCCGGCGTTCGATCACGCGCAGTGGCGCACGATTGCGCGCGAGGCACATGCGGCGGACGATCGGCATGCGTTCGCTTTCGAATGTGTAGACTACGAGCGGGCTTGATCGGCGCCTGTCGCGTGCACCGTGTCCAACCGTATGAACGTCCCTCGTAGAGCGGCCTTCAGGTCGCTGCTTTTTGCGTGAATCACAGCGGGCTGAAGCCCGCTCTACCGCCGTCCGTCCAAAGCCCGCTCTACAGCAGCACGGGCCGGTAATGCCCGGTGATTGTGTGAACGAAGAGGATGTCCTCTTCGCGGGTGCCGCGGCCGATGTTGTGAATGATCAGCGGCGTGCCGCCCGGTCGCGTCCTGCGGTCGCTGACGATGCCGATATGCGGCAGATTGCCGGGCAGCATCCAGGTGACGAGATCGCCGGCGCGGTAGTCGGCCGCGCGCGACGTGACCGGCACCGACCAGCCCTGGCGCTCGAACCAGGTCTGCAGATTCGGCACGCGGCGGTGATCGATGTTGCGGTCCGGTCCGCGCAGGCCCCACTTCTTCGGATATTCCGCGAAGTGCGCGCGCATGTCTTCGTGCACGCGCTGCTGCAGGTCGATGTGCTGGGCGCGCAACGCGCGTATCACCACATCGGTGCACACCCCGCGCGATGCCGGCACATCGCCGCCGGGGTAGGGCAGGCGTACGTAGGCGGGGTCGTAACTGACGGTGACGCCGATCTGCCTGCGCGCGGCGCTCGCCAGTGCGATGCCGGGCGTCGTCGCGGCGGCGCCGCTTGCGTGCGCACCCGCGGGAGCGCTTGCAGGGCCGGGCGCCCGTGGCGCGGCCTGCGCGCTCGAATCGCTGCAGCCGACCAGCCCGCACTGCATGGCGAACAGCATCGCCGCGACCCGCCATCCGCGCTGACATGCGGCGCGATGCATCAGTCCTGCGGACCCGGCGGTGATCCAGACATGGCGACCTCGCGGCCCGGGACCTGGACCAGACGCAGTTCGTCGGTGTCGAGCTGCAATGCGGTGAGCTTCCCGCCCCAGACCGCACCGGTGTCGATCGCATGCACGCCGTGGCCGATGAACAGGCCGAGCGTGGACCAGTGGCCGCAGACGATCTTCAGGTCGCGCTCGACGCGGCCCGGCACTTCGTACCACGGGTACAGCCCGGGCAACTGGGTGCCCGGTGCGCCCTTTTCGTTGAAGGCGATGCGGCCGCGCGTGGAGCAGTAGCGCATCCGGGTGAAGATGTTGATGATCGCGCGCTCGCGCTCCACGCCGCGCAGCGCCGGCGACCACGCCGGGTAGTCGCCGTACATGTTGCGCAGCAGTTTGCGACGACCCTCGCCGTGCAATCGGCGCTCGATTTCCAGGGCATGCTTTTCGGCGTGGACGGTGGTCCATTTTGGCGACAGACCGGCATGGATCATCATCCAGCCCAGCGTCCGGTCGCTGTGCAACAGCGGGCGCTGCCGCAGCCAGTCGATCAGGATGTCGCGGTCGTCGGCGAACAGGATGCGCTGCAGATCCTGATTGACCTTGCGCTGGTCGTCGACGGTACGCTCGGAGATCGCCAGCAGCGACAGATCGTGGTTGCCCAGCACCACGACGCTGTGCTCGCGCAGCGAATGCACCAGCCGCAGCGTTTCCAGCGATTCGCCGCCGCGATTGACCAGGTCGCCGCAGAACCACAGCCGGTCCTGCGCTGGATCGAAGCGGATTTTTTCCAGCAGCCGCTGGGTCACGCCGTAGCAGCCCTGGAGGTCGCCGATCGCCCAGACGGCCATCTCAGCCACCCCGTGCGCGTGCGTGGAGCGTCTGGATGCGAAGCGCAGGAGTGCGGCGCATGGTCAGTGCAGCATCCGCGGGATGCACAGCACGAACTGCGGAATCGGCGCTTCGAACTCGGTGCCGTCGTCGGCGCGCATCACATAGGCACCTTCCATCGTGCCGTAGGGCGTCTTGAAGAAGGTGCTGGAGGTGTACTCGAAGCGCTCGCCCGGGCGCAGCCGCGGCTGTTCGCCGACCACGCCGTCGCCCATCACTTCGCGCGGGAAGCCAACGGCGTCCACGATCAGCCAGCGGCGCGACACCAGTTGCGCGGGACGCGAGCCGGTGTTGCGGATGCCGATGGTGTACGCGAAGTAATAGAGCTCCTCGTCGGGTTTGGACTGATCGTCGAGGTAACGTATGGCGATGTCGATCGCGATGGCGTCGGCGCTGATGTCGTTCATGGCGACAGTTTAGTTGCAATCGCGCGATTTGCGGCATCAAGCCTTGTCGGTCGCCGTGTCTTCGGTCGCGGACGGCGGGGCGGCGTCGAGATTGGCGAGGGCGACGAAATCGGCCACCGCGAGCTGCTCGGCGCGGCTCTGCGGATCGATGCCGGCGCGCACGATATCGTCGGCGGTGCAGAGACTCGACAGCGCATTGCGCAGGGTCTTGCGGCGCTGGCCGAACGCGGCGCGCACGATGTCGGCGAAGCGCCGCGGGTCGTCGATGCCGATCCGCCCGCGGGGGTGCGGCACCAGCCGGACCACGGCGGAATCCACCTTCGGCGGCGGCCGGAACGCGCCTGGCGGCACCTTGAACAGCGCGGTCACCGTGCAATACGCCTGCAGCATCACGCTGAGCCGGCCGTAGACCTTGCTGCCCGGGCCGGCGGCCATGCGGTCGACCACTTCCTTCTGCAGCATGAAATGCATGTCGCGCACGACCGCGGCGTGGTCCAGCGCATGGAACAGGATCGGCGAGGACAGGTTGTAGGGCAGGTTGCCGACCAGGCGGATGCGTTCATCGACAGCCGGCGTGCCCGCGGCCAGTTCGGTGAAATCGACGTTCATCACGTCGGAATGGATCAGGGTGAGTTCGCCGTGGGATGCCGCGGCGGCGGTCAGCGGTGCCAGCAGATCGCGGTCGAATTCGATCGCGGTCAGCGCGCCGTGGCGGTCCAGCAGCGGGAAGGTCAGCGCGCCCTGGCCGGGGCCGATCTCGACGATGCGGTCGCCCGGACGCGGGTCGATCGCCATCACCAGCTTGTCGACGATGCCGCGTTCGTGCAGGAAGTGCTGGCCCAGCGATTTTTTCGCGGGTTCGCGGAATCCGATGGTCATGTCTGCGTTCCTTTCATGCCGGATGCTCGCTTCACGATAAACACTTCACAGCAGGCGGGTGCCGAGCGGCACTTCGCGGTCGGGAACGCACAACGCGACCGCGCCGTCGGCGTCGTGGAAGCCGGTGACCAGGCATTCGGACATCCGCGGCCCGATCTGTTTCGGCGGGAAATTGACCACCGCCACCACCTGCCGGCCGATCAGTTGCTCCGGCCGGTAATGCACGGTGATCTGGGCGCTGGAGGTGCGCACGCCGATCTCCGGGCCGAAGTCGATCCGCAGCACATAGGCAGGCTTGCGCGCTTCCGGGAAGGGGTCGGCCGACAGCACGCGACCGACGCGCAGTTCGACTTTCAGGAAGTCGTTCCAGTCGATGGGCGCGGGGGCGGGTGCGTCGCTCATGCGACACCGGTGCGCGCGATCCGCGCGGCGGCGAGCCGGGTGCAGGTGTCGATCGCGGCGAAGAGGCTCGACGGATCGGCGATGCCGCGGCCCGCCAGCGCCAGCGCGGTGCCGTGATCCACCGCGACCCGCGGGTAGGGCAGGCCGAGGGTAAGATTCACCGCGCGCTCGAAGCCGCTGTATTTCAGCACCGGCAGTCCCTGGTCGTGATACATCGCCAGCACCGCGTCGAAGCCGGTCAGTCTGGACGGCAGGAAGGCGGTGTCGGCCGGCAGCGGCCCGATCAGCGTCCAGTCCTCGCCGCGCAGCCGTTCGAGCAGGGGAATGACGATGTCGAGTTCTTCGCGGCCCAGATGGCCGTCCTCGCCGGCATGCGGGTTCAGACCGAGTACGGCGATGCGCGGCGCGGCGATGCCGAAGTCTTCGCGCAGCGCGGCATGCAGGATGCGCAGGGTGCGTTCGAGTCCCTCGGCGGTGATCGCGTCGGCGACCTCGCGCAGCGGCAGATGGGTGGTGGCCAGCGCGACCCGGACGATGTCGTTGGCGAGCATCATCACCACGTCGCAGCGCGCCTGTGCGGCCAGCAGTTCGGTGGTGCCGGTGTAGGGAATGCCGCCGTCGTTGATCGCGGCCTTGTTGACCGGACCGGTGACCAGTCCGTCGCACAGACCCTGCAGGCAGGCGTTGGCGGCGGTTTCCAGCGCGGCGATGGTGGTGCGCGCGTTGCGCGGCTCGGGATGGCCGAAACGGCTTGTGGTGATCGGCGGGATTTCGACCAGAGCGAGCCGGCCGGGGCCGGCCGCGCTGGGGTCGTTGGGAGAAATCAGGCGCAATGGCAGGCCGATGGCGTCGGCCGCGCGCAGCAGGGTGTCGCGGTCGCCGTAGGCGATCAGTTGCGCATCCCAGTCGCGCTGGGCGGCGCGGACGACGAGTTCCGGGCCGATGCCGGCCGGCTCGCCCGGAACCAGCGCGAGACGGGGGCGTCGTGTCATCGCAGGTACCTGGGCGCGATCAGCCTGCGCCGGCAGCGTCGGCACCGGCACCGACGCGGATGTCGATGAAGGCTTCGCCGCGCAGTTCGCGCAGGAAGCGGCTCCATTCGTCTTCCAGCTTGCGCTGGCCGATGCTCTCGCGGATCTGGCTACGGCGGTTTTCGTCGGTGACGTTGGCCTGGCGCGTGCCGGCGCGCTTGACGAGATGCCAGCCGGCCTGGGTCTTGAACGGTGCGGACACCTGACCGTCGCCGAGTGCCGACACCTGGGCGCCGAATTCGGGGCCGAAGTCGTCCTGCGCGAACCAGCCCAGATCGCCGCCGCGAACCTTGCTGATGGCGTCTTCGGAGTCCTTGCTGGCCAGCTCGGCGAAATCGGCGCCGCCGGCGATGCGGGCGCGCAGGGTTTCGAGTTTGGCCTTGGCGGACGCGTCGCTGGCGCCTTCCTCGGTGCGGATCAGGATATGGCTGGCCTGGTACTGGGTGATCATCTTGGCTTCGCCGGCCTGGGCGTTGCGGGTTTCTTCCAGTTTGATCAACTGGAACCCGTTCGGGCCGCGGATCGGGCCGATGATCTTGCCGATTTCCATGCTGCTGATCGTGCCGGCGAAGCTGGTGGGCACCTGATCGAGGGCGCGCCAACCGAGGTTGCCGCCTTCCAGTGCGTTGGGGCTGTCGGAATAGCGGACGGCGGCGGCGCTGAATTCCATCTCGCCGCGATCGAGCAGGCCTTTGATGCCTTCGATCTTGCGTTCGCCGGTCTTGATCTGCTCGGCGGTGGCGCCTTCGGGCAGGGCGACCAGGATATGGGACAGACGGTATTGGGTGTTGCCGCCGGCCTGCGCCTTCAGCGCGGCATCGACTTCGGCATCGCTGACGTTGATCCGGCCCTGGGCGAAACGCTGGCGCAGGCGCTGGACCACGATTTCGTCGCGCAGCGAGCTGCGGAAATCGGCGAAGCTCAGGCCGTCTCTGGCCAGATGCTGGCGCAGTTGCTCCGGGCTGAGCTTGTTCTCGCGGGCGATGTTGGTGACGGCGGCGTCCACTTCTTCGTCGCTCACGCGCATGCCGGTGCTGGCCGCGCGCGCGGTCTGCAGGCGCATCAGGATCAGGCGCTCCAGCACCTGGCGCTGCAGCACATCGGCCGGCGGGAGCTGCGCCTCGCGACCTGCGTACTGACCGCGGATGTTGGCGACGGCGCGCTCGAGTTCGCTCTGCAGGATGATGTCCTCATCCACGACCGCGGCGATCCTGTCCAGCGGCTGTTGGGCGAAGGCGGAAAAACTGCCGACGAAGAGAATGCCGACAACAAGCTTGGCGGCGATGGCGCAGCGGAACGATCGGATCATGGGACGGAGTCTGAAGAGGGGAGTTCGCCGCCACCGCGTGTCTGGGGGGGCGGGACGAGGGAGAGATCCTCGCGGTAGTAGCCGAGGATAGCACGGCGCAGACGGCCTTCCGTGTCGGGCCCTGCGGAGCCTAACCCCTTGAGTTCGATCTCCAGCTGAATGGCGTTGTTGAGCTCACCGCTGCGGCTGCGCAGGTAGCGGCGGCCGACCAGGCGTACCGCCAGACAGCAGCTTTCCCACTGCACGCCGGCGATGCCTTCCAGCAACTGGCTGTCCTTCAGCGAGTAGTAGTAACGGCCGACCACGCTCCAGTTCGGGTTGATCGGATACAGGAACGACAGGTCCGCCTGTTCCAGCAGATCGCGGCGGTAGCGATAGCTGAGATTGACGATGCCGTCGTCGCCGATCAGATAGCGGGTGCGCAGGCTGGCCAGATCGCGGCGACCGGATTTCGGATCCCACTGATACGAGCCGCCGATGGTCCAGCGGTCGTTCGGCGCGTAGCTGGTATCGACGATCCAGGCCGATTTGCCCTGATCGATCGGGTTCTCGCCCGGTACCGTGACCCGAGAGTCGTCGAAATAGCGGATCTGACCGATGCTGGCGGCCAGCTTTTCCAGACCGTCGGCCTCGCGGATGAAGCGGGTGGAGACGGCGAGGGTGAGCTGATTGCCGTCCGCCTGGCGATCGGCGCCGGAATAGCGGTTGTCGCGGAACAATTGACCCCAGCCGAACGTGAGCGGGCGGGTGTCGAACAGTGGGATGCCGGACTGGTCGCGGTACGGCGCGTTGTAATAGAAGATCCGCGGTTCGAGGGTATTGAGGTAATCCGAGTCGCCCCAGCGCATGTGGCGGTCGAAATACAGCCCGGCGTCGAGCGTCGTCACCGGCAGGCTGCGGGTGGGGCTGCTGTCGCGGAACTGCTGGATCAGCGGTGCGAGTACCAATGGATCGTTCGCGTCCAGGCCATTGCGCTGGGCGTAACTGATGGCGCGGTCGCTGGCGTCGCCGCCGAGCTGGTAGCCGGTATATCTCCAGGCCAGCGTGGGTTTGATGAACCAGCTGTCGCCTTCCAGCGGCAGACTGAGGAAGGGCCGCAGGTCGACGCGGCTGCCGTCGGAGAACTGGTCGTGGTCGAAACGCACGATCTCGGCGTCGATCCCGGCGGTCAGCGATCTCGCGAACTCGCGTTCCCAGCGTACGTGCCCGCGCGGCAGGCGGTTGAAGGGCAGGTTGGCGTCGCGCAGGGTGTAGTCGGCCAGCTGCGAATGGTCGGCCATGATCGTGGCCTCCCAGTTGCGGCCACGGCCATACAGGCCGATGTCGCTGGTCACGAACGAGGCCGCGCCGCCGTTCAGGGTGTTGCTGGCGTCATCCAGGAAGCGCGTGTCGCTGATCCAGGCGATATTGCTGCGCGCCTGCCAGTGCGGGCCGAAGCCCTGGACGCCGTTGAAGCGGAGATAACCGCGATCGGACTCCCGGCGGTTCTCCACCGGCACGCCGTCGGCGATCTCGTTGTCGCGTTCGCGGTCGGTCAGTTTGTCCGACGGCAGGAACGCGGCATCCAGCACGCCGCTGCCGGTTTCGGTGAGATAGCGGAATTCGCCGCCCAGTTGCAGGCCGCGTTTGCTCATCCACCGCGGGTTGATGGTGGCGTCGTAGTTCGGCGCCAGGTTCAGATAGATCGGCTGGCGCCAGTCGAAGCCGTTGCGTCCCGACGAGGAGATGGCCGGGTACAGCAGACCGGTGCGGCGGCGGTCGTCGATCGGGAACCGGAACCACGGCAGGTACAGCACCGGAATGCTGCCGACGCGCAGGGTCGCGTTGCGGGCGGTGCCCATGCCCTCCTCGGTGTCCACGTCGATACGCTGGGCGCGCAGTTCCCAGCGGCGCGCCTCGGGCGGGCAGGTGGAATACGTCGACCCGTACAGCGAGCCCAGGCTGCCCTGCATGGCGATGCGCTGGGCGCCGCCGTTGCCGCGGCGACGGACCAGCTGGTACTTGATGTCTTCCAGCTCGTGGGTGTCCTTGCTCTGGTCGCCCTTGGCGCGGGCCGCGATCAGGCGCATGCCGCGATCCTGATAGCGCACATGGCCCTCGGCGGTGTAGGTCTGTTTTTCCTGGTCGAAACTGAGCCGATCGGTCGACAACACCTGTTCGCCGCGGCGCAGGAACACGTTGCCGCTGAGATTCACGACCTGACCTTCGGTGCCGTCGAGCGAGTCGCCGTCGATGTCGGTGGCCTGCTCGGTCGGGTCGCCGCCGAGGTTCAGGCCTTCCTGCGGCGCCAGATCCGTCGCGAAGGCCGGCACCGCGTCCTCGATCGGACACAGGCCCCAATCCTCGGGCACATCGTCAGCGGCTTGCGCGGACAACGAGAGGGCGATGCAGAAGGGCAACGGCAGCAGACGGAGTTTTTTGCGCACGCGTTCAACCAGGCTTGGGACAGATCCGGGCTAGCTTGACGCATCCGTCCCGGGGCGGCAACGCGGGATCACGGCAGGCCGCCGCCGGGTTCAGCCCCGCAGCGCGCCGACGTGCGCGACGCACGATTCGCGCAGCCCCTGCATGTCGTAGCCGCCTTCGAGGCTGGAGACCACGCGGCCGTCGGCGTGGCGGTCGGCGATGGCGACCAGTTCGCGGGTGATCCAGTCGAAATCCTCGGCTTCCAGCTGCACCTGTGCCAGCGGATCGAGGCGGTGCGCATCGAAGCCGGCCGAGATCATCACCAACTGCGGACGGAAGGCGTCGAGCTGCGGCAGCAGTCGCGTGCGCCAGGCGTCGCGGAACTGCGCGCCGGTCGCGCCGGGCGGCAGCGGCGCGTTGAAGATGTTGCTCACGCCGCGTTCGGTGACGTGGCCGCTGTCGGGGTAAAGCGGCATCTGGTGCGAACTGGCGAAGACCACCCGCGGTTCGAGGTCGAAGATCGCCTGGGTGCCGTTGCCGTGATGCACATCGAAATCGGCGATCGCGATCCGCGACAGGCCGAATTTGTCCAGCGCATGCGCGGCGCCGACCGCGATCGAATTGAACAGGCAGAAGCCCATCGGCGCGGTGGCGGTGGCGTGGTGCCCTGGTGGACGTACCGCGCAGAATCCGCGTTTGCTTTCGCCGTTCAGCACAAGTTCCACCGCGGCCACCACGGCACCGGCGGCGCGCAGCCCGGCTTCGGCCGAAGCCGGCGACAGCACCGTGTCGGGATCGAGCCAGATCCGCTCGGTCGGCCGGGTTTCCAGCACCGCATGCAGCAGCGATTCGGCGTGCACGCGCAGCAGTTGTCCGCGACTGGCGCGCGGCGCCTCGCGCCAGTCCAGATCCGGGTAGGTGTCGCGCAGGCCGGCGGTCACCGCCGCCAGCCGCGCCGGGCTTTCGGCGTGGGTCGGCCCGGTGTCGTGGGCCAGGCAGGCGGGATGGGTGAAGACCGGGAAGCTCATTTCTGGCGCTGGCGACGCTCGTGGTTCCACAACTCTTCGCCGTGCCCGCTGTGCCGCGCCAGCACCCGCGCCAGCACGAACAGCAGGTCGGACAGGCGGTTGAGATAGCGGATCGCCTGCGGCCGCACCGCGTCGTGATGCGACAGCGTCACCGACTCGCGCTCGGCGCGGCGGACGATGGTGCGCGCCAGGTGGCAGCGGGCCGCGGCTTCGCCGCCGGCCGGCAGAATGAAATCCTTCAATGCCGGCAGCGGGTCGTTGTAGTGGTCGAGCTGCTGTTCGAGGCGCTCGATGTCGGCATCGTCGATCGCGGCGTGGCCGGGGATGCACAACTCGCCGCCGAGATCGAACATCTGATGCTGGACGGTCGTCAGCAGCGCGCGGATATCGTCCGGCATGTCGCAGGCCAGCAGCACGCCGATGGCGGAATTCGCCTCGTCGACGGTGCCGTAGGCGGTGACCCGCGCCGAATCCTTCGACACCCGGCTGCCGTCGCCCAGGCCGGTCGAGCCGTCGTCGCCGGTCTTTGTGTAGATCTTGGAAAGACGATTACCCATGGTGATTCCCGATCCGTGCTCTTCGTAGGAGCGGCTTCAGCCGCGATGCTCTCGCGTGACGAAGAGAAAGATCGCGGCTGAAGCCGCTCCTACAGTAGGGTTTCGAAGATTCAGACCGTCTGCGCCCGCAGCGCCGGCGCCTGGCGGCGCAGCAGCGCGAAGCCGCCGAACAGTACCGCCGCGTAGAACAGGGTGCCCAGCACCGTCCACTTGAAGAACGGGATGCCGGCGACGTAGGCCGCGACCAGGCCGCTGCCGGTCTGCGGGTACATGGCCGAGCCCAGCCAGGTGGTGAAATTGGTGACCAGGAAGAACAGCACCGAGCCGACCAGCGAATAACCCAGCACGTTGGCGCCGTTGACCTTGCCGCGCAGACCGAAGCCCAGCACCGTGGACAGCGCGATGCAGACGTAGACCGACCAGAAGCTGAGGCTGGCGACGTAGCTCATGTAGCTGCCGCCGAACATCAGGCCCAGGGCGATGTCGGAGAGCACCATCGCGATCAGCGGGACGACGATGGCCCAGGCGCGATTCGCGAAATAGGCGCCGCCGAACAGCGCCATCGCTTCCACCGGCGAGAAATTCGGCGGGTGCGGCAGCAGCCGGCTCAGCGCGGCCAGCACGATCATGGCGGCCAGCAGCAGCGGACCCGGGGCCAGCAGGCCGCCGCGCTTGGCGTCGGTGCCTGAAGAGGAAGAGGAAGCGTGAGCGGTCATCGGCGGTCGCAGGCGGAAGTGAACACAGAGCGTTAGCATAACGCAATGTCCACGCCCGACCCCGACCCGAAGCCCCTTTCCGGCCCAGCGACCGCGCGCGCAGCGGCGTCCCACGATGTCCTGATCGTCGGCGGCGGCCTGGTCGGCGCCAGTCTGGCGATCGCATTGGACCGCCTGGGCATCGATGTCGCGCTGCTGGAAGCCGCGCCGCCCGGCGCACTGCCGGCGGTGTTCGACCAGCGCAATCTCAGCTTCGCCGAGGCCACCGTCAATGCGCTGCGCGCGCTCGACGTGCTGCCGCGTCTGCGCGCGCCCTCCGGCGCCATCGCCCGCATCCACATCAGTCGCGACGGCGACTTCGGCCGGGTGCTGCTGAACGCGGCCGACTACGGCCGCGCGGCCTTCGGTCAAGTGGTGGTAGCGCGCGATTTCGGCGATGCGCTGGCGTCGAAGCTCGACGCTCTGCCGCGCCTCACCCGCTATCGCCCCGCGCGCTTCCTCGGTTTCGCCGAAGACACCGCCGAAGACACCGCCGGAGGGCTGCGCCAGGCGCGCGTCGCCGATGCCGACGGCGAACGCCTGATCGCCGCAAGACTCGTGGTGGCCGCCGACGGAACCGCCAGCGCGGTGCGCGAAGCACTGGGTATTGCGGCCGAACAGCACGACTACCTCCAGACCCTGTTCGTCGCCCGCGTCCGCGCCGACCGCGCGCCCGACGGCACCGCCTGGGAGCGCTTGACCGATCATGGCCCGACCGCGGTGCTGCCGCGCGGCGATGGTCATTACGGCACCATCCACGGCGTCGCCAGCGATGAGGTCGACGCTGTCGCTGCGCTCGACGACGCGGCCTATCTGCAACGCCTTCAGCGCGCTTTCGGCTGGCGCGCCGGGCGTCTGCTCGAAATCGGCCCGCGCAGCGTCTATCCGATCGTGCGCACGCTGGCGCAGCGGCTCGTCGCGCCGCGCGCCGTGGTGGTCGGCAACGCCGCGCAGAGCCTGCATCCGATCGGCGCTCAGGGCTTCAACCTGGGTCTGCGCGATGCGCTGACCCTGGTCGAATGCATCGACGCCGGCCGCGCCCGCGGCGAAGATGTCGGCAACGCAGCGGTGCTGGCCGAGTACGCGCGGCGCCGTCGCGACGATCGCGAGCGCACCATCGCGTTCTCCGACGGCCTCGCGCGCTGGACGTCGAATCCTTTCCCCTTGGCGTCGCCGCTGCGCAGCCTCGGCCTGTTCGCGCTCGAGAACGACCCCGCGCTGCGCGCGATGCTCGTCGGCGGCGCAATGGGC
>JAIMKJ010000046.1:0-7568 GCA_020692565.1 Thermomonas sp.
GATTGAACTGCGGCAGGAAATCGTCGGTGAAGCCCAGCTTGTGGAAATCGAAGACCACGGTCTCGCGGTCGAGCAGACGCATCACCACCGACTCGCCGTGCGCGGTCGGCACCGTACTGACGCGCAGATCGAGCTCCTTGCCCTGCACCCGCAGCATGATGCGGCCGTCCTGCGGCAGACGACGCTCGGCGATGTTGAGTTTGGCCATGATCTTCACGCGCGAAATGACCGCGGCGGTCAGGTTGGCCGGCGGGCTTTCGCCCTCCTCCAGCACGCCGTCGATGCGGTAACGCACCTTCAGCCGGTTCTCGAACGGCTCGATGTGGATGTCCGAGGCGCGCAGTTCGACCGCGCGCTGGATGATCAGGTTGACCAGGCGGATGACCGGCGCTTCCGACGCCAGATCGCGCAGATGTTCGACATCGTCGACATCGCCGGTCTCGCCTTCGGCGGTTTCCACGATCGCACCCATCGCGCTGCGGCCCTGGCCGTGCCAGCGTTCGATCAGGTCGCCGATCTCCGAGCGCAGCCCGACCAGCGGCCGGACTTCGCGCTGACTGGCCAGGCGGATCGCGTCGAGAGTGTACGGATCCTGCGGGTCGGCCATCAGCACGGCGACGTGGGCTTCGCTCTCGCCCACCGGCACCGCCGCGAACTGCTTCATGAATTTGAGGGTCAGCTCGACCCCTTCCGGCGGCATGTCCGGCAATTCCTTCACCGCCAGCAGCGGCAGGCCCAGCACATCGGCGCAGGCCTCGGCATGGTCGCGCTCGGACACCAGCCCCAGCCGCGCGATCAGCGCCAGCAGCTCGCCGCCGGTTTCTTCCTGCAGGCGCTGGGCGCGCACCAGGTCCGCTTCCTTCAGCCGGCCTTTCTCGATCAGCGCAGCGACGATGCGGTCGCCGTCGCCCACCAGCGGCGGGACGATCTGCTCTTCCAATGACTCTGCCGCTGTCTGGACCACTGCGTTCACGGATGCTGCCCTTGCTGCCGCCGCTGCGGCCGATGATGGGTGAAAGTCATACTCTA
This sequence comes from Thermomonas sp., assembly GCA_020692565.1. Taxonomy (GTDB): domain Bacteria; phylum Pseudomonadota; class Gammaproteobacteria; order Xanthomonadales; family Xanthomonadaceae; genus Lysobacter_I. The sequence continues at coordinate 1,030 of JAIMKJ010000046.1, forward strand.
ACGTGTCGAACCGGACCGGGCTGCCCTCTGCAGCCCCGCGCTTTCAGCGGAAGGACCGGAAGCGAACGGCCGTTGGGCAAGTCGCTCGGGGCGGGATCGACCGGCAAAGGATCGCCCGGGGTAGGACCGGCCGCCGCCAGCGTGGTTCCGCAAAGCGGCCTCCATAGACGCCCTGCGCGGGAATCGCCCTCACCCGCGTGCAGGAAAGGGGTGAGGACGGGGCTTCAACGCACCTCGGCCACTTCCACGCCGTCCATGCCCGCCGCGAGCGTGCGCGCGTCGCCGCCCTGGGCGAGCTTGATCTTCAGGCGCACTTCGTTCTGCGAGTCGGCGAAGCGCAGCGCATCCTCGTAGCTGATCTCGCCGGCCTGGTACAGCTCGAACAGCGCCTGATCGAAGGTCTTCATGCCGAGGTTCGTCGACTCCTTCATCACTTCCTTGAGTTTGTGGACTTCGCCGTCGCGGATGTAGTCCTGCACCAGCGGCGTGCCGAGCAGGATTTCCATCGCGACCTTGCGGCCCTTGCCGTCGGGCGTGGGAATCAGCTGCTGCGCGACCACGCCCTTGATGTTCAGCGACAGATCCATCAGCAGCTGGCTGCGGCGGTCTTCCGGGAAGAAGTTGATGATGCGGTCCATCGCCTGGTTGGCGTTGTTGGCGTGCAGGGTGCACAGCACCAGATGCCCGGTTTCGGCGAAGGCGATGGCGTGGTCCATGCCCTCGCGGGTGCGCACTTCGCCGATCATGATCACGTCCGGCGCCTGGCGCAGGGTGTTCTTCAGGGCCGCTTCCCAGCTGTCGGTATCGATGCCGACTTCGCGCTGGGTGACGATGCAGCCCTCGTGCTTGTGCACGAATTCGATCGGATCCTCGATGGTGATGATATGGCCCGACGAGTTCTGGTTGCGGAAGCCGATCATCGCCGCGAGCGACGTCGATTTGCCGGTGCCGGTGGCGCCGACGAAGATGATGATGCCGCGCTTGGTCATCGCGAGCGTCTTGATGATCGGCGGCAGCGCCAGTTCCTCGATGGAGGGGATCTTCGACTCGATCCGGCGCAGCACCATGCCGACCTGATTGCGCTGGTAGAAGCAACTCACGCGGAAGCGGCCGACGCCGGAGACGCCGATCGCGAAGTTGCACTCGTGGGTCTTTTCGAATTCCTCGCGCTGCGCAGGCGTCATCACGTTCAGCACCAGATCGCGGCTTTGCTGCGGCGTCAGCGCGTTCTGGGTGATAGGCGAGATCTTGCCGTGGACCTTCATCGCCGGCGGCATGCCCGCGGTGATGAACAGGTCCGACGCTTTCTGGTGCGCCATCAGCTTGAGGAAAGAGGTGAAGTCGATGGTGCTCATGGGAAACTCCGGGTACTTGTACTGTTCATTCCGAACACGGCGATCAGGGTTTCATCACGACAAGAACGGGTCAGCCTGCTCTGGCGGTCGAAGTCGATGAAGCAGGTCCCTCGCTGCGCTCGGGATGACAGTGCGACATCATTCGAACAAACGCTTGTCCTTGGCGTAACCCTTCGCCTGCTGGCGGGTGATCAGGCTGCGCTTGACCAGATCCTGCAGATGCTGGTCGAGGGTCATCATGCCGTAGGCCTGACCGGTCTGGATCGACGAATACATCTGCGCGACCTTGTCCTCGCGGATCAGGTTGCGGATCGCCGGGGTGCCGACCATGATTTCCCAAGCCGCGGTACGACCGCCGCCGACCTTCTTCAGCAGCGCCTGCGAAATCACCGCACGCAGCGATTCGGACAGCATCGAGCGCACCATCGGCTTTTCGCCGGCGGGGAAGACGTCGATGATGCGGTCGATGGTCTTCGCGGCCGAGCTGGTGTGCAGGGTGCCGAACACCAGATGCCCGGTTTCCGCGGCGGTCAGCGCCAGACGGATGGTTTCCAGATCGCGCAACTCGCCGACCAGGATGTAGTCGGGGTCTTCGCGCAGCGCCGAACGCAGCGCCTCGTTGAAGCCGTGGGTATCGCGGTGGACTTCGCGCTGGTTGATCAGGCACTTCTGCGAGGTATGCACGAATTCGATCGGATCCTCGACGGTGAGGATGTGGGCGTATTCGTTCTTGTTGACGTGGTCGACCATCGCCGCCAGCGTGGTCGACTTGCCCGAACCGGTCGGGCCGGTGACCAGGATCAGCCCCTGCGGCTGGTCGATCAGCTCGCGGAAGATCGGCGGGGTCGCCAGGTCTTCGAGGGTCAACACTTCGGAGGGAATGGTCCGGAACACGGCGCCGGCGCCGCGGTTCTGGTTGAAGGCGTTGACGCGGAAGCGCGCCAGGCCGGGGATCTCGAACGAGAAGTCGGTCTCGAGGAATTCCTCGTAATCGCGGCGCTGCTTGTCCGACATGATGTCGTAGACCAGCGCGTGGACCTGCTTGTGGTCGAGCGCCGGGATGTTGATGCGGCGGACGTCGCCGTCGACCCGGATCATCGGCGGCAGGCCGGCCGACAGATGCAGGTCAGAAGCCTTGTTCTTGACCGAGAATGCCAAAAGTTCGGCGATATCCATGCAAGCTCCCCGCGTTGCGATGTCGTGTTGACAGGTGAAAGACGGCTGACCGCCGGAGTATAGCCCCGGACCAGAGGCTGTCACCGGGCGCATCCGTGCGCCGGGCTCGACTTCCGATGCCGATTCCGCGACGCTCGTCGCATCCACGCCCTCCGGATTGCCGCACCACGATGTCCGCCCCCCCGCCCGACACCGCACTCGATGCCATCCTCGAACGGATGGCGACCGCCGCCGCCGGCCAGCCGATGCCTCGCCTGCTCGCCGTCGCCAAGACCCAACCCGCCGACGCCATCGCGCGCGTGGCCCAGGCGCTGCGCGCGCGCGCCGCCGATGGCGCGGACACGGGGTTGGTCGCCATCGGCGAAAACTACGTGCAGGAAACCCTGGCCAAGCAACCGGCGTTGGGCGGGCTGGGGCTGGAATGGCATCTGATCGGTCATCTGCAATCGAACAAGGCCCAGGACGCCGCCGCCGCGTTCGACTGGGTGCAGACCGTGGACCGGCTGAAACTGGTCGACGCCCTGGCCAGACACCGCGCCCCCGGACAGACGCCGCTGAACGTGCTGATCCAGGTGAATATCGACGACGAAGCCAGCAAATACGGCTGCCGGCCGGACGACATCGACACCCTCGCCGCCGCCATCGTCGACCGCCCCGAACTCCGGCTGCGCGGGTTGATGGCCATCCCGGCGCCCGATCCCGACATGGAGCGTCGGCGCACGGCCTTCCAGCGGATGCGCGGGCTGTTCGACGCCCTCGCCGCCCGGTACGCCGGGGTCGACACCCTGTCGATGGGCATGAGCGAGGACTACGCACTGGCCATCGCCGAAGGTGCGACGATGGTGCGGATCGGCAGTGCGCTGTTCGGGCCGCGCGCGGCGAAAACACACTCCCCCTGATCGTATTCAATCCCTCCGGAGACCGCATGAGTTCCGAATCGAACATCGCCTTCATCGGCGGCGGCAATATGGCCCGCAGCCTGATCGGCGGCCTGATCGCGCGCGGCACCACCGCCGCCGACATCCGCGTCTCCGAACCGGTCGAAGCGCTGCGCGACGCGCTGGCCCGCGACTTCGGCGTGAATGTCGGCAGCGAGAACCCGATCGCCGCCCGCGGCGCCGGACTCTGGCTGCTGGCAGTGAAACCGCAGGTGATGCGCGCGGTCTGCGAGGCGCTGGCGCCCCTGGCGCAGGCCGAACGACCGCTGGTGGTCTCGATCGCCGCCGGCATCACCGCCGCGCAGTTGCAGCGCTGGCTCGGCGGTGGTGTCGCCGTCGTCCGGGCGATGCCCAACACCCCGGCGCTGCTGGGCGCCGGTGTCACCGGCCTGTTCGGCAGCGCGGAAGTGGATGCCAACGGCCGCGAACGCGCCACCAACCTCCTGGCAAGCGCCGGCAAGACCGTGTGGATCGACGACGAAACGCGGATGGACGCGGTGACGGCGGTCTCCGGCAGCGGCCCCGCCTACATTTTCCTGTTGGCCGAGGCGATGGAGGCCGCGGCCCTGGCCGAAGGCCTGCCGGCCGAGGCCGCGCGGACCCTGGTGCTGGAAACCGTGCTGGGCGCCGCACGGATGCTGACCGAATCCGGCGAACCGCCCGACGAACTGCGCCGCCGGGTGACCTCGCCGGGCGGCACCACCCAGGCCGCCATCGAAACCTTCGAAACCGGCGGCCTCCGCACGCTGGTCGCCGCCGCGATCCGCAACGCCACCGAGCGCGGCCAGCAATTGTCCGCTGCGAACGATTGAGGTCCTCGCCATGCATTCGATCCCCCGCCCCCTCAAGCACGCGACGCTCTGCGCCGCACTGCTGCTGTCCGCCTGCGGCGAGGACGCCCCGAAGCCGGCGAAGCGCATCGACGCGCCGCAGGAAGCGATCACCCGCATCGACGATGTCACCATCCGCGCCAACGTCATGCGCACCGCCCATCTCAACGAAGCCGTGGCCCGCGGTTATGGCATCCCGCGCAGCGACAACACGCTGATGCTGCTGGTGTCGGTGCGCCAGGGTCCGGACGGCCAGGACATCGCGCTGCCGGCGACGATCCAGGCCTCCGTCGCCAACCTCCACGGCCAGCGCCGCGACATCGCCATGCGCGAACTGCGGACCGGCGACCCCGGATCGGGTCCGGGGCAGGCGCTGGTCGATTACGTCGGCAGCGTGGAATTTTCGCCGCCGGACACACTGAACTTCGATCTGAAGATCGCACGCGAGGGCGCCGCCACCGCATCGATGCAGTTCAGCAGGGAATTCACGCCCGAATGATGTCCGACCACACATTCGACGGCAGCGCATTCAACGTCCCCGACCCTGCGTTCGCGACGCGCGTCCGCGACATTTTCGAAGGCCAGGCATTGATGCGCACGCTCGGCGCGACCCTGCTGCGGGTCGCGCCGGGCGACGTCGAGATCGGATTCGAGTTCAATGCGGACTTCACCCAGCAGAACGGTTTTCTGCACGCGGGCGTCACCGCGTCGCTGGTCGACACCGCCTGCGGCATGGCCGCGACCACGCTGATGCCGGCCGGCGCCGATGTGCTGAGCGTCGAATTCAAGGTCAATCTGCTGCGTCCCGCGGCCGGCGCGCGCTTCATCGCCAGCGGCCGCGTGATCAAGCCCGGCCACACGTTGATGGTGACCCACGGCGACCTGTGGGCATTCCCGCAGGCGACGTCCACCGACAGCGATCGCGTCCATGTCGCGACGATGCAGGCGACGATGATCCGGCGTTGATGCACGCCGCGATAACGGTTTCGATTCGCGGCGGATGATGCCGCCTCACCATCCGCGACCGCATGGAAAATCCGCGCACATAACCCATTCTTATGGGCGAAACACGCACCACGTCGCGAAGCCGCGCGACGGATGCCGTAACATCCGCGCAGCTTCGCCCGCGGCACCGTGTCCGCAAGCCCCCAGCACACCGAACCAAGCGCTGCCGCCCCTCGTACGCATACGACACGGCGACCCCCGGCCGCGCCAGCGACGCATGTCGCCGCATCAACGCTGTCACCCGCAACTTCACCGCAATGGAGCAAGTACGATGGGTTCGAAATCGGTTGGAATGGCTTTCCTGATCTTCTCGGGCATCCTCGGAGCCGGCCTCGTCGCCGCGCAGCAGACACCGCCGCAGGCGCGCGGCAGCAAGGCCACCGGCAACGAGAGCTGGCAGATCGAACAGCGTCGCCGCTGGTGGATCGAATCCCGTGGCCTGGACAAGGTCCGCGGAGCGGGCGAAATGCGCCGGGGCGCGGTACGCACCCTGCGCATCCAGATGGCCCGGGAGGCCAGTGCGGGTCGCGCCGCGGGCGCGGTCTGGCGCGAACTCGGCCCTTCGTCGATGCGCATGGGCAACTGGACGATGGGCCGGGTGTCCGGCCGCATCAACGCCATCGCCACGCATCCGACCAACGACAGCCTCGTCTACATCGGTTCGGCCAACGGCGGCGTATGGAAGAGCACCGACGCCGGCACCTCGTGGACGCCGACCTTCGCCGATGTCGGCTCGCAGTCGATCGGCGCGCTGTTCGTCGAACCGGGCAACCCCCAGAACGTCTGGGCGGGCACCGGCGACCGCAACGACGGCGACTGCGCCGGCTACCTCAGCGAAGGCGTGTTCCTCAGCAGCGACGGCGGCAACACCTGGGCCGCGCGCAACACCGGCATGGCGCTGTCGGTGGTCACCTCGATGATCACCCTGCCGACCAATGCCAATGTCGTACTCACCGCCGGTTTCGGCGACCGCTGCAACGGCGGCGGCGACCCCAACGGCGGCATCTACCGCTCGACCGACCACGGCGCCACCTGGACCCAGGTCATGGACCGCAAGGTCGAGGACATCGTGGCGGTGCCGGGCACCAGCACCGTCTACGCCAGCGCACCGGGCAGCGGCGTCTATCGTTCATCGGACGGCGGCGCCACGTGGACGCTGCTCGGCGTCGCCAATACCTCGTCGCGCCTGCGGCTGGCGCTGTCGCCCAGCAACCCCGCGGTGATCTATGCGTTGA
>JAIMKJ010000046.1:7588-21346 GCA_020692565.1 Thermomonas sp.
TCCGACAACGCCGGCGGCACCTGGACCACGGTCAATACCGCGGCCTGCGACGGCCAGTGCACCTACAACCTCACGCTCGCGGTGCATCCGACCAATCCGATGACGGTCATGGTCGGCGCGATCCGCCCGCGGCGCTCCACCGACGGCGGCGCCACCTTCACCACGCTCACCTCGACCTGGGGGACCTCGCAGCAGGTGCATCAGGACACCCACGTCATCCGTTACTCGCTCAACGACCCGAACCGGATCTGGATCGGCAGCGACGGCGGCATCTGGCGCTCGGACAACAGCGCGTCGAGTTGGGCGAACATGAACGCCAATCTCAACATCACCCAGTATTACGACATCGTGGTCCACCCGACCGACCCGAACATCGTCTTCGGCGGCGCCCAGGACAACTCGTCCTCCAAGCGCACGACCTCGAACGTCTGGGATCTGACCGTCGTCAACGGCGACGGCTTCATGAATGCCATCGACGATCTGAATCCGGCGATCGTGTTCCAGAACGGCTACCCCAGCGCCAGCGCGCCAAGGATCTACCGCTCGACGCAATCCGGCGCACCCGGCACCTTCGCCAGCGCCGGCAGCAGCGGCCTGACCGGCGGCGGTTTCCCCTGGGTCACGCCGACCGATGTCGCCGGCGGCTATCACTTCGTCGGCGGTTATTACGTCTCGCGCGCGCCCACCAGCGCCAGCTCGATGACCTGGACCACCATCAGTCCGCGCGTCAACGGCACCGTGCGGGTCATCACCGCAAAACGGATCGGCAGCAATGTCGCAGTCTACGCGGGCACCACCGCCGGATCGATCTATTCCAGCGCCAACGCCGCCAGCACCAACGTGGCCGACGTGACCGGCAACTATCCCGGCGGCAGCGTCGCCGATATCGCGATCGATCCCAGCAACCCCAGCCGCGTCTTCGTCGCCCGCGCGGCGTTCGGCGGCGCCAAGCTTTACGTCTCGACGGCCGGCGGCACCAGTTGGACCGCGATCGGCGGCGGCCTGCCGAACGTGCCGGCGAACACGGTGGCGATCGATCCGCTCAACCTGCAGCGCATCTTCGTCGGCACCGATATCGGCGTGTACGAAAGCACCGACAGCGGCGCCAGCTTCGTGCCGATGTCCACCGGCCTGCCCAGCGGCCTGGTGGTGAGCGATCTGGAAGTGGACGACAGCCCGCACATCCTCACCGCCGGCACCTACGGCCGCGGCGCGTGGCAGATCGACCTGTTGGGCGGCGCTGTCAACGTCCCGCCGGTCGCGAACTTCACGTTCACCACCAATACCCTCACCGCCAGTTTCACCGACAGCTCCACCGACAGCGACGGCACCATCGCCTCGCGCAGCTGGAATTTCGGCGACAGCACCACGTCCACGTCCACCGCCACCAGCCCCAGCAAGACCTACGCCGCAGCCGGCACCTACACCGTGACCCTGACCGTGACCGACAACGGCGGTGCCACGCATTCGAAATCCAGCTCGGTGACGGTCACCGCTGGCGGCGGCACCGTGCTGAGCAACGGCGTGCCGGTCACCGGTCTGGCCGCGGCCGTCGGCACGTCGCTCAACTACACGATGGTGGTACCCGCGGGTGCGAGCAATCTGGTGTTCACCACATCGGGCGGCACCGGCGATGTCGACATGTACGTGAAGCTGGGCAGCGCACCGACCGATACGGTCTACGACTGCCGTCCATACACCGGCGGCAACGCGGAAACCTGCACCTTCGCCGCGCCGACCGCCGGCACGTATCACGTCCGACTGAAAGCCTATGCCGCCTTCTCGGGTGTCAGCCTGGTCGGCAGCTACGCGGTGGGCAACGGCGGCGCGCAGACCTATACCAACGCCACCGACTACGCGATCGCCGACAACGCCACCGTCAACAGCCCGATCACCGTGTCCGGCCGCACCGGCAACGGTTCGTCCACCACACCGGTCGCGGTGAACATCGTGCATACCTACAAGGGCGACCTGAAGGTCGACCTGGTCGCGCCGGATGGCAGCGTGTACGTGCTGCACAACCGCACCGGCGGCAGCGCCGACAACATCAATCAGACCTACAGCGTGAACCTGTCTTCCGAAGTGTTGAACGGCACGTGGAACCTCCGCGTGAACGACAATGCGAGCGGCGACACCGGCCGCATCGACAGTTGGAGCATCACGTTCTGATCGGAACCGGTCGATCGGAGCCGGTCGATGCAAGCAAAGGCGGAAGTCGAAAGGCTTCCGCCTTTTTTGTTGCCGATCAGCATCGCGTGCGATGCGGCATCGCGGCGGTCGCTGTCCGTACTCAACGCTCGCGGGCCTTCACGTCCCGCTCCAGCGCTGCGGCCCATCGCCCAACGCACCCAGCGCATCGCCGGGATTGCTCAAACGGCAGCGTCGGAGCGAAAGGCAGCCGCAACCGATGCAGTCCACCAGCTGATCGCGCAACTGTTGCAGGTCGCGGATGCGGGCATCCAGCTCGTTCCGCCACACCGCCGACATCTTCGCCCATTCCGCACGCGTGGGCGTTCGCCCGTCCGGCAGGCTGGCGAATGCGAAGCGCACCGACGCCAGCGGCACGCCGACGCGCTGAGCGACGCGGATCACCGCCAGGCGGCGCAGCGCGTCGCGCGCATAGCGTCGCTGGTTGCCCGCATTGCGCACGCTCCGTATCAGGCCCTTCTTCTCGTAGAAATGCAGCGCGGACACCGCCAGGCCGCTGCGTTTCGCAAGCTCACCGACACTGAGACTCTGCATGCCTTGACCTCAAGTCAGGTTGAGGTCGCATGCTGCACGCCCGTCGCCGGACCAGCAAGTGTCCGGCGGACGGCCATGACCACAGACAGGATCAGAAGAGATGTCGCAGCAGGACACGCCCGCGCCGGGCACGCCCATTTCGGGCACGCACATGCAGGATGGAATCGAAGACCACCCGTCGATCCTGTCGCCGCACTACCGCGCGACCACCATCGGCATGGTGTCGCTGGTCGCGTTGATCGCGTTCGAGGCCCTGGCCGTGGCGACCGCGATGCCGACCGTGACGCGGGCGCTCGATGGCCTGCCGCTGTACGCGCTCGCATTCGGCGTCACCCTGGCGGCGAGCGTGGTCGGCATGACGGTGGCGGGCCGCTGGAGCGACATGCGCGGACCGGCGTCGCCGCTGTGGGCGGGCCTGACCTGCTTTCTCTGCGGCCTGATGCTGGCCGGCTGCGCGCTGAACATGCCGATGCTGCTGGCAGGGCGGCTGGTGCAGGGCCTGGGCGGCGGCGGCATGTCCGTCGCCCTGTATGTACTGGTGGGCCGGCGGTACCCGGAAGCGCTGCGTCCACGGCTGTTCGCGGCGTTCTCCGCCGCCTGGGTGCTGCCGTCGCTGGTCGGTCCGGCGCTGAGCGGATTGGTCGTCGAGCACATCGGCTGGCGCTGGGTATTCCTGGCCGTGCCGCCGCTCGCGCTGCCCGCAGCGGCGCTGCTGCGCCCGGCGCTGCGCGACCTGCCTGCGATTGCCCGAGGCGGAACCGCTTCGCGGCGCCGCAGTCTCTGGGCCGTCGGTGCGGCGACCGGTGTGTGTCTGCTGTACCTCGGCGGACAACAGCAGGGCGCGGATGCGGTCGCGATACTGGTCCCCGCCATGATCTTGTCGCTGGCCTGCACGTGGCGTCTTCTCCCGCAAGGCACCCTGTCCGCAGCGCGCGGGCTGCCCAGCGTGATCGCGCTGCGCGGACTGGTGTGCGCCGCGTTCTTCGGCACCGAGGCGTTCCTGCCACTGCTGCTGTCGCGCGAACGCGGCCTCTCGCCTTCGATGGCCGGGTTGGTCTTGAGCGCGGGCGCGCTGGGCTGGTCGGCGGGCTCCTGGTATCAGGGCCATCGCCGCAACGGCTGGAGCCGGCATCGCTTCCTGCGCGTCGGCACGCTCGGCGTTTGCGCGGGCATGGCGTTGACAGTGTCCGCCGTCTCGGCGGCCGTTCCGGTTCCGGTCGCCGCCCTGGGGTGGACGGTCGTCGGCCTGGGCATGGGGCTGATCTCCGCGAGCCTCTCGATGCTCACACTGTCGATGTCCGCACCCGGCCAGCAGGGCGCCAACGGCTCGGCCCTGCAACTGTGCGAAGCCGTGACCGTGGCATCGGCGCTGGCGGTCGGCGGCTCGCTGTTCTCGGCATTGTTGGCGACATCGGCGCAGGCGGCCTATCTGGCGAACTTCGCCATCCTCGGTGCGATGGCGCTGCTGGCCGCCGCGATCGTGGGGCGGATCGGTGCGCGTCAGTTCGTCGTGAACTGACGCGACCACGCGCGGATGTGTTTCGCGATCTCGCGCACGCCCTCGGTCAAGGCCGCCGGACCGGGCTGCAGGATGATCGGCGACTTGATCTCATGCAAAGCGCCGTCGCGCACCGCGGGAATCGCATCCCAGCCGGGGCGCGCCGCGACTTTCTCGGGTCGAAATTTCTTGCCGCACCACGAACCGAAGATGATGTCCGGCGCGCGCCGGATCACTTCGTCGGGGTCTTCGAGAATGCGCGCCTTCGCCAGCGATTCGGCGGCGCGCTCGGGAAAGATGTCGTCGCCGCCGGCGATCCGCACCAACTCCGCGACCCAGCGGATACCGCTGATCGGCGGCTCGTCCCACTCCTCGAAATACACCTTCGGCCGCCGCGGCAGCGTCGCCGCCTGCGCGGCGATGTCGTCGAGCCCGCGTCGCAGTTCGTCGGCATACGCATTCGCCTTGTCGGGCACGCCGACCAGCGCGCCGAGCCGGCGGACGTAATCGAGAATGCTCTCGACGCTGCGGTGGTTGCTGATCCACACCTCCACACCCTGCTTGATCAGCGCCGACGCGATCTCGGCCTGGATATCGGAAAACCCGACCACGAAATCCGGCTCCAGCTTCAGGATCTCGCCGATCTTCGCCGAGGTGAACGCGCTGACCTTGGGTTTTTCCTTGCGCGCGATGGCGGGCCGCACCGTGAACCCGCTGATCCCGACGATGCGATGCTGCTCGCCGAGCGCGTACAGCACCTCGGTGGGCTCTTCGGTGAGGCAGACGATGCGTTGGGGGCCGTGCGCGGGAAACGGGCTCACGGATACAACATCCGCTTCGTCCACGCGCCATCCGCGCCGCGTGCGTACAGATACCGCTCGTGCAGGCGGAACTGCGCGCCGTACCAGAACTCGATGCTGCGCGGCGCCACCCGGAAACCGCCCCAGCGCGGCGGGCGCGGCACGTCGCGACCTTCGAATTCGCGCTCGACATCGGCGAACCGCCGTTCGAAGGTTTCGCGGGCGTCGAGCGTTTCCGACTGGTGCGACGCCCAGGCGCCGAGCTGGCTGGCGCGCGCGCGCATCGCGAAGTAGGCATCGGCTTCGGCATCGTCGACGATGCCGGCCTCGCCTTCGATCCGTACCTGCACGCCGTCCTCGCCCAGCGCTTTCCAGAAGAACAGCAGCGCGGCCTGCGGGTTGGCCTGCAGTTCGCGGCCCTTGCGTCCGTCAAGGTGGGTATAGAACACGAAGCCGCGTTCGTCGTGGGCTTTCAGCAGCGCCATCCGCGCCGAAGGCAGGCCGCCGGGCGTGGCCGTGGCGACGGTCATCGCGGTGGGCTCGGGAATGCCGGCCGCCCTGGCCTGTGCGAACAGCGTACTGAACGTGGCGAGCGCTTCTGCGTAAAGGGTCATGGCGGGAACTTCGGAAGGCGGCGTTGCGCTATTGTCGCGCGATGCCGCCGCCAACGCCCGTGATCCGGATCAAATCGACCGCAGGTCGACGGATGATGTCGCGCCGATCGATTGCGGGCAGGCGTCCGGAGGCGGACCGGCGAGTCGTGCCCGGCTGCTAAAATGCCGCCCATGACCCCTTCCACGCATCTTGTCCTGGTCGGCCCGATGGGCGCCGGCAAGAGTTCGCTGGGCCGTCGCCTGGCGCAGCGCTGGGGGCTGACGTTCGTCGACCTCGATCGCGAGATCGAAGCCCGGGCCGGCATGGATATCCCCGCCATCTTCGGCGGCGAAGGCGAAGCCGGCTTCCGCCAGCGCGAAGGCGAGGCGCTGGCGGACGTGCTGGCCCGCGAGACCTGCGTACTCGCCACCGGCGGCGGCGCGGTGCTGGACGCGGACAACCGGGCGCTGATGCGCCAGCGCGGATTCGTGGTGCATCTGCAGATCGACGTCGAAGAACAACTGGCGCGACTGGCGTCCGACAGCAGCCGGCCGCTGTTGACCGGTGTCGACCGCACCGAGGTGCTGACGCGACTGGACGCGGCGCGCGCGCCGCTGTACGCCGAGGTCGCCGAGCTGACGTTTTCGCCCACCGGCATGGACAAACACGAAGCTGAGGAACGTCTGGCCGAACGTCTCGAACATCACTGGCAACGCCCGGCTGCCCTCTACCGCGTGACGGACACGACATGACCACTCCCGCACTTCGCACCGTCAACGTCGGCGGCGCGCACCCTTACTGCATCTCGATCGACGAAGGCCTGCTCGACGAAGGCACCGCGCTGTCGACCCGCATCCACGGCCGCCACGTGCTGCTGTTCAGCGACAGCAATGTCGCGCCGCTGTACGCGAAACGGGTGGAAACCGCGCTGCACAAGGTCCGTCCCGAACTGCGGGTGACGCGCTTCACCATGCCGGCCGGCGAACAGTCCAAGACCCTGGCCCACTTCGGCGCCGCCATCGACACCCTGGCGCAGGCCGGCGCGACCCGCGACGCCTGCGTCCTGGCGCTGGGCGGCGGCGTGGTCGGCGACCTGGCGGGCTTCGCCGCCGCGTGCTGGATGCGCGGCATCGATTGCATCCAACTGCCCACCACGCTGCTGGCGATGGTCGATTCCTCGGTCGGCGGCAAGACCGCCGTGGATCTGCCGCAGGGCAAGAACCTGGTCGGCGCCTTCCACCCGCCGCGCGCGGTGTTCGCCGATATCGGCACGCTGGAAAGCCTGCCGGAGCGCGAACTGCGCGCCGGCCTGGCCGAAGTCATCAAGTACGGCGCAATCGTCGATGCCCCGTTCCTCGACTGGCTTGAAGCCCATGCGGCGCAGCTGTTGGCACGGGAACACGAGCCACTGGTGGAAGCCATCGCCCGCAGCTGCCAGCACAAGGCCACCATCGTCGAACGCGACCCGCTGGAGCACGGCGAACGCGCACTGCTGAATTTCGGCCACACCTTCGGCCATGCGATCGAGGCCGAGCAGGGCTACAGCGGCGGCGGTGGCGACGCGCTCAACCACGGCGAGGCCGTGGCCGTGGGCATGGTTCTCGCGGCGAGGTTGTCGGCACATCTGGGCATGGCGCCGGCCGCCGACGTGACGCGCATGCGCACCTTGCTGACCGCATTCGGGCTGCCCACCGCACTCCCGGCCGGACTGGACCCCCACCTGTTGCTCGACCGGATGCGGCTGGACAAGAAAGCCAGCGCGCGCGGCCTGCGTTTCGTGCTGTGGGAAGTCCCCGGTACGGCGCGGATCGTGTCCGACGTGCCGGAAGACGCGGTTCTGGAAACCCTGCAGGAAGGCTGACGGCCCCATCTCCGCGGGCGTGGCGCGACGCCAGCCCTTACAATCCACGCATGCGCCTCTTCCTGCAGCAACGTCCCGACGACCGCGAAGCCCCGCGCTTCGTGCAATTGCAGTTGGAAGCCGATCTGATCGGCGGCTGGACCCTCACCCGCGAGTCGGGCCAGGTCGGCGGCCGCAGCACGCTCAAGCGCGAGCAGTACCTCGATCAGGCCAGCGCGCTCGCCGCGTTCGAGCGCGCACGCGACCAGACACTCAAGAAAGGCTTTCAGCTGATGTTCGCCCAGGGCGTCGACGCGCCGGATTGAGCGCGACGGACCCGGCCTTTCACCATTCCGTGTCTTCAATCGACACTTCCGCCCAGGATATCCGTTTGACCACCGACACCGCTCCGAGCAACGACCGTTTCCTCCGCGCCCTGCGCCGCGAGCCCGTCGACCGCACGCCCGTGTGGCTGATGCGCCAGGCCGGCCGTTATCTGCCGGAATACCGCGACACCCGCCAACAAGCCGGCAGCTTCCTGGCGCTGGCGAAGAATCCCGAACTGGCCTGCGAAGTCACCCTGCAACCGCTGCGTCGTTTCCCGCTGGACGCCGCGATCCTGTTCTCCGACATCCTCACCGTGCCCGATGCGATGGGCTTGGGCCTGTATTTCGCGGACGGCGAAGGCCCGAAGTTCGAGCGCCCCGTGCGCACCGCAGACGACGTGGCGCGGCTCGCCGTGCCGGACATGGAAACCGAATTGCGTTATGTGATGGACGCGGTGCGGGTGATCCGCCGCGAATTGAACGGCAGCGTGCCGCTGATCGGGTTTTCAGGCAGCCCGTGGACGCTGGCCTGCTACATGATCGAAGGCGGCGGCAGCGACAATTTCTCGAAGATCAAGGCGATGGCCCTGAACGCGCCCGAGTTGCTGCATCGCGTGCTGTCGGTGAACACCGATGCGGTGATCGCCTACCTCGCCGCGCAGCGAGCCGCCGGTGCGCAGGCGCTGCAGGTGTTCGACACTTGGGGCGGCGTGCTCAGCCCGGCGATGTATCGCGAATTCTCGCTGCCCTATCTCGTTCGCATCGCCCGCGAGTTGCAGCGCGGCGAAGGCGAGGAACGCACGCCGCTGATCCTGTTCGGCAAGGGCAACAACGCCTATCTGGAAGCACTCGCCGCCTCCGGCACAGAAGGCGTGGGCGTGGACTGGACCATCGAACTCGCTGATGCCGCGCGCCGCACCGGCGGCAAGGTCGCGCTGCAGGGCAACCTCGACCCGGCGACGCTGTACGGCTCACCCGACGCGATCCGCGAACAGGTGCGCCGCGCCCTGGACAACTACGCGGAAGGCAACGGCGGCTCGCGCGACGGCCACGTCTTCAACCTCGGTCATGGCATGTCGCCGGACATGAACCCCGACCACGTCGCCGCGCTGGTGCAGGCGGTACATGAGGTCAGTGCCCGATAACCAATCCGGCTGAGCAACGAATGAAAGACCGAATCGAAACTTGGAAACGCGCATTCGAAGAGGACGATCAAGGCGTACTTCCAATCTTGATTGATTTTTCATGGAATTACGCTACATACACAACGATCGCAAAAATTGTTGGACATTCGCCTGAGACAGAAGACGGCAGAAAGAACCTCAATTATATGGTGTTGAATCTTTTGGCCAGCGGTTATTGGCAATCAGCCACACTGGCAATCAGGCGACTAGTTGACGGAGGAAAACTCAAAGGAAAAAAGGCGTCAATTCTCTGCGAGCAATCGTCAATGACATTAAGGACTGCCGAAGCAGCCTCACAAGAAAAGTATTTTTAGAAGAGATACACAAGCAGCCTTACGATTATGAGCTGGTACGTGAGCGCTATTGGCATTTTGTGCAATCTCAGCCGCCCGGCCAATCCACATGGATACCCAAAGAACTTCAGTACCAACTCTCAGAAAATTCACATATCGAATTTGATTTCTTGAGTGGAGTAGCAGCAAAAAATAGAGCACCAGAGGACATCGCCCAAGAGGGGATTCTCGACAAGCTGGATGCGAGATTGTCCAGCCTTGACGCGATCGCTGACCATGCAACCATCCACTTCGCACATTCCGCCACCAAAGAAAGCCGCGCAGGTCGCGTCTTGAGCAACTGGGGACCAAATGAAGCGAAAGAATCTCTACAACTGCTCGCGCAAACTGCCGAGTTTATCGGTCGCTGGTTCATCGGCAGCGGCACATATTGCCAAGGCCACAATTCGACCAGTTCGAATTTCTGGATCGCCCAATGTTCATGGGCGCCACAGAACTCCTACAAGAAGACTGGGATGCTTTCGACCAGGAAGTGTCGCGCCGGCCTTTCGTGAAGAACAATGAACTTTGACCCGAAACCCTGCGACCGATGAGGGTGTGACCGTTACTCGCGTCACTCCCGCAGAAAGCAAAAGCAGATCCCTCCGCATCACGTGAGTTCGGGATGGAAATCGAAAGCATCGCGGCTCCCGCCGCTCCCTCAATGGGCTTGCAACCGTTTCGGCCATCATGCGTGCATCATCATCGCGTCGATCGCCTCCGCCAGCATGTCTCCCGTCAATGGCTTGCGCAGGAACGCGTCGAAGCCGGCCTCGCGCGCCTGCGGTTCGGCCTCGGGGTCGGCGCGGGCGGTCACCGCCACTATCGGCTGCGTGAATGTCTGCGCGCGCAGGTGCCGCGCCAGCGCCAGGCCGTCCATACCCGGCAGATCGAGGTCGATCAGGGCAAGATCGAAGCGCCGCGTCGCGACTTCGGTCAATGCCGCGAGTGCGTGCCCGGCATGCACCACGCGATGCCTCTGCGCCTGCAGCATGCCGATCAGCACATCGGCGACGATGACGTCGTCTTCGATCAGCAGAATGTCCAGCGCCTGCGCCACCGCGGGCGTGGACGCCTTGAACAACACCGGTGGCGCGATTGCGGCGGCGGCTCGCGCCAGCGGCAGACGCACGATGAAAGCGGCGCCTTCGCCCGGAGCGCTGCGCAGTTCGATACCGCCTCCCATCGCCACCGCCAGCTCCTGGCAGATGGCGAGCCCCAACCCGCTGCCGCCGTAGCGGCTGGCGGTACGCGCGCCCTCCGCCTGTTCGAAGCGGCGGAACAGGCGGCGCTGCTGTTCCTCGTCGAGGCCGGGACCGGTGTCGCGCACCGTGAAGCGCAGCGCTTGCGGCGCCAGGGCATCGACGGATAATCCCACTTCGCCGCGCGCGGTGAATCGGATCGCGTTGCCGAGCAGATTCAGCAGGATCTGGCTCAAACGCGTGGCATCCCCATGCCAACCGCCGCGCGCCTCATCGGCGATATCGACGACCAACGCCAGGCCTTTACGCTCGGCCAGAGGCCGCATCAATGCGATGGCATCGCCGATCAGCGCTTCGAGCTCGAAGTCCGCAGCGTCCAACTCGAAGCGCCCGGCCTCGATCCGCGCGAGATCCAGCGCATCGTTGACCAACCGCAGCAGATGCGATCCGGCGCGCCGGATCGCATGCACCTGGCCCTGTTGCTTGCTGTCGAGCGAGGTCGAGAGCAACAGCTCGCTCATGCCCAGAACGCCGGTCATCGGTGTGCGCACCTCATGGCCGAGATTGGCGAGGAAACGACTCTTGGCCTGCGACGCCTCTTCGGCCAACTCGCGCTTCTGTTGGATCAACCGGTAATCGTGCCGGCGCTTGAGCCGCATGCGATCCAGATGCGCCAACCACCACAGCACGGCCACCCCGGCTGCGGCGTACAACATCCATGCCCACCCGCGTCGCCACAAGGGCGCCTGCACCAGAATATCGATGCGCTGCGCCGGCGACCACACACCGTCGGCATTGGCGCCTTGCACTTCCAGCACGTAACGTCCCGGCGGCAGCGACGAAAACACGCGCTCGCCGCGGTCATCCACCACCCAGTCCGGATCGTAACCGTGCAGTCTGAAGCGATAGCGATGCGCAGCCGGATCGACGAACGACATCACCCGCGCGGTTACCTGCAGATCGCGATCTCGCGGCCGCATCACCGCGCGCGGCACGTCGCCATCGCGACCGGAAAATGCGATCGTGTCTTCGCCCCGGCGCAGAGTGATCGACTCGATCGACAGCACCGATGCGCGCGACACCGGCAAAGGGCGATCAGGATCGAACAGCGCAAGGCCGCGTTTGGACAGCGCGAGCGCAGCGCCCTCATCGCCGCGGACCGGCGCGGCCATCATGAAATCGACATCGGGCAGACCATCGCTCATGCCGAAATTCCGGATGCGGCGATTGCGGCCATCGTATTGCAGCAGACCGCGCGCGGTACTCAGCCATAGCTGATCGTTGCCGGCAGCGAGAATACCGGCGATATGCGCGGCCGGCAGGCCATTCTCGCTGTCGATGCGCTCGCGCAATTCAAGCGCGGCATCGCGCCACTCGTAGCGCTCCAGGCTTCCGAAACGCGCGACCCATACCGTCCGCGGCGCGACGAACGCGAAGGACTGGATCGCCTCACCGGCGCCCAGCTCGACCGACTCGAACCGCTGGCCGTTCCAGCGCCGAAGCTGTCGACCCGCGGATAACCACGGTAGTCCATCCGGGCCGGACTGGAGTTTCGCGTAGTCCTGACCTGAATTTCCAAGCACCGCCTCGGGCGTCAGCTCATGCAGCAAATGTCCGTTGGGCGCATGAATCCTCAAACCTCCACCGAAAAGCGAAACCCACAGGCGGCCATCGTCGGTACACAGCAGCGTCTGCGGCGTACGCGTGCCATCGTCCGGAAACCGCAGGCTGCGCCCGCGCCTGCCGCGCGATGGATCGTACTCGACGACACCGCGGAAACTGGCGAGCCACAGCCTGCCATCCGGGCAACGCGTCAAGGTCTGCAGCCATTCCTCGTCCAAGGACTCAGCACTTGCGACCGGGCGCAAGGAGGTGTCTCCCGCCCGCAGCGCGTACAGCATGCGGCTGCCGACAACCCAGAAGCCGCCTTTCCCGTCTGGGGCGACAGCGAGCGGATCGCTGCGTTCAAGGGCCATGCCCTCGACTTCATCGATCACCGTGAAGCGCTCGTGTCCCGGCGGCAGATACGACAAGCCCTGGGAATAGGACGCAAACCACAGCCCGCCCTCGCGATCCATCGCCTGCGCAAAAACGCCACTACTCAGCCCATCGTCGCGACGATCACCATGCGCCATCACGACGGGCGCATGCCTCGAAGACGCACGAAACAATCCCGCCGCGGTTCCGATCCAATACGTGCCGCGCATGTCGCGCAAGACCATCGCATTAGTCGCCAGTGTAGGCAATTCCCACTGCTCCGCCTGCACGCTACCATTTGTTGCGTATTTATATAATCCACGGTCCGTACCCATCCAAATCTCATCATAAGGAACACTATCGAGTCCGAAAATCTGAGCGCCCCGCAAAATGCGTGGCGCCACCTCTTTAATGACCCCATCGCGATAATGTAGTGCTCCAACATCAGTACCGACCAACAAATCATTTTCACCTAGAGCGAGCAACATTGAGGGAACAGCACCCAACAAATCCCCTCCAACAACAGGCAATACACGCTGGACGCGGCCATCGCGCGCGACCCTGCATAGCTCCCCGGCATACACGCCGACCCATACACCGCCTCCCACGGCGGCGGAAACGGCCGTGATCTCGCGTCCACACACTGCCGATCGCCCCTCGAAACGCACGGTCACGAAACCGCTGCGAGTGTGGTCCATCATGCTGAGATGACCCGGCGAGGCGACCCATAACCGGTCATCCTCGTCCAGCGCCATTGCGACCAGATCGTTGTCCGGCAGGGAACCCTCCATACCGAGTTCCCGCCGCCAGAACCGGAAGTTCGTGCCGTCGTAGCGCGCCAGACCATCGCCCGTTGCGGCCCAGACGTAGCCTTGGCGATCGACGGCAAGATCGTTGATGACCGAGGACAGCCCCTGCTCCGGACCGAAACGGATGAAACGGTGTTTCAAAGGAAGCTCAGACGCAGAAGACGCTGGCGCCGCTGCTGCAGAACCCATCATCAGCCATGCGCAAAGACAACAGCGCAGGCCTGCAATGGCGAGCCGGGACCCACGGCGCATCGGCAGAGCCGCTTTGCTGTCGGCACGCCTGTCCATACCCCTCTTATGTACGTCTTCCTGACGCATGCGATCCCTGTGCCTGATCATCCTGAATCTCTTTCCTCGCCCCTACGTGGCCGCCGACCATGCGATGCATCGTTGCAGCCCTGTGAGGACATATGCTGCGGCATGCGCCTAGAATCCGGCAAACGCCCGCGAGCCC
>JAIMKJ010000046.1:21374-31350 GCA_020692565.1 Thermomonas sp.
CCACCGGATTGCATTGTTCGCCGCATTCGCAGCCGCGCTTCCTTTCGCGGGAAGCGCAGCGGCAGGCGAAGCTGCCCATTACAGCCTGGATCCTGTCCATACGCGGGTGATGTTCGCGATCGAACACGCCGGGTTTTCCAAAGCCATCGGCACCGTTTCCGGGAGCACCGGCAGCCTGTTGTTCGATCCCGACGACTGGACCCGCGCCAGACTGCAGGCCAGCGTGCCGATGGCGCGGGTGGATCTGGGCGATGCCGGTTGGAACAGGGCGACCTTGGCCGGCAACCTGCTGGATGTCGAAGATCACCCGAGCGCCGAATTCGTCTCCACCCGGGTCGAGCCGATCGCCCCGAACCGGGCTTCGGTGTACGGCACGCTGACGCTGCGCGGCGTATCGCGCGAGGTCGTGCTGGACGTGACCCTCAATGCGGCCAAGCGCCACCCGCTACCGCCCTTCCGACGCACGGTCGGGTTTTCGGCCACGGCGATGCTCAGCCGCAAGGACTTCGGCATCGATGCCTGGCCGAGCGTCATCGGCGATGCGGTCGAACTGCGCATCGAAGCCGAAGCCACCCGCAGCCGCGCCGGGGACGATGGCGCCCCCGACGCACCCGATCTCCCCGTCGACGCCTCTTCCCCCCAGGAGCCCGCGCAGATCGACACGCCTCCCCGGACCATCACGGAACCCGCACCATGACCCTGAAAAACACGCCCGACCGCTGGGGCGGCGTCAGTCAGTTGCTGCACTGGCTGGTCGTCGTCCTGATCCTGACCATGGCCTACCTGGGCCTGACCATGGGCGACCTGCCCAACGGCCCGGACAAGATCCAGACCTACGCCCTGCACAAATCCATCGGCATCACCATTCTCGGGCTGGTCGTCCTGCGCCTGCTATGGCGGCTGTACGCCGGCACGCCGCGCCCGGTGCCGGGCTCGCCGCGCTGGCAGGAGCGCATCGCCGGCCTCACTCACTTCGCCATTTACGCCCTGCTGTTCGCGATCCCGCTCAGCGGCTGGGTACTGAACTCGGCCGCGGGTTTCCCGCTGCAGTGGTTCCATCTGGTCAACCTGCCGTACATCGTCGAGAAGAACCACGACCTGCACGAACTGGCCGAGGAAGCGCACGAACTGATGTTCTGGCTGCTCGTGGTGCTGGTGGTGGCGCATGCCGCCGCCGCGTTCTATCACCATCTGTTCCAACGCGACGCCACCCTCGCGCGCATGCTGCCGCGCGGTTGGCTGCGCGTCGACGACACCGCCCCTGCTCCCTCGACCGACACTCCACCGCCCCAGGACCCCGACCATGCCCCATGAATTCACCCAGTCGCCATTGACCGGCTCGCTTCTTGCCGGTGCGCTCGTGGCCGGCCTGTTGTCCGCCTGCCCCGTTGCCGCCGCCGATTACGTCCAGGCCACAGGCTCGACCCTCGGCTTCTCAGGCCAATATCAGGGCGATGCCTTCAACGGCCGTTTCCCGGGCTTCGCTACCGTGCTGTCCTTCGACCCGGCCAAGCTCGACGCCGCCAGACTCACGGTCGTCATCCCGCTGGCCACCGCCACCGCCGGCAACCCCGATTACGACAGCGAGTTGCGCGGCGCATCGTTCTTCGACAGTCCGAAATTTCCGCAGGCGCGCTACACCGCGACGAAGTTCCGTTCGCTGGGCGGCAACCGATACGCCGCCGACGGCACGCTGAGCCTGCGCGGCGCGAGCAAGCCGGTCACGCTCACATTCACCTGGACCGCGGGCGCCAAACCGGTGCTTGCCGGCAGCGCTGTCGTCAAACGCCTCGATTTCGGCGTCGGCGGCGGCGACTGGGCCGATACCAAGGTCATCCCGAACGACATCAGGATCACGACCAAAGTCGTCTTCCAGGCGAAGTGAACCGCCAGGGAGCGGACCCGATCTGACGTTGCGAAAACGTCGTTTCGTCCGGCCGCCACCTCCGGCGGGGTGGCGATTGTCAGCCCCCCGACCGACGGGACTTCGGCATATCGACAGCGAGCCGCCGCGGATGACTACAATCGGACCCACATTCATCGGATGGGGGGTTCCATGAAACAGAAAGCACGGCAGACGCGGCTGGTCGCGACGTATTGGATCAAGGATCCGATCGTCTGGGCCCAGGATTTCACCCCGCGACTCGGGCCACAGGAACAGTCCGGAATCCGGATCACGCGGATGAAAGTGAAAGCGCATCCCCGCCGCAACCCCGGGTACCCGTACCGCGTCTCGTTGACGGCACAGGTCCTGGACAGGGCTCAGGCCATCCGGTGCATGCGACAGAACGATCCGATCGGCATGAAGGCAGGCATCCAGATGTCGTCGATCACCAACACCTGGTACCTCTGACGTCCGGACCCACCGCTCAGCGCGCTGGCGGCTGTTCCGGCAGCGGGCGCAGGGTATACACGAACGCGCCGAGCAGATCGCCGGCGCGTTTGTCCTTGTGGCAGCCCAGACATTCATCGCCGGCGCGGATCGGCCCGATCGCCCGCAGCCCATCTTCCTGCGGATGCACCACGAGGCGCTGCCCGCTCTCCAGCGCGCGCACGTCGG
The DNA here is from genome assembly GCA_020692565.1 of Thermomonas sp. Classification (GTDB taxonomy): domain Bacteria; phylum Pseudomonadota; class Gammaproteobacteria; order Xanthomonadales; family Xanthomonadaceae; genus Lysobacter_I. Next base: position 23,935 of record JAIMKJ010000046.1, read on the forward strand.
CGCGCTCCGCATCGGTCAACGGCCTGCCTTCGCGGCGCGGCGCCAGCGCCATGCCTTCCTCGGCGTGCTGGAACCCTTGGAACGCAGAAGAAAACACCACAGGCGGATCGTGTCTGGCGATACCGATCAGTTGCAGATCCTGTATCCACAGTTTCGTTTCGCCTCGCGTCCGGTAGTCGTGCATCACCCGCATCATCGGCGTGACCCGCGCCCTGCCGAACCCTTCGCTCTGCACGAACGCCAGCACGAAGTCGTCGTGCATCCGCAGCAGTGCATCCTCCGCGGGAGGCGCGCGGCCCACGGCCGAGGCCCAACCTGCGGCCGTCGCCACGGCCACCATCGCGACCAGTCCCCAGCGCGCACCTCTCGCCGCGCGCATGCGCGCGACTTGGATCGCGATTCCGACCCTTGCTCTCGTCATCATTTTCGTCGTGGCATTCATCGACAGCCTCCCGGCGGTATCCCGCACGCATGCTCGCACGCGGTCATGGGTGAAACCGTTCGCCCTGCGTCCCGTTCAGTCGGCCGCCAGCGCGGTCGCCGCAGCGGCATCGAACGGCCAATCCAGCTCGAGCCCATTGGCTTCGTCGCGCAGCACCGGCACCCGATGACCATACGCGGCTTCCAGCGCATCGTCCTCCTCGATGAACACACTCTCGAATTCAGGGAAACGCGCATCAGCCAGCACCGTCAGCGCCAGATCGCACAGATGGCAGTCGTCGCGCTGGTAGAGGACGAACCTGAAGGCAGCGCGGGAAGATCGGTTGTGGACCATACGCTGGCGTCAGTGCGGCATCCGCGATGCGGCATAGAATACGGCCCTCCCGCGCCGGGCACACGTCCGTGCGCATCCAATCGACCCGGGATACGCGCATGGCCGTCAGTACGTTCGACCTGTTCAAGATCGGCATCGGGCCGAGTTCCTCGCATACGGTCGGGCCGATGCGCGCCGCCTGCCGCTTCGTCCACCGCTGGCTGGAAGAAAGCGGCGACACGCCCGGCAGCGATCTCGCGCGCACCGCACGGGTGCGCGCCGAAGTGTTCGGCTCGCTCGCACTGACCGGTCGCGGCCACGGCACCGACAAAGCCGTACTGATGGGCCTGGAAGGGCACTGGCCGAACGAGATCGACCCCGACCTGATCCCCGGCGCATTGGCGCGCATCCGCGGAGACAAGAAGATCCTGCTGCTCGGGCGCCACGAGATCCGCTTCGACGAGAAGCAGGATCTCATCATGAACAAGCGCCAGAAGCTGCCGTTCCACACCAATGGCATGCGCTTCACCGCCTACGACGCCGCCGGCGAAGTCATCGCCACCCGCGATTACTATTCGGTCGGCGGCGGTTTCGTGGTCAACCAGGACGAAGCGGCCGAAGACCGCATCGTCGCCGACAACACCGAACTGCCCTACCCGTTCCACAGTGGCGCCGAACTGCTCGATCAGTGCGAACGCAACGGCCTGAACATCGCCGGGCTGATGTTCGCCAACGAACACGCATGGCGCTCGGGCACCGAAATCCGCCAGAACCTGCGCGAGCTCTGGACCGCGATGCAGGCCTGCGTGCAGCGCGGCATCCGCGAAAGCGGCACCCTGCCCGGCGGCCTGCACATCACCCGCCGGGCCCCGGCGCTGCATGCCGAACTGTCGTCGAAGCCCGAAGCGGCGATGCGCGACCCGCTCACGGTGCTGGACTGGGTGAATCTGTACGCGCTGGCGGTGAACGAGGAAAACGCCGCCGGCGGGCGCGTCGTCACCGCGCCCACCAACGGCGCCGCCGGGATCATTCCATCGGTGCTGCACTACTACGACCGCTTCTGCCCCGGCGCCAACGAACAGGGCGTGTTCGACTTCATGCTCACCGCCTCGGCCATCGGCATTCTCTACAAGGAAAACGCGTCGATTTCCGGCGCCGAAGTCGGCTGCCAGGGCGAAGTGGGCGTGGCCTGCTCGATGGCCGCCGCCGGGCTCACCGCCGCGCTCGGCGGCACCCCGGGACAGGTCGAGAACGCCGCCGAGATCGGCATGGAGCACAATCTCGGCCTGACCTGCGATCCGATCGGCGGCCTGGTGCAGATTCCCTGCATCGAACGCAACGCGATGGGCGCGGTGAAAGCGATCAACGCCTCGCGCATGGCGCTGCGCGGCGACGGCAAACACAAGGTGTCGCTCGACAAGGTCATCAAGACCATGCGCGACACCGGCCGAGACATGCAGGACAAATACAAGGAAACCTCGCGCGGCGGACTCGCCGTGAACGTGATCGAGTGCTGAGCGGGGCATGCCCCCGGTCGCGGCCGGTCCAGCCCGGCACCCCATGCCGCCTCAGCCGCCACGACGCCGATCCGGTCGGCCATGACGCGTCGGGATGCGCCCCGAACCTAGCGCCGGACCGGCGCCGAACGCGCGCGCAGGAGGGGCGCCCGGGCCGACCGACCGCGACGCAGCGACGAAAATTCGAGCGACATCGGTCACAGAGGCGAATACACGTTTAGACTCGGACGACGACAGCCGCCCGGATGGAACTACTGGATGTTTCGCTTCGTGTGGCTGACGGCCCTGTATCTGCTGGGAGCATGGTACGCAGGCGCCTTCATCCCGGCGCCGGGCGAAGTCAGCCTGTTCTGGCCGGCCTCCGGTGTCGCCTATGCCGCCGTACTGCGCTACGGCCCGCGCTGGGCACTGTTCGTACCGGTCCCGGTGCTGCTGAACCATTGGCTGTTCAGTCCGGTCCCGACCGAATTCCTGCCCTACTCGGTCGCCAGCAACCTGCTGAGCACCCTCGCGGGTTATTACGTCTGCACCTCGATCACCGGCGCCCGCGCCCGGCTCAGCGTCCGCAGCGGCTTCGGATTGATGTGCGGCGCGCTGACGATGTCCACCAGCTCCGCGTTGATCGGCACCGCCGGGCTGATCGCCGCGGGCATGGACGCCGGCGATGAGCACTGGCTGTCGTTCGCGAGATGGAGCATGGGCGACCTGCTCGGCATCATCTGCCTGACGCCCTCGCTGCTGTACCTGACCCATCGGCCATCGGCCGGCGCCAGCCTCATCGTGAACGGCAGATACTCGTCTGCTCGCGAGAAAGGCATCTGGGTGCTGTGCGCCGCGCTCACCGTACCGATCTTCTATTACGCCGGCACCAAGAGCGGCCTGTATTCGCTGGGACTGGTGTCGCTGCCGCTGGCGTTGCTGCTGTGGAGCGCCGCGCGCTTCGAGCCGCTGTGGTCGGTGCTGGGCACCGGGGTCGCGGTCCTCGTCATCACCTCGCTGACCGCGCTGGGCCTGGGCGGCTTCCAGTCGCCCAAGGATCCGCTGGATACCGCCCTGCTGCTCGGCTTCATGTGCCTGTTCGCGAACATCCCGCTGATGCTGATGGCGGCGATCTCCGAACAGCGCGCGGCCACCCGCCGGGCGCTGATCCGCGCGGTGACCGATGTCGCCACCGGCCTGCCCAATCGCAGCGCCTTCGAGGAGGCGGTGCAGCGGGCGATGTCGCGCCAGGGCGAGGAACACGGCCTGATCTATCTCGATCTGGACCATCTGAGCCTGATCAACGACACCATCGGCCATGCCGCCGGCGACACCCTGATCCAGGCCATCGGCGCGCTGCTGCGGACGAAAGTCGGGCGCGGAGGCGAGGTGTTCCGGATCGGCGGCGACGAGTTCGCGCTGCTGCTGCACGGCTCGCCCGATGCGGCCCTGCACACCGCCGAAGACGTGCGGCAGGCGATCGAACGCTACCGGATCGGCTGGCAGGATCAGATGTTGAACGTCACCGCCAGCATCGGCCTGGCGACGTTCCGGGCCGACGGCGCCGATTCGGCGCGCCTGCTCTCGCTGGCCGACAGCGCCTGTTTCACCGCCAAGGAAGTGGGCGGCAATCGCATCTGCGTCGCCAATCACGAACCGGGCGAACTGCAGGAACGCACGGCGGCGATGCGCTGGGCGGTCCGCATCCGCGAGGCGCTGGACAACGGCCTGTTCGAACTCGACTGCCAGGCCATCCTGCCGCTCGGCGACACCCCGCCACCGGGGCGGCATTTCGAATTCCTGCTGCGCATGCGCGACCCCGACACCGGCCAGCGCCTCGCGCCGGGCGCGTTCATCCCCGCGGCCGAACGTTTCCAGCTGGGCGTCCAGCTCGATCGGCACGTGATCGAACTCGCGTTGGGCTGGCTGGAGGCCCGGCCCGCAGCCGCCGCGCAGGTGCATCTGTGCGCGATCAATCTCACCGCCGCATCGATGGTCGACCAGAATTTCCAGAATTTCCTGATCGAACGGGTACTGCGCAGCCCGCTGCCGGCGAGCATCCTGTGTTTCGAAATCACCGAGACCAGCGCCGTGCGCGACCTGGCCCGCGCACAGACACTGATCACCCAACTGCGCGCGCTGGGCTGCGCCTTCGCGCTGGACGATTTCGGCACCGGTTTCTGTTCGTTCAACTACCTGCGCTCGCTGGACGTGGACTACTTCAAGATCGACGGCAGCTTCATCCGCGACCTGCGCGATTCGCCGCTGTCGACCGCGATCGTGCGTTCGATCACCGATATCGCCCACGTCCTCGACAAGCGGACCGTCGCCGAGCAGGTCGAGAGCCGGGACGACTGCGAGCTGCTGCGCGCGCTGGGCGTCGATCTCGCGCAGGGATTCGGGCTGCACCGGCCGGAGCCGCTGGAACAGTATTTCGGTCCGCTCGCAACGCCGGCGCCGTCCTCGCATGGATAGCACCTGAGCGGAAGCGCTGGCTGCTCACGCCAGCGCGAACGGCGCCGGTTGGCAGTCCCTGCGACTGACGGCATCAAGCGTTCGCGGCGATCTCCAATGCGTCGTCCAGCAAGCCGGCGGCGGTGACGTCGGCGCCCGCACCCGGCCCCTGGATGACCAGCGGCTGCCGGCGATACCGATCGCTCCAGATCGCCACCTTGTTGTCGGTGCCGGCGCCGCCGGCCAGCGGATGATCCGCCGGCAGCGACTCGAGGCCGACGCGCGCCCTGCCGTCTTCCAGCCGCGCGATGAAGCGCAGCTTTTCGCCACGCTCGCAGGCGTCGGCGTAACGCGCGCGCATCGCGACATCGAGTTCCGGCAATGCCGCATCCACATCGGAGAGCGCCCGGGTCGCGAGCGTCGGCGGCACCAGCGAATCGACTTCGATGTCATCGCTGTCCAGCGTCACGCCGGCGGCGCGCGCGAGGATCAGCAGCTTGCGGCGCACGTCTTCGCCGCTGAGGTCGTCGCGCGGGTCTGGCTCGGTGTAACCGGCGTCGCGGGCCTGGCGCACGCAGCCCGAGAACGGGCGCAGGCCGTCGTAGTGGTCGAACAGCCACGCCAGCGAGCCGGACAGCACCCCGGCGATGGCGTGGATGCGATCGCCGCCGATCTGCAGGGCGCGGATGGAACGCAGCAGCGGCAGGCCCGCACCGACCGTGGCGCTGTCGCCGTAACGGCTGTTGCCGCTGCGCTGCGCATCGCGGATCGCCTGCCAGCGCGCCAGCGATGTGCCTTGCCCCAGCTTGCAGGCGGTGACGACGTGGATGCCCTGCGCCAGCCACGCAGCGTGACGCGCGGCGACGGCTTCGCTGGCGGTGGCGTCGATCACGATGCGTGCGCCGAAGTCGCCGAGCATCTGCGGCACGGCGTCCGGCGACGGCGTCGCGACCGCGCGCGGCTGGTCGCGACGCGCGGCGCGTTCCACCGCATCGGCGAACGACGCCGGCTGGAACGCGAAGCGCGAATTCGCGGCGTAGCGCAGCGACAGCCGTTCGCCCAGCGCGGTGCCTTCCCAGCCGGCCAGACGCGCGAGCACCGCGCTGCCCACGGTGCCGGTGCCGAGCAGAGCGATGCGCGCCGGCCGCGCAGCCGCCGGTGTGCGGGTCGCGACGACCGCTGCGCTCATACCGCGACCTGGTTCGGCGCGGGTTTTCGCGCGTCGACAACCGCCAACGCGCGCGCCAGCGCCGCTGCGATGTCTTCGACCAGATCGTCGGCGTGTTCGATGCCCACCGACAGCCGCAGCAGCCCGTCGCCGATGCCGGCGGCCTGCCGCGCTTCCGGCGTCATCGCCGCATGGGTCATCGTCGCCGGATGCGCGATCAGGCTTTCCACCCCGCCCAGCGATTCGGCCAGCGTGAAGTAATCCAGACCGTCGACGAACGCGCGCACCGCACCGATTTCATTGGAATGCACGCCGCCTTCCAGTTCGAGGCTCAGCATCGCGCCGTAGCCTTTCTGCTGCCGTGCGGCCAGCGCATGCCCCGGGTGCGTGAGCAGGCCCGGATAATGCAGCTTGCGCACCGCGGGATGATCCTGCAGCAGTGCGATCAGCGCGTGGGTGTTTTCCTGATGCACGCGCAGGCGGGCGTCCAGCGTGCGCAGTCCGCGCAGAGTGAGAAAGCTGTCGAACGGCGAGCCGGTGATGCCCAGCGCGTTCGCCCACCAGGTCAGCGACTGGTGCTGCTCGGCGGTCTTCGCCACCACCGCGCCGCCGACCACATCGCTGTGACCGTTGATGTACTTGGTGGTGGAATGGACGACGAAATCGGCGCCGAATTCGATCGGCGTCTGCAGCGCGGGCGACAGGAACGTATTGTCGACCACGGTCAGCGCGCCGGCGGCGTGCGCAGCGTCGATCACGAAGCGCAGATCGGTGATGCGCAGCAGCGGATTGGACGGGGTTTCGATCCAGACCACCGCCGGCCGGGCCGCCAGCGTCTCGGCCAGCGCGCGCGGATCGGTGAAATCGATGGTCGTCAGTTCGAACGCCCCCTTGGCCGCCAGCGCATTGAACAGACGCCAACTGCCGCCGTACGCATCGTGCGGCACCACCAGGCGCTGGCCCGGCTTCAGCAGCGCGTGCAGCAGCAGGGTGATCGCGGACATGCCGGTGGAGGTGACCACCGCGCCGGCGCCGCCTTCCAGTTCCGCCAGCGCCTCGCCCAGCAGGTCGCGGGTCGGGTTGCCGCTGCGGGTGTAGTCGTACTGCCGCTTCTCGCCGAAGCCGGCGAAGCTGAAGTTCGACGACAGCACCAGCGGCGGCGTCACCGCGCCGAAGGCGGTATCCCGGTCGATGCCGGCGCGGACCGCGTTGGTGGCGGCGCGCGCGGCACTGCGGCGCGGCAGGGCATTGATGTTGTCGGCGCTCATGCCGCACCTCCCGGGACGTTGCGCAACGATTGTTGGAGGATCCTGCCGATCTCCCGGGTTTCGGTGAGAAAAGCGTCGTGGCCGAATTTCGAGCTCAACAGGCGCAGGTCGCCCTGCGGCAGCGCTTCGGACAGCGCGAACAGATCGTCCTGCGGCACCAGCCGGTCTTCGGCGATGGCGACCACCGTCGTCGGCACCGGCACGCGGCGCGGATCAATGGCGTGCAGATCGATGGATTCCGACAGGCGCAGGAACGCGGTCGGCGTGGTGCGCGCG
>JAIMKJ010000047.1:0-24385 GCA_020692565.1 Thermomonas sp.
TGATCGAGCTGATGCCCATCATGTGGATGGCGAAGATCGCGAACGACAGATTGAAGCCGCCCTGCAGCGACAGCGGTGGATACAGCGTCCAGCCGCCGGCGGGCGCGCCGCCCGGCAGGAAGAATGTCACCAGCAGCAACGCGAACGCGAACGGCATGATCCAGAAGGACCAGTTGTTCATGCGCGGCAGCGCCATGTCCGGCGCGCCGATCTGCAGCGGGATCATCCAGTTCGCCAGGCCGACGAAGGCCGGCATCACGCCACCGAAGATCATCACCAGCGCGTGCATGGTGGTCATCTGGTTGAAGAACTCGGGGCTGACGTGCTGCAGGCCCGGGGTCATCAGTTCGGCGCGGATCACCACCGACATCGCCGCGCCGATGATGAACATCACGAAGCTGAACACCAGATACAGCGTGCCGATGTCCTTGTGATTGGTCGAGTAGAACCAGCGGTCGACGAACCCCTGCTTGTGCTCGTGCGCGTCGTGGTGATCAGCGTGCGTGGTAGCCATGACTTACCTCAAAAGAGTGCGATCAGCCGGCCGCGTTGGCGGCGGCTGCGGGGGCGTTCTGGTCGGCGGCGGTGGTGGCCGGCGCTTCGGGCGCGGCTTCGACCGGCGCGGCTTCGGCAGGCGCCGGTGCCGGAGCGTTCTTGGCGCGCTCGGCGGCCAGCCACTGGTCGTATTCGGCCTTCGGCACCGCTTTCACCACGATCGGCATGAAGCCGTGGTCCTTGCCGCACAGTTCGGCGCACTGGCCACGGTAGACGCCCGGGGTCTTGATCTCGGTCCAGGCCTCGTTGATCAGGCCCGGGATGGCGTCCTGCTTCCAGCCCAGCGCGGGCACCCACCAGGCGTGGATCACGTCGTCGGCAGTGATCAGGAAACGGATCTTGGTGTCGGTCGGCAGGACCAGCACGTTGTCCACGTCCAGCAGGTAATGCGGATGGTCTGCGGTGCGGGCATCGACCTTGCTCTGGCGGATCTCGTCGCTCTTGCGGTCCAGACGGCTGGTGAAGCTGACCACATCGCCCGGCTTGTCGGCCATGTACTCGTACTTCCAGAGCCACTGGTAGCCGGTGACCTTGATGGTCATGGCGGAGTCGCGGGTGTCGTACATCGCGATCAGCTTGCTGGTCGCCGGGAACGCCATCAGCACCAGCAGCGCCACCGGAACCACGGTCCAGATGATCTCAAGCTTGGTGCTGTGGGTGAAGTCCACGTCCGGCTTGGCGCCTTTGGACTTGCGGAACTTGAACATGGCGTAGGCCATGGCGCCGAAGACGATCACGCCGATCGCCACGCAGATCCACAGCGCCAGCATGTGGGCCTCGTAGGCGTTCTGGGAGGAGGCGGTGACGCCCTTGCCCATGTTCAGCTGCCACCGCACCGGGTCGGCCGACTGGGCCATTGCCGCCACCGGCAGGAGCGCGGCCAGCGGCAGCGCCGCCAACGCCCGGCCCCAGTTTGTCCAACTCGCACGCATTTGCACCATGGCCCAAAACCCCGAAAGTCGTGACTAGCTCAAGAATTAGAACGAATTAGCGATGGATCAGATACGAGGACGACTCGGCGGCGGAGGCAGGCTTGGGCGCCATGCAGCCGCAAATCGGGTCCCGGGAAACCCGAGAATGGTAGCCGTTCGCGACCGCCACGGGCAAGCAAGGCCCGTCTGCCGTGCCCTCTGTGCCCCACCATACGCTCCCGATCAGCCGGGTTGGCGGGCGCTGCTAGAATCCGCCGTTTCTCCGCTTGCCGGACTGCCGTGAACGTGACCGCCGACCCGATCGTAAGCCCGCTGTCCAGCCGGATCCTGTCTCCCGAACTGCCCACGACGCCCGATCCGCTGCGCGCCGCGATCACCGCAGCCTGGGTCCGCGACGAGACCGAACACGTCCGCGAGCTGCTGGCCGCCGCCCGGCAGCCGGACGCCGATCGCGCCGCCATCCAGGCCACCGCCGCCGATCTGGTGCGCCGGGTCCGCGCCCGCGCCCGGGACCAGGGCGCCATCGAAGCCTTCATGCGCCAGTACGACCTCGGCAGCGAGGAAGGCGTGCTGCTGATGTGCGTGGCCGAGGCGCTGCTGCGGATTCCCGACCAGGACACCGCCGACAAGCTGATCCGCGACAAGCTCGGCGACGCCGACTGGAAACGGCACATGGGTCAATCGGATTCGGTGCTGGTCAACGCTTCGACCTGGGGCCTGATGCTGACCGGCCGGCTGGTGGATCTGGCCGACGACACCAAACGCGACGTCCACAACGCGTTCAAGCGCCTGATCGGGCGCGTCGGCGAGCCGGTGATCCGGCTCGCGGTGCGCCAGGCGATGCGGATCATGGGCCACCAGTTCGTGATGGGCCGCACCATCGACGAAGCCCTTGCCCGCAGCCGCAAGGGCGACAACGCGAACTATCGTTACTCGTTCGACATGCTGGGCGAAGGCGCGCTGACCACCGCCGACGGCCTGCGCTATCTCGAAGCCTACCGGCAGGCGATCCACGCCATCGGCAGGAGTGCTGGCGAACATCGCCAAGGCGATGTTCGGGGCGACTTCAGGAACGCCGACGTCTTCGCCGTGCCCAGCATCTCGGTCAAGCTGTCCGCGCTGCATCCGCGTTACGAACACGCCAAGCGCGCGCGGGTGTTCGCCGAACTCGGCCCGCGGCTGCTGGCGCTGTCGCAGCTGGCGAAACAGTACGGCATCGGCCTGACTATCGACGCCGAGGAAACCGACCGCCTCGAACTCTCGCTGGACCTGATCTTTCAGGTGCTGGCCGACAACTCGCTGCGCGGCTGGAACGGCTTCGGCATCGTGGTGCAGGCGTACCAGAAGCGCGCGCCGTTCGTGATCGACTACATCGCCGACATGGCCCGCCGCCTCGACAGCAGGATCCCGGTGCGCCTGGTCAAGGGCGCCTACTGGGACAGCGAAGTCAAACGCGCCCAGGTCGACGGCCAGTCCGGCTACCCGGTCTTCACCCGCAAGCCGAACACCGACGTGTCGTACCAGGCCTGCGCACGCCGGCTGCTGGACGCGACCGACGCGATCTATCCGATGTTCGCGACCCACAACGCGCAGACCATCGCCGCGATCCACCGCATGGCCGGGAATGCCGCCTACGAATTCCAGAAACTCCACGGCATGGGCGACGACCTCTACGCCGAAGTGATCCCGGCCGACCGCCTGAACGTGGCCTGCCGCGTCTACGCGCCGGTGGGTTCGCACGAAGACCTGCTGCCGTATCTGGTGCGCCGCCTGCTGGAGAACGGCGCCAACTCCAGCTTCGTCAACCGGATCACCGACGAGAACGTCGCCATCGACGACCTGATCCGCGACCCGATCGAAACCGTGTCCGCCTTCGACACCATCCCCCATCCGCGCATCCCGCTGCCGGTCGATGTGTACCGCAGCTTCCTCGCGCTCGACAGCAGCAACGACAGAGACAATTCCATGGGCCTCAATCTCGCCAACGATGCGCAGCTGCGCACGCTCGCCGAACAGATCAACGCCACGGTGACCGGCGACTGGCGCGCAGCGCCGCTGGTGCCGGGCGCGACCACCGCCGGCGCAGCGCTGCCGGTGACCAATCCCGCCGACCGCCGCCAGACCGTGGGGCACTGGCAGCCGGCCGACAGCGCCACCGTCGAAAAAGCCCTGCAGAACGCGGTCGCCGCGCAGCCCGCGTGGGACGCGATGCCCGCCGCAAGCCGCGCGACCATTCTCGAACATGCCGCGAAGCTGCTCGAAGACCGCATGCCGCACTACATCGCGCTGTGCACGAAGGAAGCCGGCAAGACCATTCCCGACGGCATCGCCGAAGTCCGCGAAGCCGTGGATTTCCTGCGCTATTACGCCGCCCAGGCGCGGAAAATCTTCGCGCCGGAGCCCCTGCCCGGCCCGACCGGCGAATCCAACACCTTGCAGCTCGCCGGCCGCGGCGTGTTCGTCTGCATCTCGCCGTGGAACTTCCCGCTGGCGATCTTCATGGGCCAGGTCGCGGCCGCGCTGGCCGCCGGCAACAGCGTTATCGCCAAGCCGGCCGAGCAGACCAATCTGATCGGTTACGCCGCCGTGAAGCTGATGCACGAAGCCGGCGTGCCCGAAGCCGTGCTGCAGTTCCTGCCCGGCGACGGCGCCACCGTCGGCGCGGCGTTGACGAAGGATCCGCGCGTCGCCGGCGTCGCCTTCACCGGTTCCAACGACACCGCTCGCGCGATCAATCGCGCGTTGGCCGCGCGCGAAGCCGCCATCGGTGTGTTGATCGCCGAAACCGGCGGCCAGAACGCGCTGATCGGCGATTCCTCGTCGCTGCCGGAACAGTTGGTGAAGGATGCAATCTCGTCCGCGTTCACCTCCGCCGGCCAGCGCTGCTCGGCCGCGCGCGTGCTGTTCGTGCAGGACGACATCGCCGACAAGGTGATGCACATGCTGGCCGGCGCGATGGCCGAGCTGAAGGTCGGCGACCCCGGTCTGCTGTCTACCGACATCGGCCCGGTGATCGACGCCGACGCGCTGGCGCTGCTGGACGCCCACGCCGCGAAGATGGCGCAGGAAGCGAGACTCATCGCCACCGCCGCCACCGACGATGCCGTCGCCCACGGCACGTTCTTCGCCCCGCGCGCCTGGGAACTGCAGTCGCTGTCGCAGCTCACCCGCGAGAACTTCGGCCCGGCGCTGCACGTGATCCGCTGGAAAGCCGATGCGCTGGACCAGGTGATCGACACCATCAACGCCACCGGCTTCGGCCTGACCCTCGGCATCCATTCGCGTATCGACGAGACCATCGACCGCATCGCCTCGCGCGCGAGGGTCGGCAACATCTACGTCAACCGCAACCAGATCGGCGCGGTGGTCGGCGTGCAGCCGTTCGGCGGCCAGAATCTTTCCGGCACCGGCCCGAAGGCAGGCGGGCCGCATTACCTGCCGCGATTCACGACGGAGAAGACTGTGACGGTGAATACCACCGCTGCCGGTGGCAACGCTTCGCTGCTGACCTTGGGCGATTGATCCGGCAGCGTGAAGTTCACGGTGCCCGCATTGATGCGGTCTGCCGCAACTTGATGAGACATGGCGAAAACGGACCGATCCCGCAGCCGGAGCACGACAAGCCCAGTGCTTTCCTTCTCCCCTCGGGAGAAAGTGGCGCGCAGCGCCGGATGAGGGCTCGTCCGCCGACGATGTTCGTCGCTACGGCGGCCCCTCACCCCCAACCCCTCTCACGAGGGGAGAGGGGAGCAAAGCGCCGGCGCCAGGACGACAGCGATGGACCTTCAGGCGATACGTCATCGCTCCGAAGAGAACCGCACCTGACACATCCCTCACGTCTGCGCCAGCCTGTACGCACGCTACGCAGCCGGTGACAATCGGCCTCCGTTGTCCGCCGCATGAAGTCCCGATGTCCAACACAGTCGCAATGTCTTCCGAATCCCCCGCCGGCATCGCCGCGCCCGTACGCTCCGCCGCATCCATCGCGGCCGTCATCGCCCAGACCATCGCCGACGAAATCGTCGCGCAGCCGGCGCAGGTGCGTGCGGCGGTGGGCTTGCTCGATGAAGGCGCGACGGTGCCGTTCATCGCGCGTTACCGCAAGGAAGTCACCGGCGGTCTCGACGACACCCAACTGCGCAATCTCGAAACCCGGCTGATCTATCTGCGCGAGATGGAAGATCGCCGCGATGCGATCCTCGCGTCGATCGCCGAGCAGGGGAAACTGACGCAGGCGCTGGTCAACGACCTGCTCGCCGCGGACAGCAAGTCGCGACTGGAAGATCTGTATCTGCCGTACAAACCGAAGCGCCGCACCAAGGCGCAGATCGCGCGCGAGGCGGGGTTGGAGCCGCTGGCCGATGCGATCCTCGCCGATCCGTCGGTCGCGCCGGACGAACGCGCACGAACCTTCATCGATGCCGAGAAGGGCGTGGCCGATGCCGCCGCCGCGCTGGACGGCGCGCGCGCGATCCTGATCGAACGCTTCGGCGAGAACGCGGCGCTGGTCGGCGAACTGCGCGACTGGCTGCAGACCAAGGGCGTGCTGCGCGCGAAGGTCGTCGCCGGCAAGGAAAACGAAGGCGCGAAATTCCGCGACTACTTCGATCACAGCGAATCGTTGGCGAACATTCCCTCGCACCGCATGCTCGCGCTGCTGCGCGGGCGGCGCGAGGACATGCTGTCGGTGGATCTCGAACCCACGACCGATGTCGAACAGGGCAATGCTTACGCCGAAGGCCGCGTCGCGCTGGCGGCCAGCATCGCCATGCAGGGCCGTCCCGCCGACAAGTGGCTGGGCGACACCTGCCATCTGGCGTGGCGCGCACGGCTGTTGATGAATCTCTCGCTCGAACTCATCACCGCCGCGCGAGAAAAGGCCGAAAACGAGGCGATTTCGGTGTTCGGCGACAATCTCAAGGATCTGTTGCTGGCCGCACCGGCCGGGCCGCTCACCGTGCTGGGGCTGGATCCCGGTCTGCGCACCGGAGTGAAGGTCGCCATCGTCGACGCCACCGGAAAACTGGTTGCGACCGACACGATCTATCCGCACGAACCGAAGCGGCAATGGGACGGCTCGCTGGCACGGCTGAAGCAACTCTGCGCCGAACACAGGGTCGAACTGATCGCCATCGGCAACGGCACCGCCAGCCGCGAAACCGACAAGCTCGCCGGCGAACTCATCGCGAAGCATCCGGAATTCAAACTCACGAAGATCGTGGTCAGCGAGGCCGGCGCTTCGGTGTATTCGGCGTCTGAACTGGCCGCGCGCGAATTTCCGAATCTCGATGTCAGCCTGCGCGGCGCGGTGTCGATCGCGCGTCGCCTGCAGGACCCGCTGGCGGAACTGGTCAAGATCGAACCCAAGGCGATCGGCGTCGGCCAGTATCAGCACGACGTGAACCCCTACGCACTGGCGCGTTCGCTCGATGCGAAGGTCGAAGACTGCGTGAGTGCGGTCGGCGTGCATGTGAACACCGCTTCGGCCGCACTGCTGGCGCGCGTCGCCGGGCTGTCGAGTTCGGTGGCCGAGAACATCATTGCCTATCGCGACCAGCACGGCGCGTTCAAGACGCGCCGAGAACTGCTGAAAGTGCCGCGTCTCGGCGAGAAGACCTTCGAGCAGTGCGCCGGCTTCCTGCGCGTCGCCGATGGCGACCAGCCGCTGGATGCCTCGTCCGTGCATCCCGAGGCGTATCCGGTGGTCGAGCGCATCGTCAAAGCCTGCGGTCGCCCGGTCGCGCAGTTGATCGGCGATACCGCCACGCTGCGCAACCTGAAGCTGGAACAATTCACCGACGAACGCTTCGGTCTGCCGACCGTGCGCGACATCGTCAAGGAACTCGAAAAACCCGGCCGCGACCCGCGCCCCGAATTCAAGGCAGCACGCTTCGCCGACGGCATCGAGAAAATCAGTGATCTGGTACCCGGCATGGTGTTGGAAGGCGTGGTGACCAACGTCGCGGGGTTCGGCGCCTTCGTCGACATCGGCGTGCATCAGGACGGTCTGGTCCACATCTCGGCGCTGGCCGACAAATTCGTCAAAGACCCGCGCAGCGTGGTCAAGGTCGGCGATGTGGTCAAAGTGAAAGTCATGGAAGTGGACGCCCCGCGCAAACGCATCGGCCTGACCTGCCGTCTCGACGATGTCCCCGGCGAAACCCGCGGCGGCAAGCGCGAAGAGCGCGACACCGCCGGCGGCCACCGCAACAGCGGTCGCGATGCCCGCGGCCAGGGCGCGAACAATACCGGCTCGAAACCCCGCCCCGGGAACGCGGCACCGCCCGCGAACACCGCGATGGCCGATGCACTGCGGGCGTTGAAGCGCTGACGACCGCGATCCGGCATCGATGCTCCCGCGTGCATCGCGTGAGCATCGGCGGCTACTCGAAGACGCCCTCGCGCAGCCATTTCGTCGCGACCCACTTCTCGCCCGCGATCACCGGCGCGCCGCCGTGCAGGGTTTTCGTCGATGGATGCGGGCGGTCGTAGCTGAAGAACAGCGCGCAGCCGCGCTTGGCCGCGAAGCGCAGGCCCAGGTCCGGAAAAGTGGTTTCGCCGCCGCGCTCCGGTTCGCGCAGATAGATCAGCAGCGTGGCGATGCGCTGCCCGCCGCGGGCAAGAATGGCGGCGGAGCCTTCGCCCGCGGGATCGAAATAGTCGTAGTGCGGCTCGTAGCGGTCGCCGGGACGGTAATGCAGCACCTGCAGATGCTCGCCGTTCTCGACCGGCCACGACAGCAACTGCGCGATCCGCGCTTCGATCGAACGCACCAGCGGATTCTCGTCGCGCCGGAAGAACATGCCGCGACTGGTGCGCACGGCGTCCAGCTTGTTGTGGCCGGTCTTCATGTCGGTGGTCAGTGAGCGCTGCATGCGCGGCTTTGCGGTTTCCACCAGCCGATCGCATTCGTTCTTGCTGAGGAAATCCGCGAACATCACGATCTGCGGATCGGGCATGCTCACCAGCACCGATACCTTGCGGTCGCCGGCATCGATCGACATGGCGCCACCGTCGAGCGCAGGCGCGGGCATCCTGCGCCCGGTGGCTGACTGAGCGGCAGACTCCTCCAGGACCTGCCCCGACGCCACGGCCGGCGCTGGCGAAGCGTCCGTCGCGACCGAACGCTCGCCCATCGCCTCCGCGATCAGCCCCATCGCAAGGTCGCGGTTCCAGCCGCGGTCGCACATCGACTGCAGCAGCGCATGCGTGGGCTGGCCCGCCCGCAACTGCTGCACAAGCCATTGGGTGATGTTTCGATAATCGGCATTCGCCATCGGTGCGCTCTTCGGCTGTCCTGCTGTGAATCTGTGCAGAGGATAACTAAACTGCACGGATGCCCGTACACGCCGCCGCCATCGCCCCGGATCGCCTCCGTCTTTCGGTCGCGCCGATGATGGACTGGACGGACACCCACTGCCGGAACTTCCATCGCCTGCTCGCCCCGCATGCGCGGCTCTACACCGAGATGGTGCATGCGAACGCGGTGATCCACGGCGACCGCTTGCGTTTGCTGGCGAAGGACGACACGCAGCATCCGGTCGCGCTGCAGCTCGGCGGCAGCGAGCCGGCGCTGCTGGCGCAGGCGGCGATGATCGGCGCGGCGTACGGGTTCGACGAGATCAACCTCAACTGCGGCTGTCCGTCCGACCGCGTGCAGGCAGGACGTTTCGGCGCTTGCCTGATGCGCGAGCCATCCCTGGTCGCCGACTGCGTGGCGGCGATGATCGAAGCCGCGCCGTCCACGCCGATCACCGTGAAATGCCGTCTGGGCGTGGACGACGATCATGAATGGAAACGCTTCCTCGATTTCGTAGACGCCATCGCCGCCGCCGGCTGCCGGATGTTCGTGGTCCACGCCCGCAACGCCTGGCTCAAGGGCCTGTCGCCGAAAGAGAATCGCGAAGTGCCGCCGCTGCGTTACGACTGGGCATACCGGCTGAAGCGCGAGCGCCCGGCGCTGCAGGTGATCGTCAATGGCGGCATCGCCGATTTCGTCGAGGCCGGCGCGCACCTGGATCACGCCGACGGCGCGATGCTCGGCCGTGCGGCGTATCACGATCCGTATCTGCTGCATCGGCTCGATGCGGCGTGGTTCGGGAGCGAAACCCGCAGTCGCGGCGATCTGCTGCGCGCATGGCGGCCTTACGTCGAAACGCAGCTCGAACGTGGCACGTCCCTCAAGCACATGACCCGCCACATCCTCAGCCTGTTCCACGGCGAACGCGGTGGCCGCGCGTTCCGCCAGATCCTCAGCGAAGGCGCGCACCGCGCGGGCGCGGGCTGGTCGCTGATCGAACAGGCGATCGCCGTCACCGAAGCGCCCCACGAGCGCGCCGCCTGACCACGTCCGGACAACACCCATGCTGACCCGCGACACCGACGCCTTCCTCGCCGCCGCCCGCGCCTGCGCGCCCGATTTCGGGCCCGCCACCGCCCGGGCCGCGTTCCTGGTCGCGCCCGACGGTTTCGGCCTGGCCGCGGAATCGGCCAGCGACAACCGCTACATGGCCGAGGCGACCGCGTTCGACGCCACCCGCGCATCGGCCCAGCACCGTGATCTGCAGCGCGCGCTGTCGGCCGAACTGCCGGTGATCTGCTTCGCCGGCGACCCGGCGACGCCGGACGCGGTCTTCCCCAACAACGTCTTCGCCACGGCCCCCGGTCGCTCGATCATCGGCCGCATGCGTCACCCGGTGCGCCAGCGCGAGGCCGCCCGCGCCGATATCCGCCGGTTCTTCGTCGAATCGCTGGGCCGCAGCGAAATCGACCTGTCCACGCAGCCTCACGCCTGCGAGCTGACCGGCGCGCTGGCGATCGATCGCGCCCGCGGCCTGGGCTTCTGCGGCCTGTCGGAACGTTGCGACGAAGCCGGCGCCCGCCTGATGCACGACGCCTTCGGCCTGCGCGCGACCCTGATGTTCGATCTTGCCCAAGGCGAGTACCACACCAACGTCGTCCTCGCAGTACTGGCGGGACGCGCCGCGCTGATCTGCGCCGATGGCTTCGCCGATCCGGCCACGGTCGCCGCCATCGGCGCCTGCTACGGGTCGCACGCGATCCCGCTGTCGCCGGCCGAACGCGCGGCCTTCGCCGGCAACGCGATTTCGCTGGCGCCGGACAGCGTCTGGATGAGCGCGACTGCCGCACGCGGGCTGTCCGCCGCCAGCCGCAAGGCATTGACGGCTGCGGGTTTCGGCGTCCGCGAAGTGGTGTTGGATGCGATCGAGGCCGCCGGCGGCTCGCTGCGCTGTTGCGTCGGCGAGGTGTTCTAGCCACGCGCCGTAAAGCGTACTGCCTGTACGTTCCCGGACTTGGAAGCCCCGCGCATGCCGGACTTTCCGATGACCGATCAATGACTTGGCCGGATGTCTCTTCGAGGCCTCCCTCCCCGCGACCGCCCGCACGAGCTGTTTTATGGTCGTCTGGCGTCCCGGAACCGGGGGTCTCGCGGGCTTCCCGCATGAATCGGGGCCACCCTGTCAGATCCCCGTAAGAAAAAGTTAAGGACGGATTCACCGCTTCCTTTCGAGAATGCCGGTCCTGAGCGCGATGATGTGTTCTGCTGTCGTCGCCCGTCCGCTTCCGAGTCCCGCCCATGTCTCTTTCTTGTCGCTGCCTGCCGCTGACTGTCCTGGCCGTTGCCCTCGCGGGCGCTGCCTTGCCGGCCGCCGCCCAGCGACAGGGCGGTCGCAGCGAGCGCCCCCCGCAGATCCCCGAGCCGGCACGCCCGCAGCGCGACGACTCGGTGTCCGATGCGGTTCGCCGGATCGAGCGCGCCAATCGCGGCCAAGTGCTCAGCGCCGAGCGCATGCAGTACGACGGCCGCGACGTGACCCGGATCAAGGTCGTGGACGACGAAGGCCGGGTCCGCATCTACATGGACGACCCGCAGCCGGGCAGCGAGCCGCGACGTCCATCGCGCGACGACAATCCGCCGCGACGTCGTCGCGGTGACGATTGAGACAACACGCTGACGACAGCACGCTGACAACAGCCGGCATGGCCACAGCGAACGGCGGATCACGGCACCGCCGATGGTGGCTCTGCTGCCGCAATCCCGTCGCATCCGCCGCACGCCGATCGACGTTTCCCTCATAAGCGCAATCTGAACAGGCCGACCCGCATGCGCCCGGACAGCCTCCATGCGCGGCTATGCTCCGTACCTGAACGAAACGCCGGCACTCCGTCGGCTCTGGAGTAATCGATGCGCATTCTTCTGGTCGAAGACGAAGCCCCTCTCCGCGAAACCCTGGCCGCCCGGCTCAAGCGCGAAGGATTCGCGGTGGATACTGCCCAGGACGGCGAGGAAGGCCTGTACATGGGCCGCGAAGTCCCGTTCGATCTCGCGATCATCGACCTCGGCCTGCCGAAAATGTCGGGTATGGAGCTGATCCAGGCGCTGCGCGGCGAAGGCAAGCAATTTCCGGTGCTGATCCTGACCGCACGTTCGAGCTGGCAGGACAAGGTCGAAGGCCTGAAACAGGGCGCCGACGATTATCTGGTCAAACCCTTCCACGTCGAGGAACTGCTGGCGCGGATCAACGCCCTGGTCCGCCGCGCCGCCGGTTGGAGCAAACCGGCGCTGGAATGCGGCCCGGTCACCCTGGACCTCGCCGCGCAGACGGTCAGCGTCAACGGCACCAACGTCGATCTCACCAGCTACGAGTACAAAGTGCTGGAATATCTGATGATGCACGCCGGCGAGCTGGTGTCGAAGGCCGACCTGACCGAGCACATCTACCAGCAGGACTTCGACCGCGACTCCAACGTGCTGGAGGTCTTCATCGGCCGTCTGCGCAAGAAGCTCGATCCCGATGGCGCCCTGAAGCCGATCGAGACGGTCCGCGGCCGCGGTTATCGTTTCGCGATCGCGCGCACCGGCGACATCTGAATCGCGACGTTCGAATCTCTGCGTTTGAATCCCTGCTTTTGAACCGGGTTCCATCATTCCGCCCACGCGGCCGCAGCCCCATGCGCCGCGGCGTCGCGTGCGGACAACCGGGTTGTCGCCATGCCCAAGCGTGAGCGCCTGTACCACTGGCGCCCGCGCTCGCTGCAGACGCGGCAGTTGCTGGCAGCCAGTCTCGGTCTGGTCGCGTTTCTGGCACTGGCCGGTTACGCGCTGGACCGCGCCTTCCTGAGCACGTCCGAGAACATCCTGCGCGGCCGACTGCGCGATTACGCCCTCGATTTCGCCCGCGAAACCGAATTCAGCCGCGGCGGCGACCTGGTCCCGCCCTACGACGACAAACTCCCCGACCCGCGCCTGAAACGCCCGGGCAGCGGGTTGTACGCCCAGATCGTGCTGCCGTTCGTGCTGTGGGATTCCGATTCCGCGCGCGGGCCGCAGTTGCCCCAGGTCCGGATGCTCAAAGCGGGGCAGGAACGGTTCGAAGGTCCGTTGGAATACATGAAGTCCAACGGCGAAACCAGCCAGGCCTATCGTTTCGGCTATGGGCTGGTGTGGCCGGGCGACGATCTGTCCGACGAGGTGCCGCACACCATCTACATTCTGGAAGACACCTCGCGGCTGCAGAACCAGCTGACGGTGTTCCGGCGTGCGCTGTGGGGCTACCTCGGCGGCGTCGGCGTCCTGCTGCTGCTGCTGCAGGTCGCGGTCCTGCGCTGGAGCCTGCACCCGCTGCGCCGGGTGATCGATGAGCTCAAACGCGTGCAGCGCGGCATCGCGCACCGGATGAGCGAGCGCCATCCGCGCGAACTGGAGCCGCTGACCGAAAGCATCAACGCCTTCATCGAGAGCGAGCGCGAGAATCTCGACCGCCAGCGCAACATCCTGGCCGATCTCGCACACAGCCTGAAAACCCCGCTGGCGGTGCTGCGCAGCCGGATGGACAACGGCACCGACGGCCCGGAACTGCGCGCGGAACTCGACGAGCAGCTCAAGCGCATGAACGACCTGGTCGGCTACCAGCTCAGCCGCGCGGCGTCCGGCGGCCACAAATTGTTCGCGGCGCCGCTGGCGCTGGAAGCCAACGCCGAGGAAATCGTCAGCGGGCTGGAAAAGGTCTACGCGGCGAAAGGCGTGCTCTGCGAATTCGAGATCGATCCGGATGCGCGCTTCTACGGCGAGAAGGGGGATTTGCAGGAACTGCTGGGCAATCTGCTGGAGAACGCGTTCAAGTGGGCGCGCGCGCGGGTGTTGCTCACCGCGAAAGCCGGCGAAAGCGCACCCAACCGTCGTCCCGGCCTGCTGCTGGTGGTGGAAGACGATGGCCCCGGCATCCCGGAGGAAAAGATCGCGCTGGTGCTGCAGCGGGGCGTGCGCGGCGACGAGCGCGTGCAGGGCCACGGCATCGGCCTGGCGATCGTGCAGGACATCGTGCGCAGCTATCGCGGCGAACTGGACGTCGGACGCTCGGAAGAACTCGGCGGCGCGCGTTTCGAAGTGACGCTGCCGCCGGGGTTGTAGGTCGGGCTCAAGCCCGACATTACGATGTATCCGTTTACGCCGCAGAACGATCGAAACCGCTTCGTTCGATGTTCGAAGTCAACGTAAAGGCCGCGATCTGGGGCTTGAGCCCGACCTATGGCATCGCACGATCGTAAAGCCCCCTGTCGAACGGGCTTCGGCCGTAGAAACGTTCGAGCTGCGCGGCGATCGCCGGCATCTCCTCGCGCAGCAGATGGGGCGCACTGAAATGATATTCGCTGCAAACCGCGAAGAACTCGTCGGTGCCCTCGGCAGCGTACGGGTCGATCGCGGTCTCGCGGCCGGCATCGACCTCAGCCACGAAGGCGTCGTAGGCGCGCTGGAAATCCTGCGCCCATGCGCGTTGCCAGTCGCGCGGCAGCGGCGGGGTGCCGTCCATCACGCCGTCGAGCACGTCGAGCTTGTGCGCCATCTCGTGCACGGCGACGCAGCAACCCGCCTCGGGATCGTCGAGATCGGCCTGTACGTCGGCCCAGGACAGGATCAGCGGCCCGGCGTCCCAGGCTTCGCCGATGATCTCCTGTTCCTCGATGTGCAGCACGCCAGCCGCGTCGACATGGTCGCGCTGCACGCGGAAGGCATCCGGGTAGACGATCAGCTGCGACCAGCCGTGCAGACCCTCCGCGCCGAATTCGAGCAGCGGCAGGCAGCACAGTGCGGCGAGCGTGCAGCGTTGATCCGGGTCGAGCGTGAGGCCGTCGACCGGAGTGATGGTTTTACGATGCAGGAACTGCGCGCTCAGCGCCGCGAGACGGGCGTCGCGCACAGGGTCGAGCGCCTTGGCCCACGGCACGGCGGCGCGGACGCGGCGCCACTGCGCGGGGTCGATGTCGGGAACGGTTCGGGCGAAGAGCCTGCGGAACCAGTGCAAGCGCGGCAGGTGCCTGTAGAGAAATCAGGTGATCGAGCAGATCAGCGGAACATGCCCGGCAGGAACCGGTGCCAACGCGGGGCGCGGACCGGCGGCGTACCGTTACCGCGGGTCGCCGGGGGCGCCTTGTTCGCGGCGGGCGCCGCGCCGCGCTTCGCTGCCGCTGACTTGGTGGCCGGTGTCGCCTGGGCGTCGTCGGTCGCGGCCACGATATCCGGGCATTCCGCGGCGTCGCCATTGGGGCTCGACAAAGGCGACGTGCGCGCGGCGACCGGCAGGGTGGCCAACGCGAACGCGAGAGTCGTGAACAGAACGAGGCGTGAGCGGCGCATGACGACTTCCATCGAATGGGGAGGGCCCAGACAAGACCCGGACTATAGCGCGGATGTGACCGGGTTTGAGCGGTCGTCCGGCAAACGGCATCCTGCTGCGCCGCAGCATCCAGCCCGCCGGAGTTGCGGCAGACTCGCCACGTGAACGACACCGTCCCCGACCCGCAGCCGGATACGCCCACCGCTCCCGCCCGGAAGCCCGGGAGCGCCGCCCACCCTCCGGGCACCCTGACCGCGCCGGCCCTGCGCCGGGCGCTGATCGCCGGCGCGCACCGGGTCATCGCCGCGCGCGATGGCCTGAACAGAATCAACGTCTTCCCGGTGGCCGACGGCGACACCGGCAACAATCTCGCGTTCACCCTGGGCAGCGTGCTGAACGGCGCGCTGAGCCGCCGCAGCCGCCACATCGGCGAGTTGCTCAAGCGGATCGGCGACGACGCCATCGACGGCGCCCGCGGCAACTCCGGGGCGATCCTCGCGCAATTCCTGCACGGCGTGGCCGAACACGCCCGTTCTCAGCCGGCCCTGGACGCGCAGACTCTGGCCGCGGCCGTGCGCCACGGCGCCGACAGCGCCCGCGGCGCCCTCGCCCATCCGGTCGAAGGCACCATCCTGAGTGTGATCGACAGCTTCGCCGACGCGATGGAGGATGCCGCGACCCGGCTGCGCGAGGACCCGCGCGGTGGCTTCTCCAGCGCACTGGTGCAGGCGCGCAGCGCCCTGGCGCGCACGCCGCAGCAGATGGCGCTGCTGCAGAAGGCGGGCGTGGTCGATGCCGGCGCGCAGGGATTCGTCGATCTGCTCGAAGGGATCGCCGAATTCGTCGACGGCGGCCCGCGCGCCATGCGCCTGCGCGCGCACCTGCACGCCGCGAACGAAAGCGACGATGCACAGGATCACGGCCACGCCCACGACGACGGCCACGCGGCGCACGGCAACGTCGATCCCGAGCGCCGCTGGTGTACCGAATGCCTGTTGATCGTCGACAGCGAGCGCGGCACACCGATCCGGCGCGAACCGCTGCGTGCGGCGCTGGAAGCCATCGGCGCCGATTCGATGGTGCTGGCCGGCGGTGGCACGCGGATGCGCGTGCATGCGCACGTCGGCGCGCCGCAGCAACTGTTCGACACCTGTGCGGCATTCGCAACGGTCGAAGCCATGAAAGCCGACGACATGTCGCTGCAATCGCGCAGTCCGGGGCGCGCCGATCGCATCGCGGTGATCACCGACAGCGCCGCCGACCTGCCCGAGGCCGTCATCGAACGGCACGGCATCCACGTGGTGCCGGTGCGGGTGAATCTGGACGGCCGCGATTATCTGGACAAGGTCGGCCTCGCCACCGGCGAGTTCTACCGGCGCATGGCGGCCTCGCAGCAACTGCCGCGCACCAGCCAGCCGCCGCCCGGCGATTTCCGGCGCCAGTTCGAATTCCTGTGCGCGCATCATCCGCTGGTGGTGTACGTCGGCCTGTCGCGCGCGATCTCCGGCACCCTACAATCCGCAGAACACGCCGCGGCGCGGGGCGATGCCGGCAAGGTCCGGGTGTTCGACACGATCAACGTCGCTGGCGGCCAGGGACTGCTGACCTGGCGCGCCGCCGAACTGGCCGATGCCGGCGCCGATGCGGACACGATCCTGCGCGAACTCGAACGTCTGCGCCCACTCACGCTCACCTGGGCGATGGCCCGCGATATCAGCCACGCCGTACGCGGCGGGCGCATTCCCGCGTGGGCCGAGCCCGCGGTGCGCTTCACCGGGCTCACGCCGATCGCGCGGGTGAACGCCGACGGCAAACTCGGGATCGCCGGCGGTTTGTTCGCGAAGGCGAAAGCGCCGGAGGCGTTCGCGGCGTACGTCGCGAAACGCACTGGCAAGGCGCTGGGCAAACACACCCGGCTGCGCGCGATCATCGGTCATTGCGATGCGTTCGCCGACGGCGAGCGCCTGCTGGCGGCGCTGCGCGTGCGATTGGATCTGGTCGACGCGCATCTGGTCGAAACCGGCCCCGCGATCGGCGCGCATGCGGGGCGCGGGACATTGGTGGCGTCGTTCCAGCAGGCGCCGGGATAACATGTCGCCGACGACATGCGGTCGGCAAACATGATGTCCAAAGCGGCGACGCCGACAGGCGAGCGGATCGGTACCGGAGCGAAGAGCAGGAACGGATGGGCTGGGCGACACGACACATCGAAGCACTCAATCGCGGCGAAACCGTCAGTTTTCGTCCGACCGGCGGATCCATGACCGGACGCATCGAATCCAGGCAACGCTGCACCGTCGAACCGGTGGACGATGCCGCGTCGCTGCGTATCGACGACATCGTGCTGTGCAAGGTCAAAGGCGCCGAATATCTGCATCTGATCAAGGCGATCCAGGGCGAACGGTTCCAGATCGGCAACAATCGCGGTTACATCAACGGTTGGATCCGGGCGGATGCCATTTTCGGTCGCTGCGTGAAGGTGGAAGCGTGACGCCTGTCGTCGCCGCGTCCCTGCTCATCGTCGCCGCGTACGCGCTCGGCTCGCTCTCCGGCAGCCTGCTGCTGGGCAAGCTGCGTGGCGTGGACATACGCACCCAGGGCAGCGGCAATGCCGGCGGGACCAATGCGTTCCGGACCCAAGGCGCAATGTTCGCGCTGGGCGCGGTGGCGATCGACATCGGCAAGGGCGCGCTGGCGGCGTGGCTGGGACTGCGCTTCGCCGACGGCGGCAACTTCGCATGGCTGCCCTGCGCCGCCGCATTCGCAGCAGCCATCGGCCATATCTGGCCGATCTGGCACGGCTTCCGCGGCGGCAAGGGCGCGGCCACGGTGGTCGGCGGCATCGCCGTGCTGTGGCCGGCGGCGGTGCCGGTGCTGTTCGCGGTATGGGTCTGCGTGCTGATCCTCACCGGTTACGTCGGTCTGAGCACGATGCTTGCCGGCCTGTCGCTGGTGGTGTTGGCGTTGACGGCGCAGGTCGACCACGCGCGCCTGGTCTTCGCGGCCGCCGCTGCGCTGCTGCTGCTGTTCACCCATCGCGCGAACCTCGCGCGGCTGCGCGCGGGCACCGAGTCGCGCTTCGAGAAAGCGCGGCTGCTGCATCGCTGGGCGCGCCGCGCGTGATCGCCGAAGTCTCGAACGAACCCCTGGATGCCGCGTCGTTGCGCGCGTCGATGCCGGCCTCTGCACAAGCCCGCATCGCAGGCCTCGACATCGTCGACAGCATCGATTCCACCAACAGCGAACTGCTGCGCCGCGAAACGCCTGCGCAGGGTCTCGCCGCGCTGTTCGCGGAGCACCAGACCGGCGGACGCGGGCGCCAGGGGCGCATCTGGGCGTCGCCGCCCGGCAGCAATCTGTATCTGTCGGCCGCGCGATGCTTCGACGGCACGCTGGCGCGGCTGGGCGGGCTGAGCCTGGTCGCCGGGATCGCCGCCGTCGAAGCCTTGCATGCGCTGGGCGCGGACACGGTGCGGGTGAAATGGCCCAACGATCTGGTGGTGATTGAGGGCGACCGGCTGCGCAAACTGGGCGGGGTGCTGGTCGAAGCCGGCCTGCAGGACGGCCGGCCGCGCGCGATCGTCGGCCTCGGCGTGAATCTGCGCATGCCGACGACCGCCGCAACCGGGATCGACCAACCCTGGACCGATCTGCGCGCGCTGCTGGGCGAAACCGTGCCGGCGCGCAATCGAATCGCGGCCACGGTGCTGGCGACGCTGGCCGAGGCGCTGGATCGCTTCGACGCCGCGGGCCTGGCGCCGTTCGTCCCGCGCTTCACCGCGCTGGACGCGCTGCGCGACGCGGACGTCACCGCGGCCATCGGCGACCGCATGCTCGCGGGCGTTGC
Organism: Thermomonas sp.; assembly: GCA_020692565.1. Lineage (GTDB taxonomy): Bacteria > Pseudomonadota > Gammaproteobacteria > Xanthomonadales > Xanthomonadaceae > Lysobacter_I. Next base: position 18,972 of record JAIMKJ010000047.1, read on the forward strand.
TGTCGGCATCGCCGACGACGGCGCGCTGCGTCTGCGCACCAACGACGGCGAACGGCTGCTGCGCGCAGGCGAGGTCAGCGTGCGCAGGCGCCTGCCGGCGCAGGCATGATGCCCACGATGACGACTTTCCTTTTCGACCTCGGCAACACCCGGCTGAAATACGCCGCGCTGCGCGACGACGGCAGCCTCGGCGACGTCGTCGCCATCGCACACGACGGCGATGCACTGCCGGCAGACTGGGCCGCAGCGCTGCCGGCGCGCTTCGAAGCGGCGGCGCTGACCCTGGTCGGATCGGCCGCGCTGCGCGCGCGACTGCTGGATGCGCTGACCGCGCGCTGCAGTCGAATCTCGATCGCGCGGACCGTGGCGGCCTTCGGCGGGCTGCGCATCGCTTATCCGCAGCCCGAATCGCTGGGCGCGGACCGCTTCCTGGCGATGCTCGGCGCGCGCGCCCGAAGCCTGACCGCACACGATGCGACGCCGTGGCTGGTGGTCGGCATCGGCACCGCGATCACGCTCGATCTGATCGACGCCGATGGCCTGCATCGCGGCGGGCGGATCGCACCGTCGCCGGCGCTGATGCGCGAAGCCCTGCACGGACGCGCGGCGCAGTTGCCCGAACACGGCGGCGAGTGCGTCGCGTTCGCCGACAACACACCGGATGCGCTGCGCTCCGGCTGCGACGGCGCGGCGCTGGCGCTGATCGAACGCGGACTCCGCGATGCCGAGAGCGTGCTGGGCACGGCGCCGGCCCTGATCCTGCACGGCGGCGGCGTCGATGCGCTGTCCGGCCTGAGCGGCGACGCGACGCGCGCGCCTGCGCTCGTGTTGGAAGGGTTGGCGGCTTGGGCGACAATCCGCGCATGACCCTGCGCGCAACCATCGTCCTGCTGGCGGTACTCAATCTCGGCGTGGCCGCGTGGTGGCTGTTACGGCCGGACGCGCCGCCGTCGCCGGAGGTCGAGGCACCGTCGGGCATCGCCCGCCTGCAACTGCTCAGCGAACGGCCCGGCCCAGCGCCTGCCGCGGCGGAGCGCCCAGCCACAGCCACGCCCACCGCGGCCAGGTCCGCCGACGATGCCGGCCCCGCCGAGACCGAACCACCTGCAGCGGCGGCACCCGCAGCGCCGGTCGCCGCCGTCGAACGCTGTTACCGCATCGGTCCCTTCGCCGACACCGCAGCGCTCGCGGCCGCCCAGGCGGCCCTGCGTCCGCGCGCCTTGCGCCTGCGCACCCGCGAGACGCGCGAGGGCGGCGGCCGCGGCTGGCGGGTCTATCTGCCCGCTGCCGCCGACCGCACCGCCGCGAACGCCAACGCCGACAGGCTCAAAGCCGCCGGTTTCACCGACCTGCTGGTGGTCGGCGACGGCGCCGAGGCCAACAGCGTCGCGCTCGGCCGCTTCAGCAGCGAACCCCGGGCGCAGCAACACGCCCAGGCACTGCGCGCGGCCGGCTTCGAGGCCAGGGCCGAGGCGCTGGGCGATGTTCGCACCGCGAACTGGATCGACCTCGCCGCCGCCGAAGGCTTCGATACCGCCGCCGCGCGGCGCGCCAGCGGTGCCGCGCAGTCGCGGACGGTGGACTGCGCCGGGGTGCGCTGAGCCGGCGGACGCTGCCCTGCCGGGGCAGCCTGCTAGAATCCACCTCTCGTCGGGACCGCCTCGCGGCCCGCACAGCAGATCTCGCCGGCATAGCTCAGTTGGTAGAGCAACCGCCTTGTAAGCGGTAGGTCGTCCGTTCAAATCGGACTGTCGGCACCACCCCCCACTTCCCGGGACTCCCCCATGCAGCGCAGCTTCCCGCCCGTGTCCCTGATCGGCGTCCCCACCGACATCGGCGCCGGCCATCGCGGCGCGCGGATGGGGCCGGATGCCCTGCGCATCGCCGGCATCGGCGAGGCGCTCGCCGCCCGCGGCGTGGACGTGGCCGATCGCGGCAATCTCGCCGGCCCTTCCAATCCCTGGCTGCCGCCCACCGAAGGCTACCGCCATCTGGACGAAGTGGTGGCCTGGAACCGCCTGCTGATGGACGCGGTCGGCGCGGAACTGCGCGCGAACCGCATGCCGATCGTGCTCGGCGGCGACCACTGTCTGGGCGTCGGCTCGATCACCGCCGTTGCCCGCTATTGTCGCGACACCGGCAAGAAACTCCGCGTGCTCTGGCTCGACGCCCACGCCGATTTCAACACCAGTAACGTCACGCCGTCGGGGAATATTCACGGCATGCCGGTGGCCTGCCTCTGCGGCATCGGCCCGGAACCACTGGTCCACCTGGGCGGCAGCGCCCCGGCGATGCGCGCGGACGAAATCCGCCAGATCGGCATCCGCTCGGTCGATGCCGGCGAGAAGCGGCTGGTGAAAGAGCACGGCCTCGATATCTACGACATGCGCTACATCGACGAAGTGGGCATGAAACGCGCGATGGAAGAGGCTCTGGAGGATCTCGACGACAACACCCATCTGCACGTGAGTTTCGATGTGGATTTCCTCGACCCCAGCATCGCCCCGGGCGTCGGCACCACCGTCCCCGGCGGCCCGAACTACCGCGAAGCGCAGCTGGTGATGGAGATGATCGCCGACACCGGCCGCATGGGTTCGCTGGACATCGTCGAACTCAATCCCGCGCTGGACAACCACAACGCCACCGCCGAACTCGCGGTGGACCTGGTGGAAAGCCTGTTCGGCAAATCGACGCTGATGCGGGACTGATCCATGCCCGCGGCATGACGAACGCGGGTCAGCGTTTGCCGACGTCCTCGTCCGGCAGCAGCGGATAGACCTGGGTGACGATGCATCCGTACTGCGCCGCCAGCGAGCCCTCGAACCGCGGCCGTTGCACGCCGCCGATGTTTGCGTCGCGGAAGAACACCGCCCGGTCACCGACATTGCCGCAGATCGCCGTCGTGCCCACGCCCGAGACCAGTTGCATGTGGATCGCGGAAGACATCTCGGCGCAGCCGGAACCCAATTCCACCCGGTAGTAGCGATTGCCGCTGCTGCGCCGCGGCGACACCTCCACGACCAGACCACCGCTGTCCTCGCTCCAGGCGCGCATGTAGCGCGCGTCCAGGCAATAGGCGGTGGTGCCTCCGAAACCGTGCCTGCGGCGCGAACCGCGTACGTCGATGGTCTCCAGCGTGCCGCGCTCGGCGCCGATGCCGCCGCCGCGATCGCTGCGCAGCGCATGTTCGGCGTACTCGCGGGCATCGATCCGCGCCACCCCGGCCACCGCGCATTGGCGTTCGCCCAGGTCGAGGATTTCCTCGTTGCTGCCGCAGATCCAGCCTTGCCGGCTGGTCAACTGCAGCCGGTCCGCACGCAGCGCATCGGGGCACGGGTCGGCCAGTTCCAGCCGGTAGCGGGCGTCGTCGCCCAGGCGGATGGCCAGCGTGCTCGGATCGCTCTGCCGCACCTCGCGCACGTCGCGGGCGCTGAAGCAATGCGGCGCGGGTCGCGGCGCCTGCTCCCCGGGCGCCGCTGTGGACGATCCGGCGGATGCGGAAAGCGCCGCGACGGAAGACAGCAGGCATGCGAATGCGACGGATCTGATCATGGTCTTGAAGCCTGTTGAAAGCGTGTCGACGATCTTTTGGAGCGCGTGAGCCGCTGCGCCCGGCGCGATTTTATCATCCCCATGACGAATGACAGTCCGACAAGATCGAGTCTCGAATATTTCAATCGCGTTTCGTGCAGAGAACACCGACTCTGTCATTGACCTTCACGATGTTTTTTTCCGACCACGCATACCAGCGACCGCTCTTGCCGAGCACAATCACACTTCTGCCTTTCGCGTCGATGATCTGCAATGCGACGATCTCTCCGCTTTGATCCGTAACGACCTGGGCCTCGGCATCCTCAGCCAATCCGATATCGCCTGGAACGTTGAAATCCGTCAGCGAGAATTCGCCGCGCCCGAAAGGATATTTCGAGCGTTCCTGTCCAAACGCACTTTCGTTGACACCATCGATCAGGCTGAGCAATTCGCTCACCTTGCTACGATCGACGATGCTTTTTTTCATTTCATGACACGCATCGACTTGAGAGAATCGGCACCCAGAAAGACAGATCAATGCAGCCGTCAGGAAAAGCGGCTTCCGGCAGCCCATTCTCATCACGACCTCCGCATGCTCGTAAAATCTCGAGTCCGGCATTCCTGCGCACTGGTCGATACTTGTCCGATCCGGCCACAGGCGAATTCGCTCCGTCTCGACCGTTCAATCGGGTACGAGGCACACCCGGCCATTCACGATCGCCACCGCCACCGTCCGCAACGACTCACCGCGGCAGGGCCCAGCGACGCACGCGCCTTCGCGCAGCTCGAAGCTGGCGCCGTGGGCGGCGCAGACCAGCAGGCCATCCTTCGATTGCAGGAATTTTCCGGGCGCCCAATCCAGGCGCCGGCCGGCGTGCGGGCAGATGTTCAGCCAGGCGCGGATTGTGTCGCCGTCGCGATGCAGGATCAGGGATTCGGCGCTGCCGTCGACCTCGGCCTCGACCTCCAGCAGCCCGCCATCGGGCAGATCGTCGAGCGCCGCCAGCGGCGAGGCGGCGGCGCCTTGATTTAACGAAGTTCTCACACCTTCCGTCATCGCGCGTCCGATACTGCGGCAACCGGCCGCTGGCCTTCAGTGTGTCACGACACCTCGATATGTTCGCCTCATCCGTCTTCCGCTTCCAGCAGTACCGTCACCGCGCCGGCGAGTTCTTCGCGCCGCGCAAACCGCGTCACCGCGTACTGCGCGTCCTGTTGGCGCTGATCGGCGTCGCCGTACTCGTCGGGCTGCTGGTGGTGGGCGTGGTGGTTGGCGGGGCGATGTTGGCCGTGGGGCTGCTGGCGCGGCTGTGGCGCCGCCGGGGCAAGCCGATCGCGGCAGCGTCCACGCGCCCCCTGGAAGGCGAATATCGGGTCGTGCGCAAGCCGGCGCTGTCGAACGCGCGCTGAGCTTCCTCGTTTCCAACCCATGCGCCGGGCCTCGACGCACCGCCGCCGCGCGGGCGATCATGGCGCCATGAACGCATCCATTCCCGATCTGATTCCTTCGCCCGCGCCGACGCGTGTGCCCGTGCGGAACCTCGAGCAGCACGTGGCGGGGCACTTCCCGGTCCGTCGCGTCTACTGCGTCGGCCGCAATTTCGCCGATCACGCCCGCGAGATGGGCGCCGCCGCGCCGGCGTCGAAAGCCGAACGCGGCACGCCGGTATTCTTCCTGAAACCCGCGGACGCGCTGGTGGTCGACGGCGTAGCCGCCTACCCGCCCGGGACACAGGATCTGCACCATGAGATCGAACTGGTCGTCGCGCTGGGCCAGGACGCGCCCGCCGGCGTGCTCGACCCGGCACAGGCCGAGGCGCTGATCTTCGGCTACGGCATCGGCCTGGACCTCACCCGCCGCGATCTGCAGACCGCCGCGAAAG
>JAIMKJ010000047.1:24394-24721 GCA_020692565.1 Thermomonas sp.
TGCCCTGGGACACCGGCAAGGCCTTCGACCAGTCCGCGCCGATCAGCCACCTGCTGCCGGCGGCGGATGTCGGCGCGCTGGCCGAACGCACGCTGTCGCTGAAGGTCAACGGCACGCTGCGCCAGGAATCGCGCCTCGATCAGTTGATCTGGGACGTGCCGGACATCCTGCATGAACTGTCGAAACTCTACGCGCTGCGCGCCGGCGACCTGGTGTTCATGGGCACGCCCGCGGGCGTGGCCGCGCTGCAGCCGGGCGATGTCTGCGAAGGCCATCTGGACGACCTGATCCGCCTGGATTGCCGGATCGCGCCGCCACTGTAGAACC
>JAIMKJ010000047.1:24753-30138 GCA_020692565.1 Thermomonas sp.
CGCTTCCGCGGCCTGGCTTCCGATCCGCATCATTCACTCAGACCGCAACCTCCGGAGGACGATTCCATGGGCATGATTTCCGAGTTCAAAGAATTCGCGATGAAGGGCAATGTCGTCGACCTCGCGGTCGGCGTGATCATCGGCGCCGCGTTCGGCAAGATCGTGAGTTCACTGGTCGATGGCGTGATCATGCCGGTCGTCGGCAATTTCATCGGCGGTGTGAATTTCGGCGACCTGGCCTACGTGCTGAAGGACGCGGTGATCGGCCCGGACGGCAAGGAAGTGGCGGCGGCGGTCGCGATCCAGTACGGCGCCTTCCTGCAGACGGTCATCGATTTCACGATCATCGCGTTCGTGCTGTTCGTGGTGATCAAGATCATGAACCGGCTGAAAAAAGCCGAAGCCGCCGCACCGCCAGCGCCGGCCGAGACGCCCGAGGACGTGCTGCTGCTGCGCGAAATCCGCGACAGCGTCAGGAAGTAAACGCGCAGGACGGACACCGGCCGCGGTCGCCGCGACGTGACCGACGGCATCTGCATCCGGAGCCGGGGGCTGCTACGCTCGCGGCTTCGTTTTTTTGCGCTGGAGCCTTCGCAATGCGTTCGAGTCTGACCCGCGTCGCCGTCCTCGTCGCGGCCCTCGCCGCCGCCACGGCCACCGCCGCGCCGCCGCGCGAAACGCGCATTCCCGAAGCCGCGATCGCGAACGCCGCCCCCCTGCGCGAACAGGCGCTCCAGGACAAGACCGCATGGCAGGTGGTGGAATCCCTGACCACCGAAATCGGACCGCGCCTCGCCGGCAGCGAAGCCGATGCGCGCGCGGTGCGCTGGGCCGAAGCCAAGTTCAAGGCACTGGGTTACGACAAGGTCTGGCTGGAGCCGGTGAGCTTCCCGAAATGGGTGCGCCGCAGCGAACGCGCGGACGTGATCGGCGACCACGCGCAGCCGCTGCACCTGACCGCGCTGGGCGGCAGTCCGGGCGGCACGGTCGAAGGCGAGGTGGTGCGTTTTCCGGACCTCGCCGCGCTGGAAGCGGCGCCGGCCGGATCGCTGACCGGGAAAATCGCGTTCGTCGACTACACCATGCAGCGCGCGCGCGACGGCAACGGCTACGGACCCGCCAGCCGGATCCGCAGCCGCGGGCCGAGCGCGGCGATCCGCGCGGGCGCGGTCGGTTACGTGATGCGCTCCGCCGGCACCGAACAGCACCGTTATCCGCACACCGGCGTCACCCGCTTCGACGAAGGGCTGACGCCGATTCCTTCCGCCGCGCTGGCGCTGCCGGACGCCGAGCAGATCAGCCGGCTGCTGGCGCGCGGCAAACCACTGCGCATCCGCCTCGCACTGGACTGCGGCTGGGACGGCACCGCCGAGTCGTTCAACGTGATCGGCGAGATCACCGGCAGCCATCGCACGCTGCGCGACGAGGTGGTGATGATCGGCGGTCATCTGGATTCATGGGATCTCGGCACCGGCGCGGTCGACGACGGCGCCGGGGTCGCGATCACGATGGCGGCCGGGCATCTGATCGGCCGCCTGCCCAAAGCGCAGCGCCCCGCCCGCACCATCCGCGTGATCGCGTTCGCCAACGAGGAACAGGGGCTCTACGGCGGCAAGGCCTACGCCGCGCAGTACAAACCGGCGGTGGCGAAGCATCAGCTGATGGCCGAGAGCGACTTCGGCGCCGGTCGCATCTATGGATTCAATACCAACGCCGCACCGCATGCCAAGGCAGCGGCCGCACAGATCGCCGAAGCCCTGAAACCGCTCGGCATCGAAGCGCTGGCCAAGGGCGGCCCGGGGCCGGACCTGGGCCCGATCGTCGCCGAAGGCGCGGCCTGGGCGTGGCTGGGCCAGGACGGCACCGATTATTTCGATCTGCACCACACGCCCGACGACACTCTGGACAAGATCGATCCCGCCGCGCTGGCGCAGAACACCGCGGCGTATGCGGTGTTCGCGTATCTCGCCGCTGCCGCCGACGGCGGTTTCGGCAGCGCGCCCAAGGCGCCCGCCACACCCTGAAAACGCATGGTCCGCGCGACGACGCGTGGACCATGTCGACACGGAATTCAACCCGCACAGCACAGGAGTCCGCGCATGGCCTTTCCCACCGCAGTCAACGACCAGATCACCGATGCCGTCACCCAATCCAACATCAAGGTGATCGGCGAAGCCCCCGCCTTCGCAATGGGGTCGATCTACCAGAGCATGGCCCATTCGACCGGCATCCTCTACCAGAACGCGGTGGCCGCGCAGCAACAGCAGAACGCGCTGGCGCAGGCGGCGGCGAACCAGGGCGTGATGCAGATCTATTCGCTCGATACCACCGCGACCGCAGGCGCGACCGAAGGCATCGGCCAGACCGGCATCGCCGACAATCTGACCAGCCTGCTGACCGTGCTCAACACCTTCCGATCCTCCGGCCCACAGGTACGCGCTGTCGCCGAAGCTCCGCCCGCCGACGCCGCAGTGCGCGACATCGCCAACCGGATCGAAGCGGCGGTGAAATTCTCCAACGACGCCGTGCTGGGCAACGTGGACGTGTTCGTGTCCGGCCTGCACGGAACGGTCGATGCGATGGCGCATGCGCTCGACTCGATGAACCGCGTCACCCACGACAACCTGGTGCATATGCTGCAGGAAGCCGCGCTCTCGGCCACGCTCGCGGCGATGATCCGCGAACCGGACAAGGCCGCGGAGTACGAAGCGGTGCTGCAGGTGATCAAGCGGATGGCGTGAGGGCTTGCCTTCTGGGAGCGACGGAAGTCGCGATGGCTTGCGGCAAGTCTTTCAGCAGCCTGTCGCGACTTGCGTCGCTCCCACGAAAAGCAACGGCATAACTGCCACAGAGGGCTTCAGCGACTGCGTGCCCTGAACCATTCCGCCAGCAGCACCGAAGTCGCGGCAGCCACGTTGAGGCTTTCCACGGCGCCGCTGCCGGGAATCGACAGCCGCAGGTCGCAGGCCTTGGCGAGTTCGGCATCCATGCCCTCGCCTTCGGCGCCGAGCACGAAGATCGTTCGCTGCGGCAGTTTCGTCGCGAACAGATCGCCGCCGCCGCGCACGACCGTGGCGGCGATCGAGAACCCCGCGCCGCGCAGTTGTGCGATGGCATTGTCTTCGCGGCCCAGGCGCACGAACGGCACGATTTCGGCACCGCCCTCGGCGACGCGCGCGGCGGCGCCGGACAGCGCCAGGGTCGACTGCTTCGGCAGCAAGGCTGCGACCACGCCGAAATGCGCGGCGGAGCGCAGGATCGCGCCGAGGTTGTGCGGATTGCCCACGCCATCCAGCCACAGCGCACAGCACGGCCCGGGCGGCAACTGGCGCAACCACGGCGCCAGCGACAGGGGTTCTTCGCGCATGACGTCCGCGATCACGCCCTCGTGGTGGGCGCTGGCGGCGAGTTTCTGCAGATCGTCCTGTTCCACCACGCGATAACCGACGCGATTGGCGACGCACCATTTCAGCAGCGGCTGCAGCTGTGGAATCCGCGCCTCGGCCAGATACAGTTTGCGGATGGCCTGCGGACGCCGCGCGAAGACCGCGCGCACCGCATTCAAGCCATAGAGGCGCAGCTCGACATCGCGGCGCTGACGCGCGGGCTCCGCGGCCGGCGCCGGGGACGAATACGGGGATTGTTTCCAGGGCATCGGCGGATTGTAGCGGCTGCGGACGAAGGCCGCGGCGCGCGGGTCAACCGAAGAAGAACCACGCCGCCAGCGCCACCACTCCGATCAACAGCCACACCCACTGGTGGGTGGCGCCGTCGCCGGGCATCACCGTCGGCGGATGCGACTTCGACATGACCGAGACCGTCTCCGCGCGCGATGCGATCTGCGCCGCGGTCGCGCCCAGATGGTGGGAGCCGCTGTGATCGCCGGGCCGGTCGTCGTTGCGCTGCTGTTCCGAAGGAAGCCGCGTCGCCAGGTTCTGTATCATCGCCATCGCCGACTTCAGGTCGCCGCCACTGGCATCGCGCAGCAGCTTGATCGCCCCCATCTTGTCGCCGCGCAGCAGGGCGTCGATCACGGACTGCGGCACTTGCTGGCTGGTCATGGGCGGCTCTCCGGGGGCGACCCGCGCAGCATAGCGCGCCGACGCGGCCCGCGGCGGGCGCCAACCCAGAAGCCCACCGGAGTCCCCTAGCACATGCAGATCGAAGTCCTGTGCGGCGACATCACCACGCTTGCCGTCGATGCCATCGTCAATGCCGCCAACCAGGCGCTGTCCGGCGGCGGCGGCGTGGATGGCGCCATCCATCGCGCCGCGGGTCCGGAGCTGCCGATCGCCTGCAGCGCCATCCCGATGGTGCGTCCCTACGTCCGCTGCCCCACCGGCGAGGCCCGGATCACCCGCGGTTTCCGCCTGCCCGCACGCTGGATCATCCACACCGCCGGCCCGGTCTGGCAGGGCGGTCGTGCCGGCGAACCGGAACAGTTGGCAAGCTGCTACCGCGAATCGCTGCGATTGGCGGCGGAACACGGCATCGCTTCGATCGCGTTTCCGGCGATCAGCTGCGGGGTGTTCGGTTACCCCGTGGAAAAAGCCATCGCGGTCGCAGTGCGCAGCGTACGCGAGAGCGCGCATCCGCCCGAGCGGCTGATCTTCTGCGCCTTCGATGCCGCGATGGCGGAACGCTATCGAAAAGTATTGCGGTCATAGGGTGCGCTTGAGCGCACCGATGTTCGATAAGACCGCGCCGTGGGGGCGGCGCCTACGGCGCACTGTGCTTTCGCGGCCGTTTCGGGGCAGGGTGCGTCACAGGCGCAACCTATGGCGGTCGAGGGAGCGGATGGGGGCCGCGCGAGCGCGTCGCAGTTGCGATCAGGCGTGTCCGCCGACCTGCGGCGTCTCGCCTTCCAGCTTCTCCAGCGCATGTTTCACCGCTTCGGGCGAATGCGTGAAAGGCGCGAGCAACCGATAGAACGCCGGCACCACGAACAGTGACAGCAGCGTCGAGAACGCCACGCCGAAGATGACCACGATGCCGATGGTGCCGCGGCTGGCGGAACCCGGGCCGCCGGCGACGACCAGCGGCACCGCGCCCATGATCGTGGCGATCGAGGTCATCAGGATCGGGCGCAGGCGCACCACGCAGGATTCGATGATCGCATCGCCGACTTCCATGCCTTCGTCGCGCAGCTGGTTGGCGAATTCGACGATCAGGATGCCGTTCTTCGCCGCCAGCCCCACCAGCATCACGATGCCGATCTGACTGAACAGATTGAGCGTACTGCCTGCGGCCCACAGCCCCAGCAGCGCACCGAGCACGCCCAGCGGCACCGTCAGCATGATCACCAGCGGGTGGATGAAGCTCTCGAACTGCGCGGCCAGCACCAGGTACACCACCAGCAGCGCCAGCGCGAAGGTCAGCAGCACT
>JAIMKJ010000048.1 GCA_020692565.1 Thermomonas sp.
GACCCTGGCGGTCGGCCTGTTCCTGTCGCGCGACACGGAAGCGCCGCCGCTGGGCGAAATCGCGGTCGCGCCGACCGGCGTTGCGCCGGCACCGGCGCCCAGGACACCCGACACCGCACCGGCGCCCGTCGTCGCCGGCACGGAGACGCACACGAATACGCATCCGAACGCGCCGCAACCAGCGGTCGAAACCATCCTCATCGACGACACGCTGCCGGCCGATCTGCTGGCCGCCGAATTCGCCGGCGCCGACGCTGCCCTGGGCTTCGATGCGCTGCAAGAAAGTCCCGACTTTTATCTGTGGCTGGGCTCGGACAGTGCCCAGGCCGACATCTCGGAGTTGTTATGACATCCACGAACATCAACACCAACCGCAGCACGCATCGCAGCCCCAATCGGCTGTCCACCCTGTTGTGCGCGGCGCTGCTCGCATGCGCGGGCACCGCATCCATCGGAATGGCCTCCGCGCAGACGCCGCCGCCGCGACCCGCGCAGGACGCGCCGCAGCCGCCGGAATGGGAGCGGCTGTCACCGGCGCAACGCGAAGCGATCGTCGCCGTGATGCGCGAACGCTGGAACAGCAACCCCCGCGAACGCGCACGGATGCTGGAGCACGCCGAGCGCTGGCAGCGGATGACGCCCGAACAGCGCCGCAGCGCGGAACAGGGCAAGCGTCGCTGGGAACAGATGACGCCGGAGCAGCGCAAAGAGGCGCGCGCGGCGTTCGAGCATGGCCGCGGACTGCCGCCGGCCGAACGCACGGCGCTGCGCGAGAAGCTGAAAGCGATGACGCCGGAAGAACGCCGCGAATGGCTGCGCACGCATCGCAAGCCGCGCGACGAGCGCAGACCGTGAACGCGGCGTCGCGCCGTTCGCCCTGGCCCGGACTGGGGTTCGCGCTGCTGCTGGCGCTGGGCGCGACGTTCCCCCAGCCTGCACCCGCCGCCGCGCAGGGGTCGGAAGCGCCGGCCATGCGCGAGATCGCCTACGGCGCGCACCCGGCACAGCGATTCGATGCCTATCTGCCGCGACAGACGAAAGGCGCGCCGACGATCTTCTACGTCCACGGCGGCGGCTGGCGTCGCGGCGACAAGGCGATGCGTGGGCTGATCGAGGCCAAACAGCAGCGCTGGACCGCCGCCGGGGCGATCGTGATCTCGACGAATTACCGGATGCTGCCCGACACCGATCCGTTGGAGCAGGCGCGCGACGTCGCCCGCGCCGTCGCCAAGGCGCAGGACACGGTGGCGACGCTCGGCGGCGATCCCGAGGGTTTCGTCCTGATGGGGCACTCCGCCGGCGCGCACCTGGTCGGCCTGCTCGCGGCTTCGCCGCAGATGGCCCGCGAATCCGGCGTGAAGCCCTGGCGGGCCAGTGTTTTATTGGACGGCGGCGCGATCGACACCGAAGCGACGATGCAGGGCCGCCACCTGCCGCTGTTCGACCGGGCGTTCGGCGACGATCCGGCCTATTGGCGCGCCGCGTCGCCGGTCGCCCGGATCGCTGCGAAAACCGCACCGGTGCTGGCGGTCTGCGCCAGCGGTCGCCGCGATTCGTGCCCGGCCAATCGAGCCTTCCTCGACAAGGCCGCGCGCTACGGCACCCGCACGCGATTGCTGGCGAAACCCCTGTCGCACATGCAGATCAATCGCGATCTGGGCGAGGACAACGCTTACACCCGCGAGGTCGAAGCCTTCCTGCGCGGCGTCGGGGTGGCGTTGCGCGACTGAGGCGCGCGCGCAGCCATCACCGGCAATCGCCTTCCATCGCCAGCACCGCCGTGTACTGCGTCAGCGGCGCGATCTTGCCGGCGGCGGCCTGGCGCTTGGCGTCTTCCAGATAGATCCGCGGCCGGCCCTGGGCGTCGGCAGGCGGCGGAATGTTGTTCGCGGGTTTGCGCCAGACCCGGATCACCGCCTGCTGCGCCGGACAAGCGGCATTGGGGATGCGGATCAGATCGTTGAGGATCCAGCCGCTCTCGGCCGATGGCTTCGCCTTGACGGGATCGACCAGCCGAGCGCGCGGCTGGCAGCGCTTGCCGGTGGATGCGGCGCCATATCTGTAAGGTGCGGCGATGTCGGCGACGAAACCGCCCTGCAGATAGGTGCAGGTTTCGGGAATGATGCGGATGGTGTGGACCTGCCCGGGCGTCTGCGCGGGAAACGGCTCGCGCCGGATTTCAGGCTGCGGACCGGCAGCGACGGCCACCGTCGTGGACAGCGCGAAGAGCGACGAAAAGATCGCAAGACACCAGGAACGCATTCGGACATCTCCACACATGGATTGAGGCGAATCGATCGTGAAGCCGGATCGAAGATGCTCCTTTGCGAGCGGAAGCGCCGACCGGCGGGGCTACCGTGCCCCGCTGCGGCTGAACCCGGACCGCATGGCACCGCCGGGCATGCTGCGTCGCAGCATCGGTGGGACCCGTTCCGACAACGCCATCGCAATCCTTGCACCCTCCGGAAATCGGATTCCAACGGGGGCGGCGGCTATGCCATAGTCGGGCGGTTGCATGCGATCTGGCATCTCGCTTCAGGCCGCGTGGCTGCAGCATTCCGCGAGCTATCTACCGTTGTCACACTTTCGACTCTGGGGAGGGTTTCATGCTTGAGCAATATGGACTGATGATCGCGCTGGCCTGCGCGGTCGTGGCGATCCTGTACGGCATCATCTCGGCGCGCTGGATCAATCGACAGCCCGCCGGCAACGCCCGCATGCAGGAGATCGCCGGCGCCATCCAGGAAGGCGCGCGCGCCTACCTCAACCGTCAGTACACCACCATCGGCATCGCCGGTGCGGTGCTGTTCGTGCTGGTCGGCATCTTCCTGAATTGGCCGACCGCGATCGGCTTCCTCATCGGCGCGGTGCTCTCGGGCGCCGCCGGTTACATCGGCATGAACGTGTCGGTCCGCGCCAACGTCCGTACCGCCGAAGCCGCGCGCAGCGGCATCGGTCCGGCGATGGATGTCGCGTTCCGCGGCGGCGCGATCACCGGCATGCTGGTGGTCGGCCTGGGCCTGCTGGGCGTGGCCGGTTACTACGTGGTGCTGACCGACTACATGGGTGTCACCGGCGAAGCTGCGCTGCATGCGCTGGTCGGCCTGGCCTTCGGCTCGTCGCTGATCTCGATCTTCGCGCGACTGGGCGGCGGCATCTTCACCAAGGGCGCCGACGTCGGCGCGGACCTGGTGGGCAAGGTCGAAGCCGGCATCCCCGAGGACGACCCGCGCAACCCGGCGGTGATCGCCGACAACGTGGGCGACAACGTCGGCGACTGCGCCGGCATGGCCGCCGATCTGTTCGAAACCTACGCGGTCACGGTCATCGCGACCATGCTGCTGGGCGGCCTGATGCTGGCCGAGGCCGGCAGGAACGCCGTGCTGTATCCGCTGGTACTGGGCGGCGTGTCGATCATCGCCTCGATCATCGGCGCGTTCTTCGTGAAGGTGAAGGAAGGCGGCTCGATCATGGGCGCGCTCTACAAGGGCGTGATCGTCTCCGGCGTGCTGGCCGCGGTCGCCTTCTATCCGATCACCATGCAACTGATGGCCGACAACAGCCACGGCGCCACGAATCTCTTCTATTGCGCGCTGATCGGCCTGGTGCTGACCGGCGTGATCGTGTGGATCACCGAGTACTACACCGGCACCCAGTTCAAGCCGGTGCAGCACGTCGCGGCGGCCTCCACCACCGGCCACGGCACCAACATCATCGCCGGCCTCGGCGTGTCGATGAAATCCACCGCGCTGCCGGTCATCGCGGTGTGCATCGCGATCTGGGGCGCGCACGCGCTGGGCGGCCTGTACGGCATCGCGATCGCCGCGACGGCCATGCTGTCGATGGCCGGCATGATCGTGGCGCTGGACGCTTACGGCCCGATCACCGACAACGCCGGCGGCATCGCCGAAATGGCCGAGCTTCCGCCGGAAGTGCGCGCCGTGACCGATCCGCTGGACGCCGTGGGCAACACCACCAAGGCCGTCACCAAGGGGTACGCCATCGGCTCGGCCGCGCTGGCCGCGCTGGTGCTGTTCGCCGATTACACCCACAACCTGCAGGCCGCCAATCCGGGCGTGGTGTTCGCGTTCGATCTGTCCGACCACAAGGTCATCATCGGCCTGCTGATCGGCGGCCTGATCCCGTACCTGTTCGGCGCAATGGCGATGGAGGCCGTGGGCCGCGCCGCCGGCAGCGTGGTGGAAGAAGTGCGCCGCCAGTTCCGCGACATCCCCGGGATCATGGACGGGACGGCGAAACCCGATTACAGCAAAGCCGTGGACATGCTGACCAAGTCGGCGATCAAGGAAATGATCGTGCCGTCGCTGTTGCCGGTGGCGGTGCCGATCGTGGTCGGCCTTTTGCTGGGCGCCGAAGCCCTCGGCGGCCTGCTGATCGGCACGATCGTCACCGGCCTGTTCGTGGCGATCTCGATGACCACCGGCGGCGGCGCCTGGGACAACGCCAAGAAGTACATCGAAGACGGTCATCACGGCGGCAAGGGCAGCGAGGCCCACAAGGCCGCGGTGACCGGCGATACCGTCGGCGACCCCTACAAGGACACCGCCGGCCCGGCGATCAATCCGCTGATCAAGATCATCAACATCGTGGCCCTGCTGATGGTGCCGCTGCTGCCGGTGAACAAGGTCGAAGGCGGCATGCCCGCCGGCCACCAGGCTGCCGTGGCCGAAGCGACCGCAGCCGCCGAAGCCGCCGCGCAGTCGGCGGCCGCGGCCGCCAGTGCGGCGCAGGGTTCGGGCCTGTCCACGGCTGCGGAGGTCCAGGCCGCCGCAGCGGAGGCCGGAATCGACCCCGCCCGGATCGCCCGGATCTACTTCGCCACCGGCAGCGCCGATCTGCCCGCCGACGCAGACGCCACCCTCGGCCGCGTGCTGATGACGCTCAAGGGCAGCCAGGAGTCGAAAGCCGCGATCTCGGGCTACCACGACCTCAACGGCGACCCAGCCAGGAACGCGGAACTGGCCAAGCAGCGCGCGCAAGCGGTCCAGAAAGCGCTGGTGGACGCCGGCATCGCCGAAGACCGGATCGACCTGAAGAAGCCCGAAGCCACCAGCGGCGGCAGCCATACCGACGAAGCCCGCCGGGTGGAAGTGACGGTGCAGTAACGGCAGGTCCGATCACCGGGCTCAGCCCCGGACGATCCCACGCACGGCGGCCCCAGGGCCGCCGTGCGTGTTGCGGGCCGACACCACCGGTTCAGCGATGCGTGCTGCGACGCAACATCCGGCGGCGTAGAATGCGCGCCTTCCCCGAATCGATTGGAACACCGCATGGGCCTGGACCTCGTCCCCACCGGCAAGAATCCGCCGGACGAAATCAACGTCATCATCGAAATCCCCAAGGATGCCGAGCCGGTCAAATACGAAGTCGACAAGGCGTCCGGCGCGATCTTCGTCGACCGCATCCTGTCCACCCCGATGCGCTATCCCTGCAACTACGGCTATGTCCCGCACACTCTCTGCGGCGACGGCGACCCCGCCGACGTGCTGGTGATCCTGCCGCTGCCGCTGGTGCCGGGCTCGGTGATCCGCGTGCGTCCGGTCGGCGTGCTGCGCATGAAGGACGAAGCCGGCAGCGACGAGAAACTGCTCGCCGTGCCGGTGGATAAGGTCTTCTCCGGCTACAGCCACATCGCCGACGTCGACCAGGTCAGCCCGCACTGGCTGGAGCGCATCGGCCACTTCTTCGAGCACTACAAGGACCTGGAAAAGGGCAAGTGGGTGAAGCTCGACGGCTGGGGCGACGCCGCCGAAGCCAAACAGCTGATCCTGGAATCCATCGTCCGCTACAACGAGACGCCGGAAGCGGACAAGCCGAATTTCTGAAGCGCCTTGCCTGCCGTCCGTCTCTCGAAGAACCCGCGCACCGCCGCGGGTTCTTCCGTTCCGGCGGCCGTCGGCGGGCCGCCCGGCGCTTGACATGGTGGCGCCCGCTCCGGATATAGGGATCTGCGCCCGCCTATCGCCAGCCCGGAGAACCTTCCATGTTCCGTATCGAAGATTTCATCACCGCCACCGAACAGGACACGATGGAAGCCACCGTGCGCCGCGCCTGCGATGCCGCCGTGCGCGACCCGCTGGCGCAGTTCGTTTTCATCGACCGCTATACGCGCTGGAACGGGTATGCCGGCGCGCTGGTCGCCAAGCTGTCGGGCAACATCGGCGAGTCCCAGGATCTGTTTCTCGACGCCAACGAACCGGACCATGCGCAGGCGGTGCGCGGCATGGATGTCGCCGGGCACGTGCTGGACGCCACCGTCGACGAGCACCTCGACAAGGGCCACCGGGTGCCGCACCGCACCCTCGCCCAGGCCATGCGCAAGGCCGCCGCGGACTACGCCGGGCTGTCGCTGCCCGAGCGCAACGCGCTGTCGGAACCGCCGGCATGGCTGCAGGACGTCGTCGCGCGCACCTTCGTGTGCTACGGCAGCGTGGCCCACGATGCGGAAGCGCTGATCCGCTCGATCGGCACCCACATCGCCTCCGAATCGATGGCCGACCGCGAGTACGCGATCATCGACCGCGTGTTCCGCGGCGAGCGCCACTACGAAGGGTTCTATCAGTACCTGCGCGACCGCGATTTCCGGGTCGAGCTGGGCGGCAAACTGGTGCACGCCTACGCCTGGATCACGATCCACGCCACGTTCGAATCGCAGGGCGTGGAAGCCGACCACCTGGCCGAAGCGATGAAAGCGCTGGAACTGGCCGCGCGCTTCCGCCCCGAATCGAGCGAACGCATCCTCGAACTGGCGCGCGAGGGCTACCGCGACTTCGCCGACATCCAGCGCGATTTCTTCGTATACGCCGAGCGCGAATGCGCGGCTGCGGCGGATGGTCGGCGACAGGCGGCCTGACGCAAACGCATTCGGGCGACACGCAGCGTTTAAGCGTACTCGCCCGCCGCTTTCCCGGCCGCGCGCGCATCCGCAGGCGCCACCGCGACGCGGCTGATCATCACCAGCATCACGTGGAACCACGGCATTTCGTTGCGCAGGGTCACGCCCTGCGCCAACGGGCGCACCGTCGCGGCGAACGCATCGAACGCGGCGCGGAACTTCGCACGGCCCTCGGGTGCGTCGCCGTGCTGGGCCCACAAGCCTTTCCATTGCCGGATCAGGCGGCCGGCGTGCTGGCTCATGGCCGCAAGTTGCGGGTGCGGCAGCGCTTCGCCGAGCAGGAACGACAGGTGCTGGTTCAGTTCCCACGGGCTCATCACCGCAGGGACATTCACCGCTTCGCAGGCGAAATCGGCGGGCGCCGACGAATCGGGGATCACGCGCTTCGGCAGCCAGCCCTCTCGCGGCGCGTCGTGCGCGCGGCCCTGCGCCACCTTGTCCCAGAACGCGCCGCCGCCCACGGTGTCGCAGACCAGGTGGATACGCGACTGCACCGCGTCGTTGAGCACGCGATGCTGGCGCCAGGTGTCGAAGATCCAGCATTCGCCGGCAGCCATGTTGATGGTCTGGCCGCCGCATTCGAACTGCACGGTCGGCTGGGTCACGATCGGCACGTGCACGCGCACGCGTTCGGTCCAGTAATAACCCTGATCGGCGTGACGGGTCACTTCGGCCTGCCCGGCCAGCCGCATCAGCCGGGTACGGCCGACGGTGGCGCCGAAGCTGGCCAGCGTCTGCCGCAGGTAGGGGCAACGCTGGAGGTGCGGGGTGGGATGCATGACACCGGAAAACGCCTCGTTGTCGGGATCGCCGCCTACCGCCAGCAGCGGCAGCATGGAATTGCCCGGAAAGCCCTGCGGATGCGGCTTCCAGACCGATTCGCCGAGGGCGTCGATTTCCTGCGCGAGCGCGGCCGCATCGAACAGCAGCGGCAACTGGATGAAGGGAACCTGGAGTTTCAAGGCTCTGCCCTGTGTGACCGGTGTGTAGGCGGGATTGTAGGCCGTCGCGCCGCGGCGGGTTTGATCCGGGTCAGTCCGGGCGGAAAAAAACCCGGGGACCGGCCGTGTAAGCAACCGCAACAGCGAATCCCCCCTGCCCCCTGTTTCAAAGGGGGAAACATCCAGAAGCAGGCTGGTATCGGCAGACACAGCAGCCGCACCTGTAACGGGTGCAGCCACACCCGCGATGGCAGGCGACTCAATCGGCGCGTGCGCGCGCCGCCAGCAGCAGCCCGGCCGGGTGTCGGCGCAACTGCACGATCGCCTTCAACACGTCCTTCCTCATCGCGCGGCGCTCATCCCGTTCGCTACCGTGGCGAGTGCCGGCACGCCCGCATCGGTGAATACGATTGATGGATACGATCGATGAATACGTATGCAGAACACCGGTACGGCACGTACCGCCGCCGCTTCGAGTGAATACGATTGTAGCGGGCTCGCCCTGACGGCATGCGGCTCATAAGCTTCCCCGGTTGCAGCGGCGGCTCCCCGACAGGAACCGTCGCATCTGGGCGTTGGCAAGCCCTCGCGGAGACACGCTCGGAGAATCACCCATGCATCGAAACGACGCCACATCCGTACGATCCGCCCCTGTGCGGGACGCGGCCGACAGCGCCTCCACCGACCTGCTGCCGGCCTTCCGCGCCGCGCTGGCGCGGACCCGGGACGAGCGCCAGAGCGTGCCGGCCGCGCGCGCGGCCCTGCGTGCGGCAGCGGACGTCTGTCGCAACGCACTGGCCGAGCGCTGGGCCGCGACCCAGACCGAAGATGCCCGCCGCGCGCCGTCCAGCCGCCGCGTGCATTACCTGTCGATGGAATTCCTGATGGGCCGCGCGCTGCGCAACGCACTGGCGGCGCTGCGACTGGAGACCGCGCTTGCGGACGAACTGTCGGCGCGCGGCCTGTCGCTGGGCGAGGTGCTGGAAGCCGAACCCGACGCCGCGCTGGGCAACGGCGGCCTGGGCCGGCTCGCCGCCTGTTTCCTCGATTCCTTCGCCGAAACCGGCCTGCCCTCGTTCGGCTACGGCCTGCGCTACCGCTACGGCATGTTCGCGCAGGGCACCCAGGACGGCCGCCAGATCGAGCGCCCGGACGACTGGCTGCGCCACGGCGCGCTGTGGGACATCGAACGTCCCGATGTCGAATATGTCGTCGGTTTCGGCGGACAGGTCGAATCCGACGGCATCGGCGGTCGCCGCTGGCAGCCGGCCGAACGCGTGCTCGCGCGCGCCTACGATTTCATCGTGCCGGCGCATCACGGCGAACGCGTGTCGACCCTGCGCCAGTGGCAGGCCAGCGCGGAGCACGCGATCGACTTCGCTGCGTTCTGCCGCGGCGACCACGCCGCCGCCGCGCGCCACTTGGTCGCCGCCGACGCACTGAACTGGGTGCTCTACCCCGACGACAGCACCGACGCCGGCCGCGAGTTGCGGCTCAAGCAGGAAGCGCTGCTGGTCAGCGCGTCGCTGCAGGATCTCATCGCCCGGCATCTCGCCGAAGGCCGCGCGCTGGATGAACTCGGTCAGGGCAATGCGATCCATCTCAACGACACCCACCCGGCGCTGGCGCCGGCCGAACTGATGCGTCTGCTGATCGACGAGCACGGCCTGGGCTGGGACGACGCCTGGGCGATCACCCGCCAGGCGGTGTCGTACACCAATCACACGCTGATGCCCGAAGCGCTGGAAACCTGGCCGGTGCGGATGTTCGAGGCGCTGCTGCCGCGCCATCTGGACATCATCTATCGCATCAATCACGCATTCCTCGCCGACGTACGCGCGCGGCATCCGGACGACCCGGCGCTGGTGCAGCGCGTCTCGCTGATCGACGAAACCCGCGGGCGCCGGGTGAAGATGGCCGCGCTCGCGGTGCTGGCGTCGCACAAGGTCAACGGCGTCGCGAAACTGCATTCGGAACTGATGGTCGATACCATCTTCGCCGACTTCGCGACACTCTTCCCCGACCGTTTCATCAACGTCACCAACGGCGTCACCCCGCGACGCTGGCTGCAACAGGCGAACCCGGGCCTGTCGTCGTTGCTGGACGACACCATCGGGAGCGGCTCGCCCGACACGAGCTGGCGTCGCGATCTCGGCGCACTGGCGCAACTGCGCGAGCACGCGGACGACCGCGCCGTCGGCCAACGCCTGGCCGACGTGAAACAGGCGAACAAGCAGCGGCTCGCCGCGCTGATCCGGCACGAACTGGGCATCGAGGTCGATCCCGCGTCGCTGTTCGACGTGCAGATCAAGCGCATCCACGAATACAAGCGCCAGCTGCTGAATCTGTTGCACGTGGTGGCGCGCTACCAGGCGATGCTGGCGCAGCCCGAAGGCCCCGACGGACAAGGCTGGACGCCGCGCACGGTCATCCTCGCCGGCAAGGCCGCATCGGCCTATCACACCGCGAAACAGATCATCCACCTCGCCCACGACATCGGCCGCACGATCAACAGCGACCCGCGGCTCGGCGGCAAGCTCAAACTGGTGTTCATGCCGAACTACGGCGTGAGCCTCGCCGAAACCATCATTCCCGCCGCCGATCTGTCCGAACAGATTTCCACCGCCGGTACCGAAGCCTCCGGCACCGGCAACATGAAGTTCGCGATGAACGGCGCGCTGACCATCGGCACCTGGGACGGCGCCAACATCGAAATGGCCGAAGCCATCGGCGAATCCGACCTGTTCGTATTCGGCCTGCGCACCGATGACATCGCGACACTGCGGGCGGTGGGCTACGACCCGCGCTGGATCGCCAGCCAGAACCCGCAGCTGCAGCAAGTGCTGGACGCGATCAGCAACGGCGCCTTCAGCCCCGGCGAACCGAAGCGCTATCGCGCGCTGATCGACGGCCTGCTCGGCGCCGACCCGTATTTCTTGCTCGCCGACTTCGCCGATTACGTCGCCGCCCAGGCGCGCGTCGACGCGCTGTACCGCGACCGCGACGCATGGAACGCCTGCGCGCTGCGCAACATCGCCGGCATGGGCGTCTTTTCCACCGACCGCACCGTCCGCGAATACGCCGACACCGTGTGGGCCGCACCGAAGCGCAGCGGCCAACGCGGCTGAGCATGCTCGCACCGGGGGACATCGACGCACTGCTGGCGGCGCGGCACGCCGATCCGTTCGCGGTGCTGGGCCTGCATGCCGATGCCACGGGCAAACTGTGGATCCGCGCGCTGCTGCCGGGCGCGGATGCGGTCGAACTGCTCGACGCCGCCAGCGGCAGATCGCTGACCGATCTGCCGCACCATCGCGAAGGTTTCTTCGAAGCGCGCGTGCCACTGCGCCGGAAACGCTTCGACTACCGGCTGAAGGTCCGTTGGAACGATGGCCATGAAGCCGTGTATGCGGACACCTTCGCCTTCGGCCCGCAGATCGGCGAAGACGCTTTGCTCGCATTCCGCGAAGGCCGCGAGCTGCGCCCACACACCTTCCTCGGCGCGCATGCCTGCACGATCGACGGCATCGACGGCGTGCGTTTCGCGGTCTGGGCGCCGAACGCGCGCCGGGTCAGCGTCGTCGGCGATTTCAACGCCTGGGACGGGCGCCGGCATCCGATGCGGCTGCGCCACACCGCCGGCGTGTGGGAAATCTTCGTCCCGCACGCCGCCGTCGGCGATCTCTACAAATTCGAGCTGGTCGCCGCCGACGGCGCGCTACTGCCGACCCGGGCCGATCCGTACGCGCGCGCAGCGCAATTGCGGCCCGACACCGCAAGCAGAGTCGCC
The DNA here is from genome assembly GCA_020692565.1 of Thermomonas sp. Lineage (GTDB taxonomy): Bacteria > Pseudomonadota > Gammaproteobacteria > Xanthomonadales > Xanthomonadaceae > Lysobacter_I. Next base: position 11,648 of record JAIMKJ010000048.1, read on the forward strand.
GCCGCGATGCCGATGCGCGCACTGCCGCCGGAACGCGCCGCAGCCAACGAACGTCATGCGCCGATCAGCATCTACGAAGTGCATCCCGGATCGTGGCGTCGCAACGACGACGGCAGCGTTCCGGATTGGGACGCGCTTGCCGCGCAGTTGCCGGCGTACGCGGCCGACCTCGGCTTCACCCACATCGAACTGATGCCGGTCTCGGAATATCCGTTCGACGGCTCGTGGGGCTACCAGACGCTGGGCATGTTCGCGCCGACCGCGCGCTTCGGTTCGCAGGAAGGCTTCGCGCGTTTCGTCGATGCTTGTCATGCGCACGGCCTCGGTGTGATCGTCGACTGGGTGCCCGCGCATTTTCCGAAGGACGCGCACGGTCTGGCGCAGTTCGACGGGACGGCACTCTACGAATACGCCGACCCGCGCGAAGGCGAACATCGCGACTGGGGCACGCTGATCTACAACTTCGGCCGCACCGAAGTGCGCGCCTTCCTCGCCGGCAGCGCGCTGCACTGGCTGGAGCAGTTCGGCATCGACGGTCTGCGCGTGGACGCGGTGGCGTCGATGCTGTATCGCGACTATTCGCGGAATGCCGGCGAGTGGGTCCCGAACGCGTTCGGCGGACGCGAAAATCTCGAAGCGATCTCGCTGCTGCAGACGATCAACGCAAGCATCGGCAGCGACGTGCCCGGATCGATCACCCTGGCGGAAGAATCCACCAGCTTTCCCGGCGTGTCCGCCCCCACCGACAGCGGCGGCCTGGGCTTCCACTACAAATGGAACATGGGCTGGATGAACGACACGCTGCGCTACATGCACGAAGATCCCGTGCATCGGCGCTGGCACCACGACACGATGACCTTCGGTCTGGTGTACGCGTTCAGCGAAAACTTCGTGCTGCCGCTGTCGCACGACGAAGTGGTGCACGGCAAGGGCGCGCTGTTGCAGAAAATGTCCTCCAAGAGCGGGCCCGGCGACGCGTGGCGCAAATTCGCCAACCTGCGCGCGTATTTCGGCTTCATGTGGGCGCATCCCGGCAAGAAGCTGCTGTTCATGGGCCAGGAATTCGCGCAGCCCTGCGAATGGCGCCACGATGAGGCACTGCCCTGGCATCTGCTGGATGACGCGCATCCCGACCGCCGCTCCCACGCCGGCATGCGCGAACTGGTGCGCGATCTCAACGCGCTGTATCGCGCCACCCCCGCGCTGCATCGCCTCGACTGCGACAGCGCCGGCTTCGCATGGATCAGCGGCGACGACCGCGAGCAGTCGGTGTTCGCGTGGATCCGTCGCGACGGCCGCGGCGGCACGGCGCTGGTGGTCTGCAACCTCACACCGGTGCCGCGCGACGGCTATCGCCTCGGCGTGCCCGACGATGGCGCCGCGCATTGGCGCGAGGCGCTCAACACCGATTCGCGTCATTACGGCGGCACCGATCTGGGCAACGGCATGCAGACGCTGCGTGCCGACGCGATGCCCGCTCACGGCTGTGCACGCTCGCTTTCGCTGACGCTGCCACCGCTGGCGACCCTGATCCTGGTGCCGGCATGAGCAACGGCTCCCATGAATGCTCGTCGCTTTCGACCGTCATCCCAGCGAAGGCGGGAGACGCTCTACAACAGCCGGAGGCTGGTCATCCATGCCTCTGCTATGTGTGGGAGCGACGGAAGTCGCGATCGCCTGCGGCAAGTCTTTCTGCAGCCTGTCGCGACTTCCGTCGCTCCCACATGCGTCGCTCACACAGACGATGACTGACCTCCTGCCAGAACAACTGCTCCCCGGCCGCGCTTCTCCGCTCGGCGCGCATGTCGTCGATGGCGGCATCCAGTTCGCCGTGTTCTCGCAGCGCGCGCAGCGGATCGAGCTGTGCGTGTTCGATGCGAGCGGTACGCAGGAACTGCAACGCTACCCATTGGCTCCCGCCGAAGGCGGCGTATTTTCCGGCGTGCTGCCCCACGCGCAGCCCGGCCTGATCTACGGCTACCGCGCGCACGGCCGCTGGACACCGGACTCCGGCTATCGCTTCAACCCGCACAAACTGCTGCTCGATCCCTACGCCCGCGAGATCGTCGGCCGGTTCGAGTGGCGCCCGGAACAGTTCGCCCATGCGCATGGACACCCCGACGGCGCGCGCATGCTCGACACGCGCGACAACGCCGCGTGTGCACTGAAGGCGCGGGTGATGCCACCGCTCGCGCCCGCGACGCGCACAGCGCAGCACCCGCGCCGTCCGCAGTCGGAACTCGTGCTGTACGAACTGCACGTCAAAGGCTTCACGATGACGCTGCCCGGCATTCCCGACGCGCTGCGCGGCACCTACGCCGGGCTGGCGCATCCCGCGGCGATCGCGTACTTCAAACGCCTCGGCGTGACCACGCTGTCGCTGCTGCCGGTCCACACCGCGATCGACGAACACGGCCTGCACGAACGCGGCCTGCACAACTACTGGGGCTACAACACCATCGGTTTCTTCTGCCCCGACGCCCGCTACTCGGCGTCGCGCAGCGCGGGCGACCACGCCCCCGGCGCGGTCATCGCGGAATTCCGGGCGATGGTCGCCGCCCTGCAGGACGAAGGCTTGGAGGTGGTGCTCGACGTCGTGTTCAACCACACCGCCGAAGCCGACGAGCACGGGCCGACGATCTCCTTCCGCGGTCTGGACAATCCGAGCTGGTACCGCTTGAAAGCCGACGACCGCAGTCGCTACGAGAACAGCAGTGGCTGCGGCAACACTCTGCGGCTGATCCACCCGCGCGTGACCCAGTTCGTGCTGGATGCGCTGCGCTATTGGGTGCAGGTCATGGGCATCGATGGCTTCCGCTTCGACCTTGCGCCCGCACTGGGACGCACACGTCATGGCTTCGATCCCTCGGCGCCGTTCTGGGTCGCGCTGCGCCAGGATCCGACACTCTCGCAGGTGCATCTGATCGCCGAACCCTGGGATCTGGGTCACGACGGTTATCAGCTCGGACGCATGCCCGGCCGTTTCGCCGAATGGAACGACCGTTTCCGCGACGGCGCGCGCCGCTACTGGCTGGGCCACGATGCGCACCACGGCGCCGCCATCGGCCGCAGCGAATTCGCACGCCGCTTCACGGCGTCGAACGACCTCTTTCATCACGGCCATCGTCTGCCCGACGCCAGCGTCAACTTCGTCGCGGCGCACGACGGCCGCACGCTCGCCGATGTCGTGACCTATCGCGACAGACACAATCTCGCCAACGGCGAAGGCAATCGCGATGGTCATCCGCACGAGATCTGCGCGAATTTCGGGATCGAAGGCCCCAGCGATCATCCGCAGGTGATCGACACCCGACGCCGCGTGCGCCGCGCCCTGCTCGCGACCACGCTGCTGGCCCAGGGCACGCCGATGCTTTGCGCCGGCGACGAATTCGGCAACAGCCAGCGCGGCAACAACAATGCCTACTGCCAGGACAACGCCACCGGTTGGCTGGATTGGCGGACGGCCGACGATATCGACGCCGAAGCCGACATCGAATTCGTCGCGTCGCTGATCGCGCTGCGTCGCGAAGACCCGCTGTTGCGTCACCCGCGCTGGTTTTCGACCGAGCCCGACGCGCACGAGCCCGCGATCCACTGGCTGCGCCCCGACGGCGAAGCGATGCAGGTCGACGACTGGCACGATGCGCACGCGCACGCCTTCGCTTGCCAGCTCGCCGCCGACGCCGCGTCGCCGCCGCGCTGGTGCATCGTCTTCAATCCCGGCGCGCAGCCCGCACGCTTCCGCCTGCCCCGCGGCCCCTGGCGCCTGGCGGCAGACAGCAGCGGCACGCTCGCCGCAGCAGGACCTTCCGCACAGGGCCACGACCGCATGTTCGATATACCGTTCCGCAGCCTGCTGCTCTTGCGCTGCGACCAGAATCCCCAGGAGACACACCGATGATCGATCTCGAGCAACGCGCGGCCGGCGTACTGCTGCACGTCACCTCGCTGCCCGGCCCGCACGGGATCGGCGATTTCGGCCCGGACGCCTATCGTTTCGTCGACTGGCTGCAATCGGCCGGACAGCGCGTCTGGCAATGGCTGCCGACCAATCCCATCGGCCCGGGAAATTCGCCGTACCAGAGCGTGTCGGCATTCGCCGGCAGCCCGCTGATGGTCGCGCTGGAACCGCTGATCGACGCCGGCTGGCTGCACGCACCGATGCTGCCCGACGGCGGCTTCGACGCGCGTACCGTCGACTTCGGCCGGGTCATCGGTTGGCGCCAGGCGCAGTTGCGCGACGCGCATGCCGGTTTCGTCGCGAAACGCGATGCGGGCGAACACAGCGCGTTCGCGCAATGGTCCGCGCAGCAGTGCGGCTGGCTCGACGACTACGCCCTGTTCATGGCGCTGGAAACCGCGCACCACGGCGCACCGTGGTGGCGATGGGACGGGCCGCTGCGCGAGCGCGACGCCGCCGCGCTCGTCGCTGCGCGCGAACGGCATGCGGACGAGATCGGTTTCTGGGCGTTCGTGCAGTGGTGTTTCGACACCCAGTCGCATGCATTGAAGCGCTACGCGAACGACCGCGGCGTTTCGATCATGGGCGATCTGCCGATCTTCATCGCGCACCACAGCGCCGACTGCTGGTCGCGGCCCGACCTGTATCTGCTCGACGACGCATACCAGCCGACATCGGTCGCCGGCTGCCCGCCGGACGCGATGGCGGCCACCGGTCAGCGCTGGGGCAACCCGCTGTATCGCTGGGACCGGATGGCGAACGAGGATTTCGCGTGGTGGACCGCACGCCTGCGCCGCGCGCTGGACCAGGCCGATGTCTTTCGCATCGATCATTTCCGCGGCTTCGCCGGCTACTACGAAATTCCCGCGACCTGCCCCACCGCCGAGGAAGGCGAATGGAAACCCGGCCCCGGCAAGGCGCTGTTCGACGCGATCGAACGCGTGCTCGGCCCGCTGCCCATCGTCGCCGAAGACCTGGGCTTCATCACCCGCGACGTGCACGAGCTGCGCGATGCATGCCACTTCCCGGGCATGAAGATCCTGCAGTTCGGCTTCGCCGGCGACGCGAGCGACGAGTATCTGCCGCATCACTGGGGCCGCAACTTCGTCGCCTACACCGGCACCCACGACAACCACACCGTCCGCGGCTGGTGGGACACCGCCACCGCGCACGAACGCGCCTACGCCGGCAGCTACCTGCCCGCCAACGCGAGCGACGTGCACTGGGCGATGATCCGCGCGTGCTGCAACTCGGTCGCGAATATGGCGGTTTATCAGTTGCAGGATGTGCTGGGGCTTGGGTTGGAGCACCGGATGAATACGCCGGGGACGGTGGGCGATCACAACTGGACGTGGCGGTTCGAGTGGGGGATGGTGGATGCGGAGGCGACGAGGGTGTTGGCGCTGATTACTGCGGCCAGCGGCCGCTGCGTGTTCGAGTTGGCGCGGCTTCCATAAGGTGCGCCTCGGCGCACCGGCTTTGCATGTACGGGATGATTGGACGAAAAGCAGGCGATGCCGGCTTTTCTGCCGAGTAGAGGTACCGTTGACAGCGAACGTGTGGCAGCGCAGATTGATACTCTCGCCGCCACGTTTTGGCATATCTGTAGATTAGGTAGATTTAGAGTGCAACAGGCTAAACGGGAGGCTTGTGAACGACATCATTGATGCGATAAGCGCACGGATCAAGGCGCCATACTTTGGTTACGCGCTATTGGCTTTCATCGCGTTGAACTGGAGGGGCATATTTCTGTTGGCGACCACACCTGGCTCACCTCAAGTCCGGCTGGAAGCATTCGATTCAATGACCAGTCTTACAAGCTTGATTGTATGGCCGTTGGTGGCGGGTGCGTTTATAGCAGTGTCCTCACCATGGATCAAGCTCACCTTCGTTTACCTTTCAAGAAGGCCGTTCGAATACATCGACAATCTGCACCTCCATGCGGAGCACAAGAGTACGATCAGGAGAACTGAGCTGGAGCGTTCAAGAACAGATTTATTTGCTGGCAAAGAGACAGAGCTGATAGAGCGCGCAAAGAGAGATGAGGAAGTTCTGAAAATCGAAGATGAATCGTTGCAGGAGCAATTGAGAACGGAACTTGAGCTGTTACGCAAGGAGAGGGATCGGATGTCACATGGCCTTTACAGTAGCGAGACAGTGCAGCTCTCGCCAACTGAGAAAGAGCTTCTTAAGCTCGCTGCAAAAAGCGGCAACGGATCGATCTCGAGAAATGAGTACATCAGCGGGCGCAGCATACAGATCGGGTTATCCATATTCGGTGCAGACAGCACCAAAGAGTTTGCCAAGTACGATTCTGCTTTACGATCGCTTACTGCCAAAGAGTTGGTTCGAAACATCGGGACAGGAAACACTATGTTTGAACTTACTCATACTGGCTGGCAAATCGCAGAAGCGCTCTAACAATTCATTCAAGCCGCCGCTGCTTCGCGGCGCGACCTAATTCCAGATGTTAGGCCCGTAGGGTGCATACGCGAAGCGTCATGCACCAATGAATCCTCCAATCCAACGCCAATTCCAGTCATTCAATGGCGCGTGACGCCTTCGGCTTATGGGCCTACTCGCTGACGGCCCATCGCTCCGTTCATGGCGGGTGCAAGACCTGCCCTACGAGAACTGCACATCATGTCATTTTCACCGCCAGACGGCGTCACTTTTCACACCTCGGAAGAGGTAGCGGCCTCCGAGCTTTGTGCATTGCTACGACGGGCGGTGGTCTTCCTGCAGCGCTTGCAGCCATCCTCACCTAGCCTTCGCCTCTACCACGACTGGTGGGAACACGATGGCCTTCACTTCGGCCGTTGTGCCATCACATTTCAAGACCTCTTCGCGATAATCGAGACACCTCGCACTATCTTCGAAGCCACGCCAAATGACGATGAGGTGTTCATCGGCGTCGCACCGGAGGATGCAGACTGGTATCTGCGCTTTCGAGTCGAGTGGGATTCGGACGACCGCAGCATTGTTGGCAGGTTCGCCCTCACCGTGCCTTCCGAGAGAGCATCCGCATTCAGCACTGAAGTTGCGGCATGGTCACAGCACCGCCTAGTCGAAGAGGCTGCTGACAAGTATTACGAGCGAGTGATGGCATGACCGTGCTGCCTGATCCGTAAGGCCGGCCTCGCAGCCAGCAATGCAATGGAACGGCTACTTCGTTACCGGAGCATCACGTGGCTATGCTTTGGGATGACAGCCCATCGCTCCGTTCATGGCGGGCGCAAGACCCGCACGAACACTACTCGCTCTGCCGGCGGTAGACGGAGCGGCGCACCGCCCACTCCGAGGCGATCAATGCGCCCAGGGCCAGCGCCAGCGAGACCAGCGCGAGGCGCGCGATGCCGTCGTCGCCGCTGGGGGTCTGGATCAGGGTGTGCATCGCGAGCGCGATCGTCTGGGTTTCACCGGGGATATTCGACACGAAGGTGATGGTGGCGCCGAACTCGCCGAGCGCTTTGGCGAACGCCAGCGTGGCGCCGGCCGCGATGCCGGGAAAACTCAGCGGCAGGATGACCTGCCAGAAGGTCGCCCAGGGCCGCGCGCCGAGGCTGGCGGACATTTCGTCGATCTCGCGCGGCACCGCTTCGATCGAAAGCCGCACCGATCGCACGAACAGCGGAAAGGCCATGATGGCCGCGGCCATCACCGCACCGGTCCAGCGGAACGCGAAGGTGACGCCGAACCACGCTTCCAGCCACTGCCCCACCGCGCCCTGGCGCCCAAGCACGATCAACAGCACGTAACCGGTGAGTACGGGCGGCATCAGCAGCGGCAGATGCACCAGTGCATCGAAGAGGATCTTGCCGCGGAAATTCCAGCGCGCCAGGATGTAGGCGGTGGCGACGGCGAACGGCGCTGCGCACACCACCGCCAAGGCGGCGACCCGCAGGCTCAGCGCGATGGCGGTGGTTTCCTCGGCGGTGAACACGTCAGAGCGTCATCGGGCAGGCAGAAAACCGGCGCGTTTGAAGATGGCATCGGCCTCATCGCCGCGGAGAAACGCCAGAAAGCCCTTTGTTGCGGCGGGCGGAGTCTTCGCCACGCGCGCCACCGGATAGAGGATGACGTCGTGGGTACGGGCCGGAATCGCGGCGACGACGCGCACCCTGGGCTCGGCCTGCGCATCGGTGGCGTAGACGATGCCCAGCGGCGCTTCACCGCGCGACACGAACGCCATCGCGGCGCGCACGTTGTCGGCCTGCGCCAGTCGGCCGGACACCGTGTCCCACAACCCCAATGCGGTCAATGCCTGCTTGCCGTAACGCCCGGCGGGTACCGACGCGACTTCCGCCATCGCCAGACGACCCTCGCCCAGCGCTGCGCGCACGGCGGCCGGCTTCAGCGCCAGTGCGCGCAGCGCGGAAGCCGCGGGCGCGATCACCACCAGGCGATTGCCGACAACATCGGCGCGCGTATCGACATCGATGAGTTTGCGCTGCTGCAGGTAATCCATCCATTGACTGTCGGCGGACAGGAAGATATCCGCGGGCGCCCCCTGTTCGATCTGCCTGGCGAGCGCAGCGCTGCCCGCGTAGGAAATCGACACCTTCTGCCCGGATCGCGTCGTCCACGCGGCGGCGGCTTCGTCCAGGCTTTCCTTGAGGCTGGCGGCGGCGAAGACGGTGATCGGCCGGGGTTCGGCGGACTGCGCCAGCATGGGCATCGCCAGCAGGAACAGCAGACACGGCAGGCGGGAGAGGAAGTTCATGGTCGATAGGATACCCGCGGTTCGGGTCAGGAGAAGGCGATATCTCCCGCAGCGCGCAGTACCGTAGCCCGGGTATCGGCGAAGCCGAGATACCCGGGGCTTTTTCAGGATGATCGCGGAGTAGCCCGGGTATCGGCTTCGCCGTTACCCGGGCGACGAGTTCGCCGGCTGTGCAGGTGCGAACCTCGCACCGAACCGCTCGCGCAGCAGATTCTTCTGCACCTTGCCCATCGCATTGCGCGGCAGGTCGGCGACGACCTCCAGCGCTTTCGGCTGTTTGTAGCGCGCAAGCCGTTCGCGCAGCACGTGGTCGATGGCGGCAAGATCCAGCGCGACGTCCGGTTGCGCCACCAGCACCGCGACCACCGCCTCGCCGAAGTCGGGGTGCGGGATTCCGATCACCGCGGATTCGAGTATGCCGGGCTGTGCGTCGAGCAGCAGTTCGACTTCCTTCGGATAGACGTTGAAACCGCCGGTGATGATCAGATCCTTCTGGCGACCGATCAGCGTGAGATAACCATCCTCGCTGGAACAGCCGAGATCGCCGGTGATGAAGAAACCGCTGTCGCGGAATTCTTCGCGGGTCTTGTCGGGCATGCGCCAATAGCCCTTGAACACATTGGGGCCGCGCACTTCGACCGAGCCGGTTTCGCCCGCCGGCAGCGGCGCGCCGGTCGCGGGATCGGCGACGATCACTTCAACGCCCGGCAGTGGCGGGCCGACGGTGCCGGCGCGGCGGTCGCCGTCGTACGGGTTCGAGGTGTTCATGTTGGTTTCGGTCATGCCGTAGCGTTCGAGGATGCGATGTCCGGTGCGGGCTTCGAACGCGATGTGCGTGTCCGCGAGCAGCGGCGCGGAGCCCGAGATGAACAACCGCATGCGCGCGCACAGCGCGCGGTCGAACGCCGGCGCGTCGAGCAGGCGCGTGTAGAACGTGGGCACGCCCATCAGGACGGTCGCATGCGGCAGCAGGCGCAGGATCGCGTCGAGATCGAAGCCCGGCAGGAAGCGCATCGACGCGCCGCCGATCAGCGCGACGTTGGTCGCGACGAACAACCCGTGCGTGTGGAAGATCGGCAGCGCGTGCAGCAGCACGTCATCCCGCGCGAACCGCCACTCGCGCGCCAGGGCCTCCGCGTTGGACAGCAGATTGCCGTGGGTCAGCATGGCGCCTTTCGAGCGCCCGGTGGTGCCCGAGGTGTAAAGCAGCGCGGCAATATCATCGACACTGCGCGCTTCGACGACGAACGCATCCGGCTGCGCATCGCAGAGATCGCGGAACGTCCCGCGTCCGTCCGCATCCAGCGTGAGCAGCTGTGCGCCGTGCGCAGCCGCAACCGGCGACAGCGCGTCCGCACGCGCGGGATCGACCAGCAGCAGTGCCGGCATGGCATCGCCGACGAAATAATCCACTTCCGCGGCGGTGTAGGCGGTGTTGAGCGGCAGGAACACCGCGCCGACTGCGACCGTCGCGCCGTAGACGGCCAGCGCCTGCGGCGTTTTCGCGACCTGCACCGCAACGCGATCCCCTGCGCGTACGCCATGCGTGCGCAGCGCGCCGGCCGCGCGATGGATCATCGCCAGGAATTCGGCGCGGGAGATCGCAGTGTCGTCGGCCAGCACGAGCAGGGGACCCGGCTTTTCGGCCAAGGGTGCGAACAGTCGGTCGTAGAGCGGGTTGGGCACGGCGATTCCCTTGATTCTGATCCGGACAAGCGGCGCGAGAGGCGATGAACCGATGCGCGCATACGGCTTGCGATGCGCGCCGCTGCGCAATGCTAACCGGAGTCGCGCGCAGCGGGCCGAGGCGTCCTGCGATGGCGTCCGCGCGCGGCGCCGCTTGAAAAACCCGTGCCGGACTGTTAACCATAGCGCCAGCGAGGGGACGTTCCCGTGCCATGCAGGCGCAGGAGCGATCCACAGGAGGCTCGCGAGCAACGCCCCGCCGAGCGGTCGCGAGGCGCGGAAAGGATGCCGGTGGCCGGGACGGCTGCCGCTACGACGGCGCTCGCCGCAGAGGTGGCATGGACGCGATACCAGGTCAGACGGCACACATCCAGGCAATACCGATCCGACAGGTCCAGGACCAGGACGATCTGGTCTGCCATTGCGCGGGCGTCGGCCGCGCACGGATCAAGGCCGCCATCGCCACCGCGCCGGCATCGACGCTGGAATCGCTGGGCACCCAGCTCGGCTGCGGCGTGCAGTGCGGCTGTTGCCGGCCGCTGGTGCAGGAACTGCTGGGTGAATCGCCCTGGTACGAGGTGGCGAACACCACCCGCACGGTGCTCACCGATGGCGACAGTCCGGAACGGCGCATCGTGCAGATCGATCTGCAACTGGTCGGTTTTCCGCCCTATCCGCAGGCCCTGCCCGCGCAGCACGTGGTGCTGCAGGCGTGGCTGGACGAGACCTGGGTCACCCGCACCTACACCGTCGTCCGCCAGTCGGAAGACGGCAACACCGTCAGCATCGCCATGCGCCGCATCGAAGGCGGCGAACTCAGCATGCGCCTGCTCGATGCCGACGATCCCACCTTCGTTGCGATTCCGCTGCGGATCGCGATACCCGCCGGCGAAGCCGATCCGGCCGACGGCCGCCCGGTGGTGTGCTTCGTCGCCGGGGTGGGCGTGACCCTGGCGCTGTCGCTGTTGCACGGCCGTCGCCCCGATCAGCCGCTGCACGTGGATTACAGCGCCTCGCGTCGCGGCGACATGGTGTATGCCGACAGGATCGAAGCCTCCGCCATCCGCGGTTGCGGCGTCAGCTGCCACCTCCGCGCCGACGACAGCGACGGCTTCATCGACAACGAAGACATCCTCGAAACCGTGAAACAGTTTCCGGGCGCGCGCTATTACGTGTGCGGGCCGCCCGTCTATACGCGCCGGCTTCTGGAAGGCCTGTTCAAGGCGGACGTGAGCGATGCCGACGTGCGGGTGGAGGCCTTCTTCCTGAAGACCAATGCACCGCGCCGTCGCAGCATCCGCCGGCTGGCCTACGCCGCAGGACTCGCGGCGGCCTTCCTGCCGCTGCTGCTACTGGCGCCGGCGCTGGCCGATTTCGTGCCGAACAACGCCCACAATCCCGGGCACGCCGAACTGGCCTGCGCCGACTGTCATCGCGAAGCGCCCGGCAGTCTTCGCCAGCAATTGCAGGCGAAGACGAAGCATCTGCTGGGGCTGCGCGCGGGCGACGCCGATTTCGGCATGCACCCGGTGAACAACGCCGTCTGCAACGATTGTCACGAGAATCCGGACGATCGCCACCCACCGCATCGCTTCCTGGAGCCGCGGTTCGAAGCCGCGCGGCGCGCGATCGCGCCCCAGCAGTGCGTCAGCTGCCACCGCGAGCACACCGGCACGCGCATCAGCCAGACCGATACCGGCTTCTGCGCCGCCTGCCACAGCGACATGGCGATGAAGAACGATCCGACCAGTCCGACCCACGCCGCGCTGATCGAAGATCGGCGCTGGGACACCTGCCTGACCTGCCACGACTTCCACGGCAATCATGCTTACGATCCGCCGCGCGACATCCGCAATGCGCTCACGCCCGAAGTCGTCGCTGCCTACCTCGATACCGCCGCCTCGCCGTACGGCGAAACCGTCGTGAAAGCCAGACAGCCCGAGGCCACGCCATGACATCGCCAAAACCCCTGCCGAAGATCCACAGATCCGTGCTCATCCTCGCTGCGCTGTCGGTGATCGGCATCTATCTGTTCGCGACCGCACCGGCCGATCTGGACGACCGCGTGGGCGATCGCCGCGATGTGCCGGTCGAGACATTGTTCCGTCTGCTCGACGCCGAGAACGCTTCGATCCGCGCGATCTACACCGCCGAGATCGTCACGCCCGGACTGAAGAGGGGGCTGGCCTACCGCGAGGACTGGAAGATCCGGGACGTGCATGCCGGGCCGCTCCCGGCGCTGTTCCTGCGCGAAACCGCCAACCGGCTGCAACAGCGCATGCCGGAACTCAGTCTGTTCCTGGGTTCGACCTATCCGATCGAAGCCTCCAACCATTTCAAGGGCGCGCAGTTGGCCTATTTCGAGAAGATCGAACAGCAACAGCAGCCGCAGTTCTTCATCGACGAAAGCACCGGACGCCATACCGCGATGTTTCCGGATATCGCTTCGGCGCCGGCCTGCGTGAGCTGTCACAACGAGCACCCGGACAGCCCGCGCAAGGACTGGAAACTCGACGATGTGATGGGCGCGACCACGTGGTCGTTCCCGCGCGCGAAGATTTCCACCGACGAACTGGTTGCGATGCTCGCCGCATATCGCACCGTCGCCCTGGATGCCTATGACTCGTATCTGAAGAAGACAGAAACCTTCGACCCGGCGCAGCGCCCACGGCTCGGCGACCGATGGCCCAGGGACGGATTGTTTCTGCCGGATGCCCGGACCTTCCGCGAACGCGTCGAAACGAAGAACTCGACCGCATCGCTGAACCTGCTGCTGCAGATCCGTCCACCGCCGGAGCGTGGTCCCGCGGTCGAAAACAGGCCAGCGGCACTCGCAGGCGGCAGCGCACCGGAGAACGCCGGGACCGCGCCATGAACGCGCGATCGCAAAAACGGACGGCGCCGAAATCCGCGTACCAGACCGCATTGATCGTGGCGTCGTGGTGCGCGCTGGCCGGCGTGTTCGTATCGTGCATCGCCTGGCTGTGGCCGCCGCGCTGGACTTCGCTGCTCGCGCTGCAACGGCTGGACGCCTACAAACAACTCACCGGCTACATTCTCGTTGGCCTGCTGAGCTTCGATCTGTCGCTGGCATTGATCAAACGCAGATTGCTCAGCGGCACGTCGCTGCGTGCGCTGCAGATCGCCCACCGCGTCCTCGGCCTGATGATGCTGGCGATGCTGGTACTGCACGCGGGCTTCGGGCATGCGGGCTTCCTGCATGCGACCTTCGCGGTGACGATGCTGGTGGTGGTGGCCGGCGCCCTGCTCAACCTGCTGCCGAGCCATCGTCTGGGGTCGTGGGGGCAATGGACCACCGCCCTGCACATCGGCGCCGGCTGTCTGCTGGCGGCATTGGCGCTGATGCATCTGTACTTCGTTTACGCCTACGCCAGCTGAAGCGCAGCGACCGGGCGGACGCGCCTCGACAATGCCTGCCTGCGAGTACGCTCGACGCGCACCTGCGCCCGTACCGCACCGCTCGTCGGGATCTCACTGCCACTGGTGCCCAACCGTTGCGGGACGCGCGCGCATACTTCGTCCCGGTCGATGCGCCACCCGTTGGCGCATCGACATCCCGGACGACAACTTACAAGGAGAGCACACATGACAATTTCGTTCCGTGCCGCACTATCCGCGCTGGCCCTCATCGCCTGCGCATGGCTGCCAGGCACCGCATCGGCCCAAGGCGTGCTGATGGGCAGCGCCGACCTCGACGGCGATGGCATCGCCGAACAGGTCTACAACAACAGCTCCTACATCACCGTCAAGAGCACCAACGGCAGCAGCTACAACTACCAGATCAGCAGCGGCTCGTGGGCCCTGCTGTACGGCAACTTCAGCAGCGTGGCGAATCTGGACGGCCAACCCGGCGCCGAGATCTCGATCAACCGCGGCAACTCCCTGCTGGTGATCAATCACAACTCGCGCAGCACGTACAGCTACCCGATGAGCGGCTCCTGGGCCGCCTCGCCCGGCGGCATCACCGACCTGGACGGCTACCCCGGCGCGGAAATCGCCATCGTGGCCTCCAATGCGCTGCGGATCGTCCGCCACAGCACGCGCAGCGTAGATTCGACGCCCATGTCCGGCACGTATTCGATCGCCGTTCACGGCATCGCGGATCTGGACGGTCTTCCCGGCGCGGAAATTCCGATCGCCAATGGTTCGGCGCTCCGGGTCTACAAGGACCGCTCGCGCAGCATGCTGAGCTTCCCGGTCAGCAGCGGCAACTGGGCCATCTGCAACGTTCCCGGCACCAATTGCGTCAGCAACATGAACAGCAGCCCCGGCGCCGAACTGGCGCTGATCCTGCCCAACGAAATCCGCATCGTCAGCGTCGCCAGCGGCTCGATCAACAACTACTGGATCGGCGCACAGTACGCGATACTCGCCGACGGCGTGCGCGATTTCGACGGTATCGCCGGCAACGACATCGCGGTCGCCCGCAACGACAACATGATCAGCATCATCCGCCCGCAGTCCGGCACGATGCAGACCATCAGCGGCAACAGCACCTTCGGCTCCTGGTGGACGCTGCTAAACTACGCCAATCTCGACGGCGTGCCAGGCGACGAAATCCGCGTCCGCAACAACAGCAACAACCGCATCTACCGCATCTACCCCCGCTCGGGCACCGTGTCGGCCGAGTAATCGCCCACACCGGCGCGGTCGCGACCCGCGACCGCGCCGTCCGTGCCAAGATAGGCGGATGGACAAATCCTTCGACATCATCGTCTTCGGCGCCACCGGCTTCACCGGCCGTCTGGTCGCCGAATATCTCCATCAGACCTACGGCGTGAACGGCCCGGTACGCTGGGCCATGGCCGGGCGCAGCGCGAGCAAGCTCGCCGAAGTCCGCGACGCGCTGGGTATCGACCCCACGCTGCCGCTGCTGGTGGCCGACGCCAACGATGCCGGTGCGCTGGCCGAACTCGTCGCCCGGACCCATGTCGTATTGACCACGGTCGGTCCCTACCAGACCTACGGCGAACCGTTGATCCGCGCCTGCGCTGCGGCCGGCACCGATTATGTCGACCTCTGCGGCGAACCGGGCTGGATGGCGAAGATGATTCCGCTGCTGCAGGACACCGCCCGGGCCAGCGGCGCGCGCATCGTATTCTCCTGCGGCTTCGACTCGATTCCCTTCGACCTGGGCGTGCTCCACGCGCAGCACGAGGCGCAGGCGCGTTTCGGTGCGCCGCTGTCCCGCGTGCACGGTCGCGTGAAAGTCATGAAGGGCACCTTCTCCGGCGGCACCGTCGCCAGCATGCTCGCGACGGTGGAAGCGATGAAAGCCGATCCGTCGCTGCGGCGCACGCTGATCGACCCCTTCGCACTCACGCCGGGCTTCAAGGGCCCGCGCCAGCCGAGCGACCACCTCGCCGCCTTCGACGAACTCGCGCAGAGCTGGACCGCCCCGTTCGTGATGGCCACGATCAATACCAAGAACGTGCATCGCAGCCACTTCCTGCTCGGTCACCCGTGGGGCGCCGACTTCGTCTACAGCGAACGCATGCTCACCGGCGACGGCGCCAAGGGCGAGAAGCGCGCGAAGAAGATGCAGCGACAGACGAACCTGCAGAACCTGCTGCTCGCCTTCGCGCCCACGCGTGCGCTGCTCAAGCGCTTCGCACTGCCCAAGCCTGGCGAAGGCCCGAACCGGGAACAGCGCGAGAAGGGCCGCTACGAGTTGCTGTTCTTCGGCGAGACCGCCGACGGCCGCCGCATCACGACCCGCGTCACCGGCGACCGCGACCCCGGCTACGGCTCGACCTCGAAAATGATCGCAGAAGCCGCCATCTGCCTCGCGCGCGACGTTGACCGCACGCGCACACCGGGCGGCGTGTGGACGCCGGCTGCGTCGATGGGAAACACGTTGATCGAACGGCTGCAGGAACGCGCGGGACTTCGCTTCGATACCGTCGATGGCGGTTGACCCGAAACGGTCGACTCCGTTGATCTTGTCCGATCGCGCGCACGGAAGCACGGAACTTCATGCGGTAGCCGCGATCGAACCACGCATCTTTTCCATCCACTGGACGCACTGCATGTCGATGTACAGATTCATGATCGGTGTTTTCGTCCTGCTCTGCACAGGCTGTTCACAGGCACAGTCGGACGCGGCCCCCGCACACGCCGCAGCCGTGTCTCCGCCCGCATCCGCGCCCGCCAAGGTCGACGAAACGCGACAACACGACATTCATCGCTACCTGCAGACCCTGGCCGCCCGCGACAGATTCCGCGGCATGGTCCTGGTCGCACAAGGTGACCGCATCGTTCATCGCGCGGCCTATGGCTTGGCCGATGTGGATGCCGACGCCCCCAACACGCCGGAGACCGCGTTCCTCATCGGCTCGCTGACCAAGTCGTTCACCGCAGTCACCGTGATGCAACTCGTCGAGGACGGCGCTCTGGACCTGCAGGCGCCGATTTCGCGCTACCTGCCCAATCTGGACGAGCGGCTGGGCAACAGGCTCACCCTGCACCTGTTGTTGCGGCACCGTTCCGGATTGCCGACCCACCTGGAGGACATCGCGCCACAGGGCAACGAACAGGTCGACTCGGACGACATCCTGGCTTTGATCAATCGCGCGCAATTTCGCTTCGCGCCGGGCACGCGCCACGAATACTCCAATCTGAACTACCACCTCGCCGCGCTCGCGATCGAATCGGCGACCGGACAATCCTTCGCCGAAGTGCTGCAGGAGCGCACCTTCACGCCGCTGGGCATGTCGCGATCGGGGATACAGGGCACCAGACCTCCACCGCCCTATCGCGCGCTCGGCTACCGTCGCACGTTCATGGGCTGGGAAAACGACGAAAACAACATGTCGTACACGCTGGGCTCCGGCGACATTCACGCCACCGCCAACGATCTCCTGCGCTGGAGCCGCGCACTGGACGATCCCGCCTACCTGTCGACGGCGAGCCGCAACGCGATATTCGATGGCGGCGGCGAAACCGATGGCTGGTACGGTTACGGATTCCGCATCCAGCCCTACCTCCGTCCAGACGGCAGCTCCGGTCGTCTCGTGCGCCACGGCGGCTCGATGGACGGCTTCCTCTCGAACCTGCATCGCTACCTGGACGACGACCTGACCGTGATCGTGCTGGGCAACCAGCGCCCATTGGATGTGCGCGAAATCACGCAGCAGATCAAGACACGCGCGCTGGGCATGCCCACGGATGGAGACTCGGGCGAGTGACCCCCGACACGATGGAAGCGCCTCGCGGCGGTTCCATCGCATTCATCGGACGGGCGGCGCATTACTCGCGACGATACACCTGCGCGCCCTGCGCCAGGAACTCCGCCGACTTCTCGGCCATGCCCGCTTCCAGCGCGGCGGCCTCGTCGACGCCATGCTCGGCGGCGTAATCGCGCACGTCCTGGGTGATCTTCATCGAACAGAAATGCGGACCGCACATCGAGCAGAAATGCGCGCTCTTGTGCGCGTCCTTCGGCAGCGTTTCGTCGTGGAATTCCTTGGCTTTCTCCGGATCCAGGCCAAGATGGAACTGGTCTTCCCAGCGGAATTCGAAGCGCGCCTTGCTCAAGGCGTTGTCGCGGATCTGCGCACCCGGGTGACCCTTCGCCAGATCGGCCGCGTGCGCGGCGATCTTGTAGGCCATGATGCCGTCGCGCACGTCCTGGCGATTCGGCAGGCCGAGATGTTCCTTCGGCGTGACGTAGCAGAGCATCGCGCAGCCGTACCAGCCGATCATCGCCGCACCGATAGCGGACGTAATGTGGTCGTAGCCCGGCGCGATGTCGGTGGTCAGCGGCCCCAGCGTGTAGAACGGCGCCTCGCCGCACTCGACCAGCTGCTTGTCCATGTTTTCCTTGATCAACTGCA
>JAIMKJ010000012.1 GCA_020692565.1 Thermomonas sp.
TGGATCGAAAAGCGGTTGGCAATCGGGAGGAGTCCATATACACCCTACGCTCTAGATCTCACAATCGTATGCACGCAGCATCGACATGTTAATGTCGCGCGACCTTTGGGCACTACTTGCACTTTATCGCCAGCAGGCAGATTGATCCGATTTAAAGGCTGGGACAGTCAAGCCCCATGCGCGCACGAAGTTCGCCGAATTCAGCTCCTTCTACATCACCAATACAAGCAACATTTGAGCCGTAGTACAGGTTTGCGAGAGGCCATCTCGCTTGTTTGCCAATTGCATCTATGCAACATCGAGTAATCATTTGCGGCAATTGATCCTTCAGCACATCTCCATACATATCGACCATTGGCAGAAAGTCATACAGACCCCGGCAACGGTCGAATGTGAAGGCATCTAGGTGCATCCGGCGAACCTTAGCTTTGTATGTCCACCTTCGGTGATTCTGCAGGTTCGGATGATATGGTGCGCCAAGTTGATTCAACGCCAACTCTAGCCAAAGATGTGCCATCGGGATATCACAGAACAACCCTCCGCGAGCATCTGGTATCGCAGCATTAACTCGGCGAATTTCTGTCTTGATATTGGGTGACAAGAGGCCGTCATAACCTGCAAGCGTCTCGGATAGAGACTCACGGAAACGCGCTGCATCCAACACAGATATATCAGCGACTTTTCGGGAAAACTCTGATGACCAGTACTTGCCAAGATCTCCTGCACTTGTTCTCAGAGTGTCAATGAAATTCCAAAGCGGAAATGCTTCGACGTTTAATAGGCGGTCACCACTAATTCCTATCTCTTCATTTTTTCCCTCATGTCCGAAAATCCTTTCAAAAACTGAAGAATCGCTCATTCGGTTAAAGGCCTCCGCCTGAGCCGACTTATCTTTGGTGAACAGCTGGTGTCGAAGCGATTTATTTCTGAGAAATCGGAGTGTAGGGCTCAAAAAAGATGAGTAGTGCAGCGGGTAACTAGTTGCAAACGCCGAGTAGACCTCTGTCAAATTGGCTTTAGCAATACGCTTAAGATCATTGAACTCATAGCCATGACAGGACGCTGGCTCACTAAACCATGAAATTTTCTCCCCATCTTCCTCATGTGGCTTATTAGCGTAAGCCGTGCACTCGACCATTGGCTGAAAAAGATAATAAGCTGCCAAGAACTCACAGACGTCGTCAGTCGCGTCTGGCTCACAAGAATTGACCACGAGAACACCAAAATCTGCGAGAGCCTGCTCATCGAACACTGCATGCAGCGTCCCAAGTGTGCCAAGCGATCGAGCTATAAGAGATCCCGTGAAGTCTAAGTAAACAATATCAAATGCAAGATGAGTCGTTTTAAAAAATTCTGCTAAAGATCCCGGAAATATTTTAAGGAAAGGAAAATTCTGGCGAGCTTTCTGAAGTGACTCTTTGTACGTTCCTTGATCCGACTCAAACGCCCAAACGTTCTCGATACGAACACCAAGTTCGAGCAACTCATTTAGATCATTTTCCGGTTCAGGTCCTGCAAAGTAAGCAATGCGCAACTCGTCTGGGCTCTTGTTCCCATAACAACTATCTGAAAATTTAGTCCAGTCGTCGTAGTAGGCCTGGATTCTATCGCGATGCTCTTCAATCTCCATGACTTGCGAAAGGACGTCATCCCACACAAACTTCCAAAGATCCCCCATGTACGGGGCTGCAAGAATGCGAGCATGATCCCGTTTGACAGTAAGGGTCTCAATTGCGTGCTTCCAAAGCACACTTCGTGATGCAGACTTCGCCGGCTGTGTATACGTCACGCTTCCTCCAACAAAGGGTCACTATCAGTGCGATATAGCACATGAATTACCCTGCACCTAGGGATCAGGTTGACTTCCCAAAGTGAACCTGACCCCTTCTGCTGGTCGTTAGCGTCCGGAACAGCGGCAATGCAGTGGGAAGCTCCGTTGTCGAAGCGCAAAGCTTCAACATTGATGTCGATGGCCTCGACGCCGGTGATCGACGACTCCGCGCGCGAGGCTCGCAGCTCAGGCATTCAAGCAAAAAGCTCCGGCGCCGGGGTCGTCGATGTCCGAGGGTACGGCTCCAGACCCCGACGATGATGAAACTTTCATCATCGTCGGACTGCCGATGCTCCAGCGTCGCGGCTTGAAACCGCAACGGAGCGGCTTTCATCCCAATCGCAAAGAGCGCCCCTCATCCGGCGCTTCGCGCCACCTTCTCCCCGCTCAGCGGGGAGAAGGGAGACATCCTGGCGGCGATCCCGGGTCTCGCCGATGGCGAGACCCGGGCTGCGGAACCGGGTTACGGGAAACAGGCTTCGTCGCGAAGCGATCAGCGGATCTGGGTCACCAGCGTCGGCAGTTCCCACGCGCCGCCCGCGAAGCCTTTGCACATGCCCGTCGAGGACGCGCTGGTCTGTACGAAAGCGGTGCCGTCCCAGGTCCATCGTTCGGAGCCCCAGCAGTCGCCGATGCCGCGGGCTTTGTGGGTGGCGCCCAGGACGCCGTTGTCGAAGTCGGTGGCGTCGCTGGTGACCAGTTCGGGGCGATAGGGCGCGGTGTCGTTGACGATCCAGTAGCCGCTGCCGGCGTTGTAGGCGGCCAGCCAGCAGCGGGTGGAGACCAGCAGTTTCGTTTTCGTCAGCCGCACCGCTTCCAGCGACGGCGCTGTTTCGCCGGTTTCGTGCAGGTCGCTGCAACTGTCCTCATCGGTGGCGCTGCGCAGCGCCTTGCGCAGGGCGTCGCCGTGCTGCGCGATGAAGCGCGCGTCGCCGGGTCTGGCGGGCGCCAGCGGTACGGCTTTCACGATGGGTGCGGGCAGCGGCGGCAGCACCCTGGTTTCGGGCTGTTTGCCCTTGCGGAACGCGGCGCCGACGGTGCCGATGCGGCCCTGGACGTCGTCCATCTTCAGCAGCACCGCGGCGGCGCCGCTGTCCGAGAGTTCCCAGACGACCTTGCCCACGCGGAATTCGATGCGGCTGTCGCGCGTCAACGCCTTCAGCAGCGCCGCGACCTGCGCAGCAGTGAGGTCGGCTTGAAGCGCGGTCTTGGCCATCGTGCGCTCGCCGTGGGATTTGCCGTCGATCCACAGCGCGACGCGGAGCTGCGCCGGGAGCGCATCAAGCACGCTGTCCTCCCAGCCGTCGCCCAATGTCACCCGGCCCGCGACCGCCGTGCCCGCGCCTGCGTGGCGGGTCAGTAGTACGCTGACCGGCAGATCGGCATCGTCGCGCTGGTATCCGGCCACGCGGCAGGTGCGGGTGTTGTCGCAGACAAGCTCCCAGTCTTGGTGCTGGAAGGCGGCATCCGCGGCGCGCGCCGGGAGCGCCGCGGGCGCGGCCAGTGCCAGCAACAGGGCGACGTGGAGCAAGCGATGGCGTTGCGTGAAGCGGGTCATGCGCGGTTCCGGCGTGGATGTGCGCATGAGCATATCGAATCCGCCGATGGCGGATCGGCATCCCTGTGCGGTGTCAGCGACGACGGCGCGAAAAACGGCGTGCCGGAACACGCCGTACGTCGTCATTCGAGGTGGATGTGTCGGTGCCGCTTCATCCGCGCGGCCGGACCAGCGGCCTTGCGCCTTCGACCGGGATCAGGTCGAACATCGCGGGATTCAGCAGTTTCAGCGCGTCGCGGCAGTCGAGGTAGGGATAACTGCGGCCGGTGGCGCCGTCCTGCAGCCGCGTCGGCGACAGATTCATCGCCTCCATCCGCTGCGCGACGGTGCTGGCGGGCGCGGCCTGTTTCAATGCGACGGCGCACGCGGCGACCATCGGCGCGGCCTGCGAGGTGCCGCCGAAATTCGAAGTGGCGCCATTGAAGCCGGGCGCGCGCACGAACGCGCCGGCAGCGAACAGATCGGTGGTGGCGGTGCGATTGGAGAAACAGGTCGGCTGCAACGGCGCGGTCGCGGTCTCGGTGCAGCCCAGGAAGGTGATCGCCGGACCGACGAAATCCCAGGTGGCGGCCGTCGACACCACGTTGCGGACGCACGACGGCGCGCCCATGCCGCCAAGGTTGCCCTGATTGCCGGAAGAGGCGGTGACCACCGCGCCCAGGGCGTTGAGATTCGCCACCGCCACCGCGAGCGCCTGCGTCCACGCCGTCGAGGCGTCGCAGTCGCCGGGAAACGCGGTGTCGGTGCCCAGGCTGAGATTGACCGCGTCGATATCGGGATGCTGCGTCGCCAGCCAATCCAGCGCGGCGACCACGTCCGAAGTCGAATTGAAGCGGTTGTTGCGATCGATCACCTTCACCGCGACCAGACTCGCCGCCGGCAGCGCGCCGCGCGGTGCGACCGTGCCGTCGCCGCCGATGATGCCGGCCACGTTGGTGCCGTGGCCGTGGTCGTCCTCGGCGGAACCCGCACCGGTCTGGCTGCTGGTTCCGTTCGGACAACAGCCGCTGCCCACGCTGCAGAAGCAGGCCTGGCCGACGATCCGGCCGAGGAAATCGGCGTGATCGGTATCGATGCCGCTGTCGACCACGCCGACCTTCATCCCGGCGCCGCCGACGCCGAGCGCGGCGAGCTGGTGCACACGATTCTGCACCGACGCCGCGTCGGGCTCGACCGCGTGGCCTGCGCCGCCGACATCAAGATCGACGCGGACCACGCGGCGGTCGCGCGCCAGGGCCGCCAGGGTGTCCGCATCGGCCGAGAGCACGAACGCCGGCACGCGCTCGAAACGCCGCAGCACCTTGCCGCGCGCACGCGCCGGCAGCGCCGACAGCACGGCGTCGACATCGTTGCGTACCCGCGGATGCAATTTCGGCGCGATCGCGCGCCTGGGCAGCCGGCCGTTCGCGGTCGAGATGCCGTTTGCGGTGCGATCGCGCAGCATCACCATCACGCGTGCTTCGCCATCGCGCTGCGCCTGTTGTTGCGCAGCCGCAGACACGCGCTGCGCGTGCGCCGGCAGCGCCATCGTCGACAGCGCGATGCAGAACGCGCTCAATGCAAGGATCGTTTTCATGGTCGCCTCTTGGGTTGTTCGCTGTGCATGCACTCAGTCGGCCTTCGTTTGCGGCGCCGACACGGCCGCCGCTTCGATTGCCGCCTCGATGGCGATCCGCGCCGCCGCCGTGCGCGCGCGGGTCGACGCGCCGTACATCAGTTCCGCCACTGCGGGCGCGGCAAGATAATCGCCGGTGTTGCCGACCCGCGCGAAATAATGCACCTCGTGTCGGCCGGCGGGCAGGAATTCGGCATAGAACTTCGGCGCGCGCGAATCGAGCCGGCGGGTGCGGAACCAGTCGCTGCCTTCGTCGGAGACTTTCTGCAGATCCAGCCCGGCCACGCCGCTCAAGGCCAGATCGGTCGGACGCAGACCGCCCGGGACCGCATCGGTAATCGCCACGAAATAGCGATTCGCAGCGGTGTCGAGGGTCAGCGTGACCCGCAGCCAGTCGCCGTCGCGGAGCGTCTCCCTGTCGGTCGCCACCCAACCGCGCTCGCGCAGCACTTCGTAACGCCGCGCTAGTGCGAAACCGACGGCGGTGGAGCTGGCTTCGCGCGCGTCTTCGCGATAGCGGAGTTCGGCGACGTAACTCGCCGGAGCATCGCCTTCGACCCGCGGCGTCAGCTGCAGCGGCGCTTTCGCCGTGTTCGTCGTCAATGCGCGCTGCCAGTGCTGCGCGGGCGCGCCGGGGTCGAGGCGCAGCGCGCCGCGTTCGTCGCCGTGCGCGATGTCGAGCGCCACCGCATCGTCCGGTTTGCGCTTGCCCAATGCGCGTAAAGCCATCAGACAGCTGGCGCCGGTCTGGGTATCCACCGCCGCGAAGCCGCCGGCATACAGGTCGCCGAGACCTGCGATCAGCGAGCGCCGCAGCGCGGTGTCGCCGGCATCCGGGAAATCGAACAGCAGACTGATGAATTCGCACTGCTCGCGCAGGTCGGAACTCATCCAGCGGTCGTGGCGGACGTCGCTGCGCAGGCTGCGCGCCTCGCCGCGGCGCCGGGTCGCGTCGCGCAGTCTCGCGACCGCTTCGGCCGCGGCCGGGTGCCGGCCGGCCAGCATCGCGCGCGTGGTCGCGACCCGCGCCGGCAAGCCGAGCGTGGCCCACTGCCGCCACAGGCCATCCAGCACATCGCGACCGGGGCGCGTTTGCGCAGCCGCGACGAATGCGGTCTGGTTGGCCTGCGCGGCGCCGTCGCCGGACGGCCGGCTGCGCCGCTGCAGGAAGCCTTCTCCAAGTGCAAGCGCTTCGCCGGGCACCGCATGGCCCATCTCGCCCAGCAGCCGCAGCGCGCGCACGCTGTAGGCGGTCAGCGCGTGCTGCGCCTGCGCTTCGTCGTAGCGTCCCGGGTCTTCGCCATCGGCGAAATAGCGGAAGGCGCCGTTCTCGCCCTGGAACACCGCGATATTCTCGATGACTTCCTGCAGTGCGGCCTTGGCGTCCGGAAAACGCGCGGCGTCGCCGCGTTCGATCGCGATCGCGGCGGCGACGCCGCGGCTGAGGATCTGCTCCCAGCAGCGATGTGGATAGGCGTGCAGATCGTCGATCCACTGGTGCACCAGCGCGTCGGCGCCGGGCAGCAGCGACACCCGCAGCGCGATATCGCTGGCGCTGCGCGGTAGCGTCGGCGCGTCGAGACGCAATGGCGTGGCGCCGAGCCAGCCGGCCTGGACCTTGCGCGCTTCGATGGTCGGCGACGCCAGTTCGATCGACGCCGACACCGCGTCGCGGTCGTCGCCGCTGCGCGCGGCGGCCACGGCCGTCAACGTGCGCGATCCGCCATCGGCCTGTTCGCCAAGATCGGCGTCGGTGGGCGCGATCCGCAGCGGCAGCGTGGCGCCAGCGCGAGCGTGCGGGTCGCGTCGACGCCGAGCGCGTCGACCTGCAGCGTCGCGTCGATCTCGGCGGTGCGGTCGCCGCTCTGGCGCACGTTGGCGACCAGATCCGCGCGGTCGCCCGGATACACGCGCACCGGCGCCTGCAAACGCACTTCCAGCGGCAGCCCGACCTCGAACGTGGCCTCGGCCATTTCGAAGCCGTCGTCGGCATCGCTGCTCCACGCCACCGCGCGCCAGCGGGTGAGATTGTCGGGCACGATGAACTCGATCACCCGGGTTTCGCCCGGCGCGAGACGGATGTCGGGCTGCCACAGCGCGGTGTCGGCGAAGTCGCGGCGCAGGCGTGCGCCGAACAGCGCTTTGGCGTCGGCCGCGCGCTGTGCGTCGCGGTCGCGCGGCGGCAGGTCCGGACGCCCGCGGCCATCGGACACCCTGTCCTTGCCGGGCAAGACATCGCCGACCGATCCCATACCTTCCGCCTCGATCTTCGCGCGATCGAGGAACAGCACCGGCGACACCCCTTCACCCGGAGAGAATGCATCGGTGCGCACGATGCGCGAACCGGTGACGACGACGCTGTCCAGCCCATCGCCCGATTCCACGCTGGCGTTGGCTTGCAGTGCCGGCGGCGGTGGCGCCGCCGCTTGCGGCCCGTCCACCGGGCTTGCTTCATCGAACACCACCGGCGGCGGCTCTCCAGACGCCGCAGCGTCCGCCACATCGGGCTCCGCAGTTTCTTCCGCAGGCTGACGCATGTTGGGCCAGCGCAATCGACGCTGCCACGGCGTCTTGTTCCAGTCGCGGTAGCCGGCGAGGAACGGCCGATGGCTCCATTCATCGGCGCGCATGCCCAGCCAGCGTTCGCCGCCCGGATCGAAACCGGACCACCATTCGGCGCCGAGCGCGCGCACCGCATCGTCCAACACCGCCAGCGTCGCGGTGCGCGGTGCGCTGCCGCCGTTGTGCAGGCGGATGCGCAGCACCTGCGCCGGTGCGGTGCGTTCCTTGTCGAGCGTCAGCGCGAGTTGCGGTGCGCGTTGCGGGCGCGGCACGGCAACGCTTACCGAAGTCGCGTCGCTCTTCGCCGGCAGCCGCAAGCCATTCGCATCGATGCCGGCATCGGCGCGTTCGCGCAACAGCGCATGCACGTTGACCTGGCCGCGGCCATCGGCGCGAAGCGGCAGCAGCAATTCTTGCGCGGCGCCGTCGATGGCGATCACCCGGCTGTCGAGCAGCGTGCCCTCGGATTCGATCACGATCAATGCATGTGCGCGGGCATACGGCGATTTCAGCAGCAGCCGCGCCGGGGCATCAGCCGTGGCCGGCGCTTCGACCACTTCGATCGCGAGCCGCTGCGCGGCGGCATCGCTGTTGCCGCCGGCCCAGACATAACGCGCGATCTCGACCGGCGCCGCATCGCCGCTGCGCGCGGTGAGCAGATAGCGGCCGCTGCGCTTGCGCGGGAAATCACAGGTCGATGTCGTACCGGCCACCAGCGCGCAGCGGGCGATGGCTTCGCGCTTCGCGTCCTGGTCGGCAGCGCCGCCGAAACCGGGCAGGTATTCGACGACGACCTCGATCCGGGCGCCCGCCTGGACTTGGCCCTCGGCATCGATGACCACGCCGTCGAGGCGCAGCGGCGTGGTCGCATCGAACCAGCGCGGCGCGATGCGCAGGCCGACATAGCGTGCGTATCGGGCATAGCGCGCCTGCGCCGCATTGCTCACGGTGCCTTCGCGCGCTTCCAGCTTGACCTCGGCGGTCAGCTGGAGACGACCGAATGCCGGCAGGTCGGCCGCGGTGTCGCCGTCGTCGAGTTCGAATCTCAGCGGCAGCTCGATCCTCTTCTTGCCGTCGCGGTCGAGCTTGCCCCAGTCGCGCGATTCGTCCTGCAGCGATACGCCGTTGCGGCCGGCGCCGCGGTTCACGTCGATGAAAGCGTAGTCGGCGTAAGCGGGATACGCGCTGGACAGCGGCAGGCCGGTCAGCATCGCCGACACTCGACCCAACGCGACGTCCGCGGCGCCACCGCCGGAGTAATAGCCGGCGGCGATATCGGCGACGAACGTATCGCCGTCGCGCAGCACGCGGTCCTCGGCGCTGGCTTCCGCCCACAGATCCTGCGAACGGTAGGTGCCGACGAAGAAACACACGTCGTTGTCCCCACGCCCTGCGCCCATCCGGATGCAATAGGTGCCGTCGACCAGATGCTGCGGCAGACGCTCCTCGCCGACGATGCCGCCCAGGTCGTCGGGCGTCGCCGTCCAGGTGCGCAGCGTTTTACCCTCGTCGCTGAAATACAGGCTCAGTTGGACCGGCGCGGTCTCCGGCATGCGTTGCAGGCGCCCGCCGCTGCGATCGCGCACCCACAGGCGATAACGGACCGTGTCGCCGGCACGATACAGCGGCCGGTCGGCAACGCCCCACAGGCGCGCATCGATGCGATGCATGCCGAGATTCAGCCCGTAACCCTGCGCCGCTTGCAGCGGCAGCACCGCGCGGCGCGTGCCGGCCTGCGCGCGCAGCAGCCACTGCGGCGGCGGCACGCCGCGTTTCTGCGCGGGCAGGCGGAAGTCGTCCGGCAGGCGCAGGCGCAGCAGGCCGTCGCGGTCGCTGCGGCCGGCGACGATGCGTTTCGGCGCCTGGCCGTCGACATGCAGCAGCAGTTCGATGTCGGCATCCGCAATCAACGCGCCGCCCTTCCATTCCGTGGCCCATGCCACCAGTTCGCGGCGGGATGCGTAGGCGCTGAGTTCGAACTGCGGCGCGGCGACGTGCATCGTCTCGCGGTCGTCATGGCGCCACTGCGCCCAGCCGCCCGCGGCCAGCGCACGCGCACTGGCGTCGGCCTTCACGCCGGCCGCGCCGCCGCGCGCGTCGGGGCTGGTCACGGTTTCGGTGGCGAATCCGCCTGCCAGCGCGTCCACCCGCAGTTCGACCGGTCCGGCATTGATGCTGCGGATCGGATCGCGCGCCGGGTCGCCGAGCAGCAGCGCGCGCGCCGAAGCCTGCAACTGCGGACGCGCTTCGCTGGTGGCGATGCGCAACCGCACCGGCGACAGCGCCCGGCCCTGGTCGTCATGGATCGTCGCGCCGAGATCGAAGGTTTCGGTCGCCGACGGTGCTTCGAAACGCAGATGGACGCCTGCCCCCGGCCGGCGCTGGACGTTGTCGTGGCCGTGCATGCCCGGCCACCAGCCGGTGTCGTTCCGGTCTTCGATGGTCAACGCTTTCGGCAGCATCGCCGCGAGCGCGCTGCGGCCGGCCGCATCCAGCGGCGAAGACAGCGCCAGCCAGATCGGTTCGCCCGGCACGCAAACGGTGTTGAGCATCGCCTTGCGTACCGTGCGCTGCACCTGCCGCGACGGACCTGCGCAGGACACCGACCGCACCTGGAACGGCTCGCGGTCGACGAAGCGCAGAAGCTGACTATTCTGTTTGCCGGGCAGCGGGCCTTCGGTCGTCCGTAGCCCGGGCACGATCCGCAGCTCGACTTCGGCGCCCGCGTCGATGTCGTCGGGCAGCGTCAGCGCGAAGCGCGACTTCAGCCAGTCCTGGCCTTCCAGCGGCAACGCCTGCAGCGTCGGATTCGACCACTCGCGACCGTTGCTGCGCAGACGCAGCACGTTCGCCACCGCGTCGATCGCCAGCGCGCGCTCGCTTTCGATCAGGATCCGCGGCCGCAATCCATCCCATCGGTTGATGTTCGCGCGGAGGCTCGGCCGGGCGGTTTCGCTACCGATGGTGCGCGTGGGCAGCCGTTCGCCTGCGGCCGTCTGCAGCCCTTCGGCCAGGACGAGCGTCACCGGCGTCGCAGCAGGCAGCGGATCGCCTTCGATCCTGCAGTTGAGTTCGGTGTCGTCCTGCCAGACGCAGACATGGCGTCTGGCCGGGATCGAGGTCACCAGGTCGCGCAGCTCGACGTTGTCCAGCACCCGCATCGGTTCGGAGAATGCGATCGTCAGCGTGTCGTCTTCGAGATCGACTTCGATGTCGACGTTTCCGGCGCGGGCGACCGGCGCGACCAGCGCAATCCACAGCGCGAACAGACAGAAGACGATGCGTGACGACATACAGAACTCCCCGACAGACTGCTGACGGCCATCGTGACCGCTCCGACCCGGATCGCCAACAGCGGCGAAGCGGAATTACCGGCAACGCACGTCGAGGGAAGAAGGGGTTGGCATCCGGCGCATGCGCCCGTTTCGGCCATACCGGCATGCGGCGATACGGCCCGGAAACACGGCGGGGCGGGCAATGCCGCGCCCCGCATGCTTGCAACGGTGGTTGCGGAAGCCTTACTCGATCACCGACAACTGCATGTTGGTGCCCATGTCCTTGGCGATGTTGCTGATCCAGCCCAGGTAGTTCGGGTGGATGAAGCGCTTGCCCTTGCGCTCTTTGTAGTCGAGGTCGACGCTGCTGACGTAGGCGATGCGGACCGCCTGGGTGTCCCAGGTCACCAGGATCTTCGCGGTGTGGGTACGCAGGTTGAGGGTGGATTCGATTTCGCCCGGACGCTCGGCGGTGATGATCCAGCCGCGGCCGATCAGGGCGCGCTTGATGTCCTTGACCGCTTTTTCCTGGGACAGGCCGGCGGGGATCGCAACCGGGTCGGGATCGACCAGCGGTGCCTGGCGGGCCTGGACGGCGTCGCTGAAGGCGAGCAGCGAAAGAACGGATAGCACGATGGCGGAAAAGCGCACGAAAACCCCCTTGGAATACGACCGATGGAAAGAAGACTAAACAGGACTGCGAGCCCCCGTCCTGCGGAGACAGGATAACGCCGGGGTTCGTGCGAATCACCCGGCGATCCGCCCGCGAACCCGCCTGGAATGGCGGCCACGGCTATAATCCGGCTCTTTTCGAAATCAGGCGATCTGGTGTCTTTCGCAGCGATGTCCTTCCCGCCGATGACGCCACTGGCGATCCGCGCGTATACCGCCACCACCGCGCTGGGCCACGGCCGCGAGGCCCAGGCCGAGGCACTGCGCGCGCGCCGCAGCGGCCTGCGCCGCAACGATTTCGGCGAAGGCGCCACCGCCGACGCCCGCCTGGAGACCTGGATCGGCCGGGTCGAAGGCATCGAAACGCTGACATTGCCGCCCGAACTGTCCGACTACGACTGCCGCAACAACCGCCTCGCCTGGCTGGCGCTGCAGCAGGACGGGCTGCCCGACGCCATCGCCGCGCTGCGCGTGCGCCACGGCGCCGAGCGCGTCGCGGTGGTCATCGGTACGTCCACGTCCAGCATCGGCGCCAGCGAAGAGGCCTACACGCGGCTCGACGAGGGTACCTTCCCCGCCGATCTGCGCCGTCCGCTGCTGCACACGCCGCATTCGCCGGGCCATTTCGTACAGCTCGCGACCGGCCTGCGCGGCCCCTGCGTGACCGTCGCCACCGCCTGTTCGTCCAGCGCGAAAGTCTTCGCGCAGGCGGCGCGGCTGATCCACGCGGGCGTGGTCGACGCGGCGCTGGTCGGCGGCGTGGATACGCTCTGCGGCAGCGTGCTGTTCGGCTTCAACGCGCTGGGACTGGTGTCGACGCAGCGCTGTCTGCCGTTCGACGTCCGCCGCGACGGCCTGAATCTCGGCGAAGCCGGCGGTTACGCGCTGCTGGAACGCTGCGACCCCGCACAGCCGGGCCCGACCCTGCGCGGCTACGGCGAAAGCAGCGACGCGCACCACATGTCCGCGCCGCACCCGGAAGGTCTGGGCGCGCGGCTGGCGATGCAGGACGCACTGACCCGCGCCGGCATCGCGCCCGCCGAGGTCGGTTATCTGAATCTGCACGGCACCGCCACGCCGGCCAACGACACCAGCGAAGCGATCGCGGTCGGCGGGCTGTTCGACAGCCGCTTGCACGCCAGCTCCACCAAAGGCTGGACCGGGCACACGCTGGGCGCCGCCGGCATCGTCGAATCGGTGTTCGCGCTGCTGGCGTTGGAACGCGGCCTGCTGCCGGGCATCCTCGGCAGCGACGCGGCGGACGCCACGCAGCCCGACCCGGCCTGCGGCCCGCAGATCCGTTTCGACAATGCAGAACGCACGATCCGCTATGCCATGAATAATTCCTTCGGTTTCGGCGGCAACAATGCCTCGCTGGTGTTCGGGCGCGAATGATGACCACACCCCTCACCGCCCGTATCGAAGGCATCGGCTTCTGGACCAACGGTCTGCCGTCGTGGCAGGCCGCCCGCGACTTCGTCGCCACCGGCGCGCTGCCCGACGGCGCGCCCGCCAAGCCTTCACCGCAGCTGCTGGCCGCGAACGAGCGCCGACGTTCGCCGGAATCGGTTGCGGTCGCGCTGGACGTCGCGCTTGCCGCTTGCGCGGACGCCGGGCGCGCGCCGGCCGACCTGCCGTCGGTGTTCACCTCGACCCACGGCGACCTGTCGATCACCGACTACATGTGCGCGACCCTGGCCGCCGCGCCGCGCGACATCTCGCCGACGAAATTCCACAACTCGGTGCACAACGCCGCCGCCGGCTACTGGACCATCGGCGCCGGCTGCATGCGCGAGGCGACCGCGATCAGCGCCTACGACGCCAGCTTCGCCCAGGGTCTCATCGAAGCCATGTCCCAGCTCGCCGAAGGCAGCGACGCGGTGCTGCTGGTCGGCTACGACACCGGCTCGGTCGGCCCGCTGCTGTCGGTGCACGACTGCGCCGGCCTGCTCGGCGGCGCGCTGGTGCTGTCGCGCCACGGCAATGGCCCACGACTGGTCGCGACGCTGGCCGACGGCGAAGCCTCGGCGCCGGGCGCGCTGGGTCGCCACGCGGGCGCCAATCCGATGGCGCCGATGCTGCCGCTGTTCGACGCCCTGGCTGCAGGCGCATCGAGCGCCGCGCTGAAGGCCGGGCCGAACCGCGTGCTGACGCTGGAGATCGTCCATGACTGACGCCGGCACTGCGGCCGTGGCCGCAACCGCTGTGACGCTGGACCGCCACAACGTCGCCGTGGTCATCCCGGCGCTCAACGAAGCGCTGCGCATCCGCGAAGTGGTGGAGGGCGCGCTGCGCGCCTGCGATCGCGTGATCGTGATCGACGACGGCTCCGACGACGACACCGGCGCGAAGATCGCCGACCTGCCCATCACCCTGCTGCGCCACCCGCAGCGCATGGGCAAGGGCGCGAGCCTGCGCGACGGCTTCCGCGAAGCCGAACGCCTGGGCATGGCCGCGGTCACCACCATGGACGGCGACGGCCAGCACTCGGCGGACGACATCCCGCGGCTGATCGCCGCCGCCAACCGCCATCCCGGCTGCGTGATCATCGGCGCGCGCCTGCGCAAACGCGCGTCGCAGCCGATCTACCGCCGCATCGGCAACGATTTCGGCGACTGGGGCATCGCCTGGGGCTGCGGCTTCCGGGTGCGCGACACCCAGAGCGGCCAGCGCCTGTATCCGGCCTCGGTGTTCACCCTGCGCGACGTGGCCGGCGAGGGTTTCGTGTTCGAAGCGCAGTTGCTGATCTCCGCCGCGCGCCAGGCCGGCGCGCGCGTGGTCGGGGTGCCGATCGAAACCCGCTATCAGTGCGCGGACGCGCCGCAGACCTTCCGCAAGAGCCATTTCCGCCTGTTCCGCGACCTGTACGCCATCACCTCGCATGTGGTGGTACAAGTGGTAAAGCAGGGCCGCGTGATCCGCGAATACCGCCGCGCACGCGCCAACCCGCCGGTGATCGACGATACCAGCGGCGAATTCTCCTCGAGGACGCAACCATGATGCAGACCGCTACGACTTCGCCAAGCGCACGACCCGATCCGCAACACGATGTCGTGGTCCTCGGCGGGGGCCTCGCCGGCCTCACCCTCGCGATCCAGCTCAAGCGCCGCGACCCGTGCATCGACGTGGCGGTGCTGGAACGCCGCGCGCATCCGGTCCGCGAAGCCGCGTTCAAGGTCGGCGAGTCCACGGTCGAAATCGGCGCGACCTACTTCGCCGACGTGCTCGGCCTGCGCGAACATCTGGAGACCGAGCAGATCCGCAAGTTCGGCTTCCGCTTCTTCTTCAGCGAAGGCCGCACCGAAATCGACCGCTGCACCGAACTGGGCGTCAGCAAGCTGTTGCCCGCGCCCTCGTGGCAGTTGGACCGCGGTCGCTTCGAAAATTTCCTCGGCGACGAAGCGCGCAGGCTCGGCGTGCATTTCCACGATCAAGCGACCGTGCGCGGCGTGGACTTCGGCACCGGCGACGACGCGCATGCGGTGACGTTCGAATCCGCCGGCGAGAGCAATACCCTTTCTACCCGCTGGGTGGTGGACGCCAGCGGCCGTGCCGGGCTGCTCAAGCGCAAACTCGACCTGGCGCAGAGCAACGATCACGACGTGAACGCGGTGTGGTGGCGGGTGGACGGTTTCGTCGACCCGACGCTGTGGTCGGACGACGCCGACTGGCAGGCGCGTTGCACGCCGCCGGACCGCTGGCGCTCGACAAACCACATGTGCGGGCCGGGCTACTGGTTCTGGCTGATTCCGCTGTCGTCGGGCGCACACTCGCTGGGCATCGTCTGCGACGCGAAGATGCATCCGCTGGACACGATGAACACCCACGAGAAAGCCACCGCCTGGCTGCGCGAGCACCAGCCGCGGATGGCCGAGGCGCTGGACAAGCCCGAACACGGGCTGCAGGACTTCCTGTTCCTCCGCCACTTCTCCTACGGCTGCAAACAGGTGTTCAGCGGCGACCGTTGGGCGCTGACCGGCGAGGCCGGCGTGTTCCTGGACCCGTTCTATTCGCCGGGCAGCGATTTCATCGCGATGTCGAACACGCTGATCTGCGACCTCATCGACAAGGACCGTGCCGGACAATCGTTCGCGCCCTACGCCGACATCTACCAGCAGCTGTACTTCTCGTTCTACGAAAACACGCTGACGATCTACCAGGACCAGTACCCGCTGTTCGGCGACGCGCAGGTGATGCCGGTGAAGGTGATCTGGGACTACACCTACTACTGGGCGCTGCTGGCGCCGCTGTTCTGCGGCGGCAAGCTCACCGACATCCAGTTGCTGGGCAGGCTGCGCCCGCAGTTCGAACGCGGCCGCGACCTCAACCTGGCGATGCAGGCCTTCCTGCGCGGCTGGGGCGAACGCAACGTCGCCGCGGGCATCGAAGGTTCGCCGCTGGACGGCCGCTTCCTCAACCAGCACGACATCGACTGGTTCCACGAGATGAACCGCGCGCTGCACGACGCGCTGGACAACCCGGCGTTCGAACAGCGCATCCGCGACAACGTCGCACGCATGGCATGGCTGGCGGCCGAAGGCCTGCAGCGCGCGCGCGACACGCATGCGGACATCGACGACTGCGGGCTGGATGCGCTGTTGCAGGCATCGACGACGGAACACTCGCTCGCCGCGATCTGGTACGCCGCCGCGGCCTGAACACCCAGATTCATGTAGAGCGGCCTTCAGGCCGCTGCTTTTCCCGGAACGAGCCAGCGGCCTGAAGGCCGCTCTACAGACATCTCACTGGAGATCCTGTGGGAGCGACGGAAGTCGCGACGATTTTCCGAGAACATTTCCGCCGTTCGTCGCGACTTCCGTCGCTCCCACAGCCATGGACGCCGATCGATTCAGCTCATCCCGCCATCCACGCCGATCACCTGGCCGTTGATGTAGGCCGCGCCGTCGCTGCACAGGAAACCGACCAGCGCGGCGACTTCTTCCGGCGTGCCGGCGCGACCGGCCGGCACGATCTGTTTGATGTGCTCGGGCGGGAATACATCCTGGGTCATGCTGCCGGCGATCATGCCGGGCGCAACGACGTTCACCGCGATGCCGCGGCTGGCCATTTCGCGCGCCAGCGATTTCGACGCGCCGTGCAGCGCGGCCTTCGCCGCGGCGTAATTGGTCTGGCCGCGATTGCCGAGCACGCCGGACACCGACGAGATGCTGACCACGCGGCCCCAGCGCGTGCGCGCCATCGGCAGCAACAGCGGCTGGGTGACGTGGAAGAAACCGTGCAGCGAGACATCGATCACCCGCTTCCACTGCTCCTCGCGCATGCCGGCCATCGGCGCATCGTCGTGGATGCCGGCGTTGTTGACCACGATCTGGATGGTGCCGGCTTCCAGCAGCGCGGTCAGCGCCGCGCGCGTGGCGTCGCCGTCGGCGACATCGAAGGCCACCGCTTCGGCCGAGCCGCCCGCGGCCACGATCTCGTCGCGCACCTGTTCCGCACGCGCGAGGTTGCCGTTGGCGTGGACGATCACATGCGCGCCGTCGGACGCGAGTTTCCGGCAGATCGCGCCGCCGAGATCGCCGCTGCCGCCGGTGACGAGGGCGCGGCGTTGTTGGTTGTTCGACATGATGAGCTCTCTTTGCGAAGCGCGATTTCTGCGAATCGGAATCTGGATTCTATCGGGAGAAGGAATGATCCGTTACCGCAATGCGGGCAGAGCAAGAGCAAATCCCCCGTCGCCTGCTTCGCAGACGCCCGCCCTCTTTTTCAAAGGGGGCTGACATCCCGCAGCATCATTTCCATCGATGGATTGATATCCCGCAACATCATTTCCATGGATGGACTGACATCCCGCAGTATGATTTTCATCTGGTGAGCTGACTCTTGCAGTGCTATTTCCGTCAGTGGGCCGACATGCCGCACGGCATCTTCATGACGCCGTCATCGAACTGCTCCTGTTCCGAAAAAACAGGAACAGGCCGGCAGCCCGTCGCCTGACCAGCTTCGCAGACACACCCCCTTTGAAAAAGGGGGTCGCCATCGCGCAGCGATGGCGGGGGGATTCGCTTGTGGCCGACCCGGCACAGGGCACTATGCCTGCAACATCACCGCCGCGCGCCCTTCGGCAACGACGTTGCCCGCATGCACGATACGAAACGCATACTGCTGACTGGCCGCGCTCTCGGCCAGCAGTTCGGCCTCGCACTCCAGCGCATCGGCCAGATCGTCGATGCGGGCGACGTGCAGTTGTACGTCGCGCAGCGCGACCAGGAAGCCGACCTTCGGCTCGCCGCCGGCCGCGGCGCCGCGCAGACCACCGTGGACCGCCATCGCCTGCGCACCGTATTCGCACAGATGCACCGCGCGCAGGCGTCCGTCGCTGCGCAGCGGATGCGCGGCGTCGCGATGGCCTTGGCTGCGCAGACGGATACGCTGCGCGTCCCAATCGACGACGTCGTCCCACAGGCACATCGCGCCCTTGTGCGGGATTATCGCTTCGATGTCGTGGCGCACAATCACGCAGCCGCGCCTGTAGGAGGGCCTGTAGGAGGGCCTTCAGGCCCGAGCTCTTGTTCCGGAATTGCGCCCAAAGGTTTTCCTACGGTAGAGCTCGGCCCTGAAGGGCTTCCTACGGCAGAGCGCGGGCCTGAAGGCCCTCCTACAGGGCCTCCTGCGGCAGGATTCGTGGCGTGTCTGGCGATCAACAGCGCCAGCACGAAGTTGCCGACGACACCCAGCGTCACCGTCACCCCGATCGCGCGCAGTACCGGAATGCTGGACAGCGCCAGCAGGAAGAACACCAGCAGGGTCATCAGGCTGCAGACGATCAGCGCGTGCAGCGTGCGCAGTTGGTCTTCGTAATCGTCACCGGCATGCTCGAAGAACAGCGCGTAATCCAGACCCAGACCCGCTGCGAGGATCAGCGCGACCAGATGGAACAGCGTCAGTTCGACGCCGCAGCCGCGCAGCACCGCGAGGATCAATAGCGTGGTCAACGCCATCGGCAGCAGTACCCGCAGCGCGCGGCGCGGCGATCGCAGCGCCAGCCACACGGTCGCCGCAAGCAGCAGCGCGGCGATGGCGAGCGCCAGCAGCACGCGCTCGCGGTAGGCCTCCACCAGCGATTCCGATGCGGTCTTGAGGTCGAGCAGTTCGATGCCGGGCGCGCTCACCTCGCGCGCGACCGCGTCCGGATCGTTCAGACCGGTCATCGACACCAGGGCGGTGGCGTGGTCGTCGTTTTCGAGCAGCAGTCCGCCGACGCGCGTCGCCAGCGGCGTGCCGGCGAGATCGCGCACGCTCAGCGGCGCAGCGGTGCGCGCGCGCTCGACATCGACGACGAAATCGTCGAACGCGTCGCTGCGGAACGGCGTGGCCGCGACGGCGGTATCCAGCGTTGCGCGCAGCGCATCCGGCGCCGGCAGATTCGCCTGGCGCGCGCGCTGGGTCGCGGCGCTGGGCAAGGTCCGCGCCACGCTGTCGTAGCCGGCGATGGCTTTTCGTCCGATCAGCGCATCGAGTTTCGGATGCAGGGCTTCGACGCGCTGCAGCGCTTCTTCGGCATCCGCGCCGCGCACCGCCAGCAGATAACGCACGTCGGGCGCGCCGAGTTCCTCGCGCAGATGCGCGTCGCGCGCGAGCGCGTCCGCAGGCACCGGCGTGAGTTTGGACAGATCGTTCTGCCAGAACGCGCCGGGCGCGAACGCGACGATGGCGATACAGATGGCCGCCAACGCCGCGAGTTGCCACGCGCGCGGACGCGGTACGCGCGCCACCGCGGTCCACAGCCTCGCGAGCCGCGGCGACGTGGCGATATCGCCATTGTCGAAGCCGCGCTGCGCCGGGTCGATCAGCGCCGGCAAAAGCAAGCGCGTGGTCAAGGCGGCGACGCCGAGACCGGCGATGGTGAACACCGCGAGCTGTTGCAGGCCATCGACGCCGGAGAACAGGAAGGTCACGTAGGCGATGCAGGTCGAGGCCACGCCGGTGGCGAGCGTCGGCCAGATCGCGCGCGCGTTCGCCCACGGCGAAATGCCGGCGCGCTGGTGGCTGAAGAGATGGATCGGATAATCCTGGACCACGCCGATCAGCGTGAAGCCGAAGGCGATGGTGATGCCGTGCACGCCCTCGAACAGCAGCGCGACCGCGCCCAGACCCGCAAGACCGGCGCTGGCGAGCGGCAACACGCCGAACAGCGGCGTGCGCCAGCTGCGATACGCGATCAGCAGCAACAGGATCAGGCCGACGCTGTCGACCATGCCGATCAGGCTGGCTTCGCGTTGGGTGCGCCCGCCGATTTCGACCGAGAACGCACCGGGTCCGGTGAGCGTCATCGTCGCCTTGCTGTTGCCGCGCGCTTCCGCGAACGCGGCTTCGATCGCGCTCACCGCAAGCTGTTGCCCGGTGGGATCGAAGCCCGCGGCTTTGGTTTCGATCGCGAGCAAGGCTTCACGACCGGCCTTGTCGAACCACACGCCGTGCAGGCGCTGGGGCGCGTTCGCCGGCTGCATGGCTTCGGCGATGCGCAGAGTTTCGAGGGTGGGATCGGAGGGCAGCAGCGGTTCGATCAGCGCCGCCGCGGGCGAGCCGAGATCCTGTACGCGCGCGTCGAGCTCGTCGCGCAGATAGGCGGCGTCGAGCCGCTGTGCGTCGAGTGCGGGCGACAGCAGATAACGGTAGGGGCGCAGGCGTTCGGGAATCGCATCCAGGCCGTTCTCGCCGCCGTTGGCGACGAAGCTGAAGCGCTCGTCGTTCGCCAGCGTCTGGGCGATGCGCTGCGACTGCGCGGCGAGGGTTTCGGCATCGGCGCCGGCCAGCGACATCAGCAGCAGTCGAGAACCCGGGCCTTCGCCGAGCTCGTCCAGCAGCAGTTTCTGCGCCGGGGTTTCGGCGGAGGGCATGAACTTGCGCAGATCGCCGCTGACCTGCAGGCGTTGCGAGATCGCGAAGCCGGCGCCGATGAGTACCACCAGCCAGACGAGCGCGAGCGCCGTTCGCGTCGAAGCGCTCATGCCCACCGCTCCCGATAAATGCCCACGAACACCCCGGCCATCTTGTTTCTGCAGGCCGCACGGGCGGCTCTGGACTTCTGATCACGCCTGTTGTCGCGGTGGCCGGGCATGAACTTGCGCAGATCGCCGCTGACCTGCAGGCGTTGCGAGATCGCGAAGCCGGCGCCGATGAGTACCACCAGCCAGACGAGCGCGAGCGCGGTGCGACGGCTAGCGGTCATGCCACGATCCTCGCCAACGCCTTTGTAGGAGCGGCTTCAGCCGCGATAGGCTGCGGCCGTGCGTTCATCGCGGCTGAAGCCGCTCCTACGAAAGCGCCGCGCCATTTCATTTCACGCCATTCCGGCACAACACCTGCATCGTGCCCGCATCGCTTTCGGCCTTCACCGCCAGCGCGGCGCTGGCCAGCAGCGTGCGCTGCAGTGCGCCCTTCACCGGGCGGGTTTCGATGCAGCGCAGTTCGGCGCCCTGGCCGTACAGCGTGATATCGCGGACGCGCGCGGCCAGGGCCTTGTCCTTCGGCGCGAGCACCAGCGTCCAGCGCGCGCGGTCGCCCTGGGCCGTCACGCCGTAGACGCGCTCGATCCCGACGCGGTCGCCGGCCAGCAGCGCGCCGAAGCTGTTCTGCAGGCTGGCCAGTTCCGGCGCGCGCGACAGCGAGAACGTGCGCGGCGCCTTGCCGTCGCGGGCGATGGTGGCTTCACCGGCGCGCAGCGTCGTGGTTTCGCGATACGGCAGACGCACTTCGCGCACCAGCGTGTCCTCGCGCGGGCGGCGGTATTCGCCGGAGAGGCGCAAAGGTTGCTTCAGCAAAGGTGAATCGCGCACTTCGACGAAGTCCGTGCGCATCGGCGCCGGCCGCGCCAGCGCGCGCAGGATCCAGTCGGCGTCGATCGCCTGCGCAGACGCGGTCGAAGCGGCGGCGATCGACACCAGCATCGACACCAGCAGGGTCGACACCCGCGCCATCGCCACGAAGCGCGTTGGGGCGCGCGGAAATCCGGAGGTGCGGTCATGCATCATCGTCATGGTTCCAGAAGTCGTAGAAGTTGAACCAGTTGTACGGAGCCGTACGCGCCACATCCTCCAGCCGCGCGGCGTAACGGCGGATCAACGCCTCGATCGCGGTCTTGCGCTCGGCGCGCGGGATGATCACGTCGTCGCTGAAGTTCTCGAAGATCAGGTCGTAGCGGTTGCCGCCCCGATACAGGCCGAAACCCAGCGTGACCGGCGCCTTCAGCGCGGCGGCGATCAGCCACGGCGCGGTGGGAAACGGCGCCTCGCGGCCGAAGAACGGCGCATTGATGGTCTGCCCCCCCGGATGCGCGCGATCGATCAGCAGCGCGACCAGCGCGCCTTCCTGCACCGCCGCCTGGATCGCCAGCATCAGCCCGGGGCCGTCCTGGCCGGCGTCGATCACGGTCGCGGCGATCTCGGGATTCAGCGCATCCAGCAGTTCGGTCACTGCTTTGTTGTGGGCTTTGTCCAGGACCACGCGGATCGTGTATTCCGGCCGCTGCCGCGCCAGCACCCGCAGCACTTCGAAGCTGCCCAGGTGCGAGCCGAACAGCAGCATGCCGCGCTTCTGGTCGAGATGCGCGTGCAGTTCGTCGAGGCCGCGCACGGCCACATCGAAGCGGCGCGCCAGCCGCTCGGGGCTTTCGCCGAGCAGGAAGATGCGGTCGAGGATGGTCGCGGCGAAGGTATGGACGTGTTTCGCCGCATCCCACAGCGTGGCCGGACGGCCCAGCGCGCGGCCGAGCCACGCCCGCGAGGCGTTGCGCTCCGGCCCGCGGCGGATCAGGAAATACAGGGTGATCGGATACAGCAGCAGCCGCGAGACTCCGCGCCCGCCGTAGCGGCCGATGCTGCGGATCAACCACAGCGCGAAGCGGCCACCGCCTTCGGGCCGCTGTTTCCATTCGGTGCTCATGTCGCAGCCTTCACGATGCTGCCTTCACGGCGCTGTCATTCCGATCGCCGTCGTCGGCCGCGCGCACTTCGCCGCTGACCAGCAGCGCGTCGTCGCGCAGCACCCGGAACCGCCAGCGCGAAGGCGCGATGCCCGGCAACGCTTCCAGCTCGATGCGCGCCTCTTCGCCGGGCAGCAGCGGTTGCGCGAACTTCACCTGCGGCATCCGCAGCGGCCCGGGCGCACCGTGCAGCGCTTCGATCGCCGCCAGCACGCGATCGAGCACGACCACGCCCGGCACGATCGGCCGGCCGGGGAAGTGGCCCGGCAGGCACGGGTGATCGTGGGGGATCACGAATCGGGTGATCGGGAACGGCGTCGACGCCGGATGCGTCATGCGGCGCCCGCCCGTTGCAGCATCTCGACCACAGCGGCGCGGGCTTCGCCGGCCAGGGCCTGGCGGTCCTTGCCGGCGGTGGACAGCGGCGTGCCGATACGCACGACGATCCGGCCGGGACGCACGCGGAACAGGCCTTCGGTCGGCAGGACCGCACCGGCGCCGGAGATCGCGATCGGCAGCACGTCGACGCCGGCATCGTCCGCCGCCTGGAACGCGCCGACCTTGAACGCGCCGACCCGGCCATCGCGGCTGCGGGTGCCTTCCGGGAAGATGCACAGTGTGGCGCCGGTGCGCAGCAGCGTCGCGGCATCGCGCAGCATCTTCGGCCCGGCGCGGCGGCTGTCGCGATCGATGAACAGCATCCCGGTGATCTTCGCGTACCGCCCGACCAGCGGTACCCGGGTCATTTCCTGCTTCAGGACGAAGCGCAGCGGCACCGGTACGGCGCGGAACAGCGCGCAGATGTCGATCACCGACTGGTGGTTGGCGACGATCATGTACGGTTTGGACCAGTCGACGGCGTCGGCGCCTTCGACCGAGAAGCGCACGCCCGCGCCGAACAGCAGGCCGGGTGCCCAGACCCGCGACGCCGTGCGCAGCGGGATCCGCGGCGAGCGCGCCAGGGCGCCGATCGCCAGCACGATCACGATGCCCACGCCTGTCCACGACAGCATGAAGACGAGTTGCAATCCATTCCAAAGCGACCACAGCGCACGCACCGGCGCCGATTCGTGCCGTCGCGGAGCGAAGGTCAGCCGCGGCAGGTCAATCGACGACATGGCGCACGGCCTCGCAAACGGTGATATCGGACATACGGCGGAACGCACCGGTACGGGACACGGG
Organism: Thermomonas sp.; assembly: GCA_020692565.1. Classification (GTDB taxonomy): domain Bacteria; phylum Pseudomonadota; class Gammaproteobacteria; order Xanthomonadales; family Xanthomonadaceae; genus Lysobacter_I. The sequence goes on from JAIMKJ010000012.1 coordinate 23,638, forward strand.
CATCGACCCGCGCGGATCATGGCGCATCATCGCGGCGCTCCGGTGCTGTCGCATGGATCCGGTCGGAACGGAAGAAGTCCTGCCAGAACGCGGGACCGAGCGCGGCCATCTGCCGGCCGAAGTCGACGATGTTGCGATACGGCCGCACCGGGAACACGAATTTCCGCGCCTGGTATTCGATCAGCGCGAACCCGCCGAGCACGCCGTAGTTGGCGATGTTGGCGACCAGCGACCACTGGGCATTGGTCACGGTCACCGGCGCCTCGATGCCGAGCCGGATCAGCACGCCGTCCGGCACCGCGATCAACGCGAGGATCAGATTCAACAGCGTCATCAGGGTCAGCAACACCGCCCAGGCGACGGTGAGGCCGCGGGTATAACGGCGATGCCGTTCCGAGAGCGGCATGCCCGCCCGCGCGTAGAGCGCGCCCACGACCTTGGCGATGATGGGTTCGCGTCCCGGACGCAGGCTGCGCGCGAACCACCAGCCGATCATCGCGGTGAACAGCGGTGGCACCAGCAACAGCGGCAGCAGCGCGTGGCGCGACCGCGCCAGCACCGCCAGCGTCAGCACGGATGCGGCGAGCGCCAGCCATGCGCCCGGACGCCGGCGCAGCAGGCCATCGATCAGCACCATCAGCGCCAGGTCGCCCAGCGCCAGCGCCGCCAGCATCGGCGACTGCAGGGTTCCGGCGAAATGCGCCAGCGGCGCGTACATCGCCAGCAACAACAGCCGGACTATGGCGATCACGCCGCCTTGTGCTGCTGGACGTGGGCCGACAGCGCGCGCAGCGAGCCGAAGATCAGACGGTTGTCGTCGTTGTCCGAACGCAGCTGGAAGCCGTACTTCTTGCTGATCGCCAGGGACAGTTCCAGCGCGTCGATCGAATCCAGGCCCAGGCCGGCGCCGAACAGCGGCGCGTCCGGATCGATTTCGGCAGGGGCGATGCTGTCGAGGTTCAGGCTCTCGACCAGCAGTTCCGCCAGTTCGAGTTCGGCGGGAGTCAGTGCAGACATGGCAAACAATCCAGAATTCGAAGGAAACAGCGCCGCATGAAGCGGGCACCTGGGGGCCGCCGCACGGCGTCGTCGGACGCGCCGACCGGCAGTGCAGGTCGGCCTGAGATGGGGGAAGGCATGCCGGAGCCTGTGTCGCCACCCCATGAAACCGGACGGCGGTGACATACCACGCGGTATGATGCCAGTCTCAGACTGCAACAAGAAGAGCATGACGGCCCAATCCGGCGATGGACGCACCAAGCAGGCGGAAACGGAGCTCCCGCCACCCGAGACGCCCCTTTCCGTGGACCGCCAGGCCGACAACGCCGACGCCCTGGGCCGCGAAACCATGACCGGCGATGCCACGCGCTGCGAAGCGGTGACCTGCGATGTGCTGGTCATCGGCGGCGGCCCCGCCGGCAGCACCGCCGCCATGGCCCTGGCCCGCCGCGGTTGGCGGGTGCTGCAGTTGGAAAAAGCGCGCCACCCCCGCTTCCACATCGGCGAATCGCTGCTGCCCATGAACCTGCCGATCCTGCAGCGGTTGGGCGTGCTCGATCGGGTCGCCGCGATCGGGGTCCACAAGCCCGGCGCCGACTTCCCCCTGACCCGGGCGGACGGCACGACCCGGGTCCAGGTCTTCCGTTTCGATCGCGCCCTGAACCCCCAGTTCGGCTATGCCTATCAGGTCAAGCGCGACGAATTCGACCAGTTGTTGTTCGAGGCTGCCGCAGAAGCCGGCGCCGACAGCCGCGAGGGCGTGACCGTTCTCTCGGTGGAGGACAACGCGGACGGCAGGCCGACGCGAGCGCGGGCCCGCAACGCGGACGGCAGCGAGTTCGAGGTGCGGATGCGCTACCTCGTGGACGCCAGCGGCCGCGACACCTTCCTGGGCGCACGCCGCAAGCTCAAGCAGAAGAATCCCAGACACCAGTCGGCGGCGCTGTTCAGCCATTTCGCAGGCGTGCTGCGGCGCGACGGCGAGGAGGCCGGCAATATCACCGTCGAGCGTTTCGCCCACGGCTGGATCTGGATGATCCCGCTGCGCGACGACGCGATGAGCATCGGCGCGGTGTGTTCGCCCGAATATCTCAAACAGCGCGACGGCGACACCGAAAGCTTCCTGCTGCGCACCCTGCGCGCGGTGCCGACGGTGGAAGCGCGGATGCGACAGGCCGAGCGCGTGGCGCCGGTGCACGCCACCGGCAACTATTCCTATCTCTGCTCGCGGATGGCCGGACCCGGCTGGACGATGGTCGGCGACGCCTACGCGTTCATCGATCCGATCTTCTCGTCCGGCGTGTATCTGGGCATGCACAGCGCCGAACGCGCCGCGATGATGGTGGACGGCGCGCTGCGCGAACCGGCCCGCGAACCGGCCCTGCAACGGGAAATGACGCAACGCCTGAACCGCGGACTGAAGGAATTCTCCTGGTTCATCTACCGCTTCACCACGCCGGTGATGGCGCGGCTGTTCGCGCATCCCAGCAACAAATTCCAGATCGAACAGGCGGTGATCTCGCTGCTCGCCGGCGACGTCTTCGACAATCCGGCGGTCGTCCGCCGGCTGCGCCTGTTCCGACTGATCTACGCCGTCAACGCCGCGATCATGGCGCCGCGCGCGCTGCGCGCGTGGTGGCGCACCCGCCGCGGCCGCACGGCCGGATTCAGCGGCGACACCCTGCAGGCGGAGCGCTCATGAGCCAACCCATGTCTCTCTCCGGCCAAGGCTCGGCGCTGACGGTCGATTATGTCCAGGCAGGCACGCCGGACGCGTTGCTCACCAGCGATACCCTGGCGGTGTTCGGCTTCGGCACCGACGCCCCGCACTGCGACGATCCCCGCTATCTGCGCATCCCGCTGCAGCCGTACGGCACCGCGCCGTTCGAACGCTGGCGCTGCGCCGCGCCGGTCGAATTCGGCCGCAACGGCGACCCGATCGACGGTCAGATCCGCTGGTCCACCGACGGCCAGCTCACGTTCGGCGTGATCGAGATCGACGAGCCGCCGGGGGACCACCCCGACCACAGCGACATCAGCGAAGCCGCCGAACGCGCCTACTCGCAACTGGTCGATTTCGTCTCCGGCAGCCGCACCCCGCATCTGCTGCGGGTGTGGAACTACCTCGACGCCATCACCCAGGGCGACGGCGATACCGAACGCTACCGCCAGTTCTGCGTCGGCCGCGCCCGCGGCCTGGGCCGTTTCGATACCGTCGAGCTGCCGGCGGCGACCGCCATCGGCCGCTGCGACGGCCAGCGCACGCTGCAGGTCTATTGGCTGTCGGCCAACCAGCGCGGCACGCCGGTGGAGAACCCGCGCCAGGTCAGCGCCTACCGCTACCCGCGGCAATACGGGCCGCAGTCGCCCAGTTTCGCCCGCGCGATGCTGCCGCCGCCCGGCAGCACCATGCCGCTGCTGCTGTCCGGTACCGCCAGCGTGGTCGGCCATGCTTCGCAGCACATCGGCGAACTGCTGGGCCAGATCGGCGAGACCTTCGCCAATTTCGACGCCCTGCTGGCCGAAGCGCGCCGCCACCAGCCGTCGCTGCCGGCCGGATTCGGCAGCGGCACCCGACTGAAGGTCTACGTGCGCGATGCCGACGACCTCCCGCTGGTCGCCAAGGCGCTGGACGAACGCTTCGGCGCCAGCGTGCCGCGAGTGTTGCTGCACGCGGCGATCTGCCGGCGCGAGCTGGCGGTGGAAGTGGACGGCGTACACGCCTGAACCTCGACGCCGACGCTTGATTTCGCTGGCGCCGCATCCATCTTGACGTTGCCGGTCCGCACGTCCGCGGGCTTCGATGGGGAAACTGTCATGGGTCTGATCAGTCTGCTCTGGGGCATCGTCGCGATGCTGTTGATGTTCCTCGGCCTGATTCCGCTGCTGGGTTGGCTGAATTGGCTGGTGATTCCCTTCGCCGGCATCGGCGCGATCATCGCCGCGATCGGGATCATGTTTCGCGGCGAGAAAAGCCGGCGCGGCAAGGCCGGGCTGCTGCTCAACGGCATCGTCATCGTGATCGCGGCGATCCGGCTCAGCATCGGTGGCGGATTCATCTGACGGCCTCCGCCGCTACCGTCCGCACCTGAAGAGCGGCCTTCAGGCCGCTTACTTGCTTGGGTACCGCCTGCCACATAAACGGCGAAGCCGGCCCGATAAGCCCGCGCCATCGTCGGAGACGGTGGCGCGCGCCGCGGGCGTGAGCCAAGAAAGCAGCTGCCGAGCTTCCGCGCTGCGCGCGGGTTACTTTCTTTGGCGATCCAGTGGCTTTACATGCGACACACTGAAAATCTGTTTATCAAGATAAAGCCGTCGCGCATGAAGGATTGGCTCGGGATCAATTCGCGGTCTCGTCGACCTTTGCCGGCACGATCCCCGCGGCGTCCACGATCCGCAGATCGCGGATCGCACGGTTGACGTCCGGAACGCCATCAAGGGCGCCATCGCCCACATACAGCGCGAGATGTCCCGCATCGAAGCGGCCGAGTCCGGCGTCGTAGCTCGTCCAACGCCTGCCGTCCCAGGCCTGCACCCAGACGTGCGGACTGAACACATGCGCTTGTCCGGTAAAACGGCTGGAATACGCGACGCCGTAGACCACCCGCGCCGGAATCCCCAGCGCGCGCGCCGATGCCGCCAGCAGCACCGCGTATTCGGTGCAGTCGCCGCCGCGAGTCTTGAGTGCGGTCAGCGCATCGTGGTAATCGCGATAGTCGATCGCGCCGGTCATGTGTTTCTGGATCGCGGTCACCAGCGCCTGCATGCGGGTGTGGATCGAGCCGCCGCGGGTGTGCTGGCGCGCGAAATTGCGGATGCGGCGGTCGTCGCTCTGCACCCAGGCATTGGGCGCGAGATAGCGACGCAGCATCGCATCGGTGGGCGCCTGCTCGCGACCGCAGTCGTCGCACATCCGCAGCGTGATGCCGTTCGCATCGATGGTCGCCTGCTGTTCGCCGGTCTGCGGCCAGGCCCATTCGCGCGACGATTCGAAACGCAGCCGGTAGCGGATTTCGCCGCCGCGCGCCTGCGCCGACATCCGGTACGGCGATTTCACCAGCAGACCTTGGACGAACGCACGGGCCTGTTCGGTGGTCGGTCTTGGTGTCGATTTCACGGTGCTTGCCGTCTGCGCTGAGACGTGGCCCGCGCACAACATCGCGGATAGAACGAGCATGCGGATCGCAGCGTCCGATCTCATGGCGAAGCGGATTCGGCGGCGGCGTCTGCGGGTGCCAGCAGATCGATCGGCGCATCCCGGCCATCGACATCCACGATCAGCGTCGAATATGTCCACCGGCCCGCGGCTTTTTCGGCTTCGACGTACAGATCCGCCTCGCCGTCCGGGCCGGAGATCGGGATCTGCAGGCTCGCTTCGCCCGAGGGGCCGGACACGTGCATCCGACCGCTGACATACCAGCCCGGTTCGATCGGCGTGCCCAGGGCTTCGGTCACCTGCGGGTGTTCGCGTGCGCGCTGCATCGCGGTGGTGTAGGCATCCGAGGAGCGCATGCCCTCGAACACCGCGAACATGATCAATGCGATGAAACCGGCCAACGCGGTTGCGCCGAACAGGCAGAGCAGCGGCACCGCCCAGCGCCAGTGGCGCTGCCACCAGCCGCGCCGGGGTGCAGCGGGCAGCGGTGGTGGCAGCGTATTCACGGCTTGAGACACCGCGCGAAGAAGGTTTCGGTCAGCCGGTAGCGGTGCAACAGGTCCGCGCCGCGCAGGCCGTGCTTGGCGCCGGGATAGGTCATCAGTTCGAACGGCGTCGCGCGTTTCTGCAGGGTGCTCATCAGCTTGGTCGAATTGCTGAACAGCACGTTGTCGTCGGCCATGCCGTGGATCAGCAGCAGCGCGTCGGGTTTGATCCCGGCGGCGTGGGTGAACACGCTGGCTTCGCGATAACCGTCGACGTTGGCGGCCGGCAGATCCATGTAGCGCTCGGTGTAGTGCGTGTCGTACAGCGCCCAGTCGGTCACCGGCGCGCCGGCCACGCCGCAGGCGTAATCGTCGGCGGCCTTGCCCAGCAGCATCAGCGCCATGTAACCGCCGTTCGACCAGCCGTACACGCCGATGCGCGCGCCGTCCACCCACGGCTGCGCGCGCAGCCATTCCACGCCTTTGCGCTGGTCGTCGACTTCCACCGTGCCCTGCTTGCCGTACAGCGCGCCGCCGAAGGCCGCGCCGCGTCGCGGCGTGCCGCGGTTGTCGACGGTGAACACCACATAGCCCTGCTGGGCCATGTACTGGTTGAAGAAATGATCGCCGCGGCCGGGCCAGCTGTCGGTCGCGGTCTGCGCCGCCGGGCCGCCATAGACGTAGACCATCACCGGGTATTTTTTGGCCGGGTCGAAGTCGGCGGGCTTGATCAGGCCGTAGTGCAGCGGCGTGCGGCCGTCGGCGGCGGTGAGCGTGCCGAACTCGACCGGCCGGTGCGCCGCCAGATATTTCGCGTATGGGTGCGCGGGTTTCGACGGATCGTTGTCGATCAGGTTCGCGACCAGGCGGCCGTCGGCGCGATGCAGCGCGATCTGCGGCGGCGTGCGCGCGTTCGACCAGCTGTCGACGTAGACGCTGGCGTTCTTCGCGAAGCTGGCGCTGTGCATGCCCGGCTCGGTCGACAGCGTGCGGATGTCGCCTCCGGCAAGCGGCACCACGTGGATCTGCGCTTCGCGCGCGGCCGCGCGGCCTGCGGCATCGCGGCCGGCGCTGAAATACACCAGGTCTTTGGCTTCATCGACCGCCAGCACCCTGTCCACCGGCCAGTCGCCGCGGGTGAGCTGGGTCAGCGTCTTGCCGTCCTTGCTTGCGAGGTAGAGATGCTCGAAACCGCTGCGTTCGCTGCTCCACAGGAAGCGCCCGTCCTTGAGGAAACGCAGGCTGTGATGCAGCGGCACCCAGGTCTTCGCGGTTTCGGTGACCAGCGTGCGCTGTTGGCCGGAGGCGAGTGCGACTTCGATCAGCTCGAGTGTGCGCTGGTCGCGCGACTGGCGCTGGAAGGTCAGGTGCTTTGGGTCGCGCCAGTCGACGCGGGTGAGGTAGATGTCGGGATTCCCGCCGAGATCGACCCAGTTCGGCACGGCGCCGGGCTTCGGCGCGATGGTGGCGAGTTTGATCGCGACGTTGGTGTCGCCCGCCGCCGGATACCGCTGCTCGACCACTTCAGTACGGTCCGGATACACCTCGTAACGCTTCTGCACCGGCACCTGGCTTTCGTCGATGCGCGCGAACGCGATGGCGGAATCGTCCGGCGCCCACCAGTAGCCGGTATGGCGGTCCATCTCTTCGTCGGCGACGAACTCGGCCACGCCGTTGCCGATCGTGTCGCTGCCGTCGGTGGTCAGCTGCAGTTCCGCGCCGGTGGCCAGATCGATCGTCCACAGGTTGCGCGCGCGCACGAAGCTGACGAAGCCGCCCTTCGGCGAGACTTTCGGATCGGTGGCGAAGCCTGTGCCGGTGGTGAGTTTGCGCACCGCGGCCTTGCCCGACTTGCCCAGGTCGTACAGATACAGTTCGCCGCCCAGCGGGAACAACAGGGTCCTGCCGTCCGGCGACCACTGGTAATCGACGATGCCCGACAGCGACGCGGTGCGCTGGCGCTCGCGGCGCGCTTTCTCTTCGTCGCTCAGCACTTCCTCGCCGGGCAGCACGTCGCTGGAATCGACCAGCAGCGCGGAGGTTCCGGTCGCCACGTCGAACGCCCACAGATCCAGGCGGTTGCGGTCGGTGTCCTTGCCGCGCAGGAAGGTCACCCGCGAGCCGTCGGGTGCGATCTGCGGTTTCAGCAGGGTCGGGCCGGACAGCGGCGCGTCGCCGGTGATGGCTTCGAGGGTGAGTTTGCCCGGGGCGGGGCTGGCGGCGTGGGCGACGGGCACGGTTGCGACGGACATGATGGCGGCGGGCATGATCAACAGGCAGGAGAGGAGGGCGGCGGCGCGGATCATGGGGTCGTCCCTTGCGGGGCGCTCTGGCCGAACAGCACCTTGCGCTGTTCTTCGCTGAGCGGTTGGCCGGCGGTCGGATTGACCTGTTGCGTCCACGCGTAGGCGCGCCGGGTGGCCGGGCGCGCGGCGATGGCGGCCTGCCAGCGGCGGATTTCGGGGTAGGGCTCCAGATCGATCGGCGCGGTCTTGTACGGGCTGATCCACGGGTAGCAGCTCATGTCGGCGATGCTGTAATCGTCGCCGAGCAGGAACGCGCGGCCGGCCAGGCGCTTGTCCAGCACGCCGAGCAGGCGCTGCGCCTCGCGGGTATAGCGGTCGATGGCATAGGGAATCTTCTCCGGCGCGTAGACATTGAAATGCCCGTACTGGCCGGTCATCGGGCCCAGACCGGCCATCTGCCAGAACACCCACTCCAGCGCCGCGGTGCGGCCGCGCAGGTCGGCGGGCAGGAACCGGCCGGTCTTCTCGGCCAGATACACCAGGATCGCACCCGATTCGAACACGCTCAGCGGCGCGCCGCCGTCGGCGGGCGCGGTGTCGACGATGGCGGGCATGCGGTTGTTCGGCGCGATCGCCAGGAAACCGGGCTGGAACTGCTCCCCGGCGCCGATGTTCACCGGCTTGATCTCGAACGCCAGCGGCGCGCCGCCGTCGGCCAGTTCTTCCAGCAGGAGGGTGATTTTGTGGCCGTTCGGCGTGGGCCAGTAATGCAGTTCGATCATGGGGACGGGCCGGTCGGGAAGGTGCCGGCAGTGTAAGCCGTACGCGCGGCTTGGCGTTGTCATGCCCGGCGGCTACGCTATGCCGGATTTCGCCTCCAGCAGTGCCCTTTCATGTCCAGCGCTTCGCAAAAACCGCTCAACCCGACGCTCAGCCCCCTGTCCCGCCTGATCTTTGCCTCGCGCTGGCTGCAGCTGCCGCTGTATCTGGGCCTGATCGTGGCCCAGGGCGTGTACGTGTTCCTGTTCGGCAAGGAGTTGTGGCACCTCATCCACGACACGCCGACGCTCAGCGAACAGGACATCATGCTGATCGTGCTGGGCCTGATCGATGTGGTGATGATCTCCAATCTGCTGATGATGGTGATCGTGGGCGGCTACGAAACCTTCGTTTCGCGGATGAATCTGGCGGGCCATCCCGATCAGCCGGAATGGTTGAGCCACGTCAATGCCAGCGTGCTCAAGGTCAAGCTGGCGATGGCGATCATCGGCATCTCCTCGATCCATCTGCTCAAGAGTTTCATTGAAGTCGGCATGGTCGACGGCCTGCCGCTGTGCAGCACGATCGCTGGCGTCGAGGCGATGAAAGTCATGCAGCCGTTGATCGATGCCGGGCAGAAACTCAAGCCCTGCACCACGATCACCTCGGCCGGCGTGATGTGGCAGGCGATCATCCATGCGCTGTTCATCGTCTCGGCGATCGGCATCGCCTGGACCGACCGGATCATGATGGGCAGTTCGACCAAGCGCGATCATTGATTCGCGCTGGACGGAGCGCCCGGTCGATACCGGGCGCATAAAAACCGGGCAAGCCCCGGTGATCCGGCCTAAAATGCCCGGATGGATGTCTCCCACCTGCTCGACGGCCTGAACGCCGCGCAACGCGAAGCGATCAGCGCCGAAACCGGGCACTTGCTCGTGCTCGCCGGTGCCGGTTCCGGCAAGACCCGCGTCCTCACCCATCGCATCGCCTGGCTGCACGAAGTCTACGGCGTGCCGATGCACGGCATTTTCGCGGTGACCTTCACCAACAAGGCCGCGGGGGAGATGCGCCATCGCGCCGAATCGCTGCTGCCGGGCGGCAGCCGCGGCATGTGGATCGGCACCTTCCACGGCCTCGCCCATCGCCTGCTGCGCCTGCACTGGCAGGACGCGAAGCTGCCCGAAGCGTTCCAGATCCTCGACAGCGACGACCAACTGCGGCTGGTCAAGCGCGTGGTGCAGGCGCTGGAACTCGACGAGGCGCGGTTCCCGCCGCGGCAGATCGCGTGGTGGATCAACGCGCAGAAGGACGAAGGCCGCCGGCCGCAGCATATCCAGCCCGAGAAGGATGAATGGGCCAGCGTGATGCTGCGCGCCTACACCCTGTACCAGGAGCGCTGCGAGCAGTCGGGGCTGGTCGATTTCGCCGAAATTCTCCTGCGCGCGCACGAACTGCTGCGCGACCATCCGCCGCTGCTGCAGCACTATCGCCATCGCTTCCAGCAGCTGCTGATCGACGAGTTCCAGGACACCAACAGCCTGCAGTACGCCTTCATCCGCCTGCTGGCCGGCGATACCGGCCAGGTGTTCACGGTCGGCGACGACGACCAGGCGATCTACGGCTGGCGCGGCGCGAAAGTGGAGAACGTGCAGCGCTTCCTGCGCGATTTCCCCGGCGCCAAGACCATCCGCCTCGAACAGAACTACCGCTCCAGCGCCAACATCCTCAACGCCGCCAACGCGGTCATCGCGCACAATCCGTCGCGGCTTGGCAAGCAGCTGTGGACCGACAGCGGCGAAGGCGAGCCGATCGATCTGTACGCCGCGTACAACGAAATCGACGAAGCGCGCTTCGTGATCGAGCGCATCCGCGCCTGGGTGCGCGACGGCGGCAGCCACGGCGAAACCGCGATCCTCTACCGTAGCAACGCGCAGTCGCGCGCGTTCGAAGAAACCCTGCTGGGCGAACAGATCCCGTTCCGCGTCTACGGCGGCATGCGCTTCTTCGAGCGCGCCGAAATCAAGGACACCCTGGCGTACATGCGCCTGATCGCCAACCGCGACGACGACGCGGCGTTCGAGCGCGCGGTCAACACGCCCACGCGGGGCATCGGCGAGCGCACGCTCGACGAGGTGCGCCGTTATGCCCGCGCCCACGGCATTTCGCTGTGGAAATCGGCGGCGCTGGTGTCGCGCAGCGACCTGCTGCCCGGGCGCGCGCGTAACGCTTTGGCGCTGTTCGAAGGTCTGATCGACACTGTCGCCGACGAATCGATCGATCTGCCGCTGAAGGACAAGATCGATCACGTGCTGGCGCGCTCCGCGCTGCGCGACCACTACGCCGCGCTGTCGAAAGGCTCGCTGGATTCGCGCACCGACAATCTCGACGAACTGGTGTCGGTGGCCTCGCGCTTCGTGAAGGGCGACGACGAAGAATCCGCGGCGCTGCCGGAGCTGGTCGCCTTCCTGGCGTACGCGGCGCTGGAAGCCGGCGAAGGCCAGACCGAAGCCGGCGAGGACGGCGTGCAGCTGATGACGCTGCACAGCGCCAAGGGCCTTGAATTCCCGCTGGTCTTCCTGGTCGGCATGGAAGAAGGCCTGTTCCCGAACAACAAGTCGATCGAGGAAGCCGGCCGGCTGGAAGAAGAGCGCCGGCTCGCCTACGTCGGCATCACCCGCGCGCGGCAGAAGCTGGTGATCACCTACGCCGAAGCGCGTCGCCTGCACGGTCAGGACATGTACGGCCTGCCGTCGCGCTTCCTGCGCGAGATTCCCACGACACTGATCCATGAAGTGCGGCCGAAGATCCAGGTCGCGCGGCCGATGTACAACGCGAACGCGCGCCGCGACGCGTGGCAACAGGGCCGCGGCCACGCCTCGCTGCAGGAAAATACCGGCGTGCGTGTCGGCCAGAACGTGACCCACGCGAAATTCGGCAGCGGCATCGTCACCGATATCGAAGGCACCGGCGCGCACGCGCGCGTGCAGGTCAATTTCGAGGACGAAGGCAGCAAATGGCTGGTGATGGCGTACGCGAATCTGCAGCCGGCGTAAGCCGGAATCGTAGAGCGGAGCAGAGCTCCGCTGCCTTGTGAGGCACACCAGCAGATCGATATCGAAGCATTGTCATCCCGAGCCGCTGGCGAGGGATCTGCTTCTTGCTTTCCATCGGGCGACCAAAGCGAACAGCAGATCCCTCACCCCGATGAGGCCGGGGTGAGGGATGACAGTGTTCCGTCGCGATGCCGCTTCCGGAGAGGGCGCAGCGGAGCTGCGCTCCGCTCTACAATTGCGAAAACGAGGCTTGTTCGATGACAGATACCGACCCCGATTTCCTCCGCGTCCGCGACTACCTCACCGGCCTGCAAGACCGCATCTGCGCCGCGATCGAGGGCGCCGACGGCGGCGCGACCTTCCAGGAAGATCGCTGGGAGCGCGCCGAGGGCGGCGGCGGACGCACGCGGATCCTGCGCGACGGCGCGGTGTTCGAGCAGGCGGGGGTCGGGTTCTCGGATGTCTCGGGCACCACGCTGCCGCCGTCGGCGACCGCCGCGCGGCCGGAGCTGGCCGGTGCGTCGTGGCGTGCGGTCGGGGTGTCGCTGGTGTTTCATCCGCGCAATCCCTACCTGTCGACCACGCACGCCAACGTCCGTCATTTCCGCGCGATGCGCGATGACCAGACTGTGGCCTGGTGGTTCGGCGGCGGCTTCGATCTGACGCCGTTCTATCCTTTCGACGACGACGTGCGCCATTGGCACCGGACCGCGCGCGAGTTGTGCGAACCCTTCGGCGGCGCCGAACGCTACGCGGCGCACAAGCAGTGGTGCGACGAGTATTTCTTCCTCAAGCACCGCAACGAAACCCGCGGCGTCGGCGGGCTGTTCTTCGACGATCTGCACGGCGACTTCGAGCGCGACTTCGCGTATCAGCGCGCGGTCGGCGACGGATTTCTCGACGCCTACCTGCCGTTGGTCGAACATCGCAAGGACACGCCTTATGGCGAGCGAGAACGCCAGTTCCAGCTTTACCGCCGCGGCCGCTACGTCGAATTCAATCTCGTGTTCGACCGCGGCACCCTGTTCGGCCTGCAATCGGGCGGACGCACCGAATCGATCCTGATGAGCCTGCCGCCGCTGGTGCGCTGGGAATACGGCTATACGCCGGAGGCCGGCAGCGACGAAGCGCGGCTGCAGGATTACCTCAAGCCGCGGGATTGGTTGGGCGAGGCTTCGTAGGAGGACCCGCCTTCGTAGGAGGGCCTGCTTTTGTAGGAGGGCCTGCTTTTGTAGGAGGACCTGCTTTTGTAGGAGGGCCTTCAGGCCCGAGCTTTTTGCGAAGGCTCTCCGCGAACATCGCTCTGAGGACGCTCACGCAAGAGCTCGGGCCTGAAGGCCCTCCTACAAAAGCAGGCTCTTCTACGGAGCGGGGTCCTGATCGGCCAACACGATGCTGATCCGCCCGTTGGTTTCCAGCGTCGCCACGCGGATCCGCGCGATGTCGGTGCAGCCGGCTTCGCGCATGGCCTCGTGGAAGTCGGCGTTGCTCACCAGTTGCCGGCGCAGTACATCGCGATGGACCTTGCCGTCGCGCGCCAGGATCACCGGTTCGCCTTCGATCAGCTTGCGCGCGCGCGGGCTGCGCGCGGCGACCAGGGCGACCGCGTAGTTCAACGCGATCAGGCAGACCGCCAGCAGCGCGGCGCCGGTCAGCGAGTTGTCGCCGCCGTTGAGTCCGTTCTGCACCGCATTGCCGATCAGGATCAGCAGCACGAGGTCGAACGGCGTGAACTGGCCCATCGCGCGCTTGCCGGACGCGCGCACCAGCAGCATCACCAGCACGTAGATGGCGACCGCGCGAAGTGGGAAATGCCACCAGGGCGCGGAAAGATGGAAGAGCTCGGACATGGACAGCACCGATGAGGCGGGCGGGTGCCAGTGTCCTCCCGGAATCCGGGAATAAAAAGCATCGGGCAATAAAAAGCCCCGCAGGTGGGGGAACCGGCGGGGCTGGGAACGGGACTTGGGGAGAGTCTTACGTTCCGGCGACCACTCCAGGGGAGGGAGTGGTCTGCGACGGACGTTGCATCCGTCGCGAGTAAGTTGACCACGGAGCGGCATGACAGTTCGTAAATATTCCGCTTAGCGGCAAGTCGGATTCAGGGTCGATTCACGGCCGGTGCATCGTTCGTTCAGCTATCGGCGAATGCGCCCGAAAAACCTGTCTGAACTGGCAGGATCATGCTGTTTTCAAGGCCTTCCGGTAGAACGCTGTGGTTGCGTCCGGTGCGCTTCGTCCCGCCCGCGCCAGCCGGATTCCAGACAATCGCGAGGACACACGCATCGCCATGTGCGGCAGCCGTTGAAGCGCGATTGTCAGTGCGCCTCGTCCCAGTGATCCCCCACCCCGGAATCGATCACCAGCGGCACCCGCAGGTCGGCCGCCGCCGCCATCCTCGCCGTGGCTTCGCGCACCAGTGTGTCGACGAAATCGCCGTCGCACTCGAACACGAGTTCATCGTGTACCTGCAGCAGCATCTTCGCCTTGTCGGCATGCCCGGCGATCCATTGATCGATGTCGATCATCGCCCGCTTGATGATGTCGGCAGCGGTGCCCTGCATCGGCGCGTTGATCGCGGCGCGCTCGGCGCCGGCGCGCAGGCCCTGGTTGCGGGCGTTGATGTTGTCCAGGTACAGGCGGCGGCCGAACACGGTCTCGACGTAGCCCCGCTCGTGCGCCTCCTTGCGGGTGCGCTCCATGAACTCGCGCACGCCGGGATAACGGTTGAAGTACAGCGCGATGTAGTCCTGGGCCTCGCCGCGGCCGATGTCGAGCTGTTTCGCCAGGCCGAAGGCGCTCATGCCGTACATCAGGCCGAAGTTGATGGCCTTGGCGGCGCGGCGCTCGTTGCCGCTCACGTCGTCCAGCGGTTTGCCGAACACTTCCGCCGCGGTGGCGCGGTGGATGTCGGCACCGGCTGCGAAGGCGCGCAGCAGGCCGGCGTCTTCGGACAGGTGCGCCATGATCCGCAGTTCGATCTGCGAGTAGTCGCAGGCCACCAGCTTGCGGCCCGGCGGCGCGATGAACGCCTTGCGGATGCGGCGGCCGTCCTCGGTGCGGATCGGGATGTTCTGCAGGTTCGGATCGTTGGACGAGAGACGACCGGTGGCGGCACCGGCCTGGTGGTAGCTGGTGTGTACGCGGCCGGTGTCGGGATTCACCATGTCCGACAGCTTGTCGGTGTAGGTACTGCGCAGTTTCGCCAGGCCGCGGTATTCGAGGATGATCCGCGGCAGCTCGTGCTGGTCGGCGATGGCTTCCAGCGCTTCTTCGTTCGTCGACGGCTGGCCGGTCGGGGTTTTCACCAGTGCCGGCAGCTTCAGTTCGTCGAACAGCAGCGCCTGCAGTTGTTTGGGCGAGTCGAGATTGAAGGTGCGCCCCGCCAGCTCGGTCGCCTTCTGCTGCGCGGCGAGCATCCGCCGCGCCAGATCCACGCTTTGCCGGCGCAGTTCGTCGGCGTCGATCAGGATGCCGTTGGCCTCCATCCGCGCCAGCACCTGCACCAGCGGGACCTCGATCTCGCGGTAGACCGTCTGCAGCGAAGGAATCTCCGCCAGCTTCGCCGACAGCACGCGATGCAGGCGCAGGGTGATGTCGGCATCCTCGGCGGCGTAGGTCGTGGCGTCGTCGATCGCGACTTCCGAAAACGGAATCTGCTTCGCGCCCTTGCCGGCCACCGCTTCGAACTTGATGGTGTCGTAGCCGAGGTAGCGCTTGGCCAGCGAATCCATGTCGTGGCGGGTCGCGCTGGAATTCCAGATGAAGCTTTCCAGCATGGTGTCGTCGGCGTAGCCGTCGATGGCCACGCCGTGGCGGCGCAGTACGTGGATGTCGTATTTGCCGTGCTGGCCGAGCTTGCGGTGCTGCGCGCTTTCCAGCAGCGGGCGCAGCGCGTCGAGGGTTTCGCGCAGGTCGAGCTGCGCCGGCGCGCCGGGATAGGTGTGGCCGACCGGGATGTAGCAGCCGCTGCCGGGTTCGGCGGAAAAACTCAGGCCGACCAGATTCGCCCGCATCGCGTCCAGCGCGTCGGTCTCGGTGTCGAACGCGAATTCGGCGGCGGCGCCCAGCTTCGCGATCCACGCTTCAAGCTGTTCGCGGGTCTGCACGGTCTCGTACGTGCCTTTGGCGGCCAGCGCGGGGTCCAGGGCCTCGTTTTCGGTCGTCGTGCTGCGTGCGTAGCCGGCGGGGGTGTTGCGCATCCCGGCCAGCTCGGCCGATGCGGTCGCGGTCGCGTCGCCGCCGCCGAGTTCCTTCAGCGCCTGGTTGAAGCCGTAGCGCGCGTACAGCACGCGCAGGTCGTCGACGTGCGGTTCGCGCAGCGCCAGCGTGGTCGGGCCGCCGTCGAGCGGGACATCGAGCCTGATCGTCGTCAGTTGCCGGTTCAGCGGCAGGCGCGGCAGTGCGGCGCGCAGGTTCTCGCCGATCTTGCCCTTGATCGCATCGGCGTTGGCGATGACGTTCTCCAGGGTGCCGTACTCGGCCAGCCATTTCGCAGCGGTCTTCGGCCCGCATTTCTCGACGCCGGGAATGTTGTCGACGCTGTCGCCCATCAGCGACAGCAGATCGATGATCTGGTCGGCGCGCACGCCGAACTTCGCCATCACCGACGCGTCGCTGTCGAGCCGGCTGCCGCTCATGGTGTTGACCAGCGCCAGGCCCGGGCGCACCAGCTGCGCGAAATCCTTGTCGCTGGTGGAGATGGTGACCGTGAGGCCCTCGGCGGCGCCCTGCACCGCCAGCGTGCCGATCACATCGTCGGCTTCCACGCCCGGTATGCGCATGATCGGCAGGCCCAGCGCCGCGACTATCTGCATCATCGGTTCGATCTGCGCGCGCAGTTCGTCGGGCATCGGCGGGCGATTGGCCTTGTACTGCGGGTCGAGGTCGTCGCGGAAGGTCGGCCCGGAGGCATCGACCACGAAGGCGATGTACTCGGGCTTTTCCTTGAGATGGGCGCGCAGCATGTTGACGATGCCGAACAGCGCGCCGGTGGGCTCGCCCTGGGCGTTGCTCAGCGGCGGCAGCGCGTGGAAGGCGCGGAACAGGTAGGAGGAACCGTCGATCAGTACGAGTCGTGTCATGCGCGGATTCTACTCCCGCCCCCCGGGCGGTCGAACCGCCATCGGCGGCACGGATGGTTCACGCCCCGGGGCGCATAATCGGCACTCCCGCCCGCTGGAAACCGCCATGCGCCGTTCGACCCTGCTCGTACTGCCCCTGCTGCTTGCCCTCGGCGGTTGCGCCACCACCGGCGGCGGCGCCGATGCTGGTGCCAACGCCGAAATCCCCGCCGATGCGGTCGCCGCGACCAAAGTCCAGCCCAACGGCGACGAGATCACCGAATACCGGGTCGCCGGCCAGCTCCGCGTCGTGAAGGTCCAGCCGAAGCGCGGCCCGGCGTTCTACCTCTACGACCGCAACGGCGACGGTCGCCTCGACGAGGACAAGGACGTGTCGCCGGTGTACTTCAAACTGTTCGAGTGGTGAACGGCTTGCGCTGAAGCCCGGTCCCGGTTCTGATGCCGAACGACGAAGACGGTTCGCAGGGGTTTCGGATGAAAAATGGATGGCTGTTGGCGGCGCTGCTGGTGTCGCCGTCGGTGTTGGCGTGCATCAATACGGTCGGGACCGATCGCAGTGGGCATCGTTTCATGCCCGGCTGGTATGCCGGCGATGCCTTGGTGGAACATCTGACTTGGACTGGCAATACGCATTACCGCCAATTTCTGGACGAGGACTCGCTGCGGCTGGCGAAAGCAGTACGCATCGAGCCCGATTTCAGGAACCACAACGACCTCGGCGTGAATCTCATCCGTCAGGGGCGCATGGTCGAGGCGATCCGATTGTTCGTCGCCATCGAGAAACGATTTCCGGCGCGCCCGGAAACTGCCGCCAATCTCGGCACCGCGCTGGAACTCCTCGGGTCGAACGAGATCGCGCTGCGGTGGATCCGCATCGGTATCCAGCGCAATGCAGCCGAGCACGAAGGCACGGAATGGCTGCATGCCCGGATTCTCGAAGCGAAAATCGCGCTCAAGCACGATCCGCGATATCTGGATAACCGGTCCGTCGCGGGTGTGCGTTTCGACGGTGCGGTGCTGCCCGGGCTGCCGAAGGCATATCCGCCCGGCAATGACGGTCGTCCGGTCAGCGCTCACGCATTGAATATGGCGCTGAGCTACCAGCTGCATGAACGCATGATGTTCGTGAAGCCCAAGGATGCGATCGTCGCGAATCTGCTCACGGACTGGGCGACGCTGAATCTTGCTGGCGGGCCGGTGGAGAGCGCGGAAGCGTTGTATCCATTGGCCGAACGCTACGGCGCCCCGCGCACGCCATTGGTGACCGCGAGGTTGGCGGAGATCCGCAGAATCCTCGCTTCCGCCAAGCGTCGTCCCGATGGTCCGCTCGGCCGTTGCCTGATCTGCGAGCCCATCGCGGAGCCGCCTCCCCCGCCACCGGAGCCTGATTCGCCATCGCGGCGCCCCGGCGAGCCGCTGCCTCCTCCGCCACCGCCTCCCCCGCCACCACGGCAATATCGTCAGTAACGCAGCGCGCCCTCCTCACGCCACCCGCGCGCACACCCAGGCATCCACCCGCCCTACGCCCGCACGCAGCAGCGCGTCGGCAGCGGCGTGGAGGGTCGCGCCGGTGGTCATCACGTCGTCGACCAGCGCGACGTGCGCCGGCAGCGCGAGCCCCGGTCGCACCGCGAACGCGCGGCGCAGGTTGCGACGCCGGGCGGGGGCATCCAGTCGCGACTGCGGGGCGGTCTGGCGTACCCGCAGCAGCGCGTCGCCCCGCAGCGGCAGGCGCAATGCGTCGGCCAGCGGTCTGGCCAGTTCGAGCGCCTGATCGAAACCGCGGTCGCGCAGGCGGCCGGCGTGCAGCGGCAACGGGATCAGGGCGTCCGGCCGTTCGGCGTCGGCGAGGGCGGTGGCCATGAGCTCGCCGCAGAGCCGGCCGGCGGCGAGGTCGTTGTGGAACTTCAGTCGCGGCAGCAGCCGGTCCAGCGGGGTTTCGTAGCGGAACACCGCGCGGGTTTCGGTCAGCGGCGGCGGCCGGCGCTGGCAGTGGCCGCAGGCATCGGCCGGCAGCGGCAGCGGCAGGCCGCAGCGTAGGCAGGCGCTGCGGTTCCAGGGCAGGCTCCGGCCGCAGGCCGGGCACAGGGCCTGGCGGTCCGGTCCGCCGGCTTCGCCGCAGACCAGACAATGCGCCGGCCACAGCCTGTCCAGCAGCCGGGTGAGACTTGGGCGGAGGCGTCGACGATAGACAAGGTTGACAGCGCTGTTCATGCTTTCCAGACTGCCTGTCCCGCTGCGCCGTGTCCGTCAGGAAACCCCGATGCCTGCTGTCAGTCTTCCCGCACCCCCGCGCCACGATTGGAGCCGTACCGAGGTCGAGGCGCTGTTCGCGCTGCCGTTTCCGGTCCTGCTGCAGCGTGCGGGCGAAGTGCACCGGGACCATTTCGACCCCAGCGAGGTCCAGGTCAGCACCCTGCTGTCGGTGAAGACCGGCGGCTGCCCCGAGGACTGCGCCTATTGCCCGCAGGCCCAGCGTTACCACACCGGCGTCGAAGCCACCAAGCTGATGGACACCGATGCGGTGGTGGAGAAGGCGAAACAGGCCAAGGCCGCGGGCGCTTCGCGCTTCTGCATGGGCGCCGCGTGGCGCTCGCCGAAGGACCGCGATATCCCGAAGGTCGCCGCGATGATCAGCGAAGTGAAGGCGCTGGGGCTGGAAACCTGCGCCACGCTGGGCATGCTCAGCGGCGAACAGGCCACGGCATTGAAGGCCGCCGGTCTGGATTACTACAACCATAATCTGGACACCGCGCCGGAGTTCTACGGCGACATCATCCAGACCCGTGAACTGCAGGATCGCCTCGACACCCTCAGCCACGTGCGCGACGCCGGCATGAAGACCTGCTGCGGCGGTATCGTCGGCATGGGCGAGAGCCGCCGCCAGCGCGCCGGCCTGCTGCAGATGCTGGCGAACCTGCCGGCGCATCCGGATTCGGTGCCGATCAATCGGCTGGTGCAGGTGGAAGGCACCCCGCTGCACGGCACGACCGAACTGGACCCGTTCGAATTCGTCCGCACCATTGCCGCGGCGCGGATCATGATGCCGAAATCGATGGTGCGGCTGTCCGCCGGCCGCGAAACGATGAGCGACGAGCTGCAGGCGCTATGCTTCCTCGCCGGCGCCAATTCGATCTTCTACGGCGAAAAGCTGTTGACCACGGGCAATCCCGACACCGAGCGCGACCTCGCGCTGTTCGAACGCCTCGGCCTGACGCCGATGGCGCTGGTGGAAACCGCCGGCACCGTGCATGCCGACATTCTCGATAACAGCAGCCTCGACACTCATCCTCCCGATACCACTGCCGCCGATGCCGGCGAGACTTCACCTCCCTGCTTCCAAGCAGCCTGACCGCGCCGCCCGACCGAGCTGTCCGCCATGACCCGTCCGCGCCTGACCGAACGTATCCTCGCCGCCCGCGTACAACGTGCGATGCAGGGCCGCGTTCGCCAGCGACGCACCATCACCCGGCGCGACGGCGTGCGCTACGAGGTCGACGGCCGCTGGCTCACCAACTTCTGCGGCAACGACTACCTCGGCCTCTCGCAGCATTTCGCGGTGGTCGACGCCCTGCAGAACACCGCCGCCCGCGACGGCGCCGGCAGCGGCGCCTCGCACCTGGTCTGCGGCCACTTCGCCAGCCACGACGCACTGGAACGCGAACTCGCCGACTGGCTGGGCGCCCCGCGCGCGCTGCTGTTCGGCAGCGGTTACCTCGCCAATCTCGCAGTGATGCAGGCGCTGCTCACCGAAGACGACGTCTGCGTGCAGGACCGGCTCAACCACGCCAGCCTGATCGACGCCGCGCGTCTCGCCGGCTGCAAACTGCGCCGCTATCCGCATGTCGATCCCGAAGGCGCCCTGCGTCAGCTGCGCACCGTGCCCGAGGGGGCGGCGATGCTCGCCACCGACGGCGTGTTCAGCATGGACGGCGATGTCGCCCCGCTGCGCGAACTGTCGCTGGTCGCGCGCGTGCAGCAGGCCCTGGTCTATGTCGACGACGCCCACGGCGTCGGTGTGGTCGGCCCCGAGGGCCGCGGCTGCGTCGCCGATGCCGGGCTGGATGCGTCCGGTGTGGTGCAGCTGGCGACGCTGGGCAAGGCGCTCGGCGGCTACGGCGCGGTGGTGCTGGGCAGCGACGACATCATCGGCCATCTCGCCGAAACCGCGCGCCCCTACCTCTACAACACCGCCTTGCCGCCGGGACAGGCCGCGTCCAGCCTGGCCGCGGTGAAGCTGGCGCGCCGCGACCACTGGCGCCGCGAGAAACTGCAGAGCCTCATCGCCCATTTCCGCAGCACCGCATTGTTCCGCGACCTGCCGCTACTGCCGTCCACCACCCCGATCCAACCGCTGATGTGCGGTGACGAAAAGCGCGCGATGGCCATCACCACCGCGCTCGAAGCGCAGGGCTTCTGGGTGCCGGCGATCCGCCCGCCCACCGTGCCCGACGGCCGCTCGCGGCTGCGCATCACCCTGTCCTCGCTGCACACCCAGGCCGAAGTCGATTTGCTGGTCGATGCCTTGAGCTGGGCGCGCGACGCGGTGGAAATGGGCTACAGCGCGGGTACCGCGGTGGCATGAGGCCGGCCACGGCCCCTGTGGGAGCGGCGGAAGTCGCGACTGACGACGACGCGCGCATCCCGGTCTGGAACGCGCTGTCGGATCTCTATCTCGATACCGATGTCGCGCTGTCGCATGCATACATCGTGCGCACGCTCGCGGCATCGCCGTATTCGCTGGATGAACTGCACGAGATGCTGATGTACGACGTGCATCCGGCGCTGTACCCGAATCTGATGAGCGTGGCCGGCGAATGGGCGGGCTTCGACGACGCCTGGCTGCTCGAACGCATCGCAACGATCCGCCGCCAGCCGCGCTGGCGTCGCCGCATCACCCACGGGTTCGCGCGCGACATCGGCGCGCAGTGGCGCACGCTCGAACCGATGATCCGCGCCGCGCGAAGCGCTGCACTGCCGGCATCCGCGCCGCAACCATGAGCGAACGTCTGCACATGACCGTCAGCGGCGACGGCCCGCCGCTGGTGCTGCTGCACGGCTGGGCGATGCACGGCGGCGTGTTCGCCGCGCTGGTCGAGCGCCTGCGCGATCGACACACCTTGCATGTGATCGACCTGCCCGGCCACGGCGGGAGTCGCGACGACATCACGCCGCTGGCCTTCGATGCGGTCTGCGACGCCATCCACGCGCAGACGCCGCCTGCACCCTGGCTCGGCTGGTCGCTGGGCGGCATGTTCGCGCTGCATGCGGCGGTACGCGATCCCGCGCGGGTGCCGGCGCTGATCGCGCTGTGCAGCAGCCCGTGTTTCGTCCGCGGCGACGACTGGCGTTACGGCGTGTCGGCGGAGATCTTCCGCGATTTCGCCAAGGGCCTGAGCGACGACTATCGCGCCACGCTCGACCGCTTCGTCGCGCTGGAAGCCTTCGGCTCCGATCACGCGAAAGAAGAGATGCGCGAGCTGCGCGCCGAACTGTTCGCGCGCGGCGAGCCCGCGGCGCGCGTGCTCGTCGACGGCCTGCGCATTCTCGAAACCGTCGATCAGCGTCCGTTGCTGTCGCAACTGCGCGTGCCGAGTCTGTGGATCGCCGGCCGCCGCGACCGTCTGGTCGACCCGCGCGCGATGCGCGAAGCGGCCGCGATGATCGAACAGGCCGGACACGCGCCCGCGACCTTCGCGCAGATCGACCATGCCGGGCACGCGCCGTTCCTCACGCATGTCGATGAAGTCGTCGCGCACGTGTCCGCATTCCTGTCCGGCGTCTCGACAAGTCGCGCATCGCAATGACCGCACTGTTCGACCCGCGCCAGGTCCGTCGCGCCTTCTCGCGCGCGTCCGCCAGTTACGCTGATGCCGCGAAACTGCAGCGCGAAGTCGAATCGTGGCTGCTCGAATCGCTCGATTACTACGCGGAAAACCGCGACGGCGATGCGCAGACACCGGCGCTCGTCGTCGATGTGGGCTGCGGCCCAGGCCACGCCTCGCGCGCATTGCAGCAGCGCTGGCCGAAAGCACAGGTGCTCGCGCTGGATCTCGCGCTGCCGATGCTGCGCCAGCACGATGTCGACACCTCGGCCTTCGCGCGCGCGCTGCCTGGCGCGTTCTCGCGTCTGCTCGCACGGACGCCGGCGCGCATCTGCGCCGACGCGCGCGCGCTGCCGCTCGCCGACCACAGCGTGGATCTGCTGTTCTCGAATCTCTGCCTGCAATGGATCGAAGATTTGCCGGCGGTGTTTGCCGGCTTCCGCCGCGTGCTCAAGCCCGGCGGCATGCTGGTGGTCTCCACCTTCGGCCCCGACACGCTGTACGAACTGCGCGGCGCCTTCGCCCAGGCCGATGCCGTGCCGCACGTCAGCCCGTTCGCGTCGATCGCGCAGTTCGGCGACGCGCTCATCGCCAGCGGCTTCCGCAACCCGGTGCTCGATCGCGACGAACTCACCACCCGCTACGCCGACCTGCCCGCACTGATGCGCGAACTCCGCGCCATCGGCGCCACCAACGCGCTGCACGCGCGTCGGCACACGCTCACCGGCAAGGCCCGCTTCGCTGCCGCTGCGAATGCCTACGAAACGTTCCGCGACAATGATCGACTGCCCGCGACGTGGGAAATCATCTCCGCGCTGGCGTGGGCGCCGGATCATGGCGTGCCGATCCGGGAAAGCGGGGAGGATGTGGCGAGGTTCCCGGCGAGTGGGATTCCGGTGAGGCGCAGGGTTGAGTAAACGAGGCAGACTGCGCTTATCGTCGTCAGCCATTGACGAGTCTTCGTTGACACCGTTGAATGTCTCGAATCAATATCCGGTATCGCCCCTCGCATGGGGTCGAATAGGCGTTACGGCCCATGAAAATTGTTGCAACAGCTGTAGTATTTTTACTCTTCGCTGGCTGCACTGGCACATATGAAACTATGCCATTGCCTGAAGCAGGTACGGATTACTACACAGCCAGAGAGAAACTTATCGCTGCGGGTTGGCAACCTGCCCCAGCCAGATGCTCTGAACGCAACATCTGTTTTAGTGATCTCCCTGAACTCGCCACCAATCTAGATACTGCATCTACATGTGGCATGTTCTTAAAGAGAAGTTCTTCTATTCGCGTGTGTGGCCAAGCAATACCAGACGGAATGCTCGTAAAGAATGCTCAGACTGGGCCCTAACAATTCGTTCAAGCCGACCCCATGTCGTGGCGTCGGTCATGTGCATAAGCTACGCTAGCACGCGTCCGCCGCCCCGCTGCGGGTCGGTTTAACTCAGGCGTTAGGCCCACATGGCAGAGCACATCATCCTTCCAACCGCTCGCACCAGGACCGCTGCGCTACTGAAGCTTGGCGCGTCAATTGCAGTTGTCGCCGGGCTGGTGTTGGCCGCTCGTCTGTATTCCACCCATCTCGCACCGCTTCCCACGTGCGCTCAGCTACCGTGGATTCGGTTGGTCGCTATCGTAGGCGCATTAGGGTTGCTCTCCCTCGCCGTTCTGTTCTACCGCAGCGGACTGAAAGTCTGGCGCTCTGGCCAGTTCCCCGCACCAGGCACGCCAGTCATCTTTGCTACCAAGGTTTCTACTGGCTGGTGGGCTCGCGCCAATGCAGTTACATTGCTCTTGCTCGCTGCCCTCTCGGCAGCAGGCTTTGCCCTCTGGTCTCAGTTCTTCGTCTTCTCGCAATTTGGGGCATATATTCTTGGGTTTCGCAGCTGTGGGGCCTGACAATTCATTCAAGCCGAAGCCGTTTCGCGGCGCGGCTTGATTCAGGCGTTAAGTGCCTTTGTTACACTGCCAATATTCCTCAAACAGGAAACTTGCCATGCCGACTGATAAAGCGAAGACAAACAGCAGCACTGGCGTTGGTATCGCTGTTGGTGTCGCCATTGGCGTAGCGCTCGGCGCAGCCTTTGATCAGCTTGCTCTGGGCATTGCCATCGGTACGGCATTCGGCGCTTCGATCGATGTCTTCTCTCACGTAAAGCGCAAGAAGAACATCAGCGCTGACTCTGAAATAGACTCAGACGGTAAGAGGTAGGGCACACTTCTTGGCCGGCGCCGAATACTATCGTTCAAGCCGCCCCCGTGTCGTAGCGCCGGTCACGTGCCTTCGCTACGCTGGCACATGCCTGTCATGTCCGACGCCCTCCGCAGGGCCACTCAACTCAGGCGCCAGGTCTCACGGATGAAATTACCGAATGTCCAGGATTGAACTTGGTTGCCCTTCATGCTCGACCGCTGTTCTTCAACGACAACAGCGCCGAATGAATGGTTTTTTTGGGCTCCGATCTGTTCCTTGCAGCGGTTGTGGTCTGTTGCTGCAGTATCACTCTTCACTTCTGCCTCGCCTGCGTTTCGGAGGCCACATATTCAGATTCGGGCTTCTGATCATTGCCGCATGGGTGACGCTGGAAGTTCTGGACGTGTTCTCAGCACGCGTCCTTGCCATTACCGCATGGACAGGCATCAGCGTTGTGCTGGCCGGTATTCTGTTGACCGCAACACGTCCAAGTTCTATCCGCGTGGAGGTCGTCAGCCACTAGTCAAGGCAAGGCTGAAAGCCGCAGCCGGGGCTCTTCGCAGAGATGTTCCCTGCGTCATCCCGGGTCCGCGCGTTGCACGGACACCGGGCTACGACTTGCGCGGTTGCCGTTGACGAGCCTTGATTGACACTTTTGAAGAGCACGGATCAATATCCGGCATCGCTTTATGGATAGCGCTGAATCGGCGCGAGGCGCCATGAACCCCATCGAAGGTGAATCAACGCAATGAACCCCCATCCGATCCAGACATGGCACCGGCTTGTCGCATCCGTCGATCCCTCCGGCCTGGATGAGCTCCTGGCCGACGATACCGTGTTCTTCTCGCCGATCGTCCATACGCCACAACGCGGCAAGGCGCTCGCAAAGGCCTATCTCGCTGCGGCTTTGCAGGTGTTTTCCAACCCGAGCTTTCGCTACGTGCGTGAGATCATCGGTCCCTCCGATGCGATGCTGGAATTCGAGACGGAGGTCGATGGGGTCCTGGTCAACGGGGTCGACATCATCAAGTGGAACGAATCGGGCAAGATCGTCGAGTTCAAGGTCATGCTCCGTCCGCTCAAAGCGATTGGACTGATCCACGAGCGCATGGGCGCCATGCTCGCGGCGAAGCACCCCGGGTAAGGCCGAGGATCGCACCCTGGACTCTTCTGGGAGTTTGAACTTGCCCCATCCCGGGTGCGCGCGTTGCGTTTAACCGGGCGATGTCATCGCGCTCGCGTGAGCGCTGGCGAATGGCGTGCCGACCCGCGAAAGTCGTGAAGATGCGGCGAGGGTCCCGGCGAGTGGAATTGCGGTTCGGCGGCGTTGAATCCGATCCCGGATTGATCCCGAAGACCGTATTGCGCACGTAGCCGGCGACGAGCAAGCTCTTCCGCACAGGGCGCATGGGCCCATCGAGGACGGCGGTCATGCAGACATCGTTCCAGAAGAAGCTCGCCACGATCGCGCAGGGCCAATACGACAGGTATCGCTTTCTGCGCGAGAACCAGGAGCCGCTCTCGACACAAATCAAGGCGTATTGGCGAGGCATCGGGCTGCCGTTTCCCGGCGTGGATGAGGCGTGGTCGGCGGTCTTCGTGTCGTGGTGCGTCAAGAATGCCGGGGCGACCGCTGCACAGTTCAAATTCTCGTCCGCGCATTCCCGCTTTGTCCACGCGGCAATCGCGAACGCGCAGTCCGGGAATGGTGTTTTCCACGGGCGTCGCCCCTTGGAATACGCGCCTAAAACCGGCGACATCCTTCACAACAACCGTGCCGGAAATCGTTTCGACTTCGACTTCGCCAAAGCGAACAAGCAATACAAATCGCATTCGGCCATCGTCATCGAAGTCGGCACCGACAGTCGCGGCCGATATCTGCGCACCATCGGCGGCAACGAAGGCGATTCCGTCGGCATGAAGGAAGTGCGGTTGACGGCGCGCGGCCTGGTCAAGAACGGCGATGGCCTGTACATCGCCGTCATCGAAACGCTGCTTTGAGGAGAAGGCCATGAAGCCCATGATCCAACGTGCGTTCCTGGCGCTGTTGTTGGCGACGCTGGGTGGTTGCGCGACCTTCCGCGGCGCCCCCGACCTGCCGTTCGAAAGCGGCAAGGTCTTCGGCAAAGACGAAACACAGAATGCGTTGAAGAAGCTTGCCTCCGGCGACCCGAATTTCGATGAGGCAACTCGCAATGAGCAGGTCATCAAACTCGTCGCCGCGATCGATCTGAGTTACGGTGATTTCAAGCAGCAGTTCATGGCCCAGCGCCAGCACGTGGGAAGTCTGTCCGACGCCTTGGTCCTGGCGATGACCGTTGCCGGGTCGTTGACAAATTCCGCAGGCGTCAAAGAGCACTATCTGCAAGGCATCGCATTGGTGCGTGGCGGAACCGAGAACTACGACAAGAATTATCTGCTCACCCAGACGGTGCATGCGCTGGTCGCGCAGATGGATGCCAGTCGCAAACAGAAGCTGCAGGAAATCTACCAGAAGATGACCAACAGCGATCTCGTGCAGTATCCGGCGATCGCGGCTTATAACGACGTGCTCGATTACTATCACGCCGGCACGGTGCTGGGGGCCATCCTTTCGATACAGGCAGACGCCAAACAGAAGGAAAACGAAGCGAACGCGTTGCTGAGCCCGATGCTGACTTCGGACAAGATCACGCGATAGGAATTGGCGTTTGTAGCGTGTGTTCCGCGGGATCGGTTTTCATGTTCGGCGATTCCGGTGCTGCAATATGCGCAGGACGCACGGCATGCAGCCCATCGATCGGTGCCGTCTCAACTCACCTGCGCGATCCAGTCCTGCAGGTTGTAGTGGTTCGTGACGCGCGCGATCCTGCCTTCATGGATGTCGAAGAACGCGCCGCCTGACAGCACGTACTTCTGGCCGTTCGCAGGCGGCAATCCGTCGTCGGCGACCAGGTATTCGCCATGCACGACATATTCGGCGGCGGCGCGGGCGCCGTCGGGCGAGGCCATCACCACGATGTCGCGCAGATGTTCGCGATAGCTGCGGTCCATGCGCGCGAGAAAAGCGGCGAAGGCGTCGCGGCCGGTTTCGCGCGTGCCCTGGTTGAGGTCGTGGGCCACGTCATCGGTGAGGAGCGCCAGCATCGCGGCCCAATCGCCGCGGTTGAAGGCGGCGTAGTAGGCAAGGATGAGCGTGGTGGCGCGGTCGTGCGCGCGGGTACCGTCGATGATCATGGGGGAATGCTCCAGGAAACGGTTCAGCGCGGCGACACGAACAGATCGCGATGGAAGAAATACACCTCGCTGAGCAGGAAACGCCAGCGCGTGTCGAAGCTGCGGTAGCGGCTGGTCGGCGTGGGCGAGCCGAGGCAGACGATGCCGACCTCGCCGCAGATGCGCAGCGCGCGCGACATGTGCAGCGGGTCGCTGACCACGACCGCGCGGCCGAGTTCGCGTTGACGCATCAGCGCCGCGGCCTCGCTGAGGTTCTCGCGGGTGTTGCGCGATACGGTCTCGATCATGATCCCGTCGTCGGGCACGTCGCGGCGCAGCGCGTAGCGACGCCCGACCTGCGATTCGGCGAACCGCGCGCCGTTGCCGCCGAAACCGCCGGTGAAGATCAGGGTCGGCGCCAAGCCGCGTTTGTAGAGATCGATGCCGTGGCGGATGCGTTCCTCGAACACCGGCGACGGCCGCGCGTCGTAGGCAGCGGCGCCGAGCACGATGATCGCGTCGGCGCGGACGCCATCGCCGGCGGCGTCGTCGCGCGCGCCGACGTGCATGATGTAGAGCGCCACGCCGCATAACCACAGCAGCAGCAAGACCAGCAGACGCCGCAGCCAGCGGAACACGCCACCGCGCTTGCGGCGCTTCCCGGACGCGCGCTGGATCAACGGCGGTGGTGCGCCGCGACTCATGCCTGCGCTTGCCAGGGCAGGGTGTCGAGGTCGACATTCCCGCCGGAAATCACGATGCCGATGCGGCGCCCGGCGAAGCGGTCGCGATGGCGCAGCACGGCGGCGAACGCGATCGCGCCCGAGGGTTCGACCACGAGTTTCAAGCGTTCCCACAGCAGCCGCATCGCTTCGACCACTGCGTCGTCGTCGATGACGAGGATGCCGTCGATGTGACGCTGCAGCAGCGCCAGCGTGCGCGGCGCGAGATGCCCGCGCAGGCCGTCGCAGATGGTGTGGGCGGTCATGTCGGTGATGCAGCGGTTTTCTTGCAGGGAGGCGTGCGCATCGGCCGCGCCTGCGGGCTCTGCGCCCCAGATCTCCAGATCCGGTCGTAGCGTGCGCGCGGTCAGTGCGCAGCCCGAGAGCAGACCGCCGCCGCCGACCGGCGCCAGCAGGGCGTCGAGATCCGGTTCGCTGCGCAACAGTTCCAGCGCCACCGTGCCCTGTCCGGCGATCACGTCGCTGTCGTCGAAAGGATGTACCGGATGCCCGCCGGTCCGGGCGACCAGCGCGTCCGCGGCGGCGACGCGGGCGGCCATCGTCGGCGCGCAGCGGACGATGGTCGCGCCGTAGCCGGCGATGGCTTTCAGTTTCACCGCCGGTGCGCCTTCGGGCACCACCACGGTCGCGGGCACGCCGCGCAGGCGGCTGGCCAGCGCGACCGCTGCGCCGTGGTTGCCGGAGCTCTGGGTCACGATGCCGCGTGCGGCGGCGGTGTCGTCCAGCGAAAAGATCGCATTGCAGGCACCGCGGAACTTGAAGGCACCGACGCGCTGCAGGTTCTCGCATTTGAAATGCAGTTCGCAGCCGGCGAAGTCGTCGAGCGATCGCGAACGCAGTACTGGCGTGCGCTGGGCATGCGGGGCGATCCGGGCCGCGGCCGAAAGCACGGCGGCGAAGTCGGGCAACGGCGGTACGGCGGCGGTCATCCCGTCATCGTAACAGGCGGTACAAGTCGGCCCGGGTGCCGTTGGTACGGGTGTTCATGACCTGCGCCGTGCGACAGGGCGAACGTTGCCTCCGTCTTCGTCCGACGGGCGATGTATTCAAGCTCGGCGCGTGCTCCGGGCCGCGGTGGGAACGTCTTCGGCGCATGATGAAGGTGAGCAGCGATCTTGTGACGCAGATCGCATCCTGTCCCGTGGTCGGGGGCATGAGC
This sequence comes from Thermomonas sp., assembly GCA_020692565.1. Classification (GTDB taxonomy): domain Bacteria; phylum Pseudomonadota; class Gammaproteobacteria; order Xanthomonadales; family Xanthomonadaceae; genus Lysobacter_I. The sequence continues at coordinate 53,539 of JAIMKJ010000012.1, forward strand.
CGTGATTCATCATGGCGTCAGAGCCTCTGACTTAAGGACACGTTCAATGCAGGGGGTAGATGCTCGATACTCCGACGGGCCGATGCCGTCGGCAACGATCACTCAGGGGTGCCCCATGTTCCGTCTAGGTCTGCTTGCGACATTCTCCGCACTGATTCTGACCGGCTGCGTCAGTACTTACGCGTATCGCGGCGCTGATGGCGGGGATTACTACTATTCCGAGCCCTCGGTGCAGTATCACGACGTCTATGGCGCACCGTACAGTTCGATAGGTTACGGCTATCCCGGCGGCTGGTACGGGAGTCTGGGCTTCGGGTTCGGCTACGGTCACGTCCCCTATTCGCGCTTCGGCTTCCCTTACCGCTACGGCAATTACCGCTACGGGTACCCGTATTCGTATTACCCCTATCCACATCGCCGGCCGCACCATCCGCGCCCGCCGCACGTGACGCCCCCGGGCACGCCGCCGCCCGGTGTGATTGATCCGCCGCCCGGCAACGGCGGCCCGCAGATCGGCGATCGCGACCGCGAAGGCGGCCCGTGGCGTCATCTCGACCGGCGGCGTCGTCCCGAAGCGATTCCGATGCCCGGCAGTCCGCCCGCGATGGTGGTGCGGGACGATCGCCCGCAGCGGCGGATCATGGTGCCCCAGCCCGGGTTGCGGGTCGGCGGGGATGGGTCGCCCGGCGCGGTGCCGCAGGTGCGTCGCGCCCCGGTGTCAGCGCCCCAGCCCGCGGCGCAACCGCGGCCGCGCATGGAGTCGCCGCGGCCTTCGCCGCCCCAGCGCCGCATTGAACCGCGGGAACGAGAATCCCGTCGCGATACGACGCCCTGAAAGCCCTTGCCAAGCGCCTGAATTGGTCGCAAGCTAAACCAGTCTGACCGGTTGCGTCGGAATCCGACGTATCACGGTAAGAATCGCCGACCCCCGGCGGGGAAATCCGGATCCCCCCTGTTCCGCTCCCCGTCGGGCGTCGGCACCTAAGTCAGTAAGGCGCGGCGCACCCGTGTCTTTCCGGGACGCCCGGAACCCTCCCTCTTGAATCAGATATCGAACCTCTCGGGTCGATGGTGATCATGGGCGATGCGCGCGACTGTTCCGGATCGCGGACATCGGCAGATGAAAACACGCAGACAAAAAAAGGGGCCGAATGTCCCCCGACATTCGGCCCCTGGCTCCCTCAACGCGCACGTGGCCAGCCCTGTTCCACCCCGGCCTGCGCTTTCGCGCATGCCGCGCTGAGTGCCACTTGAGATAAGCAGATTGCGTGCCAACTTTGGCGCCGAACTCTCGGCGCCGCGGCTCACCGGGAACGCCATTCGTTAGAATGCGGGCCAGACCCAAGGTGGCGCGATGCCGCGCGGCCCTCCCTCCAGGTCGCGGCAACGACTGCGACGACAGGTACCCAGATGAACGACTTCTACCGCTTCGACGTGATCGTCATCGGCGGCGGCCACGCCGGCACCGAAGCCGCGCTCGCGTCGGCGCGCGTCGGCGCGCGCACGTTGCTGCTCACGCACAACATCGAAACCGTCGGCGCGATGAGCTGCAATCCGGCCATCGGCGGTATCGGCAAGGGGCACCTGGTCAAGGAGATCGACGCGCTCGGCGGAATCATGGCCCGCGCCGCGGACGCCGCCGGCATCCAGTGGCGCCGCTTGAATGCGTCGAAAGGCCCGGCGGTGCGCGCCACCCGCTGCCAGGCCGATCGCGCGCGCTACCGCAGCTTCATCCGTCGCGCGGTGGAATCGCAGCCGGACCTGACCGTGTTCCAGTCGGCGGTCGACGACATCATCATCGAAGGCGATGCCGTGCGCGGTGCGATCACCCAGACCGGCCTGCGTTTCGAAGCGCCCGCGGTGGTGCTGACCGCAGGCACCTTCCTCGCCGGCAAGGTCCACATCGGCGAGACCCAGTTCGCCGCCGGCCGCGCCGGCGACCCGCCGGCGACCACGCTCGCCGCGCGACTGCGCGAGCGCCCGTTCCAGGTCGACCGGCTCAAGACCGGCACGCCGCCGCGCATCGACGGTCGCAGCCTCGATTATTCGGTGATGGAAGAACAGCCCGGCGACGATCCGCGTCCGGTGTTCTCGTTCATGGGCAGCGCCGCCGATCATCCGCCGCAGATCTCGTGCTGGATCACGCACACCTCCGAGCGCACCCACGAGATCATCCGCAACGCATTGCACCGCTCGCCGCTCTACAGCGGCCAGATCGAAGGCATCGGCCCGCGCTACTGTCCGTCGATCGAGGACAAGGTGGTGCGCTTCGCCGAGAAGGCATCGCACCAGATCTTCGTCGAGCCCGAAGGCCTCGATGTGACCGAGATCTATCCGAACGGCATCTCGACTTCGTTGCCGTTCGACGTGCAGCTCGATCTGGTGCGCAGCATCCGCGGCTTCGAGCGCGCGCACATCACCCGCGCCGGCTACGCGATCGAATACGACTTCTTCGATCCGCGCGGGCTGAAGAATTCGCTGGAGACCAAGCTCGTCGCCGGCCTGTTCTTCGCCGGTCAGATCAACGGCACCACCGGCTACGAAGAAGCGGCCGCGCAGGGGCTGGTCGCCGGGCTCAACGCCGCGCGCCACGTGCGCGGGCTCGATGCCTGGTCGGCGCGTCGCGACGAGGCCTACATCGGCGTGCTGATCGACGATCTGATCACCCACGGCACCAAAGAGCCGTATCGCATGTTCACCAGCCGCGCCGAATACCGGCTGCAACTGCGCGAAGACAATGCCGATCTGCGCCTTACCGAGACCGGTCGCGGCCTGGGTCTGGTCGACGATGCGCGCTGGGAACGCTTCGCCCGCAAGCGCGATGCGGTCGTCGCCGAAACCGGGCGCCTGGGCGCGCTGTGGGCCTCGCCGAACAACGCGCTCGGCCGCGAGGCAGTGGCGACGCTGGGCATCGAACTCAGCCGCGAAACCCATGCGCTGGATCTGCTGCGCCGGCCCGAACTCGATTACGCCAAGCTGCTGAGCGTGCCGATGCTCGGCCCGGCGGTGGAGGATGTCGCCGTTGCCGAGCAGGTCGAGATCGAAGCGAAGTATTCCGGCTATCTCGCGCGCCAGCGCGAGGAGATCGCGCGCCAGCAGCGTCACGAACACACCGGCATTCCGGAAGGTTTCGACTATGCGGCCGTGCGCGGCCTGTCGTTCGAGGTGCAGCAGAAACTCGAGCGTGTGCGCCCCGAAACCGTGGGTCAGGCGCAGCGCATTCCGGGCATGACCCCGGCGGCGATTTCGCTGCTGCTGGTGCACCTGACGCGCCAGCGCCGCGGCGCCGCGGCCTAGGCCCTGGCGCCGCTCCCACGGGTCGGATGGCGTACCCTTGGCCCCCATGCGCACACCTCTTCTTCGCCCGCTCGCTCTCCTCGCCCTCGCCCTGCTCTCCGCCTGCGGCGAGGCACCCGTGCCGCCGAAGCCTGTCGTGGCCGGCGACCTGGCGATCGAAGCCTGGCCGCTGCCGGCGATGTCCGGCTCGGCCCAGCCGGATCTGGCGCTTGCGCCCGATGGCCGTGTGCTGCTCAGCTGGATCAACAGCACCCGTGGGCGCCGGCCCGCCTTCCAGTTCGCCGAGTTCTTTCCGGACGGGCATTGGCAAGGTCCGCGCACGGTGGCGGTCGGCAATTCGATGTTCACCAACTGGGCCGACACCCCGCATATCGCCGCCACCGCCGACCGCGCGCTGTGGGCGCACTGGCTGCAGAAATCCTCCGACGCGCCCTACGCCTACGACGTCATGCTGGTGCGTTCGCTCGACCACGGTATGAACTGGAGCGCGCCGCGGAAAGTCCATGACGACGATACGAAGACCGAGCACGGCTTCGTGTCGATGTGGCCGCAGAGCGACGGCAGTCTCGGTGTCGCGTGGCTCGATGGCCGCAACACCGCCGATGCCGGCGCGCAGAAAGACGGCGGCGGCCACGAGGATCATGGCGACAGCGGCCACGACGACAGCCGCGGCGGCGGCGCGATGACGCTGCGTGCGGCGGTGTTCGACGCCAGTCTGCGGAGCAGTGCCGTGGCCGAGATCGACGCGATGACCTGCGACTGCTGCCAGACCGATGCCGCCGCCGCCGGCGACGGCGCGGTGCTGGTGTATCGCGGTCGCAGCAAGGCCGAGATCCGCGACATCTACGCCACGCGCTTCGACGGCAAGGTCTGGTCGAAGCCGGCGCGCGTGCACGCCGACGACTGGACGATGCCGGCCTGCCCGGTCAACGGCCCGTCGGTCGCGGCGCTGGACAAGGACGTGGTGGTCGCGTGGTACACCGCGGCCGGCGATACGCCGACGGTGAAGCTGGCGCGCTCCGTCGACGGCGGCGCCACGTTCGCGACACCCGTTGCGGTGGATACGGGCACGGCGACCCAGGGCCGGGTGACGGTGGCGGTCGATGCGCAGCAGGTGTGGCTGCTGTGGATGCGCGAAGACGCCGGTGCGCAGTCGCTGTGGCTCGCGCGCTACACGCCCGACCTGTCGAAACAACTGCAGCGTACGAAGCTCGTCGACCTGCAGGGCAAGGGCCGCGCCACCGGATTTCCGAAACTCCTCCTCAACGGTGCCGCCACGCACGTGGTGTGGACCGATGTGATCGACGGCGTGCCGGAGCTTCGCGGCGTGCGACTGCTCGCCGCGAAGTAACCGTCGCTTCGGCGCGATCGGATGCAAGGCGCTTGGATGCGCTGGCGATACCGCGGTAGGAGGGGCTTCAGCCCCGGGCTCTGCGCACCGATCACCGTCAAAAAAGCTCGGGCCTGAAGGCCCTCCTGCGGGAGCAACTCAGCCGCGATGTTCCGATGCCAGGTACTCGGCGGATTGCATCTCGATCAATCGCGACGCGGTGCGCTCGAACGCGGCGCGAAGCCGTTCGCCGCGATACAGCTGCGACGGGGCGGCATCGGCGCTGCAGATCAGGTTGACGTGGCGGTCGTAGAGTTCGTCGATCATGGTCACGAAGCGACGCGCGGCATCGTCGCGCAGCGCGTCGAACACCGGGATGCCGCCGACCAGCACGGTGTGGAATTCGGTCGCGATCTCGATGTAGTCGGCGCTGCCGCGCGGGCCTTCGCAGACCGCCGCGAAATCGAACCAGGCCATGCCCTTGGTGCGCGCGCGCACCGGGATCCGGCGGCCGTCGATGACGATGCCGGCGTCGCGGTAGCGGGTTTCGCCCAGCACGCCGTCGCCGCCGAGTTCGTGCCAGCGCGATTCCAGCCACGCGTCGCTGTCGCCGTCCAGCGGCGCGCGATACACCGGCGAGCGGGTGAGCGCGCGCAGCCGGTAGTCGTGCGGGCTGTCGAGGTGCACGACATTGCAGTGGCGTTCCAGCAGCGCGATCGCGGGCAGGAAGCGCGATCGCTGCAGGCCGTCCTTGTAGAGATCGGATGGCGCGGCGTTGGAGCTGGTGACCAGGATCGTGCCTTCGTCGAACAACCGTTCCATCAAGCGCCCCAGCAACATCGCGTCGCCGATGTCGCTGACGAAGAATTCGTCCAGCACCAGCACGCGCAGCTGCGCGCGCCATTCGCGGGCGATGACCGCCAGCGGGTCGCGGGCGCCCGCGTGTGCGCGCAGGCGCTCGTGGACTTCGCGCATGAAACGATGGAAATGCGTGCGCCGTTTTTCGCGGATCGGCAGTCCGGCGTGGAACAGATCGATCAGGAAGGTCTTGCCGCGGCCGACGCCGCCCCACAGATACAGGCCGTTCGGCGAGGGAGTGACCGGTTTGCCGAACAGGGTGTCGAGCAGACCTTTGCGCACGGGTGGTGCGGACAGCGCCGCATGCAGGCGATCGAGTTCGCGCAGCGCCGCATGCTGTGCCGGGTCGTCGCTCCAGTCGCCACGGGCCACGCCCTCGGCATAGCGCACGGAAGGCGCCGCCGCGCCGCCGCTCATCGGGATGTCGCTCATGATCCGGCGTCGGGCTCCGACGGCTCGTGTCCGGCGTGGAGATGGCGCTGCACGCCGTGTTTGATCGCGCCGCGCAGGTCCATCAGTTTGCGATGGAAGAAATGACTGGTCTCCGGCATGCGGATCAGCTCGACCGCGACATCCGGCTGCGCCTGCGGAATCTTTTCCAGCCAGTCGTAGACCGCCTGCGGGTCGACGATCTCGTCTTCCTCGCCCTGGATCACCAGCCACGGCATGGTCGGCAGCGCGATGCCGTCGAAGTCCCAGCGGCCGGCCGGCGGTGCGATCGAGATCAGGACCGCCGGCTGCAGCTCCACCGCGCCGCGCAGGCTGACGTAGGCACCGAAGCTGAAACCGCCCAGCCACAGCGTCGCGTCGGGGCGCGTCTGGCGCACCCAGGCGACGATGGCGCGGAGGTCGTCCAGCTCGCCTTCGCCCTGGTCGAAGGCGCCTTCGGAGGCGCCGGTGCCGCGGAAGTTGAAGCGCACGGTGGTCACGCCCAGCTCGCGCAGGCTGCGCGCGGCCATCGTCACCACTTTGTTGTGCATCGTGCCGCCTTCGGTCGGCAGCGGATGGCAGAGCACCGCGACGATCGGCAGGGCCGCGACCGGCTGCCCGGCGACTTCGGCCTCGGGCGGATCGACGGCGACTTCGAGCGCGCCGGCCGGACCGGGCAGGGTCAGGGCAGCGGCGGCGCTGGGGAAAGCGGGAATGATCATGTGCCGATGATAGCCGGCCGGGCGTTCAGGGCTTCCGCAATCTGAACCCGACCACCAGCGGATCGTGGTCGGAACTGCGCCAGGGCGCGCGGTCGCCGGGCCGGCTCTGGTAGCCGCGGCTGTCGGGTTCGTCGGCGTTGCTGTGCCATTCCGCCGCGCCGGCCAGGCGCGCGGCCAGTGCGGGGCTGAGCAGGGCGTGGTCGAGGCGACCGGTCAGGCCGTCGTAGACATAGCTGTAAGGCGCCGGCCCGCGCTGTCCGGCGAAGGCATCGCGCCAGCCGGCGGCGGCCAGCGTCGTGATCGGGTCCTCCATGCTGTAGGCGTTCAGATCGCCGACGATCATCGCAAGATCGCTGCCGGAGCCGGTCGGATCGGTGCGCAGCCAAGCGTTCAGTCGGCGCGCGGATTCGGTGCGGGTCGCGTTCCAGCAGCTCTGGCCGTCCTTCTGGTCGGCGTCGGCACCGCTGGCGCTGCCGCAGCCTTTGGACTTGAAGTGATTGGCGACGACCGTGAAGGCCGGGCCGTTGCCGGCGCGGAAGGTCTGCGCCAGCGGCGGCCGGTTGCGGGTGCCGAACAGGTCGTCGGTCAGCGTCGCCGCCGTGCCCACCGACGACACCCGCGAGGCGCGGTAGATCAGCCCGACCCGGATCTGGTCGCCGCCCTGGTCGGCGTCGGTGACGATGGCGCGCCAGTCGCTGCCGCCTGCGTTCAAGGCGTCGACCAGCATGGCGATGGCCGACGCCGGGCCGAAGCCGTCGTTCTCCATCTCCATCAGCGCGGCGATGTCCGGGTTCAGCCCGCGGATCGTCGCGACCAACCGGGCGAGCTGGCCTTCGAGTTCGGCCGGATTGCGGGCGCCGCGCGGGGTGGGAAAGCCGCCGCCCTGGCCGTCGCCGTTGAAGAAGTTCTCGAGATTGAGGGCGGCGATGCGCACGTCGCCGTCGACCTTCGGCGCCGCTGGCGGTGTCGTGCGCTTGAACGCGGGCTTCGCGGTGAGCTGCAGCCGGTAGATGCCGCCGCGCTGGTCGAGAATGCCTTCGACCTTCGACAGTCGCGTACCGGTGCGCGGCAGGCCGGTCCTGGGGAGATACCAGACCGAGGCGGGCCGCTCGGCGTCGCTGCCGTCGTCCAGGCGCAGCATGCGCCGCGCGTTTTCGGCCGCCAGCGCGCGCGCGGCATCGCCGGGCGCCACCGCGTCGGAAGGCGTGCGCAGGCGATCGCCGAAGTTGACCATCAGTTCGCCGTATTTCTCGGCGCGATGGGTGCCGGCCACGAGCATCGGGGCGGTGATCCGCACGCGCATGTTTTCGTAGCGTTCCCAGTCGGCGGGCGGGGTGGCGATGGCGACGCTGCGGATCTTGCCCTTGCCGAGCGGCGTGATGTCCGTCGGTTGCAGGGCGGTGCGGGTGCCGTTGCCGGCATTCAGTTCAACCACCCTGCCGCGGACGCGGACGCGTTCGCCAACGGCCGGTGTGTTCGCATCGGCCACGAACAGCGCATCGGAGGTGGCGGCGTCTCCGTCGCCGGCATCCTGCAGGAACCAGCCGCCCAGGCCATTGCCGAAAGCGGACGTCACCACACCCTCGACCACGACGTCCTGACCTGCCAGTGGGCTGCGCTCGCCCGTGCCCTGGACCTTGCCGATGGCGATCGCCGCGTCCTGCGCCGATGCGACGCTTGCCGCGAACAGGCCGCCGAACGAGAGCATCAGCAGCAGTGGGAGAAGCGGATGGCGCATGCGGCGGATGTTCAAGAGAGGAATCTCCGGTCTGGAGCGGGAGGTGGAACGGACAACGCCGCCCGGAGGCGGCGTTGCGGAGGCGCTGTTGCGGGCGGAACGGCGAAGCGGAGCGCTTGGCTCAGACCTGATCCAGCATCCAGTCGACCGTCGCCTTCACCTGGTCGTCGGTCAGGGCCGGGTTGCCGCCCTTGGCCGGCATCACGCCTGCGTTGCCGGTATAACCTTCGATCGCGTGTTTGTGCAGCGTGTCCTTGCCCAGGCTGGCGCGGGCGCCCAGGCCTGCGGCGGTAAGCATCGGCGCGCCGCCGACGCCGGACTTGTGGCAGGCCGCACAGAGGCTGTCGTAGATCACCGCGCCGTCCAGAGTGCCGCCGTAGGCGACCTGCGAGGCCGCAGCGGCCTTGGCGGCAGCGTCCGCGGCGGCTTTGGCGGCTTCGCCGCTGGCGCCCGCGAACACCGCGCCCGACGGGGCGATCCGCCCTTCGGTGCGCTGCGCTTCGATCGGGCTCACCTCCTGCGGCAATGCGTCGTGGAGATAGACCGAGAACAGGATCAGGCCCAGGGTCACCGCCATGAGGAAGGCGATCACCATCGAAAAGTGTTTCAGAAAGTCCAGATCGTAATTGCGCACGACTCACCCGGAAAACGACATGATTGGCGGGGCGGCCGGGCTGCGGCCGCACAATCCGCGCAGTATAAAGGGTGTAGCGCCCCGGATTCGAGTCCGTCGGGGGAATGCGGGCCTGTCCCTGCGCCCGGGCGGCGGTGTCGATGGGCGTCCTGTCCCGCCGGACGCGACGACCGGCGCCCGGAACGCACATCGCCCGGGGACGCCGGGCGATGTGGTTCCAACTGTGGATCGTGGCCGATGGCCGCGATCATGCCGTCCGAATGCGCCGGGTTTATTTCAGACCGGAGCTGATCGCTTCGGCCAGGCTGCCCTGGGCATCGTCGCCGCTGAATTCCCAGAAGAACGCGCCGCCCAGGTTCTGGGCCTTCACGTAATTCATCTTGGTGCGGATCAGCGCCGGGGTGTCGAAGCTCCAGAACGTGCTGCCGTTGTACATCCAGGTGGCCATCGCATCGTTGTCGGTGTAGACCGGCCAATTGAGGTTCTTCAGCACCTTGTAATCCTCGATCCCGGCTTCGTAGGTGCCCGGCGCGGCGCCGCTGCCGCTCTGGTACAGGCCGTTGGCGCCGCCGTTGGGGACGTTGGTCCAGCCGCGGCCGTAGAAGCCGATGCCCAGCGTCAACTTCGAGGCCGGCACGCCGCGCGCGAGGAAGGCCTCGATGGCGTCGTTGCTGTTGTAGAACTTCTGGTCGCCGGTCGACGGATCGCGCGGCGATGCGAACAGCGCCGAGTGATGATTGGTCCGCGGATCCCAGGCGCCGTGGAAGTCGTAGGTCATCACGTTGATGAAATCGAGCGACTGATGGTAGATCCCCGGATCGGTGGCGCGGATCTTGTCGATGCCGGCGCCGGAGGCGATGGTCAGCAGCAGGCCGGGGCGCACCGCATCGAGCTGCCGGCGGAATTCCGCGAGCAGGGCGTTGAAGTTGGCCCGATCTTCGGCGCCGCCGCAGCTGAGGCCGCAGGCGTTGGGGTATTCCCAGTCGATGTCGATGCCGTCGAACACGCCGGCCGCCGCGCCCGGACCGCCTGCGCCGTCGGTGACGGGCAGGTTGCCGCGGATGTAGGCATCCACGCATGACGCGACGAAGGCCTGGCGGTTCTCCGGACGCGCCGCGCTGGCGAAACCGCGCGACCAGGTCCAGCCGCCGAGCGAGATCAGCACCTTCAGATTGGGATGCTTGGCCTTCAGCTGCTTGAGCTGATTCCAGTTGCCGCGCAGCGGCTGGTCCCAGGTATCGGCGGTGCCGCTGACGCTTTCGCCCGCGGCGAAGGCCTTGGTGTAATCGGCGAAGGCATCGCCGCCGGCGCCGGTGTTGGGATCGGATGGGATGGTCAGGCCGACTTCGCAGCGGTTGTTGCGCACGTTGCCGAACGCGTAGTTGATGTGGGTGAGCTTGGCGGCCGAGCCGCTGGTGTCGATGTTGCGCACCCGGTAGTTGCGACCGTAGATGCCCCACTGCACGAAATAGCCGATCACCCGCTTGTTGCCCGGCGGCGGGGTGGTCGTGGTGCGGGCGGTGATTTCGCCGCTCTGCGCGGACGCATTGCCGGCGTTGTCGCGGGCGCGGACCCGGAACGTGTACTGGGTGTTGGCGTTCAGGCCGCTGCTGGTGTGGCTGGTCGTGGTGGGCGACGCCACCAGGCTGCCGTTGCGGTAGACGTCGTAGCCGGCCACGCCGCTGCCGCCGGCGTTGTCGGTGGCGGCATTCCACTGGATGGAGATGCTGTTGCTGGTCTGCGAAGGCGACGTCAGGCCCGAAGGCACGCTGGGTGCCGTGGTATCGGTCGGCGGCGTGCCGTTCACGGTGACGGTCGCCGTGGCCGAGGTCGCCGTGGCGCCCTGATTGTCGGTGGCGACCGCGCGGAAACCGTGGGTGCCGGCGGTGGCGCCGTTCCAGGTGATGCTGTACGGCGCGGTGGTATCCACGCCGAGGGACGTCGTGCCGCGGAAAAATTCCACCCGCGCGATGCTGCCGTCGGGGTCGCTGGCGTTGGCGCTCACGGCGATGTTCGCGCCGGTATTGAACGCGGCGCCGTTGGCCGGTGCGGTCAAGGCGACCGTCGGCGATTGATTGCCGCCGGTGCCGCAGCTGCCCAGGTCCTTGTACCAGCCGCAGGAGGTGCAGTAGGTGGGCGCCGCATTCCAGATCGGAATGTTCGCCTCGTACAGCCTGCCCTGATAGACCATCCTGTCGCCCGGGTTGTAGACCGTGCTGGCATTCCAGGCCGGGATGCCAGCGCAGCTCACGGTCTGCGCCATGGCGTTGAAACTCCACGCGGCCGCGATCGCGAACGACAGCAGCCATCGCTTGCCGGATCTTGTTGAGTACAGCATTGCGCTTCTCCATTGCGGTGGGTTGAACACGAAGACCGGCCCATGGCGGGTCCGATCGCGATTCCCCTGCTTCTCCCTGATCCATGCGATGCCGTTTCGGATGCCGACCCCGACCGAAGCGGGGCACGGCGCATCGCACGCAACTACATCAATGTTCGACGCTGACGGCAGATCTGGATTGCCTGCCTGATGACCTGCGAGTGCGGCCTGCACGGTGCCGCGTTGGTGTTGCGCGCGCATTGCCGCAGAGCAATGCAGGCGTGACGGGCAGGCAGTACGACGCCAGCCGGTCGGGTGCAGGCTGGGTTCCGGTGACAACGTTGTCAACAGTTGATGTGCGAGTCTGCGGGTTTGCTCACAGAATCCGGGCTTATGCCGTTTCGTTACTTCGGCAGCGCAGGGTTGTTCTCCAACACCCCGCCAGCGTCTCGGAGCGCTGGCGCGAAGCTAAGCCCCGTAGAACAGCGCGCCGTCGCCGCGTTCGGCCGCCTCCTGGAAAAACGCGGACAGCACGTCGTACTGGTCGATCAGATCGCCTTCCTCGTGCTGATACACCGCCTGGTGGTACAGGCCGGCATCCTCATCGATGGCGCGCAGCGCATCGCGCACCCGCGCCCGACTCCAGACCGACAGTTCCTTCGCCTGTGCCTTCACCAGTTCGGGCGAAACGAAGTCGCAGCCGTTGCTCAGCACCCCGTCGGCGACGCCGTCGCTGCGGAAGCCGGCCTCGTCGAGGATATGCCGCAGTACATCCCAGGCGGTGTCCACGTCGATCGAGGCCGTGCAGCGCGCTTCGCTTTCGACCCATCTGTCGATCAGATCGTGGTCATCGCGCATCGCGTCGAGATCCTTCGGCGCGAAGGCCTGGAAAAACATGTTCATGCTCATGGTGTGAAGGCTCTTGCGGTCGATACGGGAATGATGTCGAAACAATCGTGTTCGCGAAAGCGATCCTGAAGGCGGGGCGCCGGTTCAGCCGCGTACCCGCTCCCAGTCCAGATCGAAGCGGGCGAGGTATTTGCGCAGCCGGTCGGCGTCGTTGGTGCTGCTGCGCTGCGTGCGCGATACCGCGAACAGCGTGCGTCCGGCGTCGGACAGTGATTTCGCCTGTAGGCAGACGCGTACCACGTCCTCCAGCTGCGTGCGGTCGAAACGATCGAGTCCGGCGACGCCATCGCCCAGCAGCGCATCCAGCGGCGACGGCGCCCCGCCTTCGCGCCACAGTCCGCGCAATCGCGCGATTTCCTCTTCGACCAGTTCGATCTGGATGCGGCCGGCGTTCGCCAGCGTCGCCATGCGCATCACCGCAGCGCCGAGGTCGCGGAAGTTGCCGGCCCAGCGCGCTTCGGGGCTGGTCGCGAATGCGAGGAATCGCGTTCGCGCTTCGCGGTTGAACGCGACGCGCTGGTGGTGGTCGCGGCTCCAGCGTTCGAGTTCGAAATCGAGGTTGGGCTCGATGTCTTCCATGCGCTCCGCCAGGCCCGGCAGGCGATAGGTCCACAGATTGAGTCGCGCCAGCAGGTCGTCGCGGAAGCGGCCCTGCATCACCGCGTTCTGCAGATCGCGATTGGTGCCGGCGATCAGCTGGAAGTCGCTTTCGACCTCCTTGTCGCTGCCCACCGGCGGGAAGCGCTTCTCTTCCAGCGCGCGCAGCAACAGCGCCTGTTCGTCCAGGCCGAGTTCGCCGATCTCGTCGAGGAACAGCAGCCCCTGATGCGCCGAGCGCAGGAAGCCGGCGCGGTCGCTGCCGGCGCCGGTGTACGCGCCCTTGATGTGTCCGAACAGCGCGCTCATCGCGCCGTCGCCGCGCAGCGTGGCGCAGTTCACTTCGACGAAGCGTCCGGGCAACTGGTGCTTGAGTTTCTTCAGCTCGAACACGCGCTTGGCGAGTTGGCTCTTGCCGGCGCCGGTCGGCCCCATCAGCAGCATCGGCGCCTTCGAGCGTGAGGCCACGGTCTCGATCTGCTCGATCATCCGGTTGAACGCGGCATTCCGCGTGGCGATGCCGCTTTTCAGCAGATCGCGATCCTCCAGGCGCTGCTGCTGGAAGCGCTGCGCGATCAGGTCGTACCGCGACAGGTCCAGATCGATGATCGCGAAGCTGCCGCTCTGACCGCGCTCCTGTTTGCGAGGCGGCGACGTCTGCAGCAGCCGGCCGGGGAAATGCCGGCTCTCGGCGAGCAGGAACCAGCAGATCTGCGCGACGTGCGAACCGGTGGTGATGTGGATGTAGTAGTCCTCATCGTCCGGCTTGAACGCGTAGCCGCGCAGGAAATCGTGCAGCGTCGCGTAGACGCCTTCGAAATCCCAGGGGTCGGTCAGGAAAGTGTCGTGGCGGCGCAGCGTGGATTCGGGCGAGATCTGCGCGAAGTCGTCCGCCACCGTCTGCGCAAGCCGGCCGTAGCGGCGCTCATCGACCAGCAGCTCGAAACGATCGACCACGAAGTCCTCGTGCATGCCCAGCGAGACCGTGGGCCGCCATTTTTCCCAGCGCCCGGGGCCATTGCCGGCGTCGAGCTGGGTGCCGAGCATCCCGAAGATGACTTGCTGCTTGCGCACGCGCTATCCAGATAAAAATTTATCCAACAATATACATTTTCACGGAACGGGCAAGTCGGCCAAGATGGATTTTTTCGATAAATGCCAATTTAAACAACAAGATAAGGCCGAATCAGAAAAGCTGGCATGGCGATTGCAATACACGGCTCGAACACGCCGAACATCTCGGCAACAAGCCGGCCACGGCCAAATCGCAAACGATGTTCAATGCCCGGCCGGCAATGGGGCCGGTCGGGCAGTGGGAGATCGGGCGGGGTCATCGACCCGGCATCATCGGCAACACAAGGCAGAATGCACCATGACCACCGAACACTACGATGTCATCCACGATCAGGGCGCCGTGCCGATCAAGCTGTGGACCCGCGGCGTACCGCTGGAAGACGAGGCCCGCAAGCAGTTGCAGAACATCGCCAGGCTGCCCTTCATCCACCGCTGGATTTCGGTGATGCCCGACGTGCATCTGGGCAAGGGCGCGACCGTGGGTTCGGTGGTGCCGACCATCGGCGCCATCGTGCCGGCGGCGGTAGGCGTGGATATCGGCTGCGGCATGATCGCGGCGCGCACCACGCTGGTCGCGAGCGATCTTCCGGACAATCTTGCGGAAGTACGCAGTGCGATCGAACGCGCGGTCCCGCACGGCCGCACCGCGCAGCGACATGCGCGCGACAAGGGCGCATGGGAGAACGCGCCCGAGCTCGCGGTCGAAGGCTGGTCGCAGCTGGTCGCCGATTTCGAGAAGATCTGCGAGCGTCACCCGCGGCTGAAGAACACCAACAACCTCAAGCACCTCGGTACGCTCGGCACCGGCAACCACTTCATCGAAATCTGTCTCGACGAAGCGCAGCGGGTGTGGTTCATGCTGCACTCCGGCTCGCGCGGCGTCGGCAACGCCATCGGCACGCACTTCATCACCCTGGCGAAGGAGGAAATGCGTCGCTGGATGATCAACCTGCCGGACCAGGACTTGGCCTATCTGCCGGAAGGCAGCCAGCACTATGCCGACTACGTGTTCGCGGTCGACTGGGCGCAGCGTTACGCGCGCATCAACCGCGAAATCATGATGCGGCATGTGGTGGAAGCGGTGCGCAAGGTCATTCCCAAGCCGTTCGAGGCGCAGGCCGAGGCGGTGAACTGTCACCACAACTACGTCAACCGCGAGCATCACTTCGGCAAGGACGTGCTGGTGACCCGCAAGGGCGCGGTGAGCGCGCGCAAGGGCGAGCTGGGCATCATCCCGGGCAGCATGGGCGCGAAGAGTTTCATCGTGCGCGGCCTCGGCAATGCCGACAGCTTCCACAGCTGCAGCCACGGCGCCGGCCGGGTGATGAGCCGCACCCAGGCGAAGAAGCTGATCAGCCTGGACGATCACCTCAAGGCCACCGCGCACGTGGAATGTCGCAAGGACGCGGACGTGGTGGACGAATCGCCGGCGGCGTACAAGTCCATCGACGCGGTGATGGAGGCGCAGAAGGATCTGGTCGAGATCGTGCATACGCTTCGACAGGTGGTCTGCGTGAAGGGGTGAGGGGCAGCATGCATGCGCGGCACTGCCGCGCAGCTGCCCCGAACGCACGCACATGGATGTGCGGGCCGGGCGATCCGAAGCCTGTCGAATATCGCCATGGATGGCATCGCAGCCGATGGACGAAGTAGAGACACGCGCAGCGCGATGCGCGCAACGAGAGCAATGAGCAGCATGATCGGGACAGACATGATCGAAATCGATGGCGCGGCCGGCGGCGGACAGCTGCTGCGGACCGCGCTGAGCCTGAGCCTGTGCACCGGCACGGGCTTCACCATGCAGCAGATCCGCGCGAAGCGTTCGCGTCCGGGACTGATGCGCCAGCATCTGACCGCGGTGAACGCCGCGGCGCGGATCGGCAATGCCTGCACGCACGGCGCCGAACTCGGCGCGACCACGCTGCGCTTCGAGCCGGGCGTGGTGCTGCCGGGCGATTACGCGTTCGCCACCGGCAGCGCCGGCTCGGCGACGCTGGTGCTGCAGACCGTATTGCCGCCGCTGTGGCGCTGCGATGCGCCGTCGCGCCTGCGCCTGGAAGGCGGCACCCATAATCCGCTGGCGCCGAGCGCCGATTTCATCGCCGACAGCTATCTGCCGGCGCTGGCGCGCATCGGTATCGAGGCGTCGATCGCACTGGAACGTCCGGGCTTCGCCCCGGCCGGCGGCGGCATCCTGCATGCGACGGTGTCGCCCGCGCCGACGTTGCGCCACGCGGACTTCATCGAACGCGGCGAACTGCTGTCGATCGATGCGGTGGCGATGCTGTCGGGCCTGGCGATGAGCATCGGCGAGCGCGAGCTGGAGACGCTCGCGAAGCGCCTGCAGTTGAAGTCGGAGGCCCTGCATCTGCGTGAAGTGCGTCCGTCGCTTGGCCCGGGCAATGCGCTGCTGTTGAAAATACGTCATGCACATCACGACGAAACCTTCACCGGTCACGGCGAGCGTGCGCTCTCCGCCGAAAAGGTCGCGACGCGGCTTGCGGGCGAAGCGCGGACGTATCTGAAAAGCGGCGCCTGTGTGGCCGAGCATCTTTCCGACCAGTTGCTGTTGCCGATGGCGCTGGCCGGCGGCGGCGCGTTCACCACGCATACGGTCAGCGATCATCTGCGCAGCAATGCGCGTCTGATCGAGAAGTTCCTGCCGGTGGAGATCGAATGGACGGAACAGCGCGGGGATCTGTGGCGGGTGACGGTCGCGTCGTAGAACACCGATGGCCTTCCAACGGGATCGCCACGACGATCCTGCTGCGAGTCGAAGCGTCCCGCCGCGTCAGCCGCCGTTGTCGCGCAGCTTCAGGCCCACGCCGGGCTCGGTCACGATCCAGCGCGGTGCGGCGGCATCGTCGCCGAGCTTCTGGCGCAGTTTGGCGACCAGGATCCGCAGATAGTGGGTGTCTTCTTCGTGGGTCGGCCCCCACAGTTCGCGCAGCAGTTGCGGTTGGGTCACGACCCGACCGGCGTTGCGCGCCAGCATCGCCAGCAGCGCGAACTCCTTGCGGGTCAGCGCGACCGGCTGTCCCTCCACGAACACTTCGCGTCGTGCCAGATCGATCCGCAGCGTGTCCAGCGTGTAGACGGGCGAATCGTGCTCCGGCCCGGCGGCGGCGGCGCGCAGCAGTGCGCGGATGCGCGCCATCAGCTCCTGTATGCCGAACGGTTTGGTCACGTAGTCGTTGGCGCCGGCATCCAGCGCGGCGACTTTCTCCGCCTCGCCAGCGCGCACGGTGAGCATGATCACCGGCACCGCCGACCATTGCCGCAGTTCGCGCAACACTGAATGGCCGTCGCGGTCCGGCAGGCCGAGATCCAGGATCACCAGATCGGCGCCCTGCGTCGCGAGTGTGGCCAGACCGGTTTCGCCGTTCTCGGCCTGATGCACGACATAGCCCTGCGCGCGCAGGCTGATCTCCAGGAATTTCCGGATCTGGGGTTCGTCGTCGATGACCAGGATGCGGAGCGGTAGCGGCGTCATGCGATGGCGGTCATGCCGGAGCGGGTTGCAGTCTCGGCAGCGTAATCCGAATCGTGGTGCCGCGGCCACGTCCGCCGGGCAAGGCTTCGACGCTGCCGCCGTGCGCGCCGATCATGCCCTGGCAGATGGTCAGCCCCAGGCCGGTGCCTTCGCGCCCACGGTCGCCACGCTCCACGCTGTAGAACATGTCGAAGATGCGCTGGCGCTCGTCTTCGGGAATGCCCGGGCCGCTGTCGGTCACATCGATGCGCAGCGCACCGCTGCCATCGTCCATCGCTTCAATGGCGACTGCGGCGCCCGGCGGCGAGAACTTCGCGGCGTTCTCGATCACGTTGAACAGCGCCTGCTCCACCAGCGCGGGATGCACCCAGAGCGGTGCGAGGCCTTCGGCGATCCGCAATTCGCAGTGCGCATCGGGCTGGTAGCGTTTCAGCCGGCCCACGGCCGAACCGATCAATTCGTCCACGCCGATCCAGTCGCGATTCAGCGACAGCCCGCCGTGGCCCAGCCGGGTCATGTCGAGCAGATTCTGGATGTAGCGGTCCAGGCGCTCGCCCTCGATGCGAATGGTGTCGAGCAGATCGGCGCGATCCTTCGCGTCCATCTGCGCGCCATAGTGTTCCAGGCTGGACGCCGAACCGATGATCGACGCCAGTGGCGAGCGCAGATCGTGCGACACCGACGACAGCAGCGCCGAGCGAAGACGTTCGGTTTCCCCGGCCACGCGCGCGTCCTCCAGATCGGAGACCAGCCGCGTGCGCAACACCGACTGGGCGATGTCGTCGATCATCGCTTCGGCCAGGCGGCGCTGTTCGGAAGTGAGGCGCGTCGCCCCGGTCACGAAGCGCAGACCGACCACGCCGAGCGTGCGCGCGTTGCCCAGCAGCGGCAGGAACCACCAGTCGACCCCCGACAGCGTATCGGTGTAGCGGCCGGCGGGCTGCCCGTGCTTCAAGACCCAATCCGCCGCCGAGCCGGCTTTCTGGTCCATGCCGACCTCGGCATCCGGTTGCAGCGGATCGATGCCCAGATGCACGACGACATCGGCATCGAGCGCGCGGCGCAGCGCGACCCGCGCCGCCTGCTCGACCTGCCGCGGGTCGGCGGCGCTGGCGAGATCGCGGCTGAGCGATTGCAGCGCGGTCGCGTGCGCGTTGGCTGCGCGCAATGCGATCACCTGCGAACGCAGTTTCGCGGCCAGCCGCCCGGCCAGCAGCGCCGCACCCAGGAACAGCAGCACGGTGGTCACGCCGCGGTGGGCGCTGATATAGAACGTGAATCGCGGCGCGATGAAGAAGAAGTTGTAGGCCAGAAAGCACAGCATCGCCGCCAGCACCGCCGCGGCCATGCGCGTGCGGGTAGCGACGATCAGTACCCCGACGATGAAGACCATCGACAGATCGGTCAGGCCGAGCCAGCGTTCGGCGACGCCGGCCACCACCACCGCCAGCACCGAGCACAGCACCGCAAACCCCATGTCCCCGGCGCGCAGGGTGTCGCGGGTGTCGCCGAACCAGCGCCGCGCCTGTGCGCGCGCCTCCGGCGAACTGACGATGGTCAGTTCGTAATGCGCGCCGCGCTGCAGCAGTTGTTGGGTGATGGTGCGATTGAGCATGCGCGCGAACGGACGCTCGCGGGTCCGGCCGACGATGATCGCGGACGCGCCGCTGCGCGAGGCGTGATCCAGCAGCGCGTCCACCACGTTGGCACCATGCAGCAGCTCCGCACTGCCGCCCAGCCGGCGCGCCAGCGCGAACGCACGCTCGATCTCCTGCTGCGCTTCCGGTCTGGATTCGCCGATCTGCACGCTGACCACCGTCCACGGCGCATCGCGGCGCTCGGCGATGCGGCGGGCGATCCGCACCAGATACTCCGATTGGCCGCGGCCGTCGATCGCCACCAGCACCTGTCGGCGCAGATTCAGTGCCGGCTCGCCGTGCGCGGTGCGCGCCTCGCGCAGATCGCTGTCGACCCGGTCCGCCGCCGTCTGCATCGCCAGTTCGCGCAGCGCGGCGAGGTTCGCCGGCACGAAGAACGACTGCAGCGCCTGCGCCGCGTGATCGGGCAGATAGACCTTGCCCTGATTGAGGCGTTCGATCAGTTCGTCCGGCGGCAGGTCCACCAGCACGATGTCGCGCAGCCGGTCGAACACAGAATCGGGCACCGTTTCGGCGACGCGCACGCCGGTGATGCGGTGCACGACATCGTTGAGGCTTTCGAGATGCTGGATGTTGATCGTGGTGTGGACGTCGATCCCGGCGTCCAGCAGTTCCATCACGTCCTGCCAGCGCCGCTCGTGGCGGCTGCCCGGCGCATTGCGATGCGCCAGTTCGTCGACCAGCGCGACCTGCGGCCGGCGCGCCAGCAGCGCGTCGAGATCCATTTCCTCCAGGGTGCGGTCGCGGTAAGCCACGCGGCGGCGCGGCAGCACTTCCAGACCTTCCAGCATCGCCGCGGTATCGACGCGGCCGTGGGTTTCCACCAGGCCGACCGCGACATCGATCCCGCGATGTTTCAGGTCGCGCGCCCGCCCGAGCATCGCGCAGGTCTTGCCCACGCCCGGCGCCGCACCGAGGAACACCGTCAGCCGTCCGCCGCGCTGACGCTTGAGTTCGCCGATCAGGGCATCGGCCTGCTGTTGGCGCTGCGCAGCGTTGCGGGCGTCGTTCATCGGATCATTGTCGCGCGGCGGTCACCGCAGCGCATCCAGCGCGAGATTCAGCTCGACCACGTTCACGCGCGGCTGGCCGAGCACGCCGAACTGCGGCGCTTCGACCGTGCGTTCGACCAGCCCGGCGACGGCGGCGACCGTCAAGCCGCGCGCCCTGGCGACGCGCGCGATCTGCACCCGCGCGGCGGCCGGCGAGAGATGGGGGTCCAGCCCGCTGCCGGAGCGGGTCGCGAGATCGGCCGGCACCTGCGCCGACGTGATGCCCTCGCGCGCGGCGACCGCGGCGATCTGGTCATCGATGGTCCTGATGAGATCGGGATGGGTACGCGCCTGATTGCTGCCGGCGGCGGCCATCGGGTCGTAGCCCGCGGCCGACGGACGCGGATGGAAATAGCGCGCGTCGGCGAACGGCTGGGCGACCCAGCGCGACGCGACCGGCTTGCCGTCGCGGACCAGCAGGCTGCCGGTGGACTGCTGTGGGAACAGCAGTCCGCCCAGCGATGCGACGCCCGCCGAATACAGAAAACCGAAACCGAGCAGGGCGACGGCGGCCATCGTCAGCGCCGGGCGCCAGGCGCCGCGTGTGATCAACGTTTGGGAAGACGTTTGCATATCAGCCTCCGAATGCAGAGAGGAGCAGATCGATCAGCTTGATCGCGACGAACGGCAGCAGCATGCCGCCGACGCCGTACAGCAGCATGTTCCGGCGCAGCAGCGACACCGCGGTGGCCGGGCGGAATCGCACGCCTTTCAGCGCCAGCGGGATCAGCGCCGGAATGATCAGCGCGTTGAAGATCAGCGCCGCCAGCACCGCGTTGTGCGGGCTGGACAGCTGCATCACGTTCAGCGCGGCCATCGATGGAATGGCGGCGGCGAACATCGCCGGCAGGATCGCAAAATACTTCGACACGTCGTTCGCCAGCGAGAACGTGGTCAGCGCGCCGCGGGTGATCAACTGCTGCTTGCCGACTTCCACCACCGCCAGCAGTTTCGCCGGATCGTTGTCCAGATCGACCATGTTGCCGGCTTCCTTCGCCGCCTGCGTGCCGGAGTTCATCGCCAGTCCCACATCGGCCTGCGCCAGCGCCGGAGCGTCGTTGGTGCCGTCGCCGACCATCGCCACCAGCCGGCCCTGCGCCTGTTCCTCGCGGATGCGCGCCAGCTTGTCTTCCGGACGCGCCTCGGCGATGTAGTCGTCGACGCCGGCTTCGGCGGCGATCGCTGCGGCGGTGAGCGGATTGTCGCCGGTGATCATCACCGTGCGGATGCCCATCCCGCGCAGCCGCGCGAAGCGTTCCTTCACGCCATGCTTCACCACGTCCGACAGCTCGATCACGCCGAGCACGAACGGACCTTCCGCCACCACCAGCGGCGTGGCGCCGCCGCGCGCGATCTGTTCGACGCGCGCACCCAGTTCCACCGGCACGCTGCCGCCGAGCGCCTGCACGTGACGGGCGATGGCGTCGCCGGCGCCCTTGCGGATGCTGCGCGCCAGCGTACCTTCGCCGGCCGGCAGATCCACGCCCGACATCCGCGTCTGCGCGCTGAACTGCACGAACTGCGCACGCTCGGGATCGACCAGAGTCGCGCCCTGGGCTACCGCCAGCTTCACTACCGACTTGCCTTCCGGCGTGGGGTCCGCAAGCGAGGACAGCATCGCCGCATCGCGCAACTCGTCGGCAGAAACCCCACTGATCGCGTAGAAACGCGTCGCCTGGCGGTCGCCGTGGGTGATGGTGCCGGTCTTGTCCAGCAACAGTACGTCGACGTCGCCGGCGATCTCCACCGCCTTGCCGGATTTCGCCAGCACGTTCGCCGACAGCGCGCGGTTCATGCCGGCGATGCCGATCGCCGGCAGCAGGCCGCCGATGGTGGTCGGGATCAGGCACACCAGCAGCGCGATCAACAGCAGCGGATCGAGCGTGGCGCCGACGAAAGCCGCGATGAGGGGCAGCGTGGCGACCACGATCAGGAACGTCAGCGTCATCGCCGCGAGCAGCATGGTCAGCGCGATCTCGTTCGGGGTTTTCTGGCGGTTGGCGCCTTCCACCAGCGCGATCATGCGGTCGAGGAAACTGCCGCCGGGTTCGGCGCTGATCTCGATCACGATTTCGTCGGACAGCACCTTGGTGCCGCCGATCACGCTGCTGCGGTCGGTGCCGGCTTCGCGCAGCACCGGCGCGGATTCGCCGGTGACCGCGGCTTCGTTGACCGTCGCCAATCCCTGGATGATTTCGCCGTCGGCCGGTACCAGTTCGCCCGCCGACACGATCACGCGATCGCCACGGCGCAATTGCGACGCGGGAATACGGGTTTCGGCATGGTGGTCGTCGAGCTTGCGCGCGACCAGATCCTTGCGCGCGGCGCGCAAGGCCGCCGCCTGGCCGCGGCCGCGTGCTTCGGCGACGGCTTCGGCGAAGTTGCCGAACAGCACGGTGATCAACAGGATGGCGGTCACCGCAAGACCGTAGCCGAGCGGCGCATGGCCGGTCACGGTGATCAATGCCGAGATCAGCGTGCCCAGCAGCACGATCGCCATGACCGGGCTTTTGATCGCATGCCGCGGCGCGAGCTTGCGCACGGCCTCGCGGCAGGCGAAGCGGACGCCGGCGGCATCAAGGCCGGCGATGGCGGCACGGCGCTGCGTGCCGAGATGGGGAGAGGCGTTCATTGCGGACCTCGGAGCGACATGAGCTGCAGGTGGTCGGCGATCGGGCCGAGCACCAGCGCAGGCAGGAATTGCAGGACGGTCAGGATCGCGACGATCGAGACCAGGGTGATCGCGAAGGTCGGCGTTTCGACCTGTAGCGTGCCGGCGCTCTCCGGCGCCATGCGCTTCTTCGCCAGCAGGCCGGCGACCATCAGCGGCACCAGCAGCGCCGGGAAGCGCCCGAGCGCCAGCACGATCGCGGCAGTGGTGTTCCACCACACGGTGTTGTCGCCGAGACCTTCGAAGCCGGAACCGTTATTCGCGAATGCCGACGCGTATTCGTAGAGCACCTGCGAAACGCCGTGGAAGCCGGGATTGGAATTCCCGGTGAGCGCGGGTATCGCCAGCGTCGCCGCGGTGAAACCCAGCAGCGCGAGCGGTTGCAGCAGGATCAGCAGCACAAGCAGCCGAACTTCGGGCGCTTCGATCTTCCGACCGAACAATTCGGGCGTGCGTCCGGTCATCAGCCCGGCCAGGAACACCGCCAGCAGCAGATAGACGATGAACTGCAGCGCACCGCAGCCGATGCCGCCCCAGATCGCATTCAAGAGCATGTTCGAGATGAGAACGCCGCCGGTCAGCGGCGCCATCGAGTCGTGCATCGCATTGACCGAGCCGTTCGAGGTCTGGGTGGTCAATGCGCCCCACAGCGCCGAGGCCGCGATGCCGTTGCGCACTTCCTTGCCTTCCATCGCCGCGACGTTCGCATCGTTCGCGGTTTCGGCGAGCGCGGTTTCCGAAAGTATCGCCGCGCCGGTCGACAGCAACGACATGCCCAGCATCGTTGCGAATACGAACGTGCCGAATCTGCGCCGGCCGGTGAACGGCCCGACCATGAAGGCGATGGCGACCGGTAGCAGGATGATCGCAAGCGTCTGCAGCAGATTGGAGAACGGCGTCGGGTTTTCGAGCGCCACCGAACTGTTCGGTCCGTACCAGCCGCCGCCGTTGGTGCCCAGTTGTTTCGCCGCGACCATCGGCGCGACCGGGCCGACCGGAATGTGCTGCGTCGCCATGCCGGCGCTGGCATCGATCGGCGTCACGTCTGCGCCGCGTGCGAGCGTGGACGGCACGCCCTGCGAGGCCAGCAGCAGCGACCACAGCAGACACAGCGGCAACAGGATGCGCAGCGTGGCGCGGGTGATGTCGATCCAGAAATTGCCGACATCGCGCTCCTGACCTTCGAGGGCTGCGCCTTCGTGCGTTGCTGCGATCGACTGCATCGCCTCGCGCCCGCCGAACAATCCGCGCAATGTCGCAACCAGCACCGCAAGGCCGAACATCGGCGTGATCACCTGCAGGCCGACGATGCCGACCATCTGCGACAGATACGACAGCTGCGCCTGGCCGGAATAATGCTGTTGATTGGTGTTGGTGAGGAACGACACCATGGTGTGCAGCGCGAGATCCCATTTCATCCCCGGAACCTGATCGGGATTCAACGGCAGTGAGCCCTGCGTCATGAACAGCACCCAGACGATCGCGCCCAGCACCAGATTCGCGAGCAGGAAATTCCCCGCGTAGCCGCGCCAGCTCATGCCGCCCTGCGCACCCGCGCCCAGCAGGCGATAAAGCGCGCGTTCCACGGGCGCGAATACCCGGTCGCCGGGCGCGGGATCGCCACGCATCACCCGGGCCATGTAGCGGCCCAGCGGCCAGCCCAGCGCGACGGCCAGCAGCATCGTCAGAACGAATTCGGTCATGTCGGCAGTCTCAGAAATCTTCGGGTTTCAGAATCACGTACAACAGATACGCGGCCGCGATGCAGGTGGACAACGCGCATACGGCGATCAGCCAGTTCGGCATGGGAATGTCCTCGGGAATGGAGCGCCGTAGTGCCGTGATTCCGGCGCCACGGCGAGGGCGAGAGCGGGCGCAGATCGGCCAGCCCGCAACGATCGGTTCATCACGTCATCTCGTCCGCAAGGATGCGGATTTCGAGCGCGCAGTGTCCTCTCGGTTGCGGTAAAGCGGCTATGCGCAAGGCGGTGTCTGGCCGTAATGTTTGCGTAAATTTTCGTTACGGTCATTGACGGCAGCCAAATGCCGATCTGGCCGGGTGCGCGATGTCGCAACGTGATGTCTTGCCCGGCGCATCGGCGGACATCCGGAAGACATGCAGTCCGTCAGATTCGAGTCCTGCCGCGGTGTTCGTCGTCTCTGAGATGACGCGGATAACGGCGGTCTGGACGGCTGGATTACAACAAAAGCGCAATCGAGCATGTCGTCTTCATGCGTCGAACGTGCATTCGTCACGCATCCGCAAGAAAGATTGCGGGAGCCTGCCGGGCGTCGCGCACCGTAGCCTGCGCTCGCATAGCATCGGACCGCTCCGCGACCGTGCGGGAATGCCTGCCATCGTCGGAGGATGTCAACACAGACCCTGTCGCACGGTTCCGCCGGAAGCGGTCGTGTGTCTTGCAAGACATGCGAAGCGCGATGCCGGTGTCGCCCTGATGCGATGTTCGCGTTTCCCCCACAAGGAAAAAGCATCATGAAGAAGCTGATGAAAGGAATGATCGTTCTCCTCGCATGCATGTTCGCCAGCGCCGCCTCGGCGCAGAACTGGCAGCTGGCATGGAGCGACGAATTCAACGGCACCATCGGGCCGGATTGGGTGTTCGAGACCGGCAACGGCGCGAGCGGTTGGGGCAACAACGAGTTGCAGTATTACCGGCGCGAGAATGCCGGCATCGAGAACAATGCGCTGGTCATCAACGCGAAGCGCGAGGATTTCGGCGGCTATCGCTACACCTCCGCGCGGATGAAGACGCAGGGCGTCCGCACATTCAAGTACGGCAGGATCGAAGCGAGGATGAAGCTGCCGTCGTTCATGGGCGCATGGCCGGCGTTCTGGATGCTGGGCGCCAATCTGCCGCAGGCCGGCTGGCCCGCCGCTGGCGAGATCGACGTGATGGAGCACGTCAACAACGAGGATCGCACCTACGGCACCATCCATTGGCGAGACAACAACGGCAACTACGCGCAGTACGGCGGCAATACGCCGATCACCGTCGCTGACTGGCACGTGTATGCCATCGAATGGGACGCCAACGCGATCCGCTGGTATGTCGACGGCAACAAGTTCCATGAAGTGAATATCCAGAACGGGATCAACGGCACCGAAGAGTTCCACAACGATTTCTTCCTGCTGCTGAACTTCGCCATCGGCGGCAACTGGCCGGGCTTCAACGTCGACGAGTCGCGGCTGCCCGCGAAAATGCACGTCGACTACGTGCGCGTCTACAGGGCGGGTACCGCGGGCACCGGTGTCGCCAGCGTGTATCAGGACTGCAACTACGCCGGCTACGGCGTGGCCTTGCCCGAGGGCAGCTACACGCTGGCGCAATTGCAGGCGCGCGGCGTGCGCAACGACGACTTGTCCTCGCTGCGCGTGAATGCCGGCTACCGGGTCACGCTGTACCAGGACGACAACTTCACCGGCCCCAGCGTCACCAAGACCGGCGACACCGCGTGTCTGGTCGGCGACGGCTTCAACGATCGTGCGACATCGCTGGTGGTCGCGCGCGTCAACCAGCCGTGGTCGCTCACCGTGCAGGCCGAGAACTTCAGCGCCCAGAACGGCGTGCAGGTCGAAGCGTGCTCGGAAGGCGGCTCCAACCTCGGCTGGATCGACACCGGCGACTGGGTGGCCTACAACGGTATCGCCTTCCCCTCCAGCGGCAACTACCGGGTGGAATACCGCGTCGCCAGCCCCGGCGGCGGCACGCTGTCCCTCGACCTCAACGCCGGCGGCATCCTGCTGGGCCAGGTGCAGGTACCGTCCACCGGCGGCTGGCAGAACTGGACCACCGTCTCGCATACCGTCAGCGTGGCCGCAGGCACCCACAACGTCGGCCTGTACGCGGCGCAAGGCGGCTGGAACATCAACTGGATCCGCATCACTCGGCTGTGAGCGTCGTTTGAAGAACGGGCGTCGTCATGGGGTGGCGTCCGTTTTCGTTTAGCAGGCGTGCTCGTGGTCGCGATTCGTGGATGCTTTGAGGAGGCCAACCGGGAATCACTGGATGATTTTGTGTCTGGCTACGGGGGAGAACTTGGGCCCACCAGGACTCGAACCTGGAACCAAAGGATTATGAGTCCTCTGCTCTAACCATTGAGCTATAGGCCCATGGGCTTATCTTAACCGTCCAAGAAAAAGCCCGCCATGCGGCGGGCTTTTTCTGCGCTGGAACGGCGGGGCGGCTTACTCGATATCGAGGAAGCTGCGCAGCTGTTCCGAGCGGCTGGGGTGACGCAGTTTGCGCAGGGCCTTGGCTTCGATCTGGCGGATGCGCTCGCGGGTGACGTCGAACTGCTTGCCGACTTCTTCCAGCGTGTGATCCGTGTTCATGTCGATGCCGAAGCGCATGCGCAGCACCTTGGCTTCCCGCGGGGTGAGGCCGGCGAGCACGTCGCGGACGGTTTCCTGCAGGTTGATGTTGGTGGTGTTCTCGATCGGGGACTCGACGTTCGTGTCCTCGATGAAGTCGCCGAGGTGGCTGTCTTCGTCGTCGCCGATCGGCGTTTCCATCGAGATCGGTTCCTTGGCGATCTTCAGGACCTTCCGGATCTTGTCTTCCGGCATGTCCATTTCTTTCGCCAGCTCTTCCGGCGTCGCTTCGCGGCCGTACTGCTGCAGCATCTGTCTGGAAATACGATTCAGCTTGTTGATCGTTTCGATCATGTGCACCGGGATGCGGATGGTGCGGGCCTGATCGGCGATCGAGCGGGTGATGGCCTGACGGATCCACCACGTCGCGTAGGTCGAGAACTTGTAGCCGCGGCGGTATTCGAATTTGTCCACGGCCTTCATCAGGCCGATGTTGCCTTCCTGGATGAGGTCGAGGAACTGCAGGCCGCGGTTGGTGTACTTCTTGGCGATGGAGATGACCAAGCGCAGGTTGGCTTCGACCATTTCCTTCTTGGCTTTGCGCGCCTTGGCTTCGCCATAGGCCATCGCGCGGCTGATGTCCTTGATGTCGGACAGGTTCAGGTACAGCGCCTGTTCGATGGCGATGGTCGCTTCCTGTTCGGCGATGACCTGTTCTTTCACGTCGCGCAGGCCCGAGGACCACTTCTGCTTGCGCTTCAGCATCTCGTCGACCCAGCCCACATTGGTCTGGTTGCCTTCCCACGCGCGGATGAAATCCTTGCGCGGCATGCGCGCGATGCGGGTGGAGAGGTCGAGGATGCGGCGTTCGTGTTCCTTGATCTGGCCCAGCACTTCGCGCAGCTTGCGGACCAGCGTGTCGGTCAGCGGCAGCGGCAGCTTGAGGGTCACGAACAGTTCGGCCATTTCCTCGCGCATCTTGGCGACAGCCTTGTTGGCCGGACCCTGCTTGGCGTACGCCTTCTGGAACTTCAGGTAGCCGGCGGCCAGCGCTTCCATGCGGCGTGCGACTTCGGCCGGATCGGGACCGGTCGGGCCGGCTTCTTCGGCGGCATCGTCGTCGTCGTCCTCTTCGGCTTCTTCTTCGAGCGCGTCTTCGGCGACTTCGGCGACCGGAATCTCTTCGACCGGTTCCTCGACATCGTTGAAGCCGACGACGATATCGGCGAGGCGCTTCTTGCCGCCCTTGTGCAGTTCGTATTCCTCGAGCAGCAGCTGCACCGACCAGGGGAAGCTGGCCAGCGCCAGCATCATCTGCGTGAGGCCTTCTTCGATGCGCTTCGCGATGGCGATTTCGCCTTCGCGGGTCAGCAGCTCGACCGTGCCCATTTCGCGCATGTACATGCGCACGGGGTCGGTGGTGCGGCCGCCTTCGCCATCGAGCGCGGTCAGCGTGGCTGCGGCTTCTTCGGCGGCGGTATCGTCGACTTCGCGGCCGCCGGTGTTGCCGTCGGCGAGCAGGAGGGTGTCGACATCGGGCGCGATTTCATGGACCTCGATGCCCATGCCGTTGATCATGCCGATGATGTCTTCGATCTGCTCGGGATCGACAAGATCGTCGGGCAGGTGATCGTTGACCTCGGCATAGGTCAAATAGCCCTGCTCCAGGCCCTTGCTGATCAGTTGCTTGATGTCGGACTGCGGAGCCTGACGTTCGTTGGCCATGGGCGCCACCGTGGGAAAGTGAACCCGTAATTATAACAGCCCCAAGGCGGGGACTGGGCGTCGGTGTGGGCGGGGCCGGCGCGCGGGGCGATTCGGAAACAACGGTCGGGGAAACGCACGACCGGGATGAATGAGGTTGGATGCGGGCGATGTGGTGCGCGACCGGCGTCGATTCAAGGCGTCGACCGCCCGAGATCGAGGCGTATTCAGCCTCGGAATGCTTCAGGCGCGCAGCAGGAACGTGACCGGGCCGTCGTTGACCAGGCTGACGGCCATATGTGCGCCGAATCGACCGGTTTCGACGGCATTGACGTGCTGTTGGCGGCAATAGGCCACTAATTCGCCGAAAATGCGTTCGGCGTCCGCGGGCGCGGCGGCGGTGCTGAAACTCGGTCGCAGGCCGGAGCGGGTGTCGGCGGCCAGGGTGAACTGGCTGACCAGCAGCAGGCCGCCGCCGGTGTCGGCCAGGGAGAGATTCATCTTGCCGGCCGCGTCGGAGAACACCCGGTAGCGGAGCAGACGGTCGCCGAGTCTGGCGACCTGTTCGCGGCTGTCGTCGGGCTCCACGCCGACCAGCGCCAGCAGCCCGGGGCCGATCACGCCCACGGTCTCGCCCTCGACTTCGACCCGGGCTTCGGCGACGCGTTGGATGAGGGCGAGCATGGCGGACGGCTGCAGGAGGCGGGAACGCGAGCATCCGGGGATCGCGGACGCGACGCAAGCGGTGGCCGGCCGGCGATGATGCCGTGGCGACGCGGTCTTCGATGATGACCTCTTCCATGCGTTGCCGGCAGCGTCGTCCCAGTAGACTCCCGGCGATGACCGATGTTTTCGCCCGCATTCTTTACTGCATCGCCAGCGCCATCGGCCGTCTGCCGTGGCCGTGGCTGCGCGCGCTCGGCGACGGCATGGCCCGGCTGTGGCTGCGTCGGGGCGGGCGCGAGAGCCGGGTGGCCGGGCGCAATCTCGAAATGGCCTATCCCGAACTGCTGCCCGGGCAGCGCGAGGGGCTGCAGGGCGAGATCCTGCGGACGACCGCGCGGCAGGCGCTGGAAACCCTGCGTCTGTGGACCCGTCCGCATCCCGAGAATCTGCGGATGATCCGCGAAGCCCAGGGCGTGGCGCTGTTCGATGCCGCCATCGCCTCGGGCAGGGGCGTGATCGTGGCGGCGCCGCACTACGGCAACTGGGAGTTGCTGAATCAGTGGCTGGCATCGCGCACGCCGCTGGCGATCCTGTACCGGCCGCCGGAATCGGCGCTGGGCGAAGCCTTCCTGCGCCGGGTCCGCGCCGATGCCGGCGACCGCGTGACCCAGGTCCGCGCCGAGGCCGCGGGGATCCGCCAGCTGTTCAAGCGTCTGCGCGACGGCGGCGTGGTCGGCATCCTGCCGGACCAGCAGCCGAAGAGCGGCGACGGCGAGTTCGCGCCGTTCTTCGGGGTGCCGGCGTACACCATGTCGCTGCTGCCGCGCCTGGCGGAACGCAGCGGCGCGGTCGTGCTGTTCGCCTACTGCGAGCGGGTCGGCGATCTGGCGTTCGCGCTGCGGATCGAGCCGGCGCCCGATGAGATCGCCTCAGGCGATACGCTGGTCGCGACTTCGGCCCTGAACGCGGCGGTGGAGCGCATCGCCCGCCGCGATCCGGCACAGTATCAATGGACGTACAAACGCTACACCCTGCGACCGTCGTTGAATCCGTATCACAATCCTTACCGCGATCTGGAGGGCCGCGACCCTGAAGATCGCGACCCCTCCGGCCCCGGATGACGCCGGATCGCAGTCCCTTCCCCCCGACCGATATCGACATGACCGAACCGTTTCCCGAGGCGCTGGACCGCGCCGAGCCCGACCAGGCCAATGCCGCCCACGGCGCAGTCCCCGGCGAAACGCCGGCGCCCGCGCCGGATGTCTGGGTCGCCCCGAGCGGCTGGCAGTCGCTGCCGCCGCGCGCCTACCGAGTGTTCCTCTACGTCGCGCTGCTGGTCGCTGCGGTGCCGTCCGCGTTCGCCACGCTGATGCTCCGCAACGCGCTGGCGGCGCAGGATTGGGGTTGGATGGTGATCGCCGGGCTGTGGGCGGTGGCGATCGGGTTCGCGGTCTGGGTGGCGCGCAAACGCTATCGCTACACCTTCTGGATGCTGGACGAGGACGGCTTCGCGGTGCGGCGCGGCCGCCTGTGGCAGTGGGAAACGCGGGTACCGACCTCGCGCGTGCAGCATCTGGATCTCAAGCGCGGGCCGCTGGAACGTGCGCACCGGCTGGCCTCGCTGGTGCTGCACACCGCCGGCACCCGGCTGAGCGCAGTCAGCATTTCCGGCCTGGACGATGCCGACGCCGAACGCCTGCGCGACCATTTCAGCCGCCAGATCGACCTGCAGGACGACGATGACCACGCCTGACGCCGCCGTGGCGCCCGGGATCGAGGAACAGCCGGAACGCCGGCTGCATCCGATGTCGTGGCTGTTCGTGCTGATCCAGCAGCTCAAGCAGTTCATCCTGCCGATCCTCGCGCTGTTCCTGTTCGGGCGCGGCGACCGCAACGACCTCTGGGGCCTGGTCGCGATCTGCGTGCTCGGCGCGGTGTCGATCTGGCAGTACTACACCTACCGTTTCCGCATCGGCATCGACAGCCTGGAAATCCGCAGCGGCCTGCTGGAACGCAGCCTCCGGCAGATCCCGTTCGCGCGCATCCACAACGTGGGCCTGCACCAGACGCTGCTGCACAGGATCTTCGGCGTGGCCGAGGTCCGGCTGGAATCCGCCGGCGGCATCAAGCCGGAAGCGGAAATGCGGGTGCTGAAGCTCGAAGACGCCCTGGCGCTGGAAGCGCTGGTGCGCCGCCGCAGTCGCGCCGATGCCGCGACCGCAGCCCCCGTGGACGACCCGGCCGCCGGCGGGATCGGCCTGCTGCACACACTGTCGACCGCCGAAGTGGTGCGGGTCGGCCTGATCTCCAACCGCGGGCTGATCGTGGTCGGCGGCGCGTACGTCGCCATGAACCAGTTCGGTTCGGACATGACCTCGGACCTGATCGAATCCTGGGGCCGGGTGCTGTTCGGCATGGTCGACAGCTATGGCCGCGGCCACGAAGCGATGGCGACCCTGTTCCTGGTGCTGGTGTTTCTGCTGTTGCTGCGCGCGTTTTCGGTGCTGCTCGCGCTGCTGCAGTATTCCGGCTTCCGCCTGGAAGAACACGGCCGCCGGCTGACGCTGGAACGCGGCCTGCTGACCCGCATCCGCACCAGCACGCCGCGCCGGCGCATCCAGTCGTGGACGCTGCGCGAAGGCATGCTGCACCGGCTGTTCAAGCGGCGCACGCTGGAAGTGGGCACCGCGGTGCTGGACAACGGCTCGCACAGTCAGCCGCGCTCGCTGCGCGAGGTCGCGCCGGTGGCCACGCCGCAGCGCTGCGACGAACTGATCCGCCACCTCGCGCCGCAGGTGCAGTGGCCGCCGCAGACCTGGCAGCGCCTGCATCGCTGGACCTTCGCGCGCCTGTTCGTGCCGCAGATGCTGCTGGCGTCGCTGCTGGGTGCGATCGCGCTGTGGAATTCCGGCCTGCTCGGCCTGGTGTTCGTGGTGCTGTGGGTGCCGTGGATCGCCTACATCACCTGGCAGCACGCCAGCCATGCCGGTTATGCGATCGACGAACGCATGGTCGCCACCCGGCGCGGCTGGTGGACGCGCGAATGGCGGTTCGCCGAAATCGGCAAGCTGCAGGCGATCCGTTTCGGACAGTCGCCGCTGGAACGCCTGCTGGGCATGGCCACGCTGTTGCTGGATACCGCCGGCGGCAATGCCCTGGCCGAACCGCTGCGGCTGCGTTTCCTGCCGGAAGCCGATGCGCGCGCGCTGCAGGCGCGGCTGGCACGCGAGATCGCGCGCAGCCCGCTGCGCTGGTGACAGCATTCTCGATTTTCGTAGGAGGGCCCGTAGGAGGGCCTTCAGGCCCGAGCTTTGTTGTATGGCGACCGCGGTCGCGGCAGGAAAAACTCGGGCCTGAAGGCCCTCCTACGAAGGCTCAGCCCAAGCCCCAATAGCCCAGCTTCGAGCGGATCTGCAGCGCCCGGAATCGGCCGCCCAGCGGTTTGCCGCGCAGCGGTCCCAGCCTGCCGGCGATCAGGTCGTCGGTCGCGGCGATGACGCGCTCCGATGCGCGGCCATCGCGATACGGATGAATGGCGTCGGCGTAGTCCGCCAACGCCGCGCGCAGCGTCTCCGTTGGCGCGAATGCCTGTTCCAGCAACGCCGGCAAATCCGGCGGATCGTCGAAATCCAGCATGTGCGGCTTCGGTGCGCGATTGCGGAAGGTCACCACCGGTTTGTGCTGGACCACGAATTCGGACACCACCGACGTGGTGTCCGCCACCAGCACGTCGGCGGCGCGCTGCGCGGCCATCAGCTGTTCGGTTTCGACGAACGCGGCGTTCGGCCCGGCCAGGCCGCGGTAGCGCTCGAACAGATCCGGCGCGCACTTCGGATGCAGGGTCAGCAGCCAGTAGCGGTCGCCGCGCGCCACTTCGGCGGCGATGGCGTCGAACAGATGCGGTGCGGCGCTCAGGCGTTCGGTGAAGGTGGACGCGAACAGCACCGTTGGCCGCTCGCCCGCGGGCGAGCGCAGTGCGGCGGAAGCGCCGCCGTCGTCGCGGAACAGCGGATCGAGCTTCGGCCAGCCGGTTTCGACCACGGCAAAGTGAGGATGCCCGGCCGCCAGCGTGCGGAACGGCGCGGTCGTCGCCGGTCCCTGGGTGCAGTACAGATCGAACAGCCCGCGCACCCGGAAGTGACCGCGGGCGGCGTCGCGTTTCTCCACGTTGAAGCCGTGGAACAGCTGCACTTTCGGGCCGCTGAGGAAGGTCGGCACCCAGTTGGCCGCCGACAACACCGCGCGCGGCCGCAGCGCCACCGCTTCGCGCAGGCCCACGCTGCGCACCGGCGCCGGCAGGCGCGCGCCCGCGGCGCCGTCGACCAGCCAGGCGGACACCCCGTGTCCCGAGGCTTGCAGCGCGTCCGCCAACGGTTGCAGGATGGGCAGCGCATAACGCTCGGTCGCGAACAACAGGTATTCCGCCATCAACACGTCTCCATCCACGGCACCGCCGATCACCGGCTGCATTATCACGTTCAACGAGGCCGACCGCATCGGCGATTGCCTCGATTCGCTGGCGTTCTGCGCGGAGATCGTGGTGGTGGACTCGGGCTCGACCGACGGCACCCGCGCCATCGCCGAAGCGGCCGGCGCGCGGGTGCTGGAGCGGCCGTTCGACGGTTTCCGCAGCCAGAAGCAGTTCGCGGTCGATCAGGCGAGCCACGACTGGGTGCTGTGCCTCGATGCCGACGAGCGCGTGAGTCCGGAGCTGAAGGCCTCGATCCTGGCCGCCCGCGATGCCGGTTTCGGCGCCGTCGCCGGCTACCGGTTCGCACGACTGAGCGAATACTTCGGCAAGTTCCTGCGCCGCGGCAACGCCTACCCGGATCGCGTTCTAAGGCTGTTCGATCGCCGTCGCGGCGGCTGGCGCGGCGATCGCGAGATCCACGAGGCCGCCAGCGTCGACGGCGCAGTACGCACGCTGTCGGGCGATCTCATCCACTATCCATATCGTTCGCTGATGCAGCAGTTGCAGAAGACCGAACGTTACGCGCGGATGATGGCCGAGTACGAATTCTCGCGCGGCAAGCGCGCGTCGCTGGGCAAATTGATCGTCTCGCCTGCATGGCGGTTCTGGCGCGGCTACGTATTCCGGCTGGGGTTCCTCGATGGCTGGCACGGCCTGGTCTACGCCTACGTCCGCGCCAATTACGTCCGCCAGAAGACGATCATGCTGTGGCTGCTGGAACGCGGGCAGCGGGTGGAGTGAGTCCTCGGATATCGCGGCGTGCCGGTTTTGCCCCCTTTGAAAAAGGGGGCGAAGCGGCGCGCTTGCGAGGCATTGCCTCGCGCGCCAATGAGCGCCTGAGCGCAGTGTGCGAGGGCCGGAACACACGAAATGCCTTGTTAGCCCCCTTTGGAAAAAGGGGGCGGGCGGCTGCGAAGCAGCCGACGGGGGATTTGGCCGGCAGCGTCATGAAAACGGTGTGTTCTTTCGACCCTTCAGGCAAAAAGCGAATTCCCCCTTGCCCCTTTTTTCAAAGGGGGAACAAGCAAATGCATGTTTTGCAGAGTGCGGCGTTGCGCTGACCCCCTTTGAAAAGGGGGTCGACGTCTGCGCAGCAGGCGGCGGGGGATTTGGCCGGCAGCGTCATGAAAACGGTGTGTTCTTTCGACGCTTCAGGCGAAAAGCAAATCCCCCCGCTGATCGCTGCGCGATCAACGGCCCCCTTCGTCGAAGGGGGCAACAGCGAACAGCGACGGCAGCGGCTTAACGGCAACGCGAGCGCGGGATGTCTGGAAACAGGGTTCGGCCGTAGCAATGCCATGATGCGTGCCCTGATGGTTGCCTTGCCGCCGGACATGCCCTCCCTCTTCGACACGCTCCGATTCGACAACACCTTCCTCGCCGAACTGCCCGGCGACCCTGACACCGGCGCACGCCGTCGCGAAGTGCGGGGCGCGCTGTGGTCGCGGGTGACGCCCACGCCGGTGGCCGCGCCGCGCACGCTGGCGGTCTCGCGCGAGATGGCCGCAACGTTGGGGCTGCGCGATGACGATGTCGCGTCGGAGACATTCGCGCAGGTCTTCGCCGGGAATGCGCTGTTGCCGGGCATGGACCCGTTCGCGACCAATTACGGCGGCCACCAGTTCGGCCACTGGGCAGGGCAGCTCGGCGACGGCCGCGCGATCAGCCTGGGCGAAACCGTGAACGCGACCGGCGACCGCTGGGAACTGCAGCTGAAGGGCGCGGGCGCGACGCCGTACTCGCGCAGCGCCGACGGCCGTGCCGTGCTGCGTTCGTCGATCCGCGAATTCCTGTGCAGCGAAGCCATGCATCACCTCGGCGTGCCGACCACGCGCGCGTTGTCGCTGGTCGCCACTGGCGAGGACGTGGTCCGCGACATGTTCTACGACGGCCATCCGAAGCCCGAACCCGGCGCCGTGGTCTGCCGGGCCGCGCCGTCGTTCCTGCGCTTCGGCCATTTCGAGCTGCCGTCGTCGCGCGGTGAGGTCGATCTGCTGCGGCAATTGACGGATTTCGCGATCCGCCGCGATTTTCCGCATCTCGCCGGCAGCGGCGAGGCGCTGTACGCCGACTGGTTCGCCGAGGTCTGCACCCGCACCGCGCGGCTGATGGCGGAATGGATGCGGGTCGGCTTCGTCCACGGAGTGATGAACACCGACAATTTGTCGATCCTGGGCCTGACCATCGACTACGGTCCCTACGGCTGGATCGACGCCTACGATCCGGAGTGGACGCCCAACACCACCGATGCCGGTGGCCGACGCTACCGCTTCGGCTGGCAGCCGGCGGTGGCGCGCTGGAACCTGGTGCGGCTGGCGCAGGCGATCTCGCCGCTGTTCGCGGGCGGCGAGGCGCTGCAGGCCGGCATCGACGCCTTCGGCGGCGCATACACGGTCGCCGACCGCGACAACACTGCGCGCAAACTCGGCCTGGCCGAATGCCGCGACGACGATGTCGCGCTGATCCGCGATCTGCATGGATCGATGCAGGAAGCGGAGGTCGACATGACGCTGTGGTTCCGCGCGCTGATGGACGTGGATATCGATGCGCCGACGCTCAAGCCGCTGGAGGAAAGTTTCTACGACCCGGCGAAGCGCGAGGCGCATGGCGCGCAGTTCGACGACTGGCTGCAGCGCTATGCGGCGCGCCTGCGCGAGGACACCCTGTCGGCGGCGGATCGCCGCGAAAGGATGCGGCTGGCGAATCCGAAATACGTATTGCGCAACTATCTGGCGCAGGAGGTCATCGATCGCGCCGAGGCCGGGGACGCTGCCGGCATCGGTGAACTTCTGGAGGCGATGCGCCGGCCGTACGACGACATTCCCGTTGGAGGACGCGCGGACAGCGAACGCTACGCCGCCAAGCGTCCCGACTGGGCGCGCGACCGCGCCGGCTGTTCGATGCTGTCCTGCAGTTCCTGAATCCTGTCGAGGCCCGGGCGGAGCGCGGCTTCAACCATGCGACTTCAACCACGCGATTTCGAAAACGGGGCTCCGGAAACGCGTCATCCCCGCAAAAGCGGGGATGACGATCGAAACCGAATGCGTGACGACCGGCATCACGGCCGGCGCCCGCGGATCACACGCTCGAATCTCACTTGCCGGCTTTCTTCTCTTTCTTCTCCGCGCGTTTCTCTTTCAGGGTCTTTTCCGGTTTCTTCTTGTCCTGCTTCTTCTGATCCATGCCTTTGGACATGATGGGCTCCGCGGTTTCGTGTGATCGGGCGCCAAGCGTACTGCGGGCGGGTACGGCCGGTAAACCGGACCGGTTGTCCGACCTGGAGCGCCCCGATGCGGTCCGGGCCCGAGGGTCCGGCCCGGCCGAGGGATCGCGGTCGACCCGGGGCGATGCCGGCCCAGCGCAGGCGGTGGACCTTTCCCCCCGCTGAATGCAGGCGCGCATGCACGACGCGCATCCCACTTTAGCCACTGGGCAAGCCGCCTCCGCGCTGTCCTTGCCGTGGGGGATCGCCGAGAATAGCCCGCCGGTTCCGCGTCATCTTCCCCCGTCATCCCGGCGCCGCCTGCGGAGTTCGTCCGCGGCGGCGCCTTACCGAAAGGCTTCCCCCTCGATGGCCCGTATTCTCGTGACCGGCGGTGCCGGTTTCCTGGGATCCCACCTGTGCGACCGCCTGCTCGATGACGGCCACGACCTGCTGTGCGTCGACAACTATTTCACCGGCAGCAAGCGCAACATCGCCCATCGCCTGAACCATCCGTATTTCGAGCTGATGCGTCACGACGTGACGTTCCCGCTGTACGTCGAGGTCGACCAGATCTACAACCTCGCCTGCCCGGCCTCGCCGGTGCACTACCAGCACGACCCGGTGCAGACCACCAAGACCAGCGTGCACGGCGCGATCAACATGCTCGGCCTGGCCAAGCGGCTGAAGGCGCGCATCCTCCAGGCCTCCACCAGCGAGGTTTACGGCGACCCGGAAGTGCATCCGCAGCCGGAAGGCTATTGGGGCCGGGTCAATCCGATCGGCATCCGCAGCTGCTACGACGAAGGCAAACGCTGCGCCGAAACCCTGTTCTTCGATTACCACCGCCAGCACGACCTCGACATCAAGGTCGTGCGCATCTTCAACACCTACGGCCCGCGGATGCACCCGAACGACGGCCGGGTAGTGAGCAATTTCATCGTCCAGGCGCTGCGCGGCGAGGACATCACTATCTACGGCGACGGCAGCCAGACCCGTAGTTTCTGCTACGTCGACGACCTGATCGAAGGCTTCGTGCGGATGATGGCGACCCCGCACGGCTTCACCGGGCCGATCAACATCGGCAACCCGGGGGAATTCAGCATGCTCGAACTGGCCGAGAAGGTGCTGGCGCTGGTCGGCGGGCGCTCGAAACTGGTGTTCCGGCCGTTGCCCTCCGACGACCCGCGCCAGCGCCAGCCCGACATCGCGCTGGCCCGGTCCGAACTGGGCTGGGCGCCGAAAGTCGCGCTGGAGGACGGCCTGAAGGAAACCATCGCCTACTTCCGCCGCACCCTGGACGAGGTTGCGGCATGACCGACACCTCGTTCGCGGTCATCGTCACCAACTACAACTACCGCGCCTACGTCGCCGAAGCGGTGGACAGCGCGCTGGCGCAGACCCGCGCGCCGGAACAGGTCGTGATCGTCGACGACGGCTCCACCGATGGCTCGCCCGCGTTCCTGCGCGAACGCTACGGCCACGATCCGCGGGTGACGCTGCTGTGCGGCGAGAACGGCGGCCAGTTGGTGGCGTTCCAGCGCGGCTTGGCGGTCGTGGAGGCCGATGTCGCGTGTTTTCTCGATGCCGACGACCGCTGGGAACCCGATTATCTGCAAAAGATCGGCGACACCTTCGATGCAAGATCCGACGTCGATTTCGTGTTTTCCGACATCGTCCGCTTCGGAGGAGAGAGCCGCAGGATCGGCGATGCTTCCCATGAGATCGACTATGGGTACACCGCCATCGCCACGTATGCGCTGGCGCACTGGTATGGCGGGCCGACATCGGCATTGTGCGTGCGCACCGCCCTGGCGAAAGAGTGCGTCGATCTGCCGCCGGTGCTGGTCAAACGATGGCGGCTCTGCGCCGACGCGGCACTGGTGTATGGCGCCAGCGTTCTCGGGGGGCGCAAGGTTTTCGTGCCCACCGGCGCGGTCATGTACCGGGTTCATGGCAACAATGGTTGGTGGTCGAATCGCAGCCAGGTCGCGAGTTACAAGAACCGGATCAGGGCCCGCGAACTCATCAACCACTACGCGAAACTTGCGGGAATCTGCGACCACACCCTCGAATCGGCGAAATTCGAGTACAGAACGAAAGCGAATACGCCGTCGCATGAAAAAAAGAGGTACATCAATATGGCAATGATGAGTCCGGGGCCTCTCTGGAAGCGACTTGAGAGAGCGGCGAGCATCTTCTCCGAAAGGAAAAGCCGGAAGAAATGAAAAGGCGCCCGGAGTCCGGGCGCCCAGTCAAGCGATTGTCATCGATTTGAGGGATCGAAACGGATCAAGGGCCGCCTATGGGGAAAAGATCGTTCTGGAATCCCTGTGGCGCCCAGTTGCTGGAGTTTGCGCAGGTGTACTGCTGAAGCACGGTGCCGTTGGCGCTGCTCCAGGCGTCAAGGCACTTGGCGCTGCGGCCGTTCATCCAGCGCGTCTTGGTGTTGAGAAAGCCGTTGGCCGTCTGGATCCAGTGTTGGCTCGGATTGTTCGCATCGCAAGGGCGCTGGACGATCTTGGCGGCATTCGAGAGGGAGTCGTTCTCGACTGCCGCGCAGGTGTAGTTCATGGCGTTCTGGAAAAGATAGGAAGGCGCGCTGTTCGGATAGCTGCCGGCAGGAATGAAATTCCACTGCTGGTGGATCGCTGCATTGCCTTGACAGCTATGCAACTGGAGGGTGACGGCGTTGGACAAGTCTCCGGCCGCGAAGTCGAGGCACTTGTCGTAGGCGACATTCCGGATGAAGCCTTGCCCCAGACTCTGCGCCGAAGCAGGCGCAGAAGCGATCGATGCGCCAATGGCAAGAGAGATGAGCAGTGCGCCGGGTACGAGATTGATTTTCACTGAAACTCCATGAATGGTTGTAATGAATATGATGCTGCCGACAGCGATCTGCCTCTGCGATCTTCGGCCTGATCGCAGTGCGACCAGCGTCTCCAGGCCCGGAATTCAGTGGGCCGTGAGGCGACTGGATAGACACATTTTATTTGCCCCCTTCTCATGGCCTGAGACCGCCTCTTTTCCAGGACGAGTTCGATGAAAGTGCTGCTCACCAATTTCCACGAAGGCGACGGCGGCGGGCATACCACCTACCTGCTGGCGCTGGCGCGTGGACTTGCGGTCGCGCATGACGTGCACATGGCCGTGCCGCCCAGCAGCCGTCTGTATCGCGAAGCCGCCATGCTGGACGGCGTGCGCGCGGTGGCGCAGCCGTTCCCGAACGCGATCGCCCAGCTTGCGGCGGCGGCGCGCGCGCGCCGGCAACTGCGCGACTACCTGCGCACGCATGCGTTCGACATCATCCATGTCAATGGCTCCACCGATCACCGCATGGTGCTGTCCGCCTGCGCCGGGCTGGCGCACAAACCGAAGATCGTGTTGACCAAGCACAACTCGAAACCCGCGCAGGGCGTGACCCATCGCTGGCGCGCGCGGCGCACCGATCTGGTGATCGCGGTCTGCGAGGCCACCCGACGCATGCTCGATACCGGGCCGTACGCGCGCTGCCAGCTGCGGACGGTGCGCAACGGCATCGATGTGCGCCATTACCTGCCCTGGTCCGACGAAGCCGCGCGCGCGATGCGCGAGCGCTGGAGCGGCGAAGGCCGGCTGCTGCTGGGCAGCAATGCCGGCACCGCCGAACACAAGGGCTGGATGGATCTGATCGAAGCGGTGGCGACGCTGCCCGCGGCGCAGCGCGCGCGGGTGGACGTGCTGCTGTGCGGTCAACCGCCGCTGCCCGAACAGACGCAGCGCATCGAGGCGCTCGGGCTCGCGGCGCAGGTGCATTTCGCCGGCC